>JAOPTX010000033.1:0-2422 GCA_051532055.1 Fibrobacterales bacterium | reverse complement strand
CAACGCCTGCGGAATGTAGGCAGTCATTTTTTCAAAATTTCATTCACTTTTTATTAAAGAAATTTTGAAAAAAAGGAGTGTTAGAGAGCTCCCAAGCTTTGCTTGGGTTGCATGAAGGCGAGGAGCGGAGCGACCGACTGAATGCAGCGAACTTACACTCCGGTGATTGACTGCTTTCGCTGTTGGTGGATCGTTGGGATAGTTATAAAGTACCCACCTACCCACTAAAGAGATAGATGAGTAATAAAAGACAGGAATGCTCTAGTGTATATTAGGCAAAACAAATTTTGTTATCGATTCATTTGAGTGTACTTCAACATAATGTATTCCATTGCTAAACTGAAGTGCTTTAGAACTATTAACCATTCCTTCAAACACTATACTACCGTCTAACGAAATTATTTTTACCATAGCGCCATTAGACATCGATGAATGTAATGAAAAAATCCCGTTATTGTAACTCACTGACACAGGATCAGAATCTAATTCCGCTATTGGCGCAACCTCATCTTCATACTCTGTTTCTAATGGTGCTGGTGCTGGTGCTGGCGCTAGCAGACTTTGAATTTTATCTTCAGAATATGGAGCCATTGTTGGCTTCTGTTCCGTCAGGGTAGTTCTTTTATAAATCCACGCGAGATTAGTTGCATCCACAAAGTTTGGATCTAAACCACTGAAATAAATCGCATTTTCACCTTCAAAGGGTGAATGTTCATAATCGTAAATAGCAACAAGTGGTGGATCATTTTTCTTTATGCGGCCATTGACTTCTTTTATTCTATATTGAGTCCCATCTTCATTACGAACCGCATAGAGTGCACCTCTATAAAACTTTACATTATTGGCTCCGTAATGGAAAGGATATGAAGTTGAAGAGATCACAACCTCCATACCAACAATATATTTTTTCTTTCCTTCCTTATCAATTGGTAAAAATTTATTGTAGCCAGCAAGAACAAAACGACAGATATCCTCTCCCAAATAATTATTAACCAATGCACTCAACGTTGTTTCTTTTGTACGATCAAATGCATTCTTTTTATCTGGATTAGGATCAAGCCTAAAAATATCTCCTTGTGATGTATTATCTGGGGCCCATACCAAAATAAGTGATTCTTTCAAACATTTCTCTTTAGGTCCGTCTGCAGGGCAATGAGGATTAGGAACTGTAGTAAGGCCACGAATTCCCCCAATAGGCGATATTGTTGGGCCCTTAGTTTTCTTTAGATCCTTGAAGTTGTGCACAACCTTATACCGTTCTGAAGGATCTACATTTAGACCATTTTTTCTTTTATATATCTTAGTATCTGATGAAAAATTGAGATTACCATTAGCTACAAACATCCCTAAAGTACGCGTTTTCACCGGACCAAATTCTAGTTCATCATCCCATCTAATTTTCCCTTTCACAGTAGGATCATACACACCAGACAAAATACCTTTCTCTCCAATAGATATAAAAACGCGTTCTTCGCCGGTTTTCTTATCGGTATATACTTTTATTGTTCTCACACAAAAATCTTCTTTATGGTCTGCCCATCCAGAATAGACGGGAACTTTTTCCCAGCGACCTCCATTACCATTTATGCGCGTATAGACAAATATTGTTTTATATTTTCCTTTAATGTGATCTATGGATGCCGCAACTAATAATTCTTCTGGTTTATCTAATGGTTCCCCATTTTTATCTAACGTAAAAACGAGTTCCTCTAAAATTTCTGGCCGTAGATGTCCTGGTCCCATATCGAGATCTACTTTCCATCTTTTTTCAGAACCTCCCTTTTTGAGAATTTGAGCCCACCCTTTCGAGTAATCATTTCCAACGGACCCTCTATTAGAGTCTTCCCAATAGCTGTTTGCAGCATAAAGTTTTCCCTTATACCCCTGTAAGTGCATTATTTGAGAGCCTCCCATAAATGCACCATTTTTATCGTATGATCCGGCTGTGAAAGATTTTTCCCATGTTTGGGCAGTGCTATTGATTTGAAATAATAAGATCAATAAAATCGTTAAGATAAGCTTCATATATACTCCTCGTTAAAATAGTTTACAGTACCTATCTAATGTATATTCTAATAAACATCATGATGTTCCGAACAAACTCTGTAAGGCCCTTTTTACTTTTGCGAACATATTTAGTACACTAGGAGCTGAGATGATTTTTAATATCAACTGTCATAGTTAAATACCTAAACCAATAGATCAGATTATAATAAAATAGCCTCACCATGGACGGTGAGGCTTCAACAAAAACATTTTCTTCCCTGCATAACCATGCAGTCTCCCAAATAAACAAACTTGCCCATTGTAATGTCCACCAATGTTCTCTATAATAGGTATAGAGCCTCTCCCTCACCTAACTGTAAAAAATGATACAGTCAGGAAAACCAAAAGGAGGACAGAGTGGCAAAGGACGAACGAA
>JAOPTX010000032.1:0-189114 GCA_051532055.1 Fibrobacterales bacterium | reverse complement strand
GGTCACTTTATAATCTTTTCGCTACTTGGTATGATCATTGTGTTTAAATCGGTATTTTTCTCATTAGCATTTGTACCCTTTGCACTATTCATATCGGTTCTCGAAATTATGGTAGCGTTTTTACAGGCGTATGTGTTCGCATTGCTCACATCACTGTTTATTGGAATGTCAATTAATCAAGATCACTAGATCAAAACAAGGAGTAAATAATGGAAGGTAACATGGCGTTTTTAAGTGCAGGTATTGGTGCTGGTCTCGCAGTAATTGGTGCAGGACTTGGTATTGGTAAACTTGCAGCAGCAGCTATGGACGGTATTGCCCGTCAACCAGAAGCAGGAGCAAAAATTCAAACTGCTATGATTATTGCTGCGGCACTAATTGAAGGTGTTGCTCTTTTTGGTGAAGTTATTTGTATTCTTCTCGCAAATAAATAAGCTACTCTTAACTATAAGGACTTAGTATGTCACAAGAAGGCAAAAGTGTAGTTACTGCAAACCACGGTGACCACTCTGGGCAAGATCAACATGTAGCAACAGTTGAGAAAGCTGCAGATAGTCATGGTGCATCAAATGAAAATCCGCTTCTAAAGCTTGATCCGGGTGTTGGCATTTGGGCGTTAATTACGTTTTTTCTTCTACTGCTTCTTCTGAGAAAGTTTGCATGGGGACCAATCATCAATGCACTTGATGAACGAGATCGCACTATTAATGCTTCGCTTGAAAAAGCTGAAGAGGCGCGAAACGAGTCTAAGAAAATTGCAACTGAACAGAAGTCTATTCTTGCTGAAAGCAGAGCTGAAGCGGGACAAATTGTTTCTGAAGCTAAAAAAAGTGCTGAAGAGTATAGACGAAAAATTGAGCAGGGCGCCCTAGATGAGAAAATTAAAATAGTGGAGTCTGCTAAAGAAGAGATTACTGCTATGAAGAATGAAGCAATTTCTCAACTAAGAAAAACTACGGTTGACTTAGCTATTGGCGCAGCTGAAAAGCTACTCGAAGAGAAAATAGATAACGATCAGTCTAAAAAAATTGTAGATAACTACATAAAAAGTTTAGAGGATTAGATGGTCCATAAGGCTATTGTAGAACGATATGCTCGTACGTTTTTACTTGCGGGTAAACAGGCGGGGTCACTAGATATCATTGAAAGTGATCTTAACTTAGTTCTAGAGGTTTTAAACAAAAACCAAGAATTTCAGTCTTTTATAAAAAACCCAGTGGTATCACTCGGTAATAAAGAGTCAGTAATTATTAAGTCATTTGGTTCTAAGCTTTCTGAACTCAGTATGCATTTTTTGCGTCTGTTAATTAAAAAAAATCGATTGGAGTTACTCGGATCTGTGATTCAAGAGTTTCAACTTGTACTTGATACTTATAATAATGTAGTTAAAGGTACAATTTATAGTGTGACTCCACTGAGTGATGATCAAATGAGCCAGATTACAAAAAGTTATGAAAAACGTGATTCAATGACGCATGTTTTCGACAACCAGTTAGATACAAATCTTATTGGTGGATTTATTGTAAGAGTTGGTGATCTCGTTGAAGATCATTCACTTCAAAATAAACTTGAGCATTTAAAAAACAAATTGTTGGCTTAAGTCAACTACAGGATTTATACATGGATACACAAATAAGACCGGATGAAATATCTTCGATTCTTTTAAAAGAACTAGAGTCTTTCAAAACTGAAGCGGAAACCTATGAGGTTGGTACCGTACTAAGTGTTGGTGATGGTATTGCACGAGTACATGGACTTTCAGAAGTGATGTCTGGTGAACTTGTTGAGTTTAAAAATGGCGTTCAAGGGTTGGTACTCAACCTTGAGTCTGACAATGTTGGTGTTGCTGTACTTGGTGAAGCTGATGCTATTAAAGAAGGGGACACTGTTCTTCGGACTAATAAGGTAGCATCGGTTAAGGTTGGTAAAATTACTAACGGTCGCGTACTGAATGCACTTGGACAACCAGTTGATGGTGGACCTGCCATTGAATCTGATATAGAGATTCAGCTTGAAACTAAAGCACCGGGCATTATTGAGCGGATGGACGTTTGTGAGCCAATGGAAACAGGCATTAAGTCTATTGATGCAATGATACCTGTTGGCCGTGGACAACGTGAACTTATTATTGGTGACCGTAAAACAGGTAAAACAGCCATTGCTATTGATGCAATCATCAATCAAAAAGGTAAAGATGTATACTGTATCTATGTTGGTATTGGTCAGAAAGCTTCGACCATTGCACAAGTAAAAGAGAAATTAGAAAAAGCAGGGGCTATGGAGTATACAACTATTGTTGCTGCAAATGCCTCTGACTCAGCTCCAATGCAGTATCTTGCACCTTATTGTGGTGTATCACTTGGTGAGTATTATAGAGATAATGGTATGCACGCATTAGTTGTGTATGACGATCTTACCAAGCAGGCTCAAGCGTATAGACAAATGTCACTTCTTTTAAGAAGACCACCAGGGCGAGAAGCATTCCCAGGTGATGTGTTTTATTTGCATTCACGTTTATTAGAACGCGCTGCGAAAATGTCTGAAAAAGAGGGTGGTGGATCACTTACTGCTCTTCCTATTGTTGAAACTCAAGCGGGTGACGTATCTGCATATATTCCAACAAATGTAATTTCGATTACAGATGGACAGATATTCCTTGATTCGAATCTTTTTAATGCTGGTTTGCGCCCTGCTGTTAATGTTGGTATTTCGGTATCACGTGTTGGTGGTGATGCGCAAATTAAAGCAACAAAACAAGTAGCATCTCCTCTTAAACTAATGCTTGCGCAGTATAGAGAGCTTGCAGCTTTCTCTCAGTTTGCTTCAGACTTGGATAAAGCGACTCGTGACCAACTTGAAAAAGGTCAACGCCTCGTTGAACTTATGAAACAGAATGAGAATAGTCCTTATCAAGTTTCGCAAATGATTATTGTTATTTATGCTGGCTTGAATAATTATCTAGCAGAAGTTCCTGTTGATCAAGTTGTACGTTATGAAAAAGAGCTTGTTGATTATTTAGATGGTCAACATTCTGATATTTATACTGATATTGTAACTCAGCAAAAAATGACTGAAGATATTGAAGGACGTATAAATAATGCTCTTAAGTCATTTAAAGATGTCTTTAACGTAGAAGGATAATCAATAATGGCATCCATTAAACAGCTACGGCTTAGAATAACAAGCTTAAAAAATACTAACAAAATTACTTCGGCAATGAAGTTAGTTGCTAGCTCTAAGCTTAAAAAATCTCAGGATGCGATTCGTGATAATAAGCCATATAGCGATAAATTAAAAAAACTTCTCGGTATTGTTTCTAATAGTTCAGAAGTCGTAGATTTTGAACTCATGAAAGAGCGACCTGTTAAGAAAATCAGATATTATGTATACTCATCTGATAAAGGATTGTGCGGTAGTTTTAATAATGGCATGATAAAGTATGCTGCCAATGTTATCGATACACGAGAATCAAGTGTTGAGTATGAAGTGTATACTCTTGGCAAAAGAGTATTTGATTTTTTCTCAAAGAAAGAGCATTACGCTTTTGAAAAAAATTATGAAGAGATAACTCGTAACCCAGATTTTCTTAGTATTAATGACGTCGCGAAAGAAGCAACGGAAGATTTTATCGCTGGTAAGTTTGATGAAGCTTATCTGATAAATAATGAATTCGAATCGGTTTTGGTTCAAACACCAACAATGAAAAAAGTATTACCAGTTGTGTTTGAAGAGGATATGAGTGATAAGTCTTATATTGAAACTGATTATATATATGAGCCAAATGCTCAAGATCTTGTAAAGAGCTTATTGCCTAAGCATGTTGCGGCACAGTTTTATCGTTCACTACTAGAAAATGCAGCTGGTGAACATGGTGCACGTATGACGGCTATGGAAAATGCAACAAACAACTCGAGTGATTTAATTAAAAATTTAACCTTAATAATGAACCGCGCAAGACAAGCTGCGATTACTACCGAGCTTACAGAAATTGTAGCAGGTGCAGAGTCTCAAAACGGCTAGCGTCCCAGGAGTATAAAGGATGAACGAAGGAAAAGTAGTACAGGTATTAGGTCCTGTTGTGGATGTAGAATTCACAGATGGAGATATACCACAAATTTTTGCTGCTCTTACAGTAACAAATGTAAACATTGATGGTCGTGACGACAACTTGGTACTTGAGGTTGCTCAGCACCTTGGTGATGGAGTGATAAAATGTATTGCAATGGACTCTACTGAAGGTTTAAAACGTGGCCAAAAAGTTAAAAATACTGGCAAGCCTATTCAGGTTCCTGTAGGAAAAGAGACTCTTGGTAGAATTATGAATGTTGTTGGTCAACCTGTTGACCAAAAAGGCCCAATTGAAGCAAAAGAGTTTGATTCAATTCACAAATTGCCACCAAAATTTGAAGATTTTAATACTGCATCTGAAATTCTTGTTACAGGAATTAAAGTAGTTGATCTTCTTGCACCATACGTTAAAGGTGGAAAAATCGGTCTCTTTGGTGGAGCTGGTGTAGGTAAAACAGTTCTTATTATGGAACTCATACGTAATATTGCACAAGAACATGGTGGATACTCAGTATTTGCTGGTGTAGGTGAACGTACTCGTGAAGGTACAGCACTATACGGTGAAATGCAAGAATCTGGTGTTATTGATAAAACATGCCTCGTGTATGGCCAAATGAATGAGCCACCAGGAGCGCGTGCTCGTGTCGCTCTTACAGCGATGACAATGGCTGAATATTTTCGGGATGTTGAAAACAAAGACGTACTCCTTTTTGTTGATAACATGTTTCGTTTTACTCAAGCGGGCTCAGAAGTGTCAGCACTTCTTGGACGAATTCCATCTGCAGTTGGTTATCAGCCTACGCTTGGTACAGAAATGGGTGCACTTCAAGAGCGTATTGCATCAACTAAAAAAGGATCAGTTACCTCAATTCAGGCAATTTATGTTCCTGCGGATGACTATACAGACCCAGCACCTGCGACAACATTTGCTCACCTTGATGCAACTACAGAACTTTCTCGTGCGATTTCGGAAATTGGTATTTACCCTGCGGTAGATCCACTTTCATCAAGTTCACGAGTTCTTGCCCCAGAAATAGTTGGCGAAGAGCACTATAGAACAGCTCGTGGAGTGCAGCAGATTTTGCAGAAATATAATGAACTTCAAGATATTATTGCGATTATGGGTATGGATGAACTTTCTGAAGAAGATAGACTTACGGTAACTCGTGCTCGTAAAATTCAGAAATTCCTTTCTCAACCGTTCTATGTTGCGGAAGTATTTAATGGTGTTCCTGGTAGATATGTTGAGCTCGAAGATACTGTTCGTTCTTTCAGAGAAATCCTAGATGGAAAACATGATTCAGTTCCTGAGCAGTGTTTTTACATGAAAGGGGCAATCGAAGAAGTACTTGCAGATAGCGAAAAACTGGAGACAAAATAGATGTTAACTCTTAAGGTTCTTACGCCGAGTGCAATAGCCTTCGAAGGTGAGATTGATTCTGTTGTCGTACCGGCTACAGATGGTCTTCTTGGAATCTTAAAAGATCATGCACCTATTTTGGCGAGCCTTACTACTGGCTCTGTGTCATATAAAATAAATAGTAAAATGTCTACGATAGCTATAGAAAATGGTTTTCTTGAAGTGAAAGATAACCTTGTGAGTATCTTAACTGATAATGCTACAATAGACTAGATAGATTCTAAATAATTAAAAAGCCCTACTCTGTAGGGCTTTTTTTTGTGCTAAATTTTAGCTATGCCACAATTGAACCTTTTAGTTATAGAGATCATCCAGTGTATAATCATCGTGAAATTCGGACCCATACATATCTAACAGGACTTGAGGGCACTCTACTTGTTTATAGGTAAATGTAGGGTTGTCAACAGCGTGCATCCAATCTACATACCAAATACATCCCTCCCAAAGGTCTTTCATGTTTGGATCTAGTCCAAAAAGATTGTCACACATGTTTCTAACGCAATCTTTATAAGTGTCAGCTGGTTCTTCATTTCCAAGAGCTTCACGACAGGTTGTCATAAAGCCACCAAATTTTTTACCTACAAGTTGTTCATCGTTTGGATCTACATTCCATTGTACAGCACATCCTGCATCAAAAGCTCCAAGTCCACCACCGGGAATCATTATGTCAAATTGACCACCTGCCACATCATGCCCTATGTTAGAAGCCATAACAATCATTGTTTTACCTTTCATTAAGGTGTGGGCTTCTTTTGGGTTGCCATGCTGAAAACCTCCATCATAGTCAAGTTGAAAACATGAACCACACATGTCATCGTGGATGCCAGGAACGGCAGCAAACCCATAGGCGAGGTCTTCACAAACAGCAAAGGGCGCATGGCTATAACAAGCAAAGGTTTCACCACCTTCTGCACAACCAGATTTAATCGTCTCAATTCCGGACCAAAATTCATTTCCAACTTCTTTAAAGCAAGGAGTTTCTATGTCATCAATTGAGCAGTTTTTAGTTAGGTTATCGGTATTTTGTGGAACAGAACAATGAGGTTTACAGCAGTCCCAATACCGAGAGTTCCAACCGGACTCTCCATTACTTAATTTTTCTATAGGTAATTCACACTTTTTGGTAATATTCGCTAATTTATTTTTTGTAGGGTCAACAACAGGGTAAGTTATTCTGTTACTACTGCTACTACTTGAAGGTGCTTCTGAAAAGGAATAATTACTCGATGACATTGTGTAACTGGATGAACTATGGCTGAGGCTAGTACTTGAATTTATTAACAGGCTCGAAGATGATTGTACCGTTTGAGAAGAAAGAAGAATAGTACTAGAACTATTAACTAATGTTTCTTGAGAAGAAGTGACTTCACTGCTAATGTTAATCTCTGATGATGTTAATGCGAAATCATCAATGGGTGTTTGATCATTGGTACAAGCTAAAAGTAGAAATACCGTTATACTGAAAAATATATTTGATTTACTCAATTGAAACATCGGCTCCCTCGATTGATGTTTAACCTGCATTGTATAATCTATACAAAATGAATGCCTGAAGTATCGGAAAATAGATTTTAGGGTATCTATCTGAGTGTAAGTGTTATTTAATTGTCTACGAATGTAGAAATAATTATTGGAATAACAATAAGACAAATTCAGACTAGTGGAAATGAGAGTTTATGGGTAAAATATGAATAGAACTGAAAAATTATTCTCTGTGCTGCATCTAGAAAGAATAAATGTGATAAAACTTAAAGACAAAAATAATGGCGTTTGGTGAGCTTATAGTAGTATACTCATCAAAAGGAGAATGGTATGTTAAAAAATATAATGCTGAGTATAGTTCTGTGTGGCTTCGTTTATGCTGAAACAGAGAAAACACCAATGGAAGCGAGTGAGGCAAAGGAGCCAAAGGATAAACCAATCATCTTACTGTGGCCTAATTTTGAATATGACACGCGAAGCAAAGAAACAGATATGGAAATGTTCGTGGCTGTACTCGGGTATAGGAAAGTTTTTGATCATGGAATAAAAGCTGAAGTATCTTTTAGAGTTGATAAGGATAAAGAGGGTTCAAATAAAGCAACAGTGAATAGCGCATATATCACATCAGAACCATTGGAGAAAGCAAAGCTTTATGTTGGTTTACAGCCATCATTATCGTGGTTTACTCGTTTACTCTTTTATTTTAAGGCGCATGCTAAAGAGTATCCAGTAAGTTTGACAGGGACGCAAGATGGTTCAGGGGATCTTGATTTAGGTGTTTCGATGAAATACCATATTACTGATGAGTTATTTATGCATGGTGGGGTATTTAGTGGGAATAATAGACAAGGGATTGATACCCAAAAACAAGATTTTGTATATGCGCTCAATACAGAGTATAGAGGGGCGTTTTGGGCGGTGAACCTCTACACGAGTATTCGTCCATATAATGGAAATGATTCTCTTTCTTTGGGGTTACCAGATGCATTAAAGTCTTTAGGGTTACCACAAAACCAAGAAGTAAAACCACAGATATTAGTTTCACCTTTTGGATGTATTGGTACGCCATGGGCAAAACTCGGAATCATGTATTCTTACATGAAAAATAGTACAGTATATGATAATGTAGCTGCATTTGAAAGTAATCTTGCTGTCCCCATAAATAATAGATTTGAAGTGTTTGGCAGGTATGTAAATATGAAAATGAAATTTGGTGCAAAAATCAAAGGGGTAATGGGGTTAATTGGGCAATCGCTTGATGATATTTATGCAGATGCATATAGCCTTGGCGTTGAGTTTAAGCAGACCAAAAACTTAAGTTACGCACTGAAGTGGGAACGAATTGATTCAAATGAACCTAGTTTTGATGGTCAAAAAATTGGGGTATACGGAAACTTTGTATACTAATATTTTTGTGTGTTAAAACTTGAGCTTCTTTCGTTGAAAAAGTGAGGAGCTATACTTTACTATATTTATCTCTATGAAAAAAATTAGTGAAAAAGAGCTCTTTCAGGGCAAACGACTCAAAGTACTCGAAGCCACTTTTGAAGATGATAGTGGTAAGGTGCATACTTGGGAACGTTTTGAACGAACAGATTCTAGCAAATCAGTTGTCATTTTTGCAACACTCAAACAAAGTGATAGATTAATCCTTCTGAAGCAATTTCGACAAGGAATTAATGGATGGGTAACTTCTCTCCCGGCAGGTATGTGCGAGAATTGCTCAATAGAAGAAGATGCTGTTCGGGAGCTTAAAGAAGAAACTGGATACAGTGGTGTCGTTATTGAAGTAAGTCCACCATTAGCCTCGTATCCCGCAATGACAGATTCATTGATGCAAGTAGTCACTATAGAAGTAGATGAATCATTACCAGAAAATCAAAATCCTAAGCAGTCCCTAGAATGTGGAGAAGAGATTGAAGTAGTGCTGGTTGAAAAATCAAAGGTAAAAGATTTTCTCATTTCTGAATATCATAATGGTGTAGCCATTGGTTCTCTATTATGGTATCGTTTTGGAATCCCATTGTAATGGCTTTATGTTTGAGTGGTTGTTACTATGAATAAAAATCAGACAAAAAATGAATGGAAGCAAAGAGGGTATACGTGTAATCAATGGGTTGATACACCTTTAAATGAGTATTTGAATCTCTGTGAAGATGAGAAGATACTAAAACTCATTTCGGGTAAACTCATCATTACGTTTGAAGATTCTCAGATAGAACTATTAGTGAGTGAAGAAGTAGTCATCCCAACGGGTACCGTGCACTCTCTCTCTGTAGGGAGTGAGGATGTTGAGTGGTGGTATGGTTATAAACAAGGTTCGGATATTATAATTGACGAAGAGAGAGGAGAGAATTTCTCTGTATCGCAAAAGGTTATGCATATGATGGTCCCTCCGAAAAGAAAAAGGAACAAAAGTGAGTGAAAGTAGAAGGGTAGACAGTCCTCAAGACGGTATTCACAAAGATTTAGAGTCGGTGGTTATAAAACACATGACTACTGAGTATAAACGCCCTATTCAAGACCACACCAAAAAGGCTTTTGATAGAATACTTAATCAGTTAAAAGAATTAGGCGAACGACCCATTATATTAGATTCTGCGTGTGGTGTGGGCATGAGCAGCTTTAAGCTTGGGGCTGCGCATGCAGATAGCATAGTAATAGGTATTGATAAGTCACAAGACCGTATTTTAAAAAGTGATTGGTATGCGGTTAATGTGGCACGCGCTTCAGGCAATAGTCTGGATAATGTAATAATAGAACGAGCAGACGTTATAGATTTATGGCGTTTGATTGTAGAAGCTAATAAACCAATTGAAAAGCATTATATTCTCTATCCTAATCCATGGCCCAAACAGAGCTCATTTACAAAGCGATGGCAGGGGCATCCAATTTTCCCAACGCTTTTGGCGGTCTGTGATAGAATGGAATTGAGAAGTAATTGGAAGCTTTATCTTGAAGAATTCAACAGAGCTTACGCGGTTGCGAAGAAACAAACAGGCATAGTTGAGCAGCTTAATCCCGAAGGTGAGTATCTCACTGCATTTGAAAAAAAATATGCAGAAAGTGGGCAAGACCTCTGGCGGCTCTCTATTGAAAAATAGTTGAAAACAAATATTCGGCAACTCTATTGACCATGCGCCATAAAAACAATATACTCAAAGAGTGATGTTTTCGGGAGCGAGCTTTATGTCAGAACCTATCAAAACCCTCTATATTTTTCCTCATCCTGATGATGAGTCATTTGGCCCCGCTCCTGTGATTCATAAACAAAAATCTTTGGGGGAAGAGGTATATCTTCTCACTTTGACGCGAGGTGGAGGGACAACTCAACGGCATACATTTAATTATACTATTGAAGAAATGGGAGAAGTTCGCTTTCGAGAGATGCTTGATGTAGAAAAAGTACTTAACCTTGATGGAATGACTATTCTCGATTATTTGGATGGAGGGTTAAAAGATATGAACCCCCTTGAGCTTGAGAAGGTAATAATTCAAGAAATAGAGCGAGTGAAACCAAATATTATTGTAACCTACCCTATTCACGGAATTAGTGGGCATTATGACCATATAGTGGGCCATTGTATTGTTAAACGGATTTATTGCGGTTTGTATAAAAAAGAGGGCTATGAGTATCTAAAACGGCTTTGTTTTTATACGCTTGGGGAAGAACAACTGGGGAGTGAGCATCGTGAAGGGGTTCGCCCCTCCCCTGAAAAAGAGATTGACGTAACGGTCCATTTAGATGAATTGGATGTGATTGTCTTTAAGAGGGCATTAGGGTGTTATAAGACTTATGGTGAGGTAATCACTTCAACAAAAGTGATCGACAAAATAGGTAATCGAGTACATTTTGAGATTTATAATGAGCATCATGAACCCCATTTAGGTTTAATATCAGAGAAACTGCCACAGTAGAATGGCAGGCTCTTTGACTGCGTTTTTATTTTTTCTCGTAGATGTAATCGGTGTTGTCAGCATCATAAATTGCAGATCCATCAAAACCAAGTTCATTTGGAATCTTAGATGCTGAATCATCATCACACTCAACAACTTCTTTTTTGGCTTTACACTCATCCCATTTAAGGAGTATAGAGTCATCTTTGACCTCAATTGTACCTTCAGCGCTATTCTTTACGGTTCCGAGGAGTGTGAGGGTAAAAGTAATTGATTCATCATCTTCTATAGCGACTAAAAAATCATTGGGTCCTCCGCCCATAACTTTTGAAAAAAACCATTCACCTTTGATATCATCAAGAGTGATTGATTTTTCTGGAGCTTCATCAGAAGAGAGGCTTTCTTCGCTTGATTCTTCCATAGAGCTGACAATGTCAGCGGATGATTCTAAAGGGAGTATGGGGTCTTCGCCCAAACAACCTATAAGTATAAATGCTATTATCCCAATAGAAAATAGATAAATTTTCATAATATTCCTTTTTCGAGTAGTATTGATCGTACTACGCATGTGTCCCGGTGTGAATATATATTATTTTACACTGTTAACAAATAGGAAGTGTGACAGTAAAGGTTGATCCCTCATCAATTTTGCTACAAATCTCAAAAGTACCATTGTGGGCTGTTATTATTGCTTTTGCAATACTTAAGCCAAGACCAAAACCACCACTAGAACGTGTTCTTGAGCTATCAGGCCTAAAAAATGGATCTCCTATTTTGGAGATGTCTTCTGGTGCAATACCGATACCATGATCTTGTACACTAATGAGGGCATAAGTTTCTTGTCGGGATACTGAAATTGTAATTGGGCTATTTTCACCATACTTTATAGCATTCTCAGTAAGGTTTCGAAATACGATAGCGAGTCGAGGGCAGTCTGCCTTGACGGTAATTGGTACCTCAGGTAGGTTAAGGTGTATTGCGGTATGCTCTAGAGAATAGGGTTGCACGACTTGATTGAGGAGGTTGCTTAGGTCACAATCACACTTTTCGAGTTCGATTAGACCGCTTTTTAATTTTTCTTGCTCTAGAAGTGACGCTGTTATAGTATCGAGTTGAGTGATCTCTTCTGAGAGCGACTCTTTAATTCTTTTGTCAGAGACAAACTCTAAGGCGAGCTTCATTCTACCAAGAGGAGAGCGGAGCTCATGACTAATCGCCCTAAGAAGGATACGAAGTTCGGAGATATGTTTTTCAATTTTTTTTGACATATCATTAAAGGCCTCCCCCAGCTGTTGAGTTTCTTTGGGGCCACAAGTAGAGACTTGTATGCCATAATTACCTTTGGCAACTTCTTTGACGCCCTCTCTCATTTTTTTAATGGGTGTAAACTGGCTATTGATCATGAGATAGTTGATGAAAATTACCAGTATAAGGCCAATAATTAAATAGAGGTGCATCAGTGTGTTTTCTCTAAAAGGATCACGTTTGGTAATGGTAAAGGTGTATCCATTTTTTTTTATGATATGAGAGTGGTCGGCATGCTCTATTGCGTTTGGGTTGGACTCCCACCGATATTCTGGACCTTCAATAACCAGGTCAACAGCGAGTCTTGTTGCGATAGAGTCTGCAATAACAGTATTGGGAGGAGTGCCAATGTCATCAATGACATAGTTTGTAAAGAGGTTTACATAGCTCTTAAAAATTTCTTTATGTTTAGGCATGTTGGTAAGATTGCCCGAGACAAGTACGGTAACAACTACAAGGAACAGAGTGAAGAAGTGGATTATGAAGAGTCGGAAGTAGAGTGATTGTAAGAAGTGTAAAATCATATTTATACCCCTGTAAACATGTAGCCGGTACCCCATATGGTTTTAATAAACCGAGGTTGTTTGGTGTCTGTTTCTATTTTTGAGCGCACACGACTGACTAGAATGTCTACTGAGCGACTAAAAACTTCAGTATCGACACCTTGTAAATGATTCATAATTTCATCTCGGCTAAATTTTTTGTTGGGGTTTTGGGCAAACATTAAAGTAAGTTCATACTCTAGGGTAGTGGTTTCAATTTCTTCACCATTTTTTAAGAGCTTACGATTATGGGTGTCTATTGAGAAATCCCCAAAAAGAATGGAGTTAGAACTGTTTTTTGATCGACGAAGAATGGTGTCAATACGAGCAACGAGCTCTCGGGGCTCAAAGGGTTTTGGAAGGTAATCATCGGCACCAAGTTCTAGACCCAGTACACGATCAGTAACTTCGCCTCTTGCTGTGAGGAGGATTATGGGGATTTCACTGAATTTACGGACTTCTTTACAAACATCAAATCCATTCATTTCGGGCATCATAACATCAAGAATAACAAGGTCGTATGAACCGTGCTTTATTTTTGAAATTCCATTAAGCGGTGTTTCGGAATAGTCCACTTCACATTCAAATTGGCCGAGATATTCTGTTAAGAGGTCAGCTAGTTTTGTGTCATCATCTATCAGTAGTATATGTCGTTTTTGTATAGGCATGTCTCAAATGTATATCATTTTTAATGGGCAAAAACATTTTTTAGTATTCCGTTACAAACTGTTACACTCTGTGACCTACGTGAAGGGTCTCTTTGGGTAAATGATGATATGTTTACCCTATAACGATATACAACTAATCCTGAGGAGGATCTAATGAAAAGACATTTACCAATAATCGCAGTAGGAATAACAACGCTATTTATGTTAATAGGATGTTTTCACAACAAAAGTCCTGAAGAGAAAGCAGCCTGGATAGTTGAAGAGATAACCGAAGAGCTTGAACTTACGGAGGGGCAACAAGCACTATTGAGAGACGTAAAAGTACAGATTCTAGAAAAACGTTCTCTTCATGAATCAGAAAAAGAGAAGCACCATGCTGCATTGAAAGAGGCGTTTCTTAATGAAAACATGACAAGTGATTCCTTTGCCCCTTTTATTGATACCCATGCTCAGAAGATAAAAGAAGAGGGGCAATCCATATGGGAGGCTTTTGTACTTTTTCAAAATAGCTTAAGTAAGGAGCAACGCGAAAAGGTAGTAGAACACTTAGACGCGTTTAAAAAGAAAGGAAGAGGGTGCCATTTTTAGAAAAGCTATAAACTATAATGTTGAAATAATGTGCTTGAAGAAGGGGCTCTGGGTTGCAGAGCCTACTTCTCAGCTCACAATTAATTACTTTTGCGCCATGCAATCACTTCATCACAATACCGTTCGAGCATTCCGAAAGAAAGTCTATCAGTTTTTTACTGAACATGGTCGCTCTAATCTTCCATGGAGGCAAACAGAGGACCCCTATTTTATAATGGTCTCCGAAATAATGCTGCAGCAAACACAAGTTGATCGTGTTGTAGATAAGTACAGGTCTTTTCTCAAAAAATTCCCTACACTCAAAAAACTAGCGGTAGCCTCTAAGGCGGACCTTTTAAATGAGTGGCAAGGGCTTGGCTATAATAGACGTGCTCAGTTTTTGCAACGTGCAGCACAAATGGTGGTGGAGGAAATGGGGGGCGTTATGCCAAAAGATGAATTTGGACTTGTTGCACTTCCAGGAATTGGACCTGCAACAGCCTCTGCAATTTGCGCTTATGCGTATAATCAACCGGTCAGTTATATCGAAACTAATATTCGAGCAGTTTTTATACATCACTTTTTTTTAGAGCGAGAGAGTGTTGATGATAAAGAACTTTTACCCATTATTGAACTGTGTCTCGATAAAGAGAATCCGAGACAATGGTATTCTGCTATTATGGACTATGGTACCGACCTTAAAAAACGTTTTAAAAATCCTGCGAAAAAGAGTCGTCATCATGTGGTTCAGTCGAAGTTTAAAGGGTCTGATAGAGAGGTTCGAGGGGCTATTCTCCGGGTGCTGTTAAAAAGCGGTTCGCTTACTGAAGCTGAATTGGTAAATGAGCTTCCATGTAATGATGAGCGTTTTGAGTCAATTGTTGCAGGTATGATCTTAGAAGGGTTTGTAACTCTCATTTCAAAAAAGTATGCAATAGCCGAATCGTAATTGAGAATAACGGAATTGTTTAAAGTAGCCTCTTTCGTGTAAAAAGAGGCTTTGGATTCTACTAATCTAATCTATTAGCTTATCTTTTAATTTAAACAAGACAATTGCAAAACATTGGAAAAGGGGAATGCGTGAAGAGTAGTGTTATTGCACCAGCTATTGAAGAGGGGATTCAAAATATTGGAACGGGCAAGAGGTGTGTCGATTGTACCCCTGAACTTGTTGATGCGATCATTGAGGAATTTCAAGAAGAGATTGCTCCAAGGTCTATACAGGGAGCATTTTTAGGCGCGCTGTTTTTTAAGCACCCTACCTCTGAAGAAATTAGGTTGGAGTCTATAGGCGTTTCGAATTGTCTACGGTCGTCATCTGTCTTTATTAATTATTTTTTGAACGATACCCCCGTTGAAATTCAAGGTTTTGGAAAAGGCCTTCTTGACAAAATGGATCTGAGTCGTAACGAAGCGCGAATCCTAGGCGAGTTTCTTATGTCAACGAATAATGATTTTGTGCGTGGGTTTTTCGCTTCGGTATTGCGTATCAAATACGAAACAGCAGAAGAGTATGTTGGTCTTATAGAGGCCATCGAAAAAATTGATGGCCTCCCTGAGTCTCGTAAGGTAAAAGATGAAAGAGTGATTCAACTTGCGGAACCTTTTGATGGTACTAACCGCAGTTTCCTATTGACCCCCATTATTATTGAAGAGCTCAACAAGGCAGGATTTAAAACCCTTTGTATGTGTGGTGAGAGTGCGGGCCCTAAATTTGGTACAAACCTTCTTGGATTAGCTAAAGCACTCGATCGCACGTTTTATATGGGTATTGTTAAAGACATGCCGATATCTAATACAGGGCTTTTTGTAAATCAAAATGACCTTTTTCCTGCTCTTACTAAATATCAGCGTATTCGCCGTGAAATAAAAAAACGGCCCTTTCTTGCGACAATTGAGAAAATGATTAATCCATTTGGGACAAAGATCGGTCTCTTTTCGTCGTTTCATGGACGGTACTCAGAGATGATTTTAGATGTTGCTATAGAACAAGGGTATTCAATTGCTGTTGGTGTTTTTAAGGGCCTTGAAGGGGGGTTGACGCCTTCTTTTGCACGAGGAGTCCACATAACCATTGCGTATAGAGATGAGTATGGAGATGTAGCTAAAGAGAAGCGTGTTTTTACTCCTGAAGAGTTTGGATATGAGTCGGTGAAAGTTGAGAATCTTGATAATCCAAATGCAGAAGAGAATGCAGCATTTTTAACAACTTTTTGGGAAGCTTCTGGCACGATGAATAAAATAGACCGGGATCATATAGAATACACACAAAAAGTGTATTGTGCCGTTGCTAAGTGGATTGAGGGAGTCATGTAATGAGTCGCTACACTACGACACCTTTTCCCATAAAGTATGATGACCATAGAATTGAGCCACATCCTGAAATTAAACGTGCGATTAAAGAAATAGATGATGGTCTTGGTGAACCAACCCCCTTAACCTATGAAGGCGCTGATTGGAGAGAAAATAAGCATTATCTCTATGGTATTGATCTTTTTAATGCAGACTACTACTGGGAAACTCATGAAGTATTTGAAGGGTTGTGGAGACTAGAATCCAAGGGGAGCAGGACGTATGATGGACTTAAAGGATTAATTCAACTGGCCATCTCTACATTGAAGCACGATCGCGGAGAGGTAAAAGGGCGAGATATGCTCCTTATAAATGGGAGTAACTATCTTTTGGAATCAGATATGGAGCGGTTTGGTATCGATAAAAAATCATTAATAGAGGCTGCCAACAAATATCAGGCAGGTGAGGGGGGGCGCCCTCAGATTGTATTTCAAAATATAATAACGATATAACACCATTAACTACTGATTCACAACAGTAGAAGAAGGGCGTCAGTGTGTGGCCCATCATTTCGCTAGAATACTTGAGTGCCAATATAGAGAGCAGTAAGTATTATCGCGATGACAACTATATTAAAAAGTACTGTCATTTTATACTCCTTCGAGGTGTGTATCAACCTCTTCTTTTTAAAATAGATTTTGGAGCAGTGCTGAGGGCATAACCTTTTATTTTAGCAAAAAATCAACCTGTACAACTGACCGTACGATTAAATACCCTGAAAAGTCTTCTTGGTGAGCTCCGACATCAGCATGGAGCGCAGACATTGATTTAACCATGGGGCGAGGGCGGTGAGTTCCTGTTTCAGAAATACGTTGGGGGGAGCCTAATGAGGCCCCTAATGTTCGTGCCATTCGAAATGCTTTAGTCTTGGCCTTTTTTAAGGCTTTTTCTGCTTGTTTTATCTGTTGTTCTTCTAAATCAAAGCGACGATATTGAGTATTGGTTATTGAAAATTCCTGGAGTTTTGAGAGGGCTTTATAGACCTTTTGAAGGTCATTCAGGTTGGAGACGGTTATGTCTACTTGCACTGATGAAAAATAGCCAGTTACGATTCGTTCTTTCTTTTTCCATTCGTGAGTAACCCCTTGGCGTACATTGGATTTTTCGAGGTCATTTCCAGATATTCCCGCATCGAGTAGATGTTTATTAAGAAGCTTGATTCTTTTAATAAGTCGTGAGTGACTTTTTTCCATAGAAGGGTGTACGGTTTTGATTTGTCCAGAAATCTTTGCATATTGAGGTTCAAGTTGTTCTTCTGATTCGCCCGAAACGCTGATGTAGGGGCTTTCTGCAAAGCTAAGAGAGAACATGCAAAGTAATAGAGCGGTGTATAAAATAAATTTCATTGGATTTCCTAACTGATTCTATGAGAAAAATAACAAAAGGGGTAAGTCTTGAGGAGCGAATATCTCTTTTCTAGGCTATTGATAGATTATGGTACCAATAGGTTGTGTCCTGAATTATCAATAAGATTATATGTTTTACCATCACTTTGGGATTGCCAGTAGATAGAATTTTTCTTGCCTTCACGATAGTTATACAGTATGCCATCTTGCCCAAGATAACGATAAGGGAATGGTTGATATTCACTACCGGTTACAAGTGTTGTATTGAGCTTGTGGGTTCGTTCCGTGGCAAGTGAAAATATGTTAATATCGGTTATGTTAATACCTGATGAAAATAGAATTTCAGTGCCATCTCTGTTCCAGCTAAAATCTTTCACATGTTTCCCCTCACATACCGTATAGAGGGTATCTAAGTCAATATCCCAGTAGAGAACATTAAAAAGAGTATCGTTTCCATTGACAATATCCGAACGTTCCATAAATGCAATATTTTTACTGTCTGGACTGTATTTTGGGTGAGATGCATGAGTGTTCGTTCTAGAAAATGCTGCAGGGCGCCCAAGGCCCATTGCCGAATGGTAAAGGGTGGTGAAGGGGGCGGTGTACGATTCGTAGGCGAGATGCCTCCCATTGGGAGCTATGTCAAAGCGCCTTACCGAGCCATAGCGTCCGGTTGAAAGGTTTATTTTGTCATACCCTAAAGGGGTGACTCGATAGATGTCACTAACTGTGTGGCTCACTTTTTGGGTGAAATAGACCCAGTTCTCGAGAGCATCCCATTCAACGTGATGTATAGGGCTTCCATCAGTCTTAATTACGGTAGCTGTAGAGTCACCACTGTTTTTTATGATTATCGAATCTTTGCCATTAGTGTGGGTTACATATGAAAATTTTGATTGTGATGGGGCAAGGCTAATGTTTGTGTATATTCCTGGAGGGGTAATTTGATAATTGTAGTTTTTGTCTGCTTCATGTATGTAGAGTGTGGTTGAGTCAGTTTCGGTGTTCATTTGATAGATGAAGTTTTTGTATACATATTGGTCAATGATCGATTTGTTATTTTGATCTGATACATAATCGAGGGTTTCATTTAGGAGTTGAGAGAGGGTAACATCTGATTGAATATCAGCATTAAGCCCTACGAGCCTATGCTTATGAGAATCTACTTGTTTCTCGTCATTAAAATAAAGTGTGAGTTCACCTACATGGGTACCAAGAGTCCCGGGGCAGACAATAAGAGTTTTATTGATTTTGATGGGCCGTTCAAGCATATCTTCACCACCAGAAACAATAATCACATCAACCTGAGCTGCTGAAAGTGCAAGATATTCAGCTTCTTTAAGGGTTCCATCGAGGAGCGCAACAATGAGATGGGGTCGTGTACTCCAGCCAGAGCGTACTCGATTGAATGATTCAATATAGTGAGGGAACCCGTCATCTATTTGTTGAGAGATAAGACCCACTACGGCAACGGTAAAACCATTAAATGTATAAAAGGTCTCTTTGGAAATTGTTGGCCCGAGCGCCTCACTTTTTTGGCTTTGAATCCAGGGGAGCTGAACATTCATTTTTTTAAGAGTGATATGTGAGAGTTCTCTATGCCCAAGATTAAGGGAGTGGTATCCTAAATATTCATAGCCATGAGCAAGTACGCTATTGCTTGATTGGAGTTGTGTATCAGTTGAATCAAAAATATTACCCGCATCAAGGAGAAGGGTTTGCGGAAATCGCTTTTGTTCAGTATTAAAGAATGTTGCTCTCCGTGAGAGGCCGCCAACAGGAGATTCATCAATCCAAACAGGACTAATGCGACCGAGTGCATTTGCAGTAAAGACAAGGTTCACATACATGCCCGACTCTTCTCTGGCGATATGTCCACAGCGTTGGATTATAGTAAGGGCTTCAAGATTTGCAGGATGTTGTTTGTAGTGATTTTTTGCATAAGTAGTTGCATCAGCACATTGCCCCTCTCCAAAAGCCTCCTGGGCCATTTCGAGCCAGTTTTGAGGAGTGCGCTCTGTTTTTGGAACATCTGCAAAGTTGATACTTAATGAGTGATAATTGCCGAGTTCACCTATCATCTTAAAACCATAATCAATAGTAAGAGAGTTAATGATAAATCCGGCACCCATTGAGATGCCCCGGCTCCAATCAAGTTCTGTATCAAATATACTGTATTCGTATCCTCCTCGGGCAAAGACAGAGCGACCAAGGAAGGCGAGCTCTAAACCACCTTGTGCAACTTGATAGCCATCATTGGTTTTTGTATAACCAATACTCCATGCAAAGGGGAATGAGCCTGGGTGTTTTGTTAATGGTTTGCCGATACTCCATTGAAGTGTTGTTGGGAGTTTTGCTCCATCGTCGGTACTTGTATTGTAGGTAATTCCAGGAGAGATATTGTTGAGGCTAAGCGAACTATACATCCCATAGATAAGCTTTCCTCGGGCACTAATATCGACGGAGGCACTGATACCTGAATAGCTATCTATAAGACTCGCTAGGAAGGAGCCTGTTGCTCCCATTGAAAAAATATCTGGAATTAAATACCAACCATAGCCTGCAGAGAGTGCAACATCTGTAGCGTAAAAACTATTTTTGTCCTCATAAATATCACGCGAGTTTGTAAAAGGGGTGGTCATGAGAACCGACCCTGCAAAGCCAAAGGTTCCCCGAGAAAACGGTGAGGGTACGGTGGTTGCGATATATTCATGGCGCCATTCACCAAAAATTTCTGTATGTGAGAGTGTTGACCAGTAGCTATAGATGTCAGCAATGGCTGCAGGATTCCAGTGGATTGATGTAGGTTGAATATCGATTGCGGCAATATTACCACCCATACCAAGGGGGCGAGCTCCGGAAGGAAGCTTTAGGAATTGGAGGGCTGCAGTTCCACTGTAACTATCCTCAGTAAATTCAAAAAGCCCTTCAACAGGATTCGACCAAAGCGAATCCAGGAGTACCAGCGAAATAAATGCTGCCATTCGTATTTTATTATAAATTACCACTATATTCTAAGTATATCATAGAGTTTTCTCTTTTAGTCTATCGGATATAAATAGAGTGATAGTTAGTAGAAAAATTTCAGATATAGTAGTTTATAAAGATAATTGGGAAAAACAAAAACAACCCTAAACCAGTGTTTGAAGTAGGCTTAGGGTTTGCTTTAAGTTTGGTTGGGTTTAACGTGCTTCGAGAATTTCGTTTGAAATATTGAGATTAAGAACAATTTCGAGAGCTTCCGGCTCTTGGGCAAAATCGATCACAAGACCAATCTTTTTGTCTTCATCTTTCTGTTTCTCAAAGTGAATTATATCGAAAACCTTCATAGAAATCGTTGCAGCTTCAGTAATGGGAATATCAACAGTCATACCTTTGTTGATGGGTCCTTCAATTACTTTGCCTTTGAATACAACACCTTTTTGGTCTTCCATTAACGATGTTTTCTTAACTTTAAATCTTGGCATCTATCACACTTAATTACAGTTGTACATGAGCTCTCAAACTTTTCAGCATTGTAAGAGCATAGTGAGTTCTGCGATAAATAGAATTATTATTTATCTTTGATAAATATAAGAAAATAACTGCTTCTTAAAAGCAACAAAAGAGAAAATCGCATAACATATGGCCATTTCAGCTCAAAAAAACAAGATATTTAAGGGAAGTCGGCCTATATTACGTGTAGGAAGGCTTTCCTTTTGTAATGTGATCCCTTTTTTCTGGAAACTCCCTACAAATAATGAGGCAATTTCTTACGTCGATGGAGTACCTTCAGGTTTGAATCAGTTACTACATGAAGGAAAAATTGATGTAGCTCCCTCTTCTTCTATAGCGTATGCTAAAGACTCATCTCGGTACCTTCTGCACCCATCTCTTGGTATATCTGCAAGAAAAGAGGTTCTTTCTGTTGTTCTTTTTTCTCAATTTTCTTGGAGAGAGCTCGATGGTAAAATGATTGGGGTGACGCCAGACTCAGAGACATCAGTGGCGCTTTTAAAAATACTTTGTGCAAAAAAATATAAGGTCAGACCCTCTTTTGTGCCTCTGAAGAAGGGGGGAGGCTATGATGCAGAGTTACGCATTGGTGATGCAGCGCTTGAGATAGTTACACAAAAGAGAGAGGGAATATTGCAGTTTGATTTGGCTGATGAGTGGCTTTCTTGGAAAGGGGCCCCGTTTGTATTTGGACTATGGATTATGCGAAGTGACTTGTCAAATGATATACATAAGCTTTTACAGGCCTTTTTACACTCTGTTGAGTTGAGTTATACTGCATTCAATGAAAATCGAAGTAAAGCAATTGATATCTGGAGAGGTCAATATCCACTTTCTCTCCCAGATACTTTGCTTGGAGACTATTTTAATGCAATGGTTTATCGACTTGAAGACGAACATTGGCATTCTCTGATTGAGTTTTATACTGAATCGGTATCATTGGGGCTTCTTAAGGAAGTACCACAACTGCGCTTCATAGATCTATATAGAAGAGTGGGAAGTTAAAGCTCACCAAACCTAAAGATAAGAGTAATGGTAAGGCCTGGGTTGCTATTTTGAGCGAGTAGTTGAATATCCATTGCTCTACAAAGGTGTTTAACAAGAGAAAGTCCAATACCAGTACCTTTAGTGGTTCGGGTCATTTCACTCTCAACTCTATAGAAATCATCAAATATTTTACTGATATCTTTTTTGGGGACCCCTGGGCCAAAATCACGAATACTGAGATAGACATCGCCATCTTTATGGTCGAGTGAAAAAATCAGTTTCTTGATTTCTGAGGAGTAAGAAAATTTAATTGCATTTTCTGCAAGGTTGAGCAGTACATGAAAGAGTGCCTCTTGATCAATTTGGTATTTGTAGGCCGTAGGTGTTGAGTAGACTTCGACAATAAAGCCACGTTCTTCAACAGTACTCTTGTATTTGTCCATAAAAGCTTGGAGGGAATCGGTAACATTAGTGGGCTCTGGGTTGATAGGCCATTGATTATGCTCGAAGTTTGAGAGGGTCAGTATGTTGGTGATGAGTCGCGAAAGTCTATTTGATTCTGAAGTAATAAGGTGCGAGTAGTGTTTGATTTTTGCCGTATCAGTAACCCAGCCTTCTTCGAGCATTTCGCTATACATTTGTATAGAGGTGAGGGGGGTTTTAAATTCGTGACTTATTGCAGATATAAAATCAGCGCGTTTCTTCGATAGTGCAATTTGATCACTCATAAGGCGATAAACACTAAAGAGTCCGCCAATAAGCAGTAGGGAGACAAGTAATCCCCAGAAGAGCACAAGCCAGTTGCTACTATACGGGTTATGATTTACTGGGTAGACTACGACATCAATACCTGGTATCATTCGGGAAACAGGTTTTCTTATAAGGAGAATGGCATCCTTCGGTGATTCTTCAATGTGTTCGGTGTCAAGAATGGTTGTTTCGCCGGAATAGAATTGAATATCAAAAATGGATGAGGGAAAAGCGTGTTTAAGAGTGAAATCGGTACATTTTTTAAGATAAATTGTTGCATCAATCACAAATCCTTGTATGTATGTGAGTTGGCCATATTTAACAGTACGATAATAGATGATGTTATTATGTTGTGAAAGAGTCTTGAAAGTACTCATTCTTAAATTGCTACTTGTGACACCGTTTGGTATGGTACGCGGTGCGCCTACGCTTGGGTCTCCTTCAAGATTTTGTGATAGCTTGAAGGACTCTACAAGATCTTTAAGATTAAGGTATGCGGCTTGACGTGAATCGAAATCAAAATCAGCTGAGTCGAGATCAGGAGAGAAAAAAGGTGTGTGAAATTCATTGGCAGGTGATATTTGAAAATGCCCAATAATGCTCGATTGTAAGTTCAGTACTGGATATTCAGTAAGAGGACTATGACTTTGGGCGGTATCCCCGAGATAGGCTTTTTGATACTGCTTTGGAGACCGGTGAAACTCTTTTTGAATACCCTCAACGAGTCGTTGATTGATGCGAAGAGGGATTTGCTGTGCTTTCTCACGCTGGACTTCAAGTGATAATGAGTCCATGTGACTATCAAGGTTGTATAATAACACTCCAGACGGAATTATTATAGAAAGGAAAAATATGATAAAATAGAGTTTTATCTTATTCATGTGCTAAACGCAGAGCTGATACCCTTTGCCCCTAAGGGTTAGCAAGAATTTCGGTGATGCTGGGTCACGCTCTATTTTCTTTCTTAGTTTAGTGATATGGATGTCGACAGTACGAGTATCAATAGTGCTTGGATCATCGTAACCCCAAACTTCACGAAGAAGGTCTGTACGGGACACAACATTATTCTTATTGATATTTAGGTGCTTAAGAATTTCTATTTCTTTACGAGTGAAGTAGATTTTTTCGTTATCATTATCACCTTGAAGCATTTTAAAGTCAATGGTCATGGTGTCGAGAACAAGAAAGTTGTCTTTTTCAAGAATTTTTCGACTTCTTCGTAGCACGGCTTCTACACGAGCAAAGAGGGGGCCTACAGAAAAAGGCTTATTTATATAGTCGTCTGCACCGAGTGTCAGGCCATTAACAATGTCTTCTTCAGATGCTTTTGCCGAGAGTATAATAATTGGAAGCTCTCGAGTCTGTTCACGGATTTTATTACATACAGTAAATCCGTCCATTTTTGGGAGCATAAGGTCGAGGATAATAAGATCGTATTTACCTGTAAGTGCCATAGTCAAACCAGATTCGCCATCTTGGGCTACATCTGCTTCGTAGCCTTTGAATTGGAAGAGATCAACTAACCCTTCTGCTATTTGGGCTTCATCTTCAATGATAAGAATGGTAAACTTGGAACTATCGCTCATATGGCCTCTATCAGTCAATGTATGTAAAAATACGCATTACTATTAATATTAAAAATACTAAAAAAAGTAATTATTAATGAGACTTATACAAAAAGGGCGAAAATATTGAATGAAAGAGTGGTTTTGGGGAGTAAAACTTTGTAAGCGTGGGCTTGTCTAAATAGATGTTTAGAATAGGCACAAAAAAAGCAGGAGCTGCTACACTATACCCTTATCGAATGAGTGTACGCTTTCTGCTTTAGTAATAACGATATCGATTGGTGACTTAGTGTGGAAACTCAGGGGTCTCTTAGGAAGAAAACCAACAGAGAGCGGCTAAGTTTATCGAGTCACAATGATTCAATTATTTCTTTTTAGCGACTTTTTTCTTTGCAACTTTTTTAGCGACTTTCTTTTTCGCCACTTTTTTCTTTGCAACTTTTTTCGCTACTTTTTTCTTTGCAACTTTCTTTTTAGCGACTTTCTTTTTCGCTACTTTTTTCTTTGCAACTTTCTTTTTAGCGACCTTTTTCTTCGCCACTTTTTTCTTTGCAACTTTCTTTTTAGCGACCTTTTTCTTCGCTACTTTTTTCTTTGCAACTTTCTTTTTAGCAACTTTCTTCTTTGTTACTTTTTTAGCAACTTTCTTTTTAGCAACTTTTTTCTTTGCTACTTTTTTCTTTGTTGCTTTTTTTGCCACTTTTTTCTTTACAACTTTCTTAGCCATTTCTCGCCACTGTTTTTGAACTGTATGTTTATAAGATAATATTATTTTGATACAGAAAACAAGATAAAAATTTCATTGCATGTCATTTTGGGTTCTTGTAAAGTGATATCCCATAAGGGTTTACTGATGGTTGATGTTGTGTGTGTGAAGGGTGTAAATAAGTGTCGATGCGTTTTATCCGTTGTTTTATAGGGGGTGGAGTGTGTTGTGTTGTTTTTTTTCTGTTGTTGGCCTATATCTAAAGCCCATATTAAATAAGGGGAAAAGAGCGTGAAAATAAACTTAAACTTTTTTTGGTTTTGCATTAAAAAACAGTGAAAAAGTGCTGGTTTTCAAGGGTGAAAAGTTCACTTTTTTAAAATTAGTAAGGAGTTGGTGGAAATTGACTGGATTGTTTTTTAGGAGATATTTTTAAAAGAGAGTAGTGTTTTTTTAAAAAATTCTTTTCTAACCTGTTCAGTTATATTCAAACATTGTTTAACGCTACAAGGGATTGTCGCAATAAATCGATCGACTTCATACCTGGTTTAATCTCAAATTTACTGTTAAGGTCGAGTCCAAAGACACCCGTTGTTTGAGTCGCATCAATTATGTTTTTTGGCCCAATCCCACCAGCTAAAAACCAAGGCGTTTTATTGGTGGATGATGTGATAAGGCTCCAGTCAAAAGTAGTACCAGTACCCCCTCTTTCAGAACCACTTTGGGCATCAAAAAGATGGAATTTTGTTGGATATTTTTCAAGAATAGTGAGATCAAAATTATGGGTAATTGAAAAAACTTTAATGACCGATGCACTTACTTGTGAGCAGTAGTTTGGGGCCTCGGTTCCATGCAATTGTACAAGGTTAATACCCGATACTTCAATAGACTTGTTTACATGATCGATGGGTTGATCCATGAAAATACCAACGGGAATAGCTGATGTTAATTGACTAATGATTTTTTGCGCAGATTCGGGACTGATATATCGTTTTGAAGAGGGAATAAAGTTGAAGCCTATATATTCGACACCAAGTGATTCAATCGCAAGTGCATTGTGAAGTTCAGTAATTCCACAAACTTTAATCATTGGCCGGCTCATAGGTGTCCCTCTTTTAGTTACGCAGCAAAAAATAGATAAAAAGAGGTATAATATCAGAGAATCTATAGATCATAGTGGTGCAAAAAGTACATTTTGCACAATCAACAGAGATGGTATAATGAAAAGTATAGATGATGCGTTAACAAGGCTGCCAGAGGTACTCAAAAAAATTGCGAAGGAGATAGCTCATCGTGGTGGTAATGCATACCTAGTTGGTGGCTGGGTTCGTGATGCGCTTCTTGGTTTCCCATCTAAAGATTACGACATTGAAGTCTATGCTCTCACAGAAAAAGGGCTTCTTGAAGTACTTAGTTTATTTGGTAGGCCGGGCTTGGTTGGTAAGGCCTTTGGCGTGTACCTCTTAACAGTGGATGGAGAGGACTTCGAATTTGCCTTTCCAAGAACTGAAGAAAAGTGTGGTATAGGGCATACAGCATTTACTATACAATCAGACCCTTGGCTCGACTTTGAAACGGCCTCTAAACGACGAGACTTTACTATTAATAGTATGGGAGTGTCGTTGAAAAATGGAATATTGACTGACCCTAATAGTGGTTTGAAGGACCTTGAGTTAAAGACATTACGCCATGTAAGTGATGCGTTTAGTGAGGATCCTCTGCGTGCTTTAAGAGCGGTACAATTCTCTGCTCGTTTTGAGCTCACTATAGCACCAGAAACTATGGTACTTTGTAGTAAACAAGATTTGTCAGAACTCTCTTCAGAGCGTTTTTACGATGAGTTTCAAAAGTTGTTATTTAAAGCATCAAGGCCTTCTATTGGCTTATCGAATCTTGTTGCCATGGATCTTACACGGTTTTTTCCTGAAATAGCTCAATTTTCAGATGAGTTGATAGACATTGAATGGCAGAGTCTATTGAGAACGGTTGATACCGCAGCAGAAAAACGCGGAGAGGTAACTAAAGAAGAAGAGATTCTACAATTTAGCGTGCTTTGTTCACATATGCCAATACAGGTGGTAGAATCTTTTTTGAAGAGGATGACTCGTGATGTAAAACTTATCAAAGGGGTTAAGGCGTTGACAAGGAGTTATCGAATCTTGATTGAAGGCTTTAAAAAAAGTATTGAACCAACTGAAGGGTGGGTGAGAAGGTTGGCTCTCAACGCTTCATTACGAGACCAAGCGTTTATTGCTGGTGCCATGCTGTGCGGGAGAGGTGATGTAGAATATGAAAATATATCATCGTGGATTGAGAAACGAGCCCGGGCTGTTGGTGTGTGGGACGCTCCACCAGAACCACTCCTTACGGGTAAATTACTCATGGAAATTGGTGTCAAACCGGGGCCTCATATGGGGGTGTTAATAAAAGAATCTTTTGAATTGCAGCTCGATGGAGTATTAGATACAAAAGAAGAGTTGGTGGATTGGGTTAGGAATCAATTGAGTTAAATGAAGCTGAAATTATTGATATTGTATGAATGGACTGATTTCGACCCATGCAAAGGTGAGGGTGATTACAGCGGCGATAACTCCAAGAATTAATGTCTCATGGTAGGTTCGATCCGATATAGACTCCACCCCACATTGGTTGTCGTAACTATAGAGCGTAAATTCAGCTTTGACTTTTGATTTTGACCCTACTTTTTGGTTAAAAGAGGCTGTAATTTTTATAGCAGTTTTTTGAGAGTTATAAATCTTAAGAAATTTATAGATGAGGTGCTCGGGAACTTTCCGGTATGTTATTCTATCTAGCTGAGAGGTTTTGACAGTTTTACTGATGAAGTCTTTATTGCGGCCAGGTGCACTCCCCATTATTTCAGCAGTAATAAACCCAGGGCTCCAGTTTGTAATATAGATCCGAACTGAACTTGGAATATCAGAATCACTTTTAACATAACCAGTTAAACAATAATGTGCCATGATTACCTCTTTCACTCATTAAAATAGTCTTAAATAAGTGAAGGAGGTGAGTTAATTTTCTGCTTTGAGGGATAGGAAGGTGGCTTGCTTACTTGTAGGCGGGTTTTTTATATAAAAGGAACCCGTTTTGTTCTGTAAGTATACGAGCATACTCTCGTACTCCATCATCTAAAGAGATGAAATCGGCCTCATAACCTGCTTGACGAAGGTTCGTGAGATCTGCTTGCGTATATTTTTGATACTTACCTTTTAGGTGCTCTGGGAATGGAATAGTCTCTATTGCTGCATTGTTGTTTTCTTCGGACATGATTTTAGCGATACTCATAAAGCTTTCTGCTTTTCCTGTTCCCACATTAAATATTCCAGAAACACCAGGGTTTTCGAGTAAGAAAAGATTAACATCGACTACATCATTCACATAAACAAAGTCACGTATAAAATCGCCTGAGCCCTCAAATATTTTGAGTGAACCATTCTCTTTAATTTGGTTATGAAAGTGGTAGATTACACTTGCCATAGACTCTTTGTGGTTTTCTTGTGGACCATACACGTTGAAATATCGGAGTCCAGCTACTTGATGTTCTGATTTCCACTCTTGTTTACGAATCCATTGGTCAAAGAGAAACTTTGAATAGGCATATATATTGAGTGGATATTCATTTTCTCTGAGCTCTGTAAAGCCTGTATCACCATTACCATAGACCGATGCACTCGAGGCATAGATAAATCGTGCGCCTTGTTTTTGACAAAAGGAATAGAGGGTTTTGGAATAGTCGTAGTTGATATCCATCATGTAGAGGCCGTCTGTTTCCGTTGTCTTTGAGCAGGCCCCCTGGTGAAAAATAGCTTCGACATCGGTAAACGTATCGAGTTTTTCTATAAACTCATATCGGTCAATATAGTCAGTAAATTCAAGTCTATTAAGATTGAGATGTTTCTCTGGCTTTGCGAGATTATCAACAATAAGAATATCTGTGTACCCTTTTTTATTGAGTCCATGAACTAAGTTACTTCCAATAAAGCCTGCACCACCGGTAACAATAATCATATTATTTTTCCATTTTTTTAATAATGTTTGTTGTTGAATATCCATCTACAAATTGTACTAATCGAACTTCATTTGCAAATTCGCGGCCTACTACTTCATCGAGAGCGTAGTCTCCACCTTTTACGAGGATTGAAGGTTGAATATCTTTAAGAAGTTCAAATGGTGTTTCTTCATTAAAGATGCAGACATAGTCGACAAATTCAAGTGAGGCGAGCATAAGGGCTCTATCATTTTCATTATTAATTGGTCGATCAGGGCCTTTTAGCCTTTGGACTGATTGGTCACTGTTGAGGCCAATAATGAGCATATCACCAAAGTTTCGTGCTTTTTTAAGGTATTGTAGGTGGCCTCTATGAACGAGATCAAAACAGCCATTTGTAAATACTACAGTCTTATCTCGGTGCTTTACCTGGGCAAGCGATGTAAGAAGCTGCTCTTTGGATACGATCTTAGGAGATTCAACAAGGTCTGGGTCAAAAATTTTGCGTTTGAGTTCACGAATTTCAATAGGTGCAGTTCCCATTTTACCCACAACAATTCCAGCAGCTGAATTCGCAACACTGATTGCTTGATTTGAATTCATACCTGACGCAATCGCGACAGCAAGGGTTGCAACAACGGTATCGCCAGCGCCACTGACATCAAAAACATCGCGAGCTTCGGTATGACGGTGAAAAAACTCATCACAATTGGTGATAAGTGTCATGCCTTTTTGTGATCTTGTTACGAGTAGATTATCGAGATGGAGTCGGTGTATAATGTTAGGGGCACTTTGTTCAATGGCGCTATCAGCATTGTCGATGTCTATAGCAAGATGCTCTCTAAATTCTTTAAAGTTGGGAGTAATATATGAGGCATACTGGTATTTTTGCCAGTTTTGACCCTTAGGGTCAACGATAATTTTTTTGCCTGCCTCTCGTGCTTGGCTGATGATTGATTGACAGAGCTCTGGAGTACATACTCCTTTCCCGTAATCCGAAATAATTACGATATCTGAACCGGGAAGGGCTTTAGTGAAGGCCTCTTCTAGTTTTTGAATTTCTTCGTTACTGTAGGGAGTAGAACTCTCAAAATCAAGACGAGTAATCTGTTGGTGTTCACCGATAACTCGTGATTTTGTAATAGTAGGATTGCTACATATGGTAATATCGAGGTCGATATTTTGTTGTTCCGAGAGAACTTTTACTTCGTGGTAATCACTGTCATGACCACAAAAGCCAATGAGTGTTGCTTTTGCACCTAAATGACTAATGTTGTTGGCGACATTTGCGGCCCCACCAAGGGCGGTGGTTGTTTTATTAACACGTATTACCGGCACTGGCGCTTCGGGTGATATCCGGTCTACATTCCCGATATAGTATCGGTCAAGCATAATATCGCCAATAATAAGAACTCTGGTTTCTGAAAAATTTAAATGCATAACTCTCTAGGCCTACAAACTCTAAAAACGTCTATTAAGGTAAAAATAGATAACTATTTATGTTCGAGCATAAGAGGAAAGAGTTTTTGAGTTGATAATAAAGAAAAGCCCCTGATATCTCGCTTGAGAAGGAATAAATTGATATTTTTAGCCCTATATAACAGTAGTGGTTGAGATATTGAGTTCACCTCAAAGAAAAAGAATCGTGATTATTGGTCTTGGTGCCATGGGAAGTAAACATATTGATGCGGTGTTTCGTGGTTCTTGTTTTACCATAGCGGCATTAGTTGATAAAAATACTTCTACTTGGCGAGATAACCTCCGTTGTTTTATATCTCTTACAGAGGCACTTGATGGGCTCAAGTTTGATGGTGCAATAGTTGCAGCGTCGTGTGATGATCACTATTCTCTTGTGCGACAGCTTCTTGAACAAAAGATACCAGTATTGGTTGAAAAGCCTTTTGTACTTGATCGAAGTGATGCGGAATCATTGATGATTTACGCATACAATACACCTTTGATGGTTGGGCATAGTGAACGCTTTAATCCTGCTTGGATTCGAACGAGTGAGTTTGTTGAGCAACTGGGGGCACTAAAGTCTATACGGAGTTGTCGGTCGCTTCCTACGAGACGAAAGACATCTGATCGTGATGTATCTTATGATCTTATGATTCATGATTTAGATTTGATTTTTTCAATGCTGGGCTGTGAGATTACAGCCTTGAAATGTCAAGGTGATGAAATACAGTTTAAAGATTGTTGCTCAGTAACACTGACTATTGGTGATGTGGAAGTTCATTGCAGTGCAGACAGAGCATTTGAGCGCTCTGAACGAATAATAAATATAGAAGGTGAATATGGTTCTATTGAATGCGATCTACTCAATAGAGCAGTAAGGCTGAGACTTCATAATAATTTAGTGCACCAAGCGGAAAGCGTTTTGAGTTCTGACCCCCTTGAGGAAGAGCACAAAGCATTTAGTACTCTCATTGATGATGGGCAGAGCGATCACTTCGCGCTACAGTGTGCAACAGAGGCAGTATCGGTATGCCAGCAGGTGCATACCTTATTAACAACTCACTCTAACGTTACACTCGTTTGATACGTTAGCTCGATACCTCAGCTTTTTCTAATGCTCTATTGCTGTTATCATGAGCACCTTGTGAACTTTTTGCTTTTTTATCAACGTAAACCTCTTTGGGTAACTCAAAGTTAAGCCATGAGAAGAGTTCAACAAGGGCAAGGTCCATGGTGCCACTTTTTTTAAAGAGGTCCATGTTTTTTAGGTAGAGTGGATATGCCTTGTTTTCAACCTCTCCCTTATTTATAGTCATGTTAAAGGAGTCTGCGAGAGTGATTAGCTTGGTAATATGTTTGATTACTTGGGGGACGGGTGAATCGATGATACTTTGCATCAGCTCTTCTATTTTTGTATCAAATCGTTTCTCAATCCACTCTGCTTTAAGAGTGAGGTGTAAATACGCCGCTCTTTTTCGGAGGGAGGCTATTTCTTCTTCAATCTCTGGGGTGACTTCGCTCAAGGCTTTCTCTAGTGCATCATACACATAAGCCGACATTGACATTTTAAGAGGAACTGCGATACTCTCATCTAATGGCTTCTGTGACTGTTGTAAGATCTCCATAATCATTCCATGTTTTTTAGGGAAGACTTTGTAGTCTTCTAAAATTGATCGAGAAGAGTTATCAATGAGTTCTTGTGTAATATTGATGAAGGCATCATCAAAGAGGTCTCTAAAGCCAACGGGCACTGCATCGGGACAGAGTTGGATCACGGTATCAAAATCTTGTGTTGGACTTTTAAGAGTGTCAAACAGCTTTAAGTCCACAGAATCCGGTAAGAAGGCAAAGTAATCATCTCCATAATGGTTTTTAAGGCCAACAACGACAAGAGAATCCCGTTCCCAGGTTGACGTGTTTGCAATTGCAACAGTATATGTTTTAACAGTACTTGTAGAAACGGGAACAACCGTTATATTAAAAATACCTACGTTAGAGCAAAATTGGGTTTTTGCGTGAAGCTCTCTATAGAGCACTTCTGCAATAACCCGAAAAGTTGTTGGGAGGTGAGACCCAGTATAGTCAAGGTAGAGTTGTTTGCCGGTACGGCCGTCAATATTACTTATGGCTCCATCGAGGAAGTTGAGGAATTTATCTATGGAAAAACTTGTTTTAAAGTAAGACATTAATTCGATGGCGCGCCGTGCATATTTCATGTTTTGCACAGGTTCTAATCCACTAATCTCTCCAAAGAACCACCCACAACTGGTGTAGGCAAACATGGTATACTTTTGCATTTCGAGAAGGCAGAGAAGCTGTGTGGCCCGCTCTTGAAAGTTGTCAGTAGTTACGAGATGCTTCTTCAAGAACTCACCGGTAAATGCAGAGTCTTTGTGGAGTAAAACGTCAACATACTCAATAATGAGCTTTTTAGGTTTTGTGTGAGATAGTTTTTTTACTTCGCTATCATAGACTCGGATAGCATGTTTAGAAAGATAATTGTAGGCATGCCGTACAGGACCGCGCCATTCTTGATTCCATTCTGGAGGAGAACCGGTAGTGCAACCACAGTTACGGTACCATCGTCCAACACCATGCGCACATGACCATGCGGTACCTTCACCTAATCCATTTTTAAGGGTCACTTCTGCAATGGGCGGCTTTTTTTCTAAGAAATAACCAAAGTTGACAGGAATAATATTCTCTTTAGGGCATACTTGGTCAAACATGTATGAAGCACACATATCCCCAAAGGGCTCATGGTGTCCATATGATTCTCCATCTGTCGCAATGGAGATAAGCTGTGGGTCTGACTTTTCATAATTGAAGGCGCCTTTTATCTTGTCGATATAGGCGGGTGCATTACGGAGTAGGTGCTCAAAACCAACGGCAGATGAGAGGTTGCCATCATAAAAGAAGACATCGAGATATGCGTCATCGATAAAGGGGTCGCCATCTTCATCTTTAGGATAAATTCTGTAGGGTCTCGTTGGGTCTATGGTGCTTTGACTTACGTCATACCATGAGTCATCGGCAAACTCTCGAACTGCTTCTGCTTGAGTAGGCGCAAGTATGGTGTATTTGATGCCAGCTTTTATGAGGTCTACTACTGTTGCTGTGTTAATAGCGGTCTCTGCGAGCCACATACCTTCTGGTTTACGACCAAAGTGATATTCAAAATCTCTAATACCCCACTCTATTTGTGTCTGGCGTTCACGCTCGTTGGCAAGAGGCATGATTATGTGGTTATATACCTGGGCAATGGCGTTGCCGTGCCCATTGAGCCTTTTGGCACTCTGTTTATCACCTTCAATAATGCGTTTGTAGGTATCGGGACGGTTATCACGTATCCATGACATGAGCGTTGGTCCAAAATTAAAGCTCATATATTCATAGTTGTTAATAATTTTCGAAATTTTGCCATAAGGATTCAATAGCCGTGATGCGGAGTTGGCATCATAGCACTGTGATGCAATGCGGTCATTCCAATCGTGATTGGGGAGTGCACTGTCCTGGATTTCAACTTCATCAGTCCAAGGGTTTTCACGAGGGGGTTGATAAAAATGTCCATGTATCGTGAGATAAATAGGGTGTTTTTCTGCCATAATCCTTTGCTCCTAGCCCCAATTAAATGGTTGCCCATTGGCTGATGTTACGGTGAGGCCTTCAAATCGTTTCTTTAGAATGTCAATTCCACGTTGTACAATGATATCTCGATCATCACTATCAGGGGTAAACCAGAGTTCTGGCTCCTGATTAATTCTAACGTAGCACTTGTCAGCTATGAGGTCCGCACCGATAAGAATTTCTAGTGTGTACCTATGGCCATCGGCAATAATATTGCGTATCCACCGTATACTATTCATTGTTCCTCCAAATGGTGAAACCTTCAAATGGGCATTTGAAGAGTTCCTTAAAAAGAAGATAACATATAACGATGAAGCAGCGGTCTACTTTTTACGTTTTAAAACGATCAAACTTCTCTGCTGATTTGAATTGGGAATAGTATACCAGTGCTCTTTGTGAATAGTATAATTCGGGTTAGAGAACGTGGCAATTTCATCTTTGGCTGCAGGCCCTTTCATAAAGTAGGCATAGCCACCGGGCTGAAGTGCGTTTTCTATTCGAGGAAGTGTTTTTTCCATGAGCTCAAAGGCACGGGTTATAATCCCACCAACGGGAATGTCCATACTTTTTGAGGTCACTTTATGGTTGAAAATTTCAACATTAGGGAGGTCGAGTTTTTCAATAACCATACCCATGAAGTCACAACGGCGTTGTCGTGGTTCACAAAGGGTGAGGTGAATCTCGGGGTGGATTAATTTAAAGGGTATTCCAGGGAACCCTGCACCTGAACCAATGTCGAGCATCTTTTTTGGCCAATTTTGTTCAAATGCATTAATTATCATGCAGTCAGCATAGTGACGCTCAATAATTGTTTCGAATGCATTGAGTCGACTTAAATCTTGGTCAGTATTATTTTCTCTCAGGAGCTGATGAAATTCCCAAAGTTTTTCAAGGGTCTCATTATTGATCTCAACACCATGACTTTTGAGAAGTACACCCATGTTTTTCATTGTTGGCTTGAGACGGTTTTGACGAGGGGCTGGTCGAGAATTTTGCATAATAACTACTGTACTGAGTAAGAGATTCAGTCTTATAATGTAGCAAATTGATGCAAATTCTGAATTTTGAATTTTGAATTTTGAATTATAGCACGCTCATACCCTTTAATACCGTATTTATATGGCCTATTAGGATGGTTTTTCATCACAATACTTGAGTTTAAAGAGCACTAATTATTATTTTTACTCCACTCAAACATCTTAAAAAGGTACTCTCATGTCACTCTGCCCTTGTGGATCTGAACTCGAATATACTGCATGTTGCGAACCCTATCTTAATCGTGAAAAAGAGGCTCCTACACCAGAAGCGCTTCTTCGTTCTCGCTATACTGCTTTTACAAAAGCAGATGTGAAGTATATTATGAAAACAATTCACCCAGAGAAAAAAAGTGAATTTAACGAAAATGAGATTAAAGATTGGTCCCAAAATTCTGAGTGGATTGACCTTAAAATTACCGCTACCGATAAAGGTGAAGCGGCTGATGATATTGGATATGTCTCATTTCTTGCTCGTTATAAACAGCGGGGAAAAGTTCAAAACCATGGTGAGATCAGTACTTTTAAAAAAGTAGATGATATCTGGTACTTCTTTGATGGCGAATCTGCCAAGCAAGAGACATTTATCCGTGATGAGGAAAGAGTCGGTCGTAATGACCCTTGTTCATGTGGTAGTGGAAAAAAATTCAAAAAGTGTTGTGGTAAATAAACCACGCAATCGAGTAAAGGAATGCCTTCACTCTCTTATGCTGTAATTGGAACTGGTGCGGTTGGTGGCTACTATGGTGGCAAGCTGGCCCATGCCGGTTTTGATGTGCATTTTCTGTTACATAGCGATTATGATGAAGTATCTTCACAAGGGTTACGTGTTGACTCTATTGATGGTGATATGCATATTCTGCCTGTTCAGTGCTATCATTCATTTGAAGATATTCCAAAAGTAGATGTGCTCCTTGTTGCGCTTAAGGCTACTCAGAATTATCTATTGGAAGAAATACTCCCTTATTTGTATCATTCCGAGCAGACCATAGTCCTTATGCAAAATGGTCTTGGTGGTGAAGAAGCAGTAGCCCAGTATATTCCAGAGGCCCATATTATGGGGGGGCTCTGTTTTATTTGTTCGAATAAAATCGGGCCAGGTCATATACACCATCTTGATTATGGTGGAGTTATGCTGGGAGAATATTACCTGTCATCTCCTCTCAGTGAGCCGAGTAATCGATTTTTAACTATTGTCGAAAACTTTAAGGCAGCTAGTATTCAGGTAACCGCAAGTGATGATTTGCGATTAGCCCGCTGGAAAAAGCTCGTATGGAATATGCCATTTAACGGGCTATCAGTACTTTATGGAGATACACGAACAATGATGGATACCACTGAATCACGTGAGTGGGCCGAGGCTATAATGCATGAAACCGTTGCTGCTGCATTCTCTCAAAAGGTTGTTGTTGAACAATCATTCATTAATACTATGATTACTCAGACTGATGTCATGAAGCCCTATAAGCCAAGTATGATGCTTGATTATCAGAATGGGCGGGGAATGGAGCTTGATTTCATCTATAAGTACCCTATAAATAAGGGCTTAGAGAAGGGTGTTGCGATGAGTCGTACTCAAGCGCTGTATCTACAGCTGTTAGAGCTTGATAAAAAAAATAGAACAAACTAATTTTTTTATTGCCACTGTAATAAAAAATAATACCTTTGACTTAGGTAATCCCTATCAAATATATATACAACTAGGAGTATTAATGAATAAGCAAGAATTAGTTGAACTCATTCAAAAAGATAAAGATGCAAACTTTGAATCAAAAGCTGCTGCTGAAAGAGCATTAAAAGCAGTTCTCGGTTCAATCGAGCAAGGTATCAAAAAAGACGGAATGGTTCAGCTTATCGGTTTCGGTACATTCTCTATTAAATCTCGTTCTGCGCGTAAAGGTCGTAATCCAGCAACAGGCGAAGAGATCAAAATCAAAGCTTCTAAATCTGTAGGCTTCAAGCCTTCTTCAAATCTTAAAGAAGTTGCTTCTAAAGCAAGACCTAAGAAAAAATAAGATTTGATAAAAATATTATTTGTGAGCCGCCCATTTTTGGGCGGCTTTTTTTGTATCTATTGTGTATGAATATACTGGTATTAATGGTAAATATCGTTGTGTGCTGTGTGGTGCAGGGGTGGTCTTTATATCAAGAACCGTCGACAATTGGCGCTGTTGGGGCATTGCAAACATCTCTCTTTTATGAGAAAGGTTTAGGACTCTCTCTGTCTAAAAAAATACACCTATCCTCGATTACTTTGGGTGGAATGATAGAAGTTCGTAATGATACACACTTCAATCAAAGCGCTTTGCCAAATCATAGTTGGCGCGGAAATCTGCTAATAGGTTTTGATTCTGTTTTTGTGGGACCTGATTTCGGTAAGTATAAAAGCGTTGTGGCAGTCTACGGGATACATCAAAGTGCTCATGCAACTATGGGTATTCAAGAGGACATTTCAAACCCGTCGTATGAGATATACGATGGTACGTATCGGCAAAGTAATCTCAATGCACTCGTAATTCAATTGAATATTAAATCATCTGTTCAATTTCAGTGGTATGGGAGTGGCCTGGGATATGTTTATTCTAAGAATAGTCCAGAGCTCCCTGGGTCACAAAAGGATGTGTCATTTGGTGTAAGGACTGGGGCGCGCTGGGAAAAAAGCGTTGTTGCTCATGGGGGTCTATTTATGTGTGCCAAATTTGAGTATATCGCTGAAGGAACCAAAAAAGTGAAAGGATGGATAGCGGATACTGATGGGCTAGAGGAACAAGCTTATCCAGTAATTTCAGATCAATACCGAATTTCTTCTGGGATTGGTTTCATTTATTATGGCTTCGAAATGGTAGTGCCTTCATTGTATAGTAGCTATAGCTATGGTAGTCGTTCAGGTTACTATGATTCACGGGAACGACTGCATCTCTTTAGGCTGGGGCTTATTATTAATTAGCTCAGGTCGTCAGGACCTTCCGGATGCCCGGGGATTTCTGGATCATCACCAAAAAGAGAGTTGTCTTCGCCTTGTTGTGGGCGTTGTGCTCTTTTGGGGAGGTTAATCTGTTTTATATGGAGGGGGAGCGAAGCCTCTTGGCGATTGTTGATGGCGAGTTCGAAGAGATATTTGCCAGGCTTTGCAAACTTTAGGCCTTGCATATTGAGTATCATATTTGATACTTGTGAATCTGCACCTTTAGGGAAATTTAAATTGATTTTTGCTTCGAGTGGAGGTACGAGGGACTTTCCGTCTTGATCGACAAAGTCAAGTTTAAAAGAGTGCTCTCCTTGTTCAATTCTATTAAACCTAATACGACAAACAAAGGCACACTGTGGATGAACGAATGGAAATTGAGGTGATTGAATACTATCAAAAGCACCCAAAATATTTAATTTTCCAGCTTGTTCAGTAGCGGCATCACAGAGCGCAACAACTTCAATATCCATAGTATGTCCATAGGTTTTAAATAATTATACCACAAAAGTAGCAAAAGAGGGAGAAAATAGAATTTGAGACTGTGGGTTAATCTGTTTGGTCGCTGCTTTGTAGGCGCTTATACGTGGCGAGTAGTAGACAGCTGGCGGGGATGGCGATGATCAGACCTAAAAGTCCAAGGAGTTTACCCCAAACTGAGATAGAGAGAAGTATCATCGCCGGGCTTAGTCCAGTCACTTTACCCATAATGCGGGGAGTGATGATTGCATCTTGTATCACTTGAACAATGGCAAATACTAATAGAGTGAGGCCAATCGAAAGATAGGGACTTGCACCACTCTCAATTGCACCAGCAAAAGCGAGAAATACTGCAGGAATAATCGCAATAAGTTGAAGGTATGGAACCATATTAAGAAGTCCAATAGCAAGTCCAAGGAGGATACCCATTGGTAGGCCAATGACCCAAAAACTGATTGCAAAGAGAATACCAACAAGAGTTGCAACATGAGATTGAGCCCTAAAATAGGTGCCCATTGCGTCATCAAGGTCATGTACAAAACTTAAAATTGGTATGCGGTAGCGATTAGGAAGGAGTGCGGTCCACTCTTCTTTTGATTTTTTAAAATCTTTGAGTAAAAATACTAGATACAGTATTATGATAAATAGTCCAGTAATACCCATTAGGATTTGTGCGGTGCCCGCCATAATGCCAAGGGCGCCCGGGAGGACTCGTTTTAATATCTCTTGTGTTCCTTTAAGATAGTCGCGATTCTTAAGGATTGTTGAGAGGTCGCCACTTTTGAATGGCTCTTGGATAGTGTTCCAAAGTTCAGGGGGAATGATGCTCACCACTTTTTGAGTCATCTCTGAATCATGGACGAGACGTGAAATGAGTATTGACGCTTGATGTACTTCGTGGGCTAAAATAGGAATGATCACTATTGTTGCTCCAGTAATAATCACTGATAGGGTGATAAGCACTATGAAGACGGCGGCACCCCGGTGGTTAACTTTGTTTTGAACCTTAACAACCATAGGGTTGATAATGTAGGCAAGTAAAAATGCTATGGCGAAAGGGATAAGTACATCGCTCAAATAGTTTAGGAGCCAAAGCCCTACACCAAAAAGGGCAAGACCAATAAGCATTCTAAAAATAGCATCGAGTGAATATTTTTTATCGCCCAAAAACATTAGAGCCCTGCATAATCGTTAAGGTCATGACTCATGTTCATTGAAGGGACTTCGCAATTAGGTACTCCAACTCTTTTTGCGGGAATTCCAGCATAAGTTGTATGAGCTGGAACATTGCCGAGTACCACCGCACCGGCACCAATTTTGGCATTTTTGCCTACTTTAATGTTACCTAATAATTGTGCATGGGCAGATATTAGAACACCATCACCAATTTTAGGGTGACGATCACCACCATCTTTCCCAGTACCACCGAGAGTAACACCGTGAAGAATCGATACGTTGTCGCCTACTTTGGCTGTTTCACCTATGACGATATTTGTGGCGTGGTCAATAAGTATACCATACCCAATTGTTGCAGCGGGGTGAATATCGACGCCAAAGGCGCGCGAAATTGATGATTGTAATATTTGGGCAAGTAGCGTACGGCCATTTTTCCATAAAATATTTGCCGCTCGGTAGGCTTGGAGTGCCTGAAATCCTTTAAAAAGGAGAAGTGGCTCTAAAGGAGTGTTACACGCGGGATCACGTTGTACGACTGCTTGCATATCATAGGCTGCGGCATAAAGTACCTTTTTGTGTGTCGAGTAGACGTCATTAAAAAGGTTTTGTAGTTGCAAAGTGGGGAGATTGTGGTCACCCAGTTGTGCGGCAAGTACCTGAGAGAGAGAGTCGCCGAGAGTTTTTTGTGTCAAAATACGGGTATGGAGCATCCCTCCAAGAAAGGGGTCATTATCAATATGGTGAATTGCATCTTTTTGGAGTTTTTTCCAAATTTTATTATAGATGCTTTCTGCTTCTTTCGTATTCATAGCGAGTCCCGGTGTTAGGGGTATATGGTCTGGCTTTACAATCTACTTAACATGTAGATGGATAAAGAGAGCCAATATGTAATCGTGAGTATACCTCAAAGGTAACTCTTTATTCTGGTGAATAGGGAGGTGTTGAGATCAGTTTTCATAAATGGGCTGTAAATATTCGACATTGGAATGGGGGGACTTAATCAACTAAGCTGCTTTCTCATGCATAAAAGCCGTAATACTTCGGTATGTATCATAAAATTCCTATTTTTGCATTTTTATTCGAATTGAGTAACACTTCTGCAGAATAGCCGTGTCTAAAGGATAGAATGAGTGAGCAAAAAGTTGATATAGAGGCGCTGTATAAGCGATATGGGGCAATGGTGTTGCGCCGGTGTCAACAATTGCTCAAAGATGAGCACGAGGCGATGGATATTATGCAGAATGTATTTGTACAAGTAATTCGTAAACGGGAAAACCTATCTATTGAATTCCCTTCAAGTCTACTCTATCGTATTGCGACCAATCTTTGCTTGAATAGAATTCGTGATAATAAAAAACGACCCGAAGCTATTGGCGATGAAATTGTTGAGATGATAGCCTGTGTTGATGATGAGAAAATTTTGGAACAACGTTCGCTCCTTGATAAAATATTTCAAAGAGGGCCTGAGTCAACGAGAACTATTGCAGTACTGCACTATGTTGATGGTATGACCCTCGAAGAGGTTGCGGGTGAGGTTAAAATGTCTGTCTCAGGGGTGCGCAAGCGACTGCGACTTCTGAAAGAGAGCGTGAATGAGCTACGGGAGGTACTTGTATGAAGAGAGAAGAGATAGTGCCACATTGGAAGCTTGAACGGTATGTGTTGGGAGAACTCCCAGAAGTAGAATTACGGGCAATCACTGATCGTCTTGAGTATGACAGCGCCTTGAGTGAACGTTTAGCTGCGGTGTTAGAGTCTGATGTCTCTATTGCAGAGGAGTATTCTCCAGATTGGGTATTGCGCCAGGTGAAACAAAAAGCAGGAATTGAATCGGTTACCCTGTCGGATGGTTCTTCTGCGGAAGAAAGCCAAGAGGCTGAAGTGGCGGTATCATCGGGGGGGGGGATAACAAAGCTATTTTCTGTCCTTTCTATGGTGATTTTAGTTTCAGTTGTTGTGGTATACTTTAATGCCGGTAATGATGGTCTTCGCACCAAAGGACTAGGTCCTTATTTAGAACTCTATAAAAAACATAGTGATGCAACAGTTTATATAGAAGATGGAGGGAGCGCTACTCAAGGTGACCTTATTCAAATACATTATATCTCAACCGATCGAAAGTATGGGGTGATTGCCTCCGTTGATGGAAACGGCGTTGTGACAATACACTTACCAATTGAGGGGGAGGATGCGGCGTCACTAATATTGAATACTAAAACTCCGCTCTCTTTTTCTTATGAACTTGATGATGCGCCACGGTATGAACGATTCTATTTTATAACGGCCAAAGAGGCCTTTAACGTTAAGATAATAAAGGATGCGTTAAAAAAAGATGGTGCACCACCGCCAGAGAATGGCTTTTTGAGTCTTGATAAGCGATTTTTTCAATATACGACAACAATTATGAAAGGTGGAGGTAATGAATAAAGTACTCTGTTTTTTAGTATTTCTAGTACTTGCAACAATCGGTGAATCAAAAGAGATTCGCCGTTTTGCCCTTGCGATTGGGTCAAATTTTGGTGGTGAAGGGCGAGTTCCTTTGCGGTATGCAACAACTGATGCTGTTTCGTTTTTAAGTGTTATGAAACAGATGGGTGGTGTGTTACAGAGTGATCAACAGCTTATAAAAGAACCGACACGTATTGAATTATTGACCATACTTGATTCATTAAATCGTCAGATCGACAAGGTGAAAAGTGTAGGACAAAAAAGTGAATTGATACTCTACTATTCTGGACATGCTAATGACAAAGGGCTATTACTCGGTGAAGAGCTTCTCGGGTATAAAGAGCTTCGATCTAAAATCAATGAGATGCGCTCAGATATCAAAATCGCGGTGCTTGACGCATGTGCTTCGGGGACCATTACTCGTTTTAAAGGAGGCCTTCGTCGAAAGGCATTTTTAGTTGATGAGTCATCGGATATGAAAGGATATGCTTTTATCACATCGAGTGCCGGAGATGAAGTTTCTCAGGAGTCTGATAGGATTAGTGGCTCTTTTTTTACTCATTATCTCGTAACGGGGCTCAGAGGGGCGGCTGATATCAGTGGAGACAAAAAAGTAACGTTGAGTGAAGCGTACCAATTTGCCTTTAATGAGACATTGTCAAACACAGAGAAGACAAGTGGTGGAGCACAGCATGCTAATTATGATATGAAGCTCACGGGTACCGGCGATGTTGTTTTTACTGATGTACGTGAAATTTCATCGGGGCTTTTACTTGGTGAAAATATAGCGGGCAGACTTTTTGTTCGCAATAGTGAAGGGTATCTTATAGCTGAGTTGAGTAAACAAGGTGGGAGAAGTATTGAACTGGGGCTCGAGCCTGGTGAATATAGTATAAGCCTTGAGGCACATAACCGCTTTAAAAAAAGTAGTGTGGTGATTCCATACAGAAAACGAATTGTTGTGAATGGTAGAGATTTTACTACAGTCGAACAAGAACAAACGGTGAGTCGAGGTGGTGCGGTATCACTTACTAATGAAGGGGCAGTAGCAAATCTCACAGATGTTGACACCGTTGTTACTCATGACACTATTATGATACGGGATACTCGAGATACAATACCTCAATTTTTAGAGCAGCGAGCAACTAAAACGGTCTATTTTCATAAAAGATATGATGAGCCCTTTAATGGTACTTTACTAAACTTTGGTGTTACAGAGACGTATGGTGGTATTTCTGAGTCATCAATCGCTGCTATAGGTAATATTAACAAGGGGTACATTGGTGGTATCCAGGTAGGGGGTGTTTTTAACATTGCAGATGATATTGAGTTTTTTCAAGGAGCTGGTGTCGTTAATCTTGCAAGAAAAGTAACAGGTTTTCAGGCTGCAGGTTATGTGAACATTGCTGAGAATCTAGAGGGCTTTCAGATGTCTGGCTTTATCAATGCTGCAGATACTGTTGTAGGTTTTCAGGGAAGTGGATTTATTAATATCTCTGACTCTATAAGCGGTTTTCAGGCTGCAGGTTTTATAAATGTTTCGGAGCCTATCCAAGGCTTTCAAGCAGCAGGTTTTATGAATGTCTCAAATGCCGTTGAAGGTTTTCAAGCAGCGGGTTTTATGAATGTCTCAGATGCCGTTGAAGGTTTTCAGGCTGCTGGTTTTATGAATGCTTCAGATAAGGTTGTGGGAACTCAGGTTGCAGGTGCTATAAACATTGCAGATGATGTATCTGATCATCAGGTTACATCAATCCTTAACGTAGCAGGTGATGTTGGAGGTGTACAAATTGGACTTATCAATATTTCAGACTCTTGTGATTATCCTATTGGGTTAATCAATTATTCAAAAAATGGACGACTTAATGGTAATATTTGGGTCGATGAGACCGGGTTAGAATTGATTACACTTGCCACCGGAGGCAAAAAGCTGTATACCACTTTTACTGCTGCGGAAAAAATAACATCCAATAAGAATGTCGTTCTTATTGGAATGGGTTATGGGTATCGTCATGATTTTGGAGGGTTTTATAGTGAAACTGATTTTGGGTGGAATGCAATATTTAATCCTCCAGAAGAGGAAGAAGAAGCGATGAGTTGGAGCGACTTTAATAACCTCTTTCGATTAAAAAGTGGGATGGGTATTAAGTTTGGGCCCTATATAAGTTTGTTTACTGGGGTTTCATTAAATCTGCTTATAACTGAAAGGGATGTTGATCCTTTGATATCTCCAGTGGGAGATCTCTACTTGAACTCTCGAGTGGGTACTCATGATCACTATCGATGGTTTGGGATCTATGCGGGCCTAAAACTCGGAATATAATCCGAAAGTAAGTGCTTGAACTTCTAAAAAAGTCTCGTCAAATTTTTAAAATGTGGTATACTAACAACGTATGACATTTGGGGTCTGATATGGCTAACGGCGTAAAAATATTTCATCTTGAAGACAGTAAAATTGCTCAAAAGATTTTGAAAAAAATTTTGGGTGACTCTGTTGATATAACTTTTGCCGCCTCTCTTGATGAGGCGCTAGAGCTTATTGCCCATAAGCCTCCAGTGAATTGTTTTATTGTCGATTATAGTTTGTTTGATGGAACTGGAATAGACTTTATCAGGCATGTACGAGCAATAGAGCCTTATATTGATACTCCGATACTGTTTCAAAGCTCCAATTTGAATAATAATCTAGCCTATCGAGCAATGAAAGTGGGTGCTAATGAGTCTATTTCAAAGCTTATTAGTTCGGCAGAGCTGAGAGAGCGAGTAGCACGTCATATTAAGAAACCTCATTTTGTTGAAGTTGAACTTGAAAATGTAGAGGTGATGACCCTTTCGTGGATTTCACAAAATAGATGTTATCAGTACTGCCCTGACCTTAATATTCGAGCTGAAGGAGCATCTACTGTAGAAGCAGAAGAGAGTATGCGTTTTAAATTAGTTGAATATCTTAAGACTGGTGAGTTGGATGGTGTCACTAAAGTTGATACCTTTATACACCATATAAAACTAACTGAGTAATAGACCGATCTGTTTTTTAAACATCTATTAATGCCTTCATGTGGATCTACCTTGGATTACTTTCTGCCCTTTTTTTGGGCCTCTATGACATAGCTAAAAAATATGGAGTGCGTGATAATGCAGTTATTCCCGTTCTCTTTTTGAGCACTTGTTTTGGACTACTTTCTATGGCTCCACTATTTGTGGGCTCATATTTATTCTCAGATTTATTTCAACAGTTTGGGCTCTATGTATCGCCCATTGAGTGGCAGCTCCATGGGCTTATTGCTCTTAAGTCTGCAATTATCTCTCTTGCGTGGACACTCAATTTTTTTGCACTCAAGCACCTTCCACTATCTTTGGTAACCCCAATTAGAGCAGCTGGTCCATTTATTACCCTTTTCGGAGCGCTTTTTATTTACGGTGAATCTCCTACTCCACTGCAATGGTTTGGGGTTGCACTGATATTAGGCTCATTGATGGGTTTTTCTTCATTGGGCAAGAAAGAGGGCATTGACTTTAGGCGTAATCGTTGGATTCTCTTTGTCGTTTTGGGAACTATAGCAGGGTCGAGTAGTGGCCTTTACGATAAATATCTTATTCAAACTCGCGCCATACCCCCGCAAACACTACAGTTGTGGTTTTCCTTTTATCTCGTTACATTACTGGGTTTAATCACACTCTGTGCATGGGTTCCCATCAGGAAAAAAAGTACGCCTTTCCAGTGGCGGTGGTCAATCCCCCTTATTGGCATACTTCTTATTGCTGCAGATTTTGTCTATTTTCGAGCACTTGCTCATGAAGATGCCCTCATACTGTTACTTTCTGCAGTTAAGAGAAGTCGTGTGTTTGTCACTCTTATTCTTGGAGCTTTTCTATTTAAGGAGCTTAATAAAAGAAAAAAAATGAGCGCGCTTATTGCGTTGTTTACTGGGGTATTATTGATCATATTAGGCGAAAAGCACTCATATTTCCCTTTTTTATAAGGTTGGACTGGCATAAGGCTGTAACAAACCATAAGTTGATTACATTACATAGTTGTGAATTTGATGGCGCCCCCCAATTAGTCCTTGAGGGGCGCTATTAGTTTAACTAGATTGAGACTGAATCTTAATCTAGTTAAACGGGATGTGAAAATGAAAAAAATGGTATATATGGTTGCCTTTATGGCTGCAGTTGCCTTTGGGCAAGATGAATTCGCTGTAAGTGGTGGATCAAAAACGTCAATTGGTGGATATGGTGAGCTCCACTTGAATTATAAAAATGTCGAGAAGAAAGATGATAAAGCACCTACTTTGGACTTTCATCGGTTTGTTCTCTTTTATGGGTATCAGTGGAATGAGCAGTGGTCATTTAAATCTGAAGTTGAACTTGAACATAATTTTGTTTCAGGTGGAAATGGTGAGCTCGAGCTTGAACAAGCTATTATCAACTTTAAACACTCGGATGCGGCAAACTATCAATTTGGTGTGCTTCTCCCTTCAATTGGTCTTATTAATGAAAACCACGAGCCACCACTCTTTGTATCAGTAGAGCGTCCGGAATATAGTAAACGTATTATTCCAACAACATGGTTTGGAAATGGTGTGGGTGCAACTGGTGTAATCTCTGATATGATCGACTATAAAGTTGTTGTGATGGAGGGTCTTAATACGGCAAATATAGAAGATAGTGGCATTCGTAGTGGTCGTCAAAAAGGGTATAAATCAAGTCTTGAAACAGTACTGTTTAATGCACGAGTCGACTATATCGGTTTAATGGGTCTTCGTGTTGGTGCATCAATTTCACGTAATCACCTTATGGCAAATAATGGAGAACAAAATTTCGAGGGAATTAACCTTTTAGAAGTTCACGCAAAATACGACGCAAATAATATCTATGCAGTAACTGAAGCGGCCCTTACAACCTATGAAGCACTTGCTAACCAAGGCCTTGAAGGGTCTTCGGGTTTTTATACTGAAGTAGGATATAATGTTGGTAGTGAACTTGGTTTCGAAGAAGCTAAGTTACTTCCTTGGGTACGATATGAAGCATTCAATGTTGCATCATCACATACGGACAGTGCTGTAGAAGAGGCAAATGCAACTACAAAAATTGCAGCGGGACTTGCGTTCAAACCTGTTGATGAAGTGGTTTTTAAAGCTGATTACACCTATCAAACTAAAGGTGCGAATGATGACGTGACTCACTTTATTGATCTTGGTGTAGGGTACATGTTCTAATGAAGGCCTATCGCATATATATAATATTAGCGATAATAGTTCTTTTGGCCCCTGTGATTGCAGGGGCTCAAGACCTTAAGCAGAGTGCGGAGCGGGAGCTTCGTTCTTTGTATGGTATTGAGACGCTTCTTCACTATGAAAAAGTACTTGTTACTAAAGAAATGCGTAGAGCTGCAGTAATAAAAGTTAATCAGAACTACTACTTTAATTTTCTCTACTATTGGTCAATTCATAAAGGTGACTCGCTGATTGGCCATGCTTTTGTGGATAATGTGTTTGGTAAACAAATGCCCATTACTTTTTTAGTTGTTTTTGATGCAGAGCAAAAAGTGGTGTATAACACTGTTTTAAAATATAGAGAGATTCGAGGTCGTGCAGTTAAACAGCAGGAATGGCTTGATTTGTTTAAGGGTAAAAATGCTCGTGCTTCATTTAAATATGGCACCGATATTGACGCTCTCAGCGGTTCTACTATATCGGCAAAAAGTATGACAAAAGGAATACAAAAACTTTGCTTTTTGGTTCAAGATGTGCATAAGGGGTATCTGGTTTCACGTGATATAGAATAAGGTATCTCATTGAGCCTCAGCGGTAGATAGCTATCTCACCTAAATACCAATCCTTTGCTATATTGTAGTACATGAAACCAATTTTACATGACTGCTCAAAAATTCTGATAATTTGCCCTATTGGTATTGGCAACTTTCTAATGGTTCAACCGACTCTTGAAAACTTAGTTCAGAAACTTGGTAAGGGCCGATTGACCCTTCTTGCTCTCAAGCCAGGTATTGCTGAAATGGGAAAAGATTCAGGTCTGTTTAGTGAGGTGATACCTTTTTATCCTGACAAAGAGTCACTCTTAAAAGGGCTGCGTTCACTCTTGGCACTGCGTGCTCAAAAGTTTGATGCAACAATATCGCTTTTTCCTACGGGTCATTGGAAGTATTCAGTTTTTACTCGAATTATTGGTGCTCCCCATCGTATTGGCTTCAGTTATCCCAATAGTACCCTACCGAATATACTCCAAACCTACACCTTTTCAAGTAACCCTGAACTCCATGATACTGATCAAAATTTATCACTTACAGAAAGCCTTATTGGTTCTAGTGATTATTGTGGTTTTAATTATCCTGAAAAAATCGATCTGAAAGAGGTTCCTCGTTATAAATACTATGTGTGTCATCCGGGGTCAAGTCCAGAGCGGGGAATGGATAAAAAACGGTTTCACCCAAGAGTCTATGCGGCTATGGCAGTTGCTCTCTATAACGAGTTTGCTCTACAATGTTATCTTGCAGGAGACCCTTCAGAAGAACCCATTCGGAAATCAATAGCAGATGAGATTCAAAATATTATTTCCAGTACCACAGAATCTGTAGCTGTTAAAGATATACTCATTGATATTAAATGTCGATCACTGGGTGAATTGAGTGGGGTCATTTCTCAGGCACTTTTTTATGTGGGGAATGATTCTGGGCTGATGCATATGAGTATTGCAGAACAAAAACGGTGCATTGTATTCTTTGGGCCTACTGATGAAAAACGAACGGGGCCCTTTTATTTAAGCCATGAACGAATAGAAAGAGAACACTTAATTATCAGGGACAGATCATTATCCTGTGCTCCGTGTTGGAATTTTAATAGTATTGGCGCAAATAAGCCGTGTACTTTTGCTGATTATAGATGTACGACTGAGTTTGATCCTATGACTCAATGGGATGAGATTAGATCCTTCGCATCGGAGATTGTTGGGTAGGGTCGGTATTTTCAGAACGAGCTGTATAAAAATAGGCATTAATAAAATTATCTTTATTGATAATAAATTTGAGAAAATCTGCTTCATACAGTTTTTCAACAATACGTTTCCTGAGGCGTTCTGGTGCATATGAGTCACAGTCAACCATTATAACCCCAAGTCCCTCATCATTTTTGAGATGCCCCTTAATGTCGGATCCACGAAGGGATGACGAAAATACTTCGAGAATAATATCCCAAATTGCTTTAACACGCATTTCAGATGTGTCAATAGGAAGGAAGTCTCTATAAAAGACTTCGATATAGGCGAAGTCTGATTGAAAATGGTCTGCACGAATCTTCTCTTCATTGATTCGTTTTTCAAATACTACAGGTTCATATATGTAGTAGTTGTATTTGTGCTTTTTCAAAAGCTCTAAAATGAGATGTTTAATCTGCATATCATGCTCGCTGTTTAAGAAGAGAAAAGAGTGTTTCGATACTCCACAAGCTTTTTATAACAAGGAAAAGCTCAGGAGGGAGTTGGTAGAGTCTATTCCATTGTTCTTTACCAATTCGAGTACGGCGATAGCGCCATTGGCTAAAGTTGATAGTACCAAGGTCAATGGTCAGTCCACCAAAAAGGTCTGCCATAGCAGTGCTGTAGTCAATGTTGAGTGACTCAAAATGAGGCTCCCACTTTTCGGGAAGTGTGAGCTCATTAACATTAGTCGTTATAGGGGCCTTTATCAATTGATGTATAGCAGGGCCCGCTCTAAAAGATGCATCGTATAGGTAGGTATAATCAATAACCTTAAGAGTAGGTGACCCTTGCTGATTAATCAGTTTAAGGTTAAAGCCGCAATCAATGTCGATAATAATATCTTCGGCAAGTAGTGTAAAAAAGAGTGTAGAAACCTTTAGGGGGATTGCAGAACAGAGACCTGGGTTAAACTGCCATAGTTTATGAAATCGTATACCCTCAGGGCTAAACTGATGGAGCTCAAGTTGATCTTTATTTTGAATCATCTTCACATGAGGGAGGAGGGCCCCACTTTGTTCTATAGATTGTATTCGCTCAATCCAAGGAGCATCTGTATATGTTCGAGAGTCGTTGTCAAAGGTGTGCTGTGCTTGATCGAGCCAGAAATAAACCGATTGCTGCAGCTTTTCATTATTAGTTTTGTCTACACTTGCAAGTATTAACTTTTTGTCGAGCTGCCAGAATGATTCAATGTGGGAGTGTCGTACTTTTATCCAAAACTTTTGTGCTTTATAACTTTCGGTATCGAGCCACTGGGATAACGGTCCTGACACCCGTGTAACGTAATTGGTGTTGTGCGGGGCGTGTGCAGTAAAAGAGATGAGAGGGTTACGCACATAATGAGAGCCGCTGGTATTATAGAGAGAGAGTATGGTGTTGGGGTTACTATTATGGGTAACCACCAGTTCTTTCATGAGAAGTTCAGGAAGCCCTTTGAGTGCATGAGAAGCCTGAATGAAAGAGCTCCATGTTGCGAAATCAGAATCTTCAAGTATTTCGAAAAAAGATTTAATCCAATGGCGCAAGTGAAAGTCACGAGCAGTTTTGGAGCTTCCAATAGTAATCTTATTTTCGAGAGAGCCCTTTTGAAGAAGGAGAAGAGAGGCAGAGGCCGCAGTTCTTGTTCTCCCCGACTTAAGGCGATGGGGCGTCAGAATGGGCCAGTTGTTTTCTTGGGCAATACGACGAAGTTTATCGTTGGGATTGACACAAAATGGAAATTCAGCATGGCGGAGTAAAAATCGGTCAGAATGGTGATCTGAATAAGCAAAACAACCTTTGCCCCCTTCGGGGAACTCGGAATGCGATTCTAAAAACTTAGTCTTTTCACGCCCTTTAAAGTTGCCGGTACGATAATGAGGGATTCGTATCAATCCCTTTGAAGGGAACTCCATCCGTGTACCTACAATAAGGTCGGCACTGAGGATTTTATCGAGGTGTTGTAGATAAAACATAGGAGATGCAGAAAGGATTGCAATTTTATGACCAAGCATCTTATGACTCCAGAGTCGGTCGAGCATACTGGGGTAGAGAAATTTAGGGAGTTCTTCACGAGCAAATTTTTCGCCCAGACGCGCACGCTCTTCCGCGGTTTCATAACAAAGGGGGGCGAGCATTATCCGTTTGAGGGTACCAGATTTAATAGTACGGATTGACCAGAGTAAAAAACCGATGAAATGGAAAATACGGAGTAAAAAGCGTTTTTTTCGCTCACGAAAGTAGAATCGGTGCCAATAGAGTATACTGTCACCCGATGCAAGGGTGTCATCATAGTCAAAATAGGCGTAGATATGCGAGGGCTTTTGGTCCATAACAGTGTCAAAGGTACATTAAATTTTGCATATATTCAAAATTTTGTGGGGTAAGAGGATTGGCTTATCTGTTTCCAAACTTAATAGTAACCTGTATTAAAAATTCTAAATCTTGTTTGCGTTGATCGGTGTCATTGGTCACAATATCTTCATAACGGTATTTAATATGGGCTAAACTGGCAACCCGTGTGGTGAATTGATAACTCATGCTCGGGTGGATAAGAAATGACCAGTTACGGGTGCGATTGTCCACCTGACCATCATTGTAACGGGCAGGATAGTAGTAAGGGCTAGCAATATCTTGTAGGTTATTCACTAAAATACTTGGAGTGCCAATGGTGGAATCAGAAGGGAGGTAGTTGTTATTGTCAAAGGTTGTACGAGTCTCTCTTTTCCAAGCGTAGGTAATAACCCCATTGAGAATAACGGGGTTTTTGAGTCTAAAAAACCATTTGAATAGATAAAATCCTTTGTTGGTAGGAATCTCATATTTTACTCTAAAGTCATTACTAAAAGAAAAGTTTGTTGTTCTAAATTTTTCATTGGGAACATACGGGATATAGCGTTCATTCCAGAAGGTGGTTGTGTCAACAACTGCTGTGTTATTGGCAATGGCTTGAACTTTGTTATAACTATCCTTTTGGCCCCAACTCAGGTTTATTGCATTTGAAAAAGTTGTCTTCTTTTTTGTTGTTAAGGTTGCTTTAATGAGGGGGGCAAAAGAGTATTTTTCTTCCACGCCATCTTCAGAGTTTGCATGGGCTGTAATAGATTCTACCTGGCTATATTTATATCCGGATGAGAGATTAATAGAAGAAAACCGTTTTTTGAGAGGGGCAAAGGTTTGAGCAATGTTTTTGAGCGTACCATAGACATAGTATGATGGCCAAGTGGTTGTTGTGTCTGTTTGCCAAGGGTTCTCTCTTTCAAAGCCAATTTTTTGACTCCACTCAGTTCGTGCTTGTAATTGAATGGGCATTGATGTTGGTATAGTAAGTTGGGTATTGAGTTTAAGCGCACGATCTATGTCTTGGGTAAACTGATTGTTGCCCACACGTGGTGTGGGTAGAAGGTGTTTGTTGATGAGTTGATTTTTATTTCTGAATCCATTAGAATCGGAAGGGTTTTGAAGGTAAAAAATTTCTTGATTACAGTATTCAGCAAAATGGGTATAGTCTTCACAGTTATTTTTGCCCATAGTTCCCGTGACGATATTGCCGGGATGGCGCCAACCACCACCTTCAGCGAGGCCAAAAGAGTACTTATAGTAGTCACTTGCTGAGACGCCTTGGCGTTCTAAGTCTGCAAAAGTATACTCTTCTCCAGAAGTGTTGAGATTTACCTTCCAGGTGCTGCGTAGGCTAGACCACTTCATTTTTTTTAAAAATTTTGAGATGCCTTTGGTAGCACTAAAGTCAAAGAGTTGGGGGAGTTTGAGAGTTGCGGATGTTTGAAAACTATTTGTTTGTTTGAGTGTCCAATACGTGTCGGTAGTGTCATCACTAAAGTTGGTATTGTTTCGGTCATGATTAAATCGGGACTCAAGGATAAAACGAGTGGTGACAAAATCGACAAATTGAGGACTATAATTGAGTTTCATATTTTGTGATCGTTTAAACTCATTAAGCAAGATGCCATAGTCAGACCCATCGATTGCTGCAGGGTCAACAAGGACTGAGTCATAATTTATGTATTGTGAGATGCGTTCATCTTGGTAAGTGATGTCTTCATAGACTCCTGAACTATCTCTGAGGAGATAGCGACGGGCATGATCGTTAGTGTCGAGACTTGTAATACGTCCAAGTCCTAAAAGTCCCCCGCCCTTTTCACTATCAAAAAGCGCCTCTTTGGCAAAGTCAGCATGAAAATCATTAAAGTCACGGTTTATAGTAAGGTCGTAAGAAGCGGTGAGAAAGTTAAACATTTTCCATCGCATATTGATTGAGTGCTTGAGGTCAAGTCCGTAATCGGTCTCTCTATGAGTAAAATTAGGAGAATCAACAGAACGGTTGTTGGTGAGGCGTTTGTTAAATGAAAAATCAGCAAGCGTAACATCAAATGTTTCGGGCCAGGGTGAAAAGGATGTTTTAGAGAGTGACTTAATCCAAGAATTTTTAGAACTCTTGAAGCTCGAAAAGGGTCGGAATTTACTCGCTTTTAATTGACCAAATTTATACTTGGCAGAGGTGGTATAAGTATAATTGGTATCAATTGACGTTGGTGAGAAGTTTTCGGACTCCACATACTTGTAAGAGAGTGTTGGTCGCTCGAGTAATACTTGAGAGAGCATTTCTACAGGGAGGGACTTATGCCGGACATATTCTTTAGCAAAACTCACGCTGAGTTGTTTTCTGAGCTGTACAGTCTGAAAGCCTTCACTTTTACTTTCTGATCTTAAGGTTTGTTCTTCACCGTGGTTAGTACCGATATAATTGGTGTCTTGTTGATCTTCACTAAAGATGTTCTCTTGGTCAGTGAGGTGATCATAGAAGTCTTTGGATAAATCAAAAAAGTCATCATCTGAGAGAAGAATATCTGAGTTGGGTTTAGTAAAGGGGCGCGTGACATTCATACTCGTTGAAACCATAAAGGGGATTCTAAATTTCCACTCGTCTTTTAAAAACTTATTAAGATGAAACTGGGCGCTTGCATTGTATTGCATCAAGGATGATGATTGTGCGGGAGATTTTTTGGCAGAACCAGAGTTAGACTGCAGAGGTGCAAAGTTACCATTTTGATAAGTGACATCGGTACTGAGAGTGAGAACATCACCAAACTCAAGTTGAATTCGTGAACGTGCAGATGTTCCCCAGCCATCACGAATACCATCGAGCCTGAGATCATTAACCCAAAATTCACCTGATACGGTACGAGGATCATCCGAAAGCTCTTCGTCATCCACGATGATTACAATACGCATCCAACTTATGTTGCTTATTGATGGATTTCCACGAAGGGTGATCATCTCAGCTCGTTCAGTGGTGCCTTCTGAATCTTCAATGGCATCATGGAGGGTTTTGAGTTGTCGTTTATAATTAAGGTCGGCAGGTTGATAGGTTCCATTTTGTAAAATATATCGAATGGAGGTGTCAACCACAGGAGACCAATCGGAGTGGTTCTTGAGTTTGGGCCACTCGCTCAGTGCTAAGGCAAAGGCATTGTCATCCCAGTTGCCGCTATGGCATGCTTCATCGGAACCACAACTTTGAGGTGTGGGTCTAAACGACCATTCATAATACGAACCTTTGTTCGTTGGATCTGATCCAAGTTGTATGGCAAAGCGCACTCCTGGGTCATTAAATGCACCGAGAGTTGAATCGACATGGTGGATCTCCATTTTAAGGCTTTTATAATTGGTTAGGTCAAACTGTTGCGATTCAAATTTACGGGTAATGAATGCTTGCTGGCCCGGTTCAATTTCAGAGTAGTTGATGATGAGTGCCTGTTCTCTTCTTTTCGTGCCGGTGTCATCATCTTCGATTTCAAAAACAGTATTATTGGAGGGGAAGTAGATGTCATTATCATCTTTGTTATCGATAACATCTACCGAAACACGGCCACCAGTCTCTTCAGTTGTACTGGCGAAAGACGTTGTTGAGGTTGGGCCATCGGAGGTAAAGTTCTCTTGTAAGGTTTTGATCGTGTCACCAGTAGCGACATCGGTCAAAAATTCAGTTTCCCACTGGCTCCCAACGATATTAAAGCGAGCAAGTCTCACCTCTGTTTCGCTTGAGGCTCCTGTTAGGGTTAATCGAGTGAATTTTGCATTTTGTAGAATCTGAGTAAGGTTCGCTCCAAGAGGATAGACGTCACTATACTTTTTGAGATTTATGCGGTAAATTTTCCAGCTGTTTTGTCCGGTGCCCTGCTGCTCAATTACTTGAACACCATTATTAGCATTGATCATGTCGTCAGAAAAATCAATGGTATATCGGACAAAGGCATTCGTTGTCTGAAGGAGTCCGTCTCTACTAATGTCTTCTGTGTCATAGACAGTACGTTCAGCATTGTTTTGTGTGCCGTTGATTTGATAAGTTGGGTCTGAGACATACTCTTGCTCACTCCAGTTGTCGAGGGCTGGGTCTGGATTCGTTATAGGGTCGTATGTTATGATGTTCGGAGTGTTACAAGTACTATAGCAGAGCCACTCTTTGCGTTTCTCTAATTCATCAGGAAGGCCATCAAGTCCGTCGTCATGATCAGGGCTAATGTTTCCTTCTGTCTGTTCTGAGTTGAGCTCTTGGTTCGGTTCATCGCCGTTTATTGAGAGATCTTCTGATATTTGCCCGAGGTCAATGAGGAGTTGTCCCCCCGTACCATTTGCAACGATTTCTATATATTCATACTCAACACTGAGGTCACTTGCATAGTCTGAATTAGCCCTCATTATAGAGCCCCAGTTTTTTCCTTCTCGGTTAATAGGTTTGATTTTGAGTTCTAAAATGGGTATACGTGTATTGCGGTCGTACTTCTCTTTTAGTGATGAAAAAATTTCGCCTCTTCGTTTTTCGTGATTCGAGTGCCAGATAAACTCCCGTGCTTGATAGCGATAATCAAGGGGATTTAGGGGGTCAGTGCTGAGTGGGGGAGAGGCTCTATGCCATGATGAGCGATACATGCTGTATGGTATTGTGCGGGAGGATCCTTCAAAATCTTCTACGAGTGCGTCACCTGAGGTGTTTGGGTTGTGGTAGGACTGGGCGATTTCCATTTCGAGCGTCCAGCGTGAAGGTGATTTCGTTTTGATAAAGGGGAGGATGTTGATCGCTTTTGACATGAAGCGTGAGCTATCTTTGAGTAAGAGGTTTGACCCCCAGAGAAATGAAGAATACGGGGTTTGATCATATTGTGGGCGACGCGCTTTAAGAGATTGCCCTTTGTAGAGCATCGTAGCACCAAGAAGTGATCCATTGCCAAATGATTCGAGGGGGTATTTGGCGCGGAGACCGAGTAAGAACTTGTTTTCAATTTGAAAGAGAGGTTGGCACTCGTACTCTACTTCAATTTCGGTGTTGGGGTCACGAGCGCGATCAGAGGTGAGGTTTATCTGTCCAAGCTCATAGAGTACATCATAATCTTTGCCGCGTTGGAGTACCGTTCCGGCCCCTTTAATGGTAAGGCGCTCAGATCCTTCTGCAATATCCATACATCCCCCTGAATTGAGGGAGTGAGTACCACTGTTGAGATTGATCTGAGTATTTTTGCGCTTTCCCTTTACTTTAAACGAGTAGTGTGATTCAAACTTTTTCCGGAGGGTTGCACTGTTGGTATAGAGTTTGTCGGCAGAACTCTGAGGAATAATATGGCGCATAGGTTCAAGACACGCTTCTTGGTAATAGGAAACTGAGTCTGCATTGTTCCGTACTGTTTGAGGAATTACTTTACAGGGGAGGATTAGCTCACCAGTCAGTTCGTTGAAGTCTTTTTCGTTATCTTTGGGAAGGGTGACTCCCAGGGTGTCCTGAAGGAGTGCCACTAAATTAGTTGGCGATTGCTGGTTGCTGTTTATCAACTCGAGTTGAAAATCATTTTTACTTTCACTCGTATATCCAACGGCGTATCGGTTGCGGAGCATGAGGAGATCAAGGTCAGGTATAAGGGTTGTTGATTTGAAAATAATAACACCGGTATTGTCGCCACCTTCATTGCCGCCTGTAGGTTGAGTGAGTATTTTATCGCCCACAGACAAATCCTCCCACCAAGCGCCTACTCGGCTACTTCTATAGGGGCGTGTTAGTGAGAGTATGCCGGTCTTTGCGTCATAGTTGAACTCGTCGCTTTTGAGCTCTTTCATGATGTATTTATTGTTTGTGTTTGCAAAGTTATGAGCAAAGTACCCTGTGAGGCCTTTGTAATAGTTTCTCCCATCATTTTTGTTTTCTCGTGGCACAGAGACATAAATGGTAAGGTTCCGTTTGGTCTTGAGGATTAATTGATCACCGAGGGCCTTTTTGGTCTTGTATTCATTGCGATCTTCCATAGATAAGAAGAAGTGTTTTCCATCGACAAATTCACTCTCTTTAATTGCAAATTCACTGTCGGTATACTCAGAGTTGAGGGACTGTTTATGAGAGGAGCCCCCTTCTTGGGAGGCTATTGCAGTGAGATATAGGTCACCAAACTTAAATTCACCTTTTATGCCGAAGAGGCCTTGATGGTTTTCAGAGTATCCTGTTAATCGTGTTCCTTCGAGAGAGAGGGAGGTGTTTCCTGCTTCAATGCGTTGAATGATGTTGTCTTCAAATTCATTGGGCTCAGATTCTTGATACACAATTTTTAATTGATCGGCAATTTGAAACCCTTCTTGGTTATTGATTTGGATAGAAAGGTTTTTGCCAATGGAGCCTTTGACTGAGAAGTTTGGTGTAAATTTGGGGTCAAAATTGGGCCACAAGGAGTTGTGAAGGGGGTCCCTTGTATATTTCTTTCCCACGCCTTTGAGTTGAATGTTTAGATCACCGGTAATGTCGATTGTAGGTTTAGGTATCCCCACATCTTTAAGCCACTGAGGCATTTTAATGGGGATTTCAAGTTCAAAGTGAGTATCGCCTTGACCTACAGAGCTGGGGTTTTCTTGACCAATCAGAGATTCAAGCCAAATTTTGTTTAAAATGAGGTCATTCATCTCAAGAGTGTAGGTCGCAAGTTCTCGATAGTAGCTGTTCCAAAGGGCCGTTTTTTGTTTGTTGCGGCTATTATTGAACGAGGCTGTGATTATCATTTCTCGTTTTTCAAAGTTTACCTTATGATCAACAGAGAGGTTTTTTGCCGGGAATTTAAGGTATCCCCATTGTGGGTGGGTTAAAATGCCTTTTTTAGGGAGGATATTTTGGAGTGGCTTGACGCGCTCCGGAGTTTTGAGGTATTCAATCTGGCTGGTAGAGCCCATTACTGTGCCTATGAAAAAGCACCCAATTATGAGCCATAATAATGTAGATTTGAAGCCAATAACGCTGAACTGTTTAAGCTGCATCAGTATCCGGGTAATCACAGTTAATACATTAAAAACCGGCACACAATACAATGGGCCGCACAGTGGTTAAATCTACAAAAATTAAGGACTTAAAACGTACTTATATTCCCCGATAGACTAAAATATTCAGCATAGGTCATGCATAAATAAGAGAAGAGTTGAGAGTCACAATGGATAGAAATAGAAGAAGAAAGTTCGGTCAAAATTTTTTAAATAATGATGCTATTATTCAGGCAATTGCTGATGATGTTGAACTCACTCGTGATGACGCTGTATTAGAGGTAGGGCCTGGGCATGGGGCGCTCACCCATAAGATGCTTAATAAGGCGGGGCATGTTACTGCTGTAGAGATTGATGAAAAGTGCGTGCAGTATTTGAACGTGAAGCTTAAGCATCGGTTTCTTACGGTGATCAACAAGAACTTTCTCGACTTTGACCTCGCAGGGTATCTTGAAGAAAATCCTGGAGCAACCATCGTTGGTAATCTACCTTATAACATGGCGACACCAATTCTCACATCGATGCTTCCCCATCTCTCTAAGAGTAGTGGTATTATGGCGATGGTGCAGTATGAAGTTGCAAAGCGTGTCTGTGCGGAGCCGGGTTGTCGAGACTATGGGTTTCTGACGGTTCTCGTCAATTCTTACGCCGATGCTCGTGTACTTCGTAAAATTGGGCCTGAAAACTTTACTCCACGACCTAATGTTATGTCTGCGACGATGATGATTACACATAAAGAAAACTGTCGTGAATTGACACCTGAATTTATGGCATTTGCGAAACAGTGTTTTGCTCAAAAAAGAAAGACACTCTACAATAGTTTAAGTTCACTTTATCCAAAGGGCCTTATAAAAGAAGGTCTCGAAAAAGTAGGCCTTCAAGAGGCGATACGTGCCGAGGCGGTTGGTGTAGATACTTTTTGGGCACTTTTTGATGAGATTCATCCTAAAAATCCAAAATAATATATTGGTACCATTAAATCGTTTAAACGGGTGCGTGGTTGTTTTTGAGCTCATTTAGTCAATAAATCAATGTTTTATAGGAATTAAACACCTTTTTAAACATAATTAGCACTTTTTTAGTTAAAATGTTGTTCTGATAGTGCATCTAGTTTGTAGATTTTTCTAAAATTATTTAAACAGTGGTTAGTTAAGTCTACGAAGGTTGCTGTGGTGATCGTTTTGTCATTGTTGACCTTTGTAGGCTGTAATCTGAATTACTGCTCGATACAGTAGGGTGTTCTCGCTTTGTGGCAGAAAGAATAAGGTGTCGAAGAAACGTTAATAGCGTAACTATTAGCTAAGAAAAAGTAGGAATGGGATGAAGTTACCTGACATATTTAACTACTATAATTATCGTCACTATTTACGGGACTATTATAGTGAACGTAAACTAGTGGATTCGAAATTTTCGTATCGCTTCTTTGCGCGTATAGCGGGGTATAACTCATCAGGGCTCTACAAAAATATTGTGGAAGGGGTTAATAATTTAACACCTAATTATATCCCAAAATTTGTGAAAGCATTGAAGCTTAGTGGGTCACAAGCCAATTATTTTGAACTTATTGTCGCCTATACCCATGAATCTGATTCAAATGAAAGAGAGTTGATTTTTAAAAAAATGATGCAGCTGCAACCAGCGGGTACAAAGCAACTTAAAAAAGATCAGATGAAGTTTTTTAGTAAATGGTATCATATTGCAGTACACCAAGCCCTTTCGGTTCTTGATTTTAAGGATGACATTAAAGAGTTGGCTCGTTTTGTAAATCCACCAATACGATCTGCAGAGGCGCGAGCTACAGTAACGCTTCTTAAGAAACTGGAGCTTATTGTAGAGGATAAGCAAGGGTTTTGGCGTCCATCTGAGATTTCTATGATGGGGGCAGCGGAGGTTGGCGTTCAGGCTATTCATGACTATCAAGGGCTCATGATGGATCAAGCAAAGGAAGCACTCAAAAACATCCCTCGGGAGGAACGCCATATAATAACACAAACTGTGGCCGCCACTGACCATGCTTTGATGAGAATTAAGAAGAAAATAATGGTAGTTCAGGAAGAGATTATTAATATTGTTCACGAAGAAGCTGAGGTTCGGAATAAGGATCGGGTATTCCAACTCAATATCCAGTTTTTTCCCATGAGTGAGAAAAACGAAAAAGGGACACATGATGGCAAAGATGCGTAGTCATTTTCTTAATAATTTTTTCAATGTATTTTTAGGTGCATGTATTGTTGTTGCGGTTTTGAATTGTGCTCGGGGAGGGGATGATATCGGGTCTACAGTCGGGACTGACAATGTTATTACGGCAACAATCACGGGTCCCAATGGGGACACTTTATCTGGGGCCTTGGTTACACTGTATCAATATGATACACAAGAAGCGACATCTGCTTTTGCTGCAAAGGCTTCTATTGCAGAGGTTGTTGCAGATAATTGGGTAGACTTTGAATATACTGACACCAATGGGCGCATAGAGATTGAAGTGGATACAACAGCTCACTATTTTATGACCGCTGAATGGCATGAGGGTACTGAGGCTTTTTCAGTATGGATAGATTCTCTTACTCATAAGAGCGATTCTGATAGTACTGTTTCATTGAAGCCTGCAAAAGATGTTGTATTTCAGATAACAGAAGACCCTACGGTGACTGTTGAGGTGATGGTCTCGGGTAAGCCGGTTCGCTATGTGCGTGATTTAAATGGTGCAGTAGTTATTCCAAATATGCCTGAGGGCGAATATGAAATCGTATTTAAAATTACCAGTGACGAGAGTACGGGACTTGCAGAAGAGTTTACGGTTGATGAGCTTGTTGTAGACCACGGAAAAGAGATGATTGATACGGTCTCTATAAAAATTATTGAAGCCTACTCTTATGGCTGCCCAATGGGTGATACGCTTAAATGTGTTGAATCTCTCGATCTCGCTCGGGAGTGTAGTGCTACTCAGGTATTTGATTGGACAAATAGTGTGTGTATTGCTCGTCCCGACCCTATTTCAAGTGGATTGTCGAGTTATGGTGAGATCGTATTTGATTTTTCATCTTCAGAGGCGGTGCTCTCGTCTTCAAGCGTTATGCTTTCATCATCGAAAGTAATAGTACCGAGTAGTTCGGACGCTGGAGATTCTTTGGGCCAAAGTTCTTCGGCAGCACTATTGAGTTCAGTTGTGCAGCAGGTTGATAAGGATCCTATTCTGCTATCTTCAGCAGATGATTTGATAGTCGTTGATACAGCAATTGTCGACACGGCGAGTGGTGATTCTCTCTTGTCGAGTGTCACTCCTCTCTCTTCGAGTTCTTCTGAACCAGAAATAGTTATTTCTTCATCGGTTATTGTATCATCCTCTTCGTTAGTGATTGTGTCATCGTCCTCTGAGTCTGTGATGAGAGGGGCCCTTCCTTCCATAATAGATACTTCACTTGTTGTTGCAACTGATTCTATGGTTGCCGCTAGTCAGGGGTCAATTGAGGTTACGACAACTTCAATATATAATGCGTCATATCCTGGCTGGCTGGCTTTTGACAGAGAGTTTGATATGGATAAGGCTTGGGTTTCAACAAATGCATTTGACACAGTGGGTTCAACGGCAAATAATATGTACCGGTTTGGTGAAACAAAACGAATTAAAGAGTATCGGATCATGGGTCGGTATGATACATTAAAAGATCGCCTTCCTAAAAAATGGGTTCTCCAGGGGTCCAATGATGAAACTGTTGCTGTAGAAGATGCAGTTGATGTCAGTACATGGACTACTATTGATACTCAATTTTCCATTGATACTAATGATGAGTGGCAGTCTTCTACTGGTTACGACACCATTGCATTCACAGTGGATAAGCCCGCTGATTATTTAATCTATAGACTGTGTGTACAAGAAGTGAATGGCTCATCATTGGTAGATATTATAGAGATTAGCCTTATGGAGGAACCTATTCAAAATATCACTATACCTACAACAGAGATAGATCATGATAGAGTATCTACTAATACCATAACTAGCGATTCTAGGTTTGCAACGTGGAAACTTTTTGATGGTGCTTCTAACTGGACTCAGTGGGGATCAGGGTCGGAAGTGGACTTCACGGTAATAAGTACAGGTACAGCAAATGTGATGTATGCTTTTGATACTCAGCAGAAAGTTTTAGAATATGTGCTCCGTGGACGCTATGAGTCTCTTAACGATAGGCTTCCAAAAGATTGGATTTTACAGGGAGCAAATTCTTCAAGTGTTAAAGTAACTGATGATATTGCTAATGCAGACTGGACCACAGTTGATACCCGGTCCAATATTGTGGTAGATGTTGATTGGATTGATATAGGGTTTAAATCGACTGAGTTGACTTTTGTCTTAAATCAGCCAGGGGAGTATCAATATTATAGAATCTGCATTTCTGCAGTTAATGGTTCTGATATGGCTGATTTGATAGAAATGACCTTCATGGGGCGGCCTGATTAAGGCCCAACCTCTATACTGTTCACAATTTCACCTGCAGCATTAAGAGTGATAACCACTTTTAAATCTCGCCCATAGTCATATTGAATTTGTGTTTCTTCCCAGCCCTCTGCATGAAAGTGGTGTTCTAAGGTAATCTTTCCAGATGTGTCATATGACTTTTGAAGGGTCATTTGACTTCCAGAACTATTTGGAATATAGTTACTAACTGTTTTAAGAGTAGTGCCATCAGGATGGTACGATGTTTGTTGTGCAACAATGCCTGAATCGTCATAAGTGGTGTATGTTGCTCGAGTGATTCCATCACTTAAAAAATCGGCACGCTCACTTTTAATACCGTTTATAAAATTGATTTCTGCGTTTTTGATTTCAAATGAGTCGAACTGTATTTGTGAAGTGATCTGTTCTGCAGGGTTATAGTATTGAACCGTTACTTTCTTATTGTTTTCGTATTTTGTAAGGTCAGTTGGTTTGGAGTTTGTGTCTCTATTTTGAATGTAATCAAGAGAGTCAGGCCCGTACCACTGGGTCACTTGTCTAATGACGCCATCAGTCGATAGTTGAGTTGTTTTGATGTAGGTACTAGTGGGGTCATACTGGTCCCAATGTTTGAGGGCGCCTTGTGGGTCAAAATAGCGGTTCTCTTTTAGGAGGCTTGTTGCACCATTGAGTATTTTACTTGAATCCGGAGTGGTTCCTTTACCATAGATATGTTCAATGTCTCCGCTGACAAAGGTGTTAATTCTATCAGGTTCGCCAGCTACTGTACCATTACTACTACTCGCAGGTGGTTCACTTTCACTTGATGAATTGTTCACCGCTGAATTATTGATGCTTGAAGAAGGGGTCGATGCATCTGTTGAAGACGTTGTATTATGAGTTTGAGAAGAGTAGGGTGTACTTTGGGAGTCTGATGAGGTCTGGTTTTGATCGTGAGAAGAGGGAAGTGTTTCTTGGGTGTTGGATGATGAGGTGGCGTCTGGGTTAGTGGAAACGTCGACAGAATCAATTGATGAAGAGGGCTGTTGAGCAGAACTCGCCGATGACTCCATACCGTAGACAGTACCACTTGAAACGGTATCTCTGGCGCAGGAAATGAGAACAGATAGCGCGGAGAAAATGAGGGCATAGATGAGCAATTGTTTCATTGTGTATTCCTGATGGAGTCGGTGTAGGGTAAATATATATTCTTATTGGTTCTTGACAAGAAAAGTATGCGATGGACATTACTTGACTGTTTGTGCGCGTACAAAGAGAAATAAAAAAAGGCCCCTCAAATGAGGGGCCTAAAGTCTATTGTAGAGCGTTATTTATTCGAATCGTATTTTTGTAAAGTGTATAGGGCCTTTAGTGTTTTGAATTACTATTTGCCATACTTTTGATGGATCAAACATTGGGTCACCGGTGTACTCGAAGTTATTTACTGCATCAAGATACCCTGGGTCAGTCATGTCTTCTAAGTCGATAGAGAGTTCCTTGGGGGTTGTAGATTTGGAGACGCCTTCAAAAAGGAGCGCTCCGCCAGGGCGATCTGCATAATCAGCCTCAGACCAATAAGGCCCCCATTCGTTATACCCATCTGGCTCAGCACCCCACATAATGCGGATATCAAAGGTTGCGTCAGCTTGGTAAACAAAAGTAAATACTGTTTTGCCTGTCAGGTCAAAAACTGTTTCTGATGCATTAGAGTCTGCGATAAACCATCCGCTTGCGGTGGTTCGAGTTGCTTCATACGAGAACACATCATCAACTATAAGTGTTGGCTTTTGATAGGTCTGGATCATAATATCCTGAGGGACGTCTGCATCAAAAAGAACAAAAGCTGAGCCATCTACAGTAGATTCAACTTCTGCAAATGCATCGGCTAGAGCATCTCTTGTTGCCAAAATATCTTCAGATGATGAGCTTGCTTCTTCAGATGAGTCGTCATTTGCCTCTGAAGAATCATCAGCTTCACTTGACGAATCTGCGTCGGAAGACCCATCTTCAGGCTCTGAGCTCGAAGACTCTTCAGGTTCACTTGGTGTGCTTTCCGAAGAAACTTCGTCAGATGATACGGCCTCATCAGATGATGCGCCTTGATCTGAGCTAGTATTGAGGTTGACTTTTAGGTCGTCGCTCGATTCGCTGCCGGTTGGTGCGTCAGAAGCGCACGAAACCATGAGAAGTGTTGCTAAAATTGCTGGTGCAATGAGTAGTTTTTTCATAATATCTCCATATGTTTCGGGGGGTGTATGAGCCCTCATGTGTGTAGCTCCCCGAAAGTGTATCTCTATTTGTACAAATTACATAAAGGTATGGTGCGTAACAGTAATTTATTCATGTATTTAGGCGAGTTTATGTAATAACTGATGCTAAGCTGTTCACAAAAAATCAGTATTCATTGATGAAAAGTGCAAAAATGAGCCGTATAGAGTACTTTGGTCTTGTTTGTAGGGCTGAGAAGTCAATTTGACTGTAAGCCAGTGAAGAATGGCACTCCAATTGTTATATTTGGCTCACAGAAAATTTTCGGGAATGATATGATGAACAAAAAGTTGGCTATTGCTGGTATTCAAGGGAGCGGAAAAGGCACCCAAGCTGCAAAACTTGTAGAAAAACTTGATCTTGAGTTTATTGGTGTTGGAGATTTACTCCGTTGGAATGTTGAGAATGGAACTGAACATGGTAAAGTTGCTAAAGAGGCTATGCAATCAGGGAAATTGGTATCTGATGATACTGTAAAAGGCATTCTTTCCGATAAATTGGATTCTCTAGATCCTAAAAAAGGCTTTCTTCTTGATGGTTTCCCAAGAAATGAAGCACAACGCGCTTGGTTACTCGAGAATTATCAGGTTGATGGATGTATTTATCTCGATATTGAAGATGAAGAACAAGTGGTACAACGTATGCTTGCTCGTAAAAAATGTCCATCATGTGGTATGGAGCATAATCTAATTAATGTACCTACTGAAAATAAATGTAATGGCTGTGGCGCAGAGCTCGTACAACGTGCTGATGACAATGAAACAGCGATTCGTCAACGTTTGTCAGCATATCATGAAGAAACTAAGCCGGTACTCAATTGGTTTGAGCAAAATGGAAATCTCTTCAAAATTGATGCTACAGGTGAGATTGAAGAAGTTTTTGGAAGAATTATATCAGCTTTAGAAGCGTAACTTCTTGTAGCTAATACTATTAAGTGAAATCAGTCGGGGGTTTTTTGTTGAAAATCCCTACTATTTCATTATATTTGAAAAACTTTCTGATTAGAGGTGGTACTGGTGCAGTTACCAAAGTACAAAAAGAAAAAGAGAATTAAGCTCAAGGTGTGTCAAGAACCCGGTTGTGGCCGTGAGTTCTGGGGACATCCAATTGCAAAATATTGTGAGCTTCATAGAGATATTAAACAGCGTCAAAAGCAGAAAAAGAATCTTGACTCTGTAGAATCTAAAAATATGGTGTTTAAGCATAACTTGACTGAAGTTGTCGAGTCGCCTTTTCTTTGTTGCCTTGAAGGTTGTAATACATTATTTCCGGTAAAGATATTCCCTAAACAGTTTATCTATCCAAAATTTTGTTCAGAGCACCGTAATGATTTTAAACGTAAAAACTTTGCCCGTCTTCAAAAGCGTAAGCTCAGAGAAGCGGAAATGAGAGCCCCTAAAGGGTAGGTATTATAGTTTCACTTCTGCTTTTTCCTTGTATTTTGCAGAAAACTATTTTACATTTGTGGCATCGTGGTGGTTGTAGCTCAGTTGGTAGAGTCCCGGATTGTGATTCCGGTTGTCGAGGGTTCAAACCCCTTCAATCACCCTTTATAAAAAAGCCGTCTCTTTGAGATGGCTTTTTTTGTCTGTAGTTATAGGTAGTATAGCTAATGCTCATGTTCAGAGAATGTAGACGGATCATTGATAGAGTTTTTTATAGCTAAAGAAGTTACTGTAAATATTTCTTGATTTGAATAGTATAGATACAGTACAATCTTAGTATGACTTGTAAAGAACCTTTTTAACGAATGGTAATCTTGAGTGATAGAGATGAAAAGAGCCCACTATTTTTGTACCATTTACGGTAATGTTTTTCCGTTTTACATGTACGTACCTCTTATAGAATAGTTTGAGTTATGCAAAGTTACAGTGATCATTTTTTCACAAAAGTGACGTCATTTTTGTGAAAAAAAACCAGGTGATTTTGCTGTGTATATCGATGGTTTCGTTGTGTTGGGACGTTTTGTGATTAATGGGTGATCGCTCGACTTTAAAATAGTGTGAGTAAGAGAGTGTGACCACCATCACGCCGGCCCTCAGAACAATTTGAGTTTGATACAATTGGGTTTAACGTTTACTATCTTTACGCCCGTCAGCGATAGCTGTGTCTGCTTATAAAACATCTATGTAGATCCATTTTTTAGAAGAGAGTGATATGAAATTCATTGGAATACTTATTTCTGCGTTAATAGCGTTTATGTTTCTAGGGTGCGAATCAACCAACATTGCCGATTCACGTGACTATGTCATAAATATCGAAAACGCTAATGGACTCGTTATTGATAGTATCATTGTCGCAAGAACCATCGATGGCGCTACTGATACATTAAAATTTCTACGAGGTGATGCCTATGATGGGGCAGGCGCCATAGCGGTTGATTTTCCTATCAGTGCGGAACTTGATGCACAGGTCGATGTGTCCTATCGCTGTTACTCTTACGGTATTCCCGTTGTTGAAAAAGGGAAAAGCTTTACTTTTACCGATGAAAATCCCAATGGAACCGGCGGGGTAAACCCCAAGATAGTTCAGCTGTTGCTTGAATATCAGGGTCGCGTTACCACTGATACCATTATTGATTCTACGGGCCAGGCCCAGCTCCTTGACTCGTTGTTTGTTGGGTATGTTCTCAAAGAGGATACGACGGTCATTGACTCTACTATCTCTACACTGTTTGAAACCTATAGTAAAAAAGAGGGTGTCGACATTGCCTCATTTGTTGTGGCCCTTAAGGACTCACTTACTGGGCGTGGGGATGCTGCGGCTGCGAAAACCTTGGAAGGTCTTATTGGTGTTTCTGAAGTTGAGATTATGGGGTATGTTGCACTTAATACAGATACGACCGCTCAATTACCTGATCCTGTAGGGGTTTCTTCTAGTTCGGCTGAGGTAGGTGGTTTGTCGAGTGCGGTGGGGGCGGTTAGTTCAAGTTCTGTGGCAGCAGTTGTAGTTGGGGATTCTACGACCTTTACTTTTCATGGTGTGATAGATGCGCATGCTACGGATGTTGCGACTGTTTTCATAACCTTGTCGGGAGATAATATTGTAATTCCCGTTGTTAAACAGGCGGCTTATGATGCAGAGCTTACAAAATATACTGGTTTTATAAAACAGGCCGTTGTGGGTACAAACTACTCTGTTGAGATTAAAGTGTATGGCGCACTGGGGCATTTGACGGGGTATAAGCAGAAGGCGTTTACCAACTTGAGCTTTGATGTGGAAGTAGCGCCTTTTGATGCGTGGAATTCGAAGCCGTGGGTCCAGATTGATTCACTGGTGGATGTTTCTATTAAGGATTCTATTGAGTTAAAGTATAGTGCGAAAGACACCTTGGATGGTGGCGCTGTTGTTTCGGTTGAGTGGAAGCATGGTGTAGCGGGTGTGTTTGTTGCGCAGGTTGATTCGGTGTTTTCTATTCGGGTTCCTGATACGGCTAATGTGAACTATCCGGTGTATGTGCGGGTTATGGATGGTGATAGTAATGTGGTTTTGGACTCGGTTGTGGTTAGGGTGTTGTTGGATGAGCCGGAGGTGAGTTTAGTGGCAGAATTACCAAGTGTAACGAAAGCTGATTCATTAGTATTTAATTGGACAGGAAGCGACGCATACGGGGATATTGTCAGTTACTCTTTTAGGGAGGTGTATGATAATGCATGGACTTCAATGGGATTAGCGACAACCCGTAAAATTCAAAATCCTGGTAGTAAGGGGGCATTTAAATATGCTCTTATGGCAGTAGATGATGATAATAATGTTGTTATTGATACCGTAGAGGTTGCCGTAGTAAATAGTGTTCCTGTGGCAATTCCCGATACATTTTCCATAAAAGAAAATCAAACTGCTATAGTTGGAACGGTTTTTTCAATTGATGCAGATAATGAGCAGCAACGATTCACGTTGAAGTCTGGAGATAGCAATGTTTTTTCTGTTGGAGTATTTAGTGGAGTTGTTGAGGTAAAAGAAGAACTTGACTATGAGATTCAAGGTAGGTATTCACTTATAGTAACAGTATCAGATGGTGACGACTCTGTTGATGTTAAAGTTGATATTAATGTGGGAAATGAAAATGATAATGCACCGGAGTTTGTGATTGGTGATCGAATGCAGCTTGATATGGTAGAAGATATTGATAGTGTTTTTTCTTTAAGTTTTAGCGATGCTGATGGTGATACTGTTGTATGGCGATTGATAGAGGGACCTGACTCTGCTACTGTGATGATTGATGGTATGACAGGTGTAATTAGTTATGTGTTGAAAGAAAACGCAAACGGTGTTGACTCATTAAAGATTGAAATTGATGATGGGGTATTTCGGGATATTGTTGTGTTGGATGTTAGAATTGAGGCTGTGGATGACCCCCCAGAGTATACTGGTTCACCGTCAATAAGTGGAGCCGATTATAAAGACTCTGTCTTAACAGTAAGTCCTAGAGGCACATGTATAGATTTGGAAAATCCTAGTGCTGAATTTAGTTATCAGTGGTATAGAGATAGTTCTGATTCCGGAAACAATGGAGTTGCTATTAGTGGAGAGCAAAATTTAACATATACATTAACCTCGGACGATGTTGGGGAGCATGTTTATGTACTAGTCACTTGCTCTGATGGAGTAAATAGTGTAAGTAATGATTCTAAATATACCGGGGTAATATTGGATACACCCCAAAATGGAGCAGGGATGATTATTGATGGTCGTGACGGTGAAGAATATGATATTATATCTATTGGAACTCAAGTTTGGTTTGCTGAAAACTTAAATTACTCAGGTGATGATGATAATGGCAATAAAACATTTTCAACTGGTTATTGTTATGGAAAATTAGATCATACAGATAGTATAACCTGCGATACTTATGGCCGTTTATATGATTGGCGAACTGCAATGAAAGTTGATTTCTCTTTCAATACAACAACTTGGCCTGGAAGTGACATTGAGCACCAAGGAATTTGTCCAAATGGATGGCATTTACCTAGTGATGATGAATGGAGTGCGCTAAGTAATTTTGTTGAATCTACCACTGGAAGTAATGAAGTAGCAAGAAGACTAAAAAGTACTGATACATGGGCTGACAATGGATCTGGAACGGATGATTACGGGTTTTCCGCCCTGCCTGCTGGAAGACGTAATTATTATGATGGAGAATTCGTAAGAGCTGATAGCAATACAGAGTGGTGGAGTGCTACTCAACGAGAAAATAGCACCAATAGCGTCTATACCAGGACTATATCTCATAAATTTAACACTCATATCGGTGGAAGCAATATGACTAAGTCGAATGACTACTCTGTACGTTGCGTTCAAGATCCTTAGCGAATATTACATAACAACCTGCTATTGAAGAGGATCTAGCGTTGCATTTTCCCATGCTTTTCTTGGAACGGAATTTTGTTGATCATAGGGAGTATCATATAAAATCTGGCTGCTTATATATGGAAAGAATGAAGGTGAAATACTTCTCTATGAATTTTTAGATCCTATTGGTATGACGAAAGCAGAGTTTGCAAGACCCCCAGGAATTTCATCAAATAGAGTAAATATAATCGTGAAAGGCAAACGAGGTATATCCGCAGAAACAGTAATCCTCTTCTCTCAAGCCTTTGGCACAATGCCAGACTTTTGGCTTAATATTCAACGGGCTACTGATCTGTATAATGCGCAAAGTACGAAGAAGGTTAAGCGTCTTAATCATGCGGCCCGGTTGAGCAAAAAGGTGAAGTCGTTGTGAGGAGTTTTACAGGATACCGATTTTCACATTTCGCGAAACACGAAATTAAATACGCTTTAAATCTCCCCTCCGTTTAAACTCCACCCTAAAATCAAACAAAATCACCTCATTCCAGCCAATAATCAAGAACTCCCTCATCAACCCTCATTATTATCTCTTAAACACCAAAGTACAATTTCTTAAACACTTTTTGAAACGGAAATGCAGGAATGTGACTTGCAGATCACTTGAATTGAATGCCGAGAGGTGTGCAAGTTTTTACCATTAGTGCTAGAACATCAGTATTAAGTGAGAACAATTATGAAAGCGCTCCTCTTCAGCCTTATTCCAGCACTCTTTGTAGGGTGTATCGTAGAAAGTAATAATTACACACAGCCGTATCATATCAGTCATGAGCTCCCTAATGGAGAACAGCTCGATAGCATGGTTGTTGCCTATTATATTGATGGGGCATTGGCAAACAGTGAAGTTCACTGTAGTGAAGATATGGTGCAACAGAGTGATGCAACCTGTGACTTTTATGATGTACGTTATGATGGGGTAGAGCAAAAAAATGAGCTTACACTCTCTATTAATGGCGATGCTCGCTCTCAATATGATATTCGCTATGCGACCTTCTCGAGAAAAATGAATGTCACCAATGGAGGCGTTTCACTGACGGGTAAAGGGTCAATTCTTAAAGAATGTGAGGCAAATAACCTTACTGTTGATCTCATCAGATTGTTTCCTCATCAAGGAGTAATTACCTATGAGGTAGTAAAGAGTACAATTACTGATCGGGTGGTTACGAGCGTAGATATAGATTCGGTAAAGGCTTATGTTGGCCTCTATACTCAATATCTAGAGAGCAATCCTGAATACGATTTAGATGGCGCGCTCTATGCACTGGGTAGAACACTTCTTGATTCACTCTTTATCTATGCTTATGATACTAAAGATATTATTGCAGAGTATGATGATGTATTGAGCCAATTGGGGATCACTCAGCGGGATAGCTTGATACAACAGCTCTTTTTTAGTGGTAGGTATACGTATGCATTCTACTTGGATCAACAGAAGAATAGCTACCTTGTCAATATACCAGAACCGTATGCGGTGAGTCCTGTTGCAATGCGCTCACTTGCAATGGCCCGCTTTGCTGAACAGAATCCTGAAGAAGGGGCGTTACAACTCATCAATGATGCCTTCTATATAGGGTCATATGAGGTGACGCACAAGCAGTATGCAGCATTAATGGGGGGTGGTCTTGTTCCGGGTACTGAGCAATTGCCAAAAACCTCGTTAACACTCAAAGAGATGATGCTTTATTGTAATGCGCGTTCCGAAAGTGAAGGGTTGACTCCAGTGTATCGAAACATTGAGGGTGGTTCACTCAGTATGATTCGCGCAAATGGCTATCGACTCCCTACATCTGATGAATGGAAAGCGGCCTATACCTATGGATACACTGAGGATGAGGTCGTTGCCTATTTTTGGGGAGGATCAAGCCTTGATGAAGATGTGCGTAAGTATGTTAATAGCACGGGTCAGTTAAGTGGTGTAGGGTCATACCTTAAGCCAAGTGTTGGGCATCTGTATGATTTGATTGGTAATGCGGCTGAACTGACGCTCGATTTAAATGGTACATTACAGGTTGCTGGAGGAAGTTATCTTGATACCTCTATAGCAATCTACGGAGATGAGTTATTTGAATCATGGGGTTTTGCGGATAGTGCTGTAGATGTAGGCTTTAGAGTAGTTCGTTCACGGTAACCTTAACATTAAGACTGAGTAAGTATTTTAAAGCCGTGTATCTATCAGGTTTTGATTGATACACGGCTCTTTTTTTTACTTGATACGAAGCTGTCTCGAGATGAATTTTTGAGACCCGTCACTCATGAGGGTTTGAGCCGAAACGATGTAGAGGCCCGGCGCAAAGTCATCAGAAGGTAGTTCATAGGAGAGTGCACTATTTTCAATGACATAGAGGTCACGTTCTGATGTGAGGGTTGTTATCATGGTGCCATCAATAGTGAATACTTGTAACTGAGCCCCCTCTATATTATCGCCACCGAGAGTAACAAGGGTACGACTATCATAGAGTTTTTGGAGCGTCAATGTGAGTGGGGTTACTGAGCTAAACTCATTCAGAGGCGTTGATAGGGTGTCGTCTGGGTTAGCATCACCTATAATGGTGTCATTGGGTTGTGTTGGATCGAGAACATCTGGATCAGTAGCTGCCGCCTGTTCAAACAGAGCGTTTATATTCAGCACGTGATTAATATTCATATCAGTTCTAGGGTTATCGGTAAGGCCATCAGACCATCCTAAAAACGTATAGCCAGGGTCAGGTACTGCGGTAACAGAAGAAACATTTGAACCATACTGAACGAGTTGCGTTTTTTCACCTGTCACGGTACCACCATTCGAGGCGCTATAATTTACCTCAAATGCCTGAGATATAAAGTGAGCAGTTACGGTTGCAGATTCGGTAATATTAGTAAGGTTTACAATTAATGAATCAGGGTCAGAAAGTGTAATTCCCTCAGTTGCAGTCCAGCCGGAAAAGGTGTGTTGCGGAGAAGAGGTGGCCGACATTCTGAGTCCAGATCCATGAGGGATCGTTTGAACTATGGTATCGAAGGTTCCGAGAATGATCGTTAACGTGTAGTTGTTTCTCGAAAAGTTTGCCGTAAAGGTGGTGTCTTTGTAGAAGGCACTATCGGATCGTGGATTGGCAATAGAACCATCAGACCAGGATACAAAATGAAGCCCCGTTTGAGGAACTGCAGTTACAGAGCTCGTGGCCTCAAAAGCAGTGATGGTTTGTTTGGTAGTACCATTGATTGTGCCATTTGATTGTTTTGTTGCATAGGTTACGGTGTAAGTATCGGCAGTAAAATGTCCCGTTACGGTACCATTACTCAATACAGCATTAAGGCTTGTAGATGAGGTGTTGGCATCAATGACTGATAAGCCTTCGGTAACGTCCCAATGAGTAAAATGGTAGTGTTCATGAGGCACTGCAGTAAGAGCAATAGTTGAACCACTGATGATGGTGGTATCGACTGTTGGTGAAATGGTGCCATTTCCGGCTGACTGGAGCGTTACATCAAAAAGATTGAGAGTAAACTCGGCAGTAATTGTTGTATCCATGACCAATGCAGTATCATTTCGAGTGGCAGTAGTTAAACCATCTGACCACTGAATAAAAGTGTAGTGTGGGTCTGCGGTTGCCGTCACTACTGTTGTTTGGGTGAGGTATGGAATAGTTTGCGCAGGTGTACCTGTCAGGGTACCGCCGGTAAGTGCGGTGTAGGTAACCTGCATGTCAAGAGGGACAAACTTCGTTATGACAGAAAATTCAGCCGTTGCGGTGTCGACACGAGGGTTTTGCATAGAGCCATCAGTCCAACCATCAAAACGGTAGCCATAATTGGGGAGGGCCTTGATAGAGTCGGTAATAAGATCTTGTTCGAGTGTGATGGTTACATCAGTGGTATTCGTATCGCCGTCTATTATAAGGGATCCGAAAATATTTTTAATACCTGGTTTATAAGTCAGTGTATATGACGGGGGTTTTGGAGGTGCTGGTAAGGCACCAGGAGTACCATGGATTTGGAATGATGCACCCCAGTTCCCGTGAAAAGCAGTATTTGTTGTGTCAGTCAAGAGAGTAATTTCAAGTGAGTTCCCACTGCCATCTGCAAGAGGAGACCAGGGCAGGGAGTCGGTGTAGTCAACGCGACTTATGAGGTTACCGAGTCCATCACGAAGGCATATAGATTCACCGCTATTACTAAGCCCTTTGGTGTATTCTGCATGGGGAGCAAAGCCGTAGCGTGCTGTAAATTCTGTAGCATTTGAGGCGATTACATAAAAACTGTCAGGTTTGATGGTTATGTCAGGAAACCAGTAGTTAACCCCAGATGTAAACCGGAGGTCTTTGAGGCTGAGCTCTTGATCACTGGTGTTGTAAAATTCAAGAAATTCATATTCATCATCATCAACGAGTCCCGAGTCTTTCGGGTGGTAGTGGATTTCAGATAGTTTAACGTTTTGGAGTGGTGAAGGGGCTACTGTAGTGCTGTTCTCTACATTAGGTGAACCGCTAAATTGTTTTGAAGCAGTCCAGTTTAATGGGTCGTTTGCGCCAGTTGTTGGGTCAATACGGATGAGTGAGAGTCCTTCACCATCTGCTTCTGCATTCCATGGTGAGTCATCGAGGTAGCTTACGGAGTCGACAATAGTACCGAGCCAATCTTTTATGACGAGTGGTTCACCGCGTTTACTGAGCTCGCCTTTCATCCAGCCATGGGGTTTGAATCCGTAGCGTGCTTCGAAATCGGGGATAGACGTTGCAATAACATACAGCTCTCCTGGTTCGATGACGGTATTGTCAGGGAAGTCGTAAAAAACTCCTTGAGTGAATGTTACGCCAGTCAGGTTAAGTTGCTCTGAGCTTGTATTTTTAAGTTCAATATATTGGAAGTCTGTTTCATCTGTGGCTTCTGTGTCGCCTTGATAGAGTGTGTCAAAAGGATTGTAGTGGATTTCGTTTATTGCGAGGGATTGGGGGGCAAGTTCGTGTAGAAATTGAATTTCCCTAAGAGGACTCCAGTTATTTCCATCATGGCTTCTGACTTTTAAAACGCCATGTTCAATTGGAATGAGTGAGTTGCTAGAATAGAGAATTCCTTGTATGCCACCTCTCGAGGCGCGAGGGTCTGAACCATTAAATGTGTAATAAATAGCATTAGGTGAATCAAAAATTATAGTCTCACCTAATGTAAATCCAGTAGATTGAACTTCAATTTTATTACCATTTCTTTTAACCTCTGGGGGATACATTGAGCTAAGCCAGCCTTTATCTCTAAGTTGTGATTTTACCTTGGATAATCTATGAGGAATATAGTTTTGAAGTAACGTTGTGTCTACAGCGGTAGACCAATCATCATATGATAAAAACCCATTCCCGCTGATATGAGTATCCCCCCAACGAGCGGATTCGGCTATAATAGCTCCTTCGACTTCATCTCTTCTAGAGATAAGTAATTCTTCGGTATTGTGGATGGTAAGTGCCCCGTTATTGTAAAAGTGTCTATACACTCTGTCGCTAAATAGGGTTCTATATTCTGAATTGTCTATGAGTTGTTGATGGAGAACTTGGGGGTTGAATAAGTGGAACTGTTGTGTGTTATCGAATGGACCAGTTCTATTTTTGTCTACCCCAGTCCTATCCAAAGAATGCTCTGCATCATGTCTTATCCATTTAAAGCCGTCCGGATTTTCTCTATTAATGAAACAATAAAAGTTGTTTAGTTTGGTGTTTCCTTGGTATTCAGTAATGGGGGCATCACGGTCACCTGTGTAATATATTCCGATCATATAGTCCGCAAGATTGATTGGGTCAAGCAACTTGGTGCCATTTGGATCATAAATTCCATCTCGATCTTTTGATTGAAGGGAGTAATATTCTGTTACTGAAGTGACTTTGTTTTTTGTTTTTTCAAATAAGTCTCTATAAAGAGCAGTATTAACTCCTTCTGTGTCAAGAGTGTAGTAGTCTACAAAATTTCCATTTTCATATATTCTTCCTTTTACTTTCAATACGTCATAGTCATCAGCGTCACCACCAAAATAAGAAGAGGCAAAGGCAGCCTCTGGTCTTTCTTCAGACTGGTATAAACCCCAGTATAATCCATTAATATAGAGATGATAGTATCTGCTTCTCCCATAAGGTTGACCCATCTCTCGCTGTAAATCTCGGGAAAAAACATCGTGGAGAAAAGTATTATTGCCACTACCTTTGAATGACCATGAATGGTTTTGAGCGGTGCGAAGATCTATTTTATCAAATTTAGAGACACCTTCAGTACCGAATAATGGAAAATTAAATTTGCTATCTCCATACTCAGATCTGAAAAATAGTCTAAATGCATGTTTTGGATTCCCACCATGTCTACTATAGCCCCCCCTGATTCTGACTCCAGTATTTACTTGTTCTGATATTGAATCATTATGTGTGATAATTTCTATAGACCCAGAACGTTCCCAATCATCAAAGTTATATCCTTTCCTTTTCCATGCGTTAGCATATATTCCGTAATTGTCATCAAATAGACTATCAGTTGGAACGGTGAGCATAATACTAGGAATGGATTTTAGGGAAAGAATAATTGACTCGGATCCATAATGGGATACTGTATTTGGATCAATTCTATAGTCAAAACTTTGAGGGGTAAAAGCATTTTTATCAATTTTTCGTTGATCAGGCCATTCAGACCCCGGTTTCCAATTACCCATTGTAATATTAGGCACTTCTTTAACAAATAAATAAGTATGAGTATCTATGTCCGTGTCGTCTAGCCCAGAACTTTGTTCAGCCTGAGCAAAGGCCCGGATGACTACACCTGGAGTAAATGGTCTATCGTTATCTGTACTCAGTGGGTTTATTTCAACAATAATTGAATCGCCAGAGGTACCATCAAAACCTGTGCTGAGTCTTCTACTATTCTCATCACTCGGATCACTCCCATCCAAGGTGTACCATATAGTCGCCCCTTCAGTTTTTGTCGTTATGGTATCATAGATAACCCCTTCATAAAACCCACGCCCAACGGCGAACTTAGTATCCTTTACTTGCTCAGCAAAGAGTGATGATGAGGTGCACGTTATAAGTAATGCTACAGTAACTGTAACAAAACGCGAAAATAAGAGCACGTGCCCGAAGGTGCTTTGTATCATTCGAAATCCTTTATGTCCCCAGTAGTTACTACTTCGTTCTGATGCGAGTAGCGTCTTTTAAATCTAATAAAGAAAATACTTGATAGTTCACTGTAAGTCGTTTTTTTAACTTACTGTATTGAAAATATTTACGTGGTTTGGTTTGGCGCCACATAAGTGGGGCTTTTTGAGGATTTTAATGTGTTTGTTGTCACACTTATTGAGTGTGAATGTAAACTCGGATTAACATTGAGCAGTGTTGCCTAATGCTTTCTATTATTGCTCAGTCTGGGGATATATTCTTTGTAGAGCATTCATGCTTTGCGCATTTATTGTGAGGTTTCTGTGAAACAAGTCATTACTTCTTTTTTCTTTCTTTGCTTATTATCGGTGAATCTTTTTGCTGTTGGTGGGGTTTTGAGTGGGTCTGGGACTGTGGGGGGGCCGTATTTGATAGAGGATTATGAGGACCTGCTTAAGGTGAATGATGATCTTGGGGCGCATTATGAAATGACCCAGGATATTGACGCTGGTGGGCAAGGAGTGATTATTGCAATCTTAGATGAATTCCGGGGAACGTTTGATGGGGGGAATCATAAAATTCATAATTTTAGTCTATCTCCAGATAAGTATGCCTCGGGACTGTTCTATATGGTTTCAGATACGGCAATAATAAAAAATCTTGGTGTGAAAGGGTTTGTTAGTGGTCATAGAACTGTTGGTATGCTTACAGCTATAAACAAAGGAAGAATCATAAATTGTTATAGTATGGGTGTTGTTGAGGCATATGGGTATGAGTTGCCAGGTGGCTTAGTAGGAGATAATGATGGGAGAATTGAAAGAAGTTTTTCTATAACTCAAAATAATTCAAGAGGCGGGGGTTTAGTTGGTAATAATAGTGGAGAAATAGTTCAAAGTTATGCTGGTGGCTCGATTAATTCTGGTGGTGGGTTAGTTGGTATGGATACTGATGGTATAATAAGAGACAGTTATGCTTATACAGTGATTCAATCAGAAAGTGAATGTAATGTTGATAAGTGTGGTGGCCTTATACGGGCAGCAAGAAGCTCAACTATCATTAACTCCTATAGCTATGGAAGGGTGCCTAGAAATTCAGGGGGGTTGCTAGGGTTTACAATGGGAACACTGGTTGTAGAAAATTGTTATTGGGACATAGAGCGAAGTGGAGTATTGACCTCAGCGGGGCAAGACGGGGTATCATATAAAGGTTTGACATCAAGCGAAATGAGGGATGTAAACAATTTTAAAAATTGGAATTTTACCACAATATGGAATAATGATCATGGTGGGTTTCCTGCTCTTATACATCTGGAAAATCCACCAGAAGGTATTAATGATATATCTTCTAGTATTTCTGATACATTAAATTTAAATGCTTTTTTGGTAAATGATATAGATTATGAAAATCATACGATTACTGAAGTAAGATCAACAGGGTATAGTGTTAGAAACGATTCAAGAGATTCACTCTATTTTATGTATATACCAGGCGAAATATTGCAGAACGGTGATACTCTTTGGGGAGCTGAGGCAAAGCTTGTGGTACCATTTGATCAAAAAAATATTTCGACCTATCAAGATCTGAAAAAAATTGGAGTACATGAGGACTATCCACTTGATGGCTATTATAACTTAATTAATGATATTGATGCAAGAAATTCAAAATCAGAAAATGGTGGGGAAGGATTCATACCTATTGGCACAATTCAAAGTCCATTTACCGGAACATTAAATGGGAATGGTTATCATATTTTCAATTTTAATATTGATCGGCAGTTTGAAGACAATATTGGGTTAATTGGAGTAGCCGGTGAAGAGTCATGGATAGTTGATGTTGGAGTGATTGGAAAAGTAAAAGGGAGAGATCATGTGGGTATTCTTGCTGGGAAAAATGCTGGCCAAATCGATAGAGTGTATACTCATGGAATTACTGAAGGTGCTAAGTATACTGGAGGGGTAATAGGTAGCAATGAAAATAATGGCACCATTTGTCTAAATGAAATATATAGTAGTGCTACAGTAAATAATTTTGATGTTTCAGGATCCGCTGGTGGAATTATTGGGCTTGGGATAAGTTATACATGCTTAGAAAATAGTTATTCAACGGGGTATATAACAAGTGAGACTTTTATAGATAGTAGAGGAGTTAATACATATTCTGGAGGCTTGAGTGGGGGTAAAACATATTTTGGCTATGCTTCCAATAGGAATAATTTTTTCAATGGTATCATTGAATCAAATGAGAGGCGGGTTTCTCCTATAGGAGCTATTAATTATAGTGATTCAAATTCTTACTGGAATAGTGAAACTACATGGGATTATTTTGATGCTGATGAAAGTCATTGTAGAGGTTTGCAGTTTGGAGAATTAGTAGAGAAAGAAAATTTTAATAATTTTGATTTTATTAATACTTGGGATATAAATACAAGTACGTCTCCATTTTTGAGAAATGTACCTAATGGGCCTGTTGGAGTTCCAGATGTTTTAGATTCTATTCCGAGTTTAAATGATTTTAAACAGTTTATAAATAATGATATTAGTTTGCTAAATGATACAATATCAGAAGCACAATATTCCGGTAAGTATAAATTAAATAGTGTGAAGGATTCGATTTATCTTTTTTATAGGCCTGGTATACTTTCTGGTATAGATGATACTATTTGGGGGGGGGTTACGTATGTTGCATGTCCTTTTGATACTATTGATCTCCTCAGTTATACAGAGCTAAAACATATTGGGATTAATCATAAATATCCAATCGATGGGATTTATAGGTTAAAAAATAATATTGATGCTGTACAATCTAAAAACGAGTATTTTAGTCCAATTGGGACATTTAATACACCTTTTCAAGGCGTGTTTATTGGAAATAATTTTGGAATAAGGAATTTGTATATTAATAAACCATTAAATGATAATGTTGGGTTATTTGGTGTAATAGATGAAAATGCAATAGTCAAAAATTTGAAGGTTGAAATAGAGTTTAATGGAGAAATAATAAGTAGTAGAAATAATATTGGAGGGGTGGCGGGAACTAATAAGGGATTAATTGAGGGTGTCTCAGTTGAAGTGAATATCAGTGGAAAAGCTAATTCTGAATACATTGGTGGAGTGGTAGGATATAATTCTGGGCAAGTTAGGAATGTAGTGGCGAAAGGACAAATTGAAGGAGGAAGATATCTGGGTGGCCTTGTTGGTGGAAACAATGGTGTTTTAGAAAAATGTATTAGTCAAGTAAGAGTTATGGGAGACTCTTATATTGGGGGACTCGTCGGGAAAACAAATTATGGATTTTCAGATTCAATCAGCGTGATAGAGGACTGCTATAATAGTGGAAGTATAGAGGGACGTTACTCTGTTGGGGGGGCAGTTGGGTATGCTAGTGATACAATAAGAAATGTGTACTCGGTTGGTAGTGTAATTGGAGGGGGGGGCTTGATTGGAAGTGCGTATTATGATGTAGTTATAGAAGATTGTTATTGGGCGATTGATGCATCTGGACAGTCAACATCTGATGGTGATGGTACGAATTACGAAGGGGTAACAGAAGAGAACATGAAAAATATTAGCCTATTTGAAAATTGGAACTTTCAATATATATGGAGAATGAGTAATGGTGATACATACCCTGCATTGAGAAATGTTATAAATCCACCTACTGCAATAATAGATAACGACCTTACTTTTGGAACGATTGGAATCAGTGGAAAAACTAAGATTAATGGTATTCTTAAAAACGATGTTAATGGCCAAACATTTACTCGGCCAACATTTTTTAAATTTGATAGTGTTTTAAATAATGGGACAACAGATTCCCTATCGTGGTATTTGTTTGATGAGGGCGATTCGATTGGGACTAAAGATACTGTGGTATATCGGTCAGGAATAAATTTTAATTCAGATACTTTGTGGAGTAATCAAAGCTTCGCTGTGTTTATAAAACAAAAAAATTATAAACCAGATGCTGTTAATGATGCTTACATCATCCAAGAAGATATAGAATTATCTGTATTAATCTCCGAATTACTACAAAACGACACCGACCATATTAGTATAATAGAATTTGAAAAAGTTATTTCAGGAGAATTAATAAATGCCACTCATAGAATAGAAAATGAAACTTTAATAATCTCTCCCGATGAACATTGGAATGGGGAGCTTTTGGTGAAACATATTATTACAGATGGAGAACTCAAAGACACAGCAGAAATTGTAATTACCGTCCAACCAGTAAATGACCCCACCATCTTCACTGCTATTCAACCAAAAACAATAGATGAAGACTCAGATATAACCCTTACTCAGCAAATAACTGATGTCCTCAATGTTGATGATGATAACCTTACTTTTTTAATTCAAAAAGGTGATAATTACACAGTTTCAGGAACTACTATCATTCCCAGCCATAACTTTAATGGTAATCTTACAATTCCAGTATCTGTAGATGACGGAACAGACATCATTGGCCCCGTTGATTTTAAATTAACAGTAACTCCAATAAACGACCTACCGACGCTATCCCTCGCCCATAACCAAATAATCGATGAAGATGGCCTCATCGAGCTCACGTCCCTAATGACCGATGCAAAAGATGATGATAATGACCCTCTACAAGTAGTTATTGAACCTCATAAAGATGTTGTGATCACCGATGCAATTGTGGAACCAGTAGAAAATTTTCATGGAACAATTCAACTGCAAATAGCAATTACCGATGGGACAGAGACAACGAGTTATGTTCCAATGGAGCTTATTATCAACTCTGTTAATGACAAACCAGACTTTAAGAAGGTGGATTCAATAACTACAGTAGAAGAGGTAGGAATTGATATCAGCACTATAATGTATGAAGCTACAGATGTGGAAGGTGATAATCTGTCACTGATTGTTTTGTCAGATTCATCATATGTTTTAAGAAATGATTCAATACTACCCCATGAACATTTCTTTGGGGCCTTATCAGTTCCTGTTTGTGTGTCTGATGGTACCGATAGGTCGGATACCATTCAGCTCCATATTCAAGTAGATGCGGTGGATGACCCTCTTACCTTTTCAAAGGTTGATAATAAGGAAATTGATGAAGATGCTCCACTAGAGATAACTCTGTCTATGACCGATGCGGTTGATGTCGATGATCCTTTGAGTGTTATTATTAGCAGTGGTGCAAATTATACAATCGTTGATAATGTGATTACACCAACCTTGCATTTTAATGGCGAATTATCGGTACCGGTAGCAATAACCAATGGTAGAGATACGATCAAAAATATTTCTATGACTGTTGTGGTTGCTCCGGTAAATGATGTGCCACAAGTACTCCTTCCCAAGTCGCAGAAAATAAATGAAGATACACCCATTGTATTTACCAAAGACATGGTAACCTTACTTGATGTAGACAATGAGAATCTCAATATACTCGTAGGGCACGGTGAACATTATACGGTAAGTGGATTAACCGTCACTCCTGAAAGTAATTATAATGGTGCACTGCAAGTGCCCGTCTCAGCCACTGATGGCATTGACACGTCTCAAAGTGTTCTGTTATCTGTTGATGTTATGCCGGTGAATGATGCACCGTATATTGAATCTATAGCACCTCTTTCTATTGGGCCTCAAACAACGATAGCTGTTGCCGATACTTTGATTAAAGCAGTTGATGCTGATGGTGATGCGCTGTCAGTACTTATAGGGTTTAGTGACTATTTTACAGCGTATGGTACCAACGTGATTGCTCAGGATGGCTTTACAGGGCGTCTTGCTATACCAATTCAGGTTACCGATGGATTGGCAGTGTCTGAAACAGATACACTAGTAGTACAGGTGATTGACAATTCTATTTCGCTTTCTTCAGCGCAGGGTGGTAGTGCTGTGAGTTCTACACAAATAGATGTACCTGTAACGGTCCCACAGCCAGAGCGGGGCGATACGACGCTTATTGCATTACCCAATCCTGTAGACTCTATTTCACCTATTACCTATGGTAATACGTTAATTGATGATCAGAGAAAAATGGTTATTGTAAATAATTCAGCTGGTGCATTAACTGAGTTTTCGATTCCAGATGATGTAGAAGAGTGCTCTATTTTTACCCTCCGTGGAGAGCTGGTTTCTCAATTAAATGTTGATGCAGCGTCAGTCTCTATTCCATTGCATTTGGATGCTGGCGTGTATGTACTTAAGTTTACCTACTAATACTATGAGAAATATGAATACGAAATTGTTACTATGGTCGGTCTTTGCTCTGCAGCTTCTCAGCAGTTGTAATGTCCTTGAATATGGCGAGAGCCGACGAGAGATTGTTGTTTCTATTACTAAAAATAAGGCGTTGGTGATAGATTCAGTAGTAGTCGATTTGGCTGTTGATGATGAGTCTTCACGGCGTACCTACCTTACCCACGAATTTACGACAACCGTTGTAGATTCTGTCCAAGATAACATTACGATTAGAGTTGCAGCCGAAAGCAGTGGTAAATCTGATGATGTTGACTTAATGTATGTTGCCTATAGTCAAGGATTACCACTGCTGAAACGAAGTAGTACGTTTCTACTCGATGCAGAAGTAGTTGCTATTGATGGCGTGGTGGATACGTTAAGTGCTGACTGTTTAACTGAATATGCAAAAATTGTTCAGGGCAGGCCTTTGATGGAGCTTGCAGATAGAAAAGCAGTGTTAGATTCTTTGTTTACGCGCTCTATTGTTGATGCAGATGGATTAAATGGGTCAGGACTCTACTCTCAATATAAAAACCATCATTTGCACTTCCAATTGAATGGGTTGGATACCACAGATCTCATTCGGGTTATTGGAGATACTCTATCAAGTCGGGGGCAGCTCAGTGAAGAAGCTTTTACAACGATATTTCCCACAACTGTTGGCCAAGATTCCTTAGTACAACATCTTCTTCATAACAAAGCACCTAGCATTGTGTTCAATCAAAAAGATACCACAGTTCGAGTTGGTGATACCCTTCTTTTGTCCACAGTGGTTACTGATGATGAATCCATTATCCGGTATGAATGGGATTTTGATAATGACTCGATATATGAGATTTCGAATGAAAATAACCTCGTGTACAAAAAAGTGTTTTGGGAGTCTGGCATACTTCCCATCTCTTTTAGAGCAGTAGACAGTCGTAATCTGAGTGGTGTTGCAACGGTAACGGTACGTGTAAATACGCCCCCTGTTGTCACCGTTGATACACTCGTCGTTAATGAGAATATACAAGGAGAAATAGCAACAATTTCTGTTGATGAGATAGATGGCGACGCAGTGAAATTCATTCTAGACTCTCAATTGTTTGCTATTGATTCAATGGGGACAATAAGTTCATTAATGCCTTTTGACTTTGAAGAGGTTAAAACGGTACCTTTTTCGATTGGAGTTTATGACGCTCTAGATACGACCTATAAGGACATCGTGATTCGAGTTGTAAATCAAAATGACAACGCACCTATTTTTAATGCACTCCCGGCAGGTTTTGTATTAAAAATAGATGAAGATACATCTAAAGAGCTTGTCCTTTCTGCTGGTGATATTGATGGAAACCAGCTCAAGTGGTCATACTTTGGCGCTATGATAGGTGAGGCCTCTGGCATAAGTGGATCGGGAACAATTAAAAGTGTAACCTATGGTGGCCTGAATAATCAATATGGGGCTGATACGTTAAATGTAATTGTAACGGATGATGTCTATTTTGACACTTTGCGAATTCCAGTGGTTATTAATGAAGTGAATGATAATCCTATTATTACGAATAAGCCAGAGCAAGTACTCGCTCTATCTCATGGGGCAGGAGCGAGTCCTATATGGTCGGCTGTTGCTACTGATGTAGATGATCCTGATGGGTTGACTTGGAGTGTTTTATCAGAACCCAAAGAAGGATTGGTATCGATAACTGCGGATGGTGTAGTGACTTATACCCCTCAAGGAGGCTATCAAGGTTTAGATAGCTTAAAGGTATTGGTGACTGATGTGCGGAGTGGTCGTGATACGACAACGGTGTATTTGAATGTTGAGTAAGTAGGGTGTTTCTGACTTCAAACCGTTGACATAGTTAATTAGGAATTAGATCGTTTTTATGATATAATATTGTGAGCGAAAATGTTATATTGTGTATGATATAGTGCGCACTATGGTTGTAAATTGTACTTAATGTGTGATTTAATATACATATTTCAGTTGATTCATGTATATTAAAGGTGTAGCGCATGATATTTAATGCATTAATACTTGATAAGGTTTATTATGAGTGATTTATACGACAATAACTGGCATTCGATGAGTGATGGTGGATTAAGGGGGGTTATAGGGGGATTTGTCCAGCATCATCGATTAAATCAAAATAAATCTCAAAGCGATGTAGCGGAAGCGGCTGGAATAAGTCGTTCTACATTAAGCCTATTAGAGCGAGGGGATAACTCTTCATTGAATAGTTTAATTCAAGTATTGCGTGTACTTGATTTGTTACATGTACTTGATGCGTTTCAAGTGTCGAATGAAATAAGCCCTATTGAATATGCGAAATTAAAATCAAAGAATAAATTGCGATCGAGAGCCAGAAAGAAAAAATCAAAGGGAGAAGAGGAAAGTGAATGGTAGATGTAGCATTAGTAAAAATTTGGGGTGAAGATGTTGGAGCAGTTAGGTGGGATAAAGAAAGACAAGTAGCAATTTTTGAATATGATAAAAAATTTATTTCAAAAGGATATGAATTGTCACCAATGAAAATGCCCTTAGATCCAGATCAAAGGATATTTCAGTTCCCCGCATTGCGAAAGCAGAAAAATGAAGACATGTCTACTTTCAAGGGCTTACCTGGCCTTTTGGCTGATGCACTCCCCGATAGATATGGTAATCAATTAATTGACTTATGGCTCGCGCAAAATGACCGACCTATGGGAAGTATGAATCCTGTTGAGCAATTATGCTTTATAGGTAAAAGAGGCATGGGGGCTTTAGAGTTTGAACCTGTTATTACAAGCGCAAATACGAATTCATTTTCAATTGAGCTACAAAGTCTAGTAGAATCAGCAAGTAAGCTACTTTCGCACAGAGAAGGTTTTAATACCAATCTTCATGAAGATGAAAAAAAAGCTATGAGTGATATTCTTAAGATTGGGACTTCTGCAGGTGGAGCAAGACCTAAGGCTGTTATCACCTATAATTCTAAAACAGGTGATATCCGTTCAGGTCAAGCAAATGCACCTAAAGGGTATGAACACTGGCTCATTAAATTAGATGGTGTAAGTGATGCCCAGTTTGGAGTGAGTCACGGTTTTGGGCGAGTAGAGTATGCATATTATTTGATGGCAAAAGAGTGCGGCATAAATATGATGGAATCTAAGCTCATAGAGGAAAATGGCCGAGCTCACTTTATGACAAAACGTTTTGATAGAGGAGGGAATAACACCAAGCATCATATTCAAACTTTTTGTGGTATCCAACATTTTGACTATAAGAATCTGCAGGGTCATAGTTATGAGCAGCTATTTCAAACAATGCGGCTTCTCAAATTGTCATATCCAGAGGCTAAAGAGATGTTTCGAAGAATGGTATTTAATGCGTATGCAACCAACTATGATGATCACACTAAAAATTTTGCTTTTATGCTTAAGCAGGGAGAGATGTGGAAATTATCCCCTGCATATGATATCTGTTATTCTTATGATCCCACTAATATTTGGGTGAGTCAACACACTTTAAGTATTAACGGCAAGTATCACAGTATCATAAAGGAAGATTTGATGACAATTGCTGAAGCAAATAACATTAAAAAAGCTGACAAGATTATTAGTGATATTAAAGAAGTGGTATCAGACTGGGAGCACTTTGCCTCAATTGCAGAAGTTAACAAAAATTTAAAATCTGCAATTTCAAAGAACATTTTAATTTAAACTCTCGCTTTTTCTCCCAGTATTAGCCTGTCACATCACTGCATTTCAGGTCTTCTTCAATACGACGATAGCGCTTAATTTTATGAGCCACACACTCTTCCGTTACTGGATCAAGAAACTTGATATAGCCCTTTTTTAGGTCTGTCACTGAAAAATAGACTTTGCCAGGTTTGGTATAACTGGTAAATGTATCGATTTTTCTTTTCTTAATAAAAGTTGTCTTTTGATTTCTCCCAGATATTCTAAAAAAACGTTCTTCAACAAGCGGTTGATTCATTTTATATTCTGTTATCATCTTCTTATGTTTATTGGGCCAAAACTCTGTGAAGATTCCATTACGTCTTTTCTTTACAAATTGGCCTTTCTCTTTTAAAACTCCATTCTCAAAGAATTTCTTATATTCCCCATCTTTTTTTCCATCGTCATAATTGTTAATGATTTTCAGTTGTCCATTTGAATACCAATATTTTACAAATCCATTTTCTTCTCCATTTATAAATGGAGAAGATGATTCCAGGTTTCCGTTTTCATGATAGACAAACATTGTGTCAATAAATTGCCCTTTTACCATCTTAAATTTTGATTTTAACTTTCCATTTTCGTGATAAGTAGTTTCAATACCGGTATTCTCTGATATAGTATACTCAGTAACTTTTCGCAAAATCTTATTTTTATAAACTTTACATATTTCTTTGTTGTTAACTGTTTTACAGTCCTTAGTGATGCCTTTTGAGTACACTAGAACTGTGAGAAAAAAAAATATTAAAGTAGTTCTGTAAGCCATGTATAACCTTTTTTAGGCAAAATCTCTTTTGCTATTTTTTTAAGCTGTCTTTCGTCTATTATATCAGCAAGTTTACTTTCTCCTGATTCTTTTGCTTTGCTCTTAGCTAGCTCTCGCTTAGAATCATTCTTATTCAAAGGTACTTTCTCATCAGAAAACTGTCTAATAACCCAGCTGACTCCTTCATCAGCGGCACTTTCAATTAATGTCGCAAATGCATCACCCTTAGTTTCTTTGTCCTCATTTTTAACAAAACTATCCACAACACGCATTAAGTTACCTGTAACCTCTGGTGGAAACTCAGGCAACATATCAGTATAATCATCAATCGCATTAATAAATTCAGTTGAAACTTCTTTGAAACTTGTATTAATCCACTCAACAGTATCATCTAGATAATCATCAAGCTTATCCGCAAATTCATCAACCTCCCTCATTCCTTGATCATACACTTTTGCATAGAGTTTTCCTAAATCAGCAACAAGATCAGTACCACCATCAATCAACTTATCTTTAAATTCCTGATAATCTTCTCGAAGCACAGCCATCTTTGTTGAAATACGCACATAGATCTGATGAAGTACTGGGCATATCTCCGCAAGGTATCTAAAATCAATACAGGTTGTAATATGCTTGACAATCTCATACCCCTGCCAAAGATCGACATCATATCCACACCCAACTGAGCCACCAATTTTAAAGGCCGCTCCCGCTTTAAAGTGAAAACAAACTCTGCCTTTACGAAAAAATATCTTTAAACGCAATGCTACAGCAACACCTAAGTATCCCTCTGCAATTGCATAATATGAAGCGATATTTACAAATGTCTCAGACTTACCCTTTGACCACTCCACACCTGTTTTAATTTCGCCACCGGCTTTAATACCTGCAAATGCCTCAACTTCTATCTCAACAGGTTCTCCCATTTCTAGGTGTCGAGTCTTGCCCCCTTTGGGTTCTTTTTTCTTGGCTTTCTCTAAAGCGTCAGGTTCTTCATCCCACATATGAGGTAATTTTACTAGGTCGGTGAGTACCTTTTTCTGTCGATTAATAATGTCTTTATTCTCTTGACTGAGCCCAATACTTCCCTTAGAAGAGAAACAAGCTTTTACACCCGCTTCAACAGAGCCTTCAAAAGATGTCGCAATACGAACACAGAGTTCACCATTTAATATTTTGCCTGTTGTTTTATTTTTATCAAGAGAAGTTTTAGCCTTTTTGCTTAAAGTAAATACTGGAGCATGCTCTGCCACAGACTCAATCGGTGCAAAAAGATTAAACCCAGTTTTTGATGGAACATAGAGTTCACCCTTTAGAGTGTCAGACGCTAAGGTATAGCCTACTTCACCTTGTGACTCTAGATTGACGCTCATATTTTCCCAATCAATTTCCGGTGCTGCCGGTGCTTTGGCAAAAAAACGACACACGGTCATCTCATTAGTCATCTTAAATTCATGAGCGTCACTCGAGCTCTCAACCTCAGTATCCCACTTCCATTTAATAGGCCACTGGGCCTCAAAGTCCGGCTCATAATCTTTCGCATACATCGACTCAATATTTTTACTCAGTCCATACTTCGCACCGGAATGTTTTTTCTTTTTAGACGTACCTTTAAACTGAAGTGCCTTTTTAAGCTTCTTACCCACCTTGGTGTCTTCAAGGGCATTCTCTTCTTTGATCCACTCAAGCCCAGCTTTTTTCAGTACAGTATCTCGCGCATAAATAAAGGTGGAGTTCTTCATAAGGTTCTCGTAGCTTGGATGATCTATGAGTACAATCATCTCTTCGAGCTTTTCTCCCCCTTCAGGGTAGAGCTCTTTCACAAGATCCGTAGTAAAATCAAGAGACTCCTTTGCCAGGGCGTCAGCATCACCCTCATTTTTGGCAATCATCTCTCTAAACTCACGCATCTTTCCGTGAATCTCTTCAACATTTGTCACTTCGGCGCTAAATTTTTCCCAAAGCTCTGTCTCTTTGGGGTCTATAACGGTATAGGATTTTGTAATGGGATTATAAAGTACCAGTGATGGTGGAGTCACTATTTTTCTTAAGACCGAATTCTCTCCTTTATCGCCCGTACGCTCAACTTTAATAAGAGACTCTGGCTCTTTTTTCTCAGCTTGCTCACTCTCCGGATCAGAATCATCTTCAATTACTACATCATATTCAAAATCATCATCACTTTTGACTGTGACTGATACCGTTCTATGTTCAGTGATTTCAACAGAGGCCGAACCCTTATTATCGAGTACTTCTTCCAATTGAGTCCCATCTGGAAGTTCAATGATCACCGTATAACCCGCAAGTGGACTATCAAGATCATCATGTAGGGTAATATCAAGCCAATTTGAGCCCGCAGTGGTCCTAATGATGGCAATAATATTCATTGCGGTAACAGCACTATCGTAAAGAACAATATCTGCTACGGCCATTTCTGGAATAGGTTCAGGGAGCTTTGGAGGGTTAGGCCGGTCGCTCATGTGTATCTCCACACGTCTATTAGAAGCCGATTGCAAGCCATCCATTCCGGTCTGATCAACGGGGAATGATTCACCACAAGGATACACTCCATACTCGGCATGAAAACGAGGCTTAATACGTGACGGTTTTATTTCAGACTGCTCTAGGGCTGTCTGATAGATGACGTCTAGCAGTGCAGCCCAGCTATTGGGCCCAATGTTTCCATCAACCGCAAGAGAACCATCAAAGTTTTCATTATAGGCACTCTGAAAAGCTTTCAATCCTTTTTGAGTCGCCGATCCATCTACACCATCTACCGTGCCTGGGTCACATCCCCATCCTTTGAGTATATCTAAGCCTTTTACTATTTGTTGATAATCTACAACGTCACTTTGCGCTTTTGCCATCCCTTTCCAGAGTTCAGCATCGTTACTCAATAACGCTTTTATACTCTGTGCGCGCTTTTCAGAAAGATCAAAATTGGGTTGTGGTTCACCACTGGTATCGGTATGGCCCAGAATCATCAGTTCTTTATCGGGCCACTCATCTAGATGTTTAAAGCAGGTGCTCAGTATGCTCACCAGTGTACCTTTGTCGTCAACAACTGGAATAGCACTATTAAGATTAAATACTTGGTCAATAACCTCGATACAATCGATAGAGAGTGGTTTTCCTGGAAGTTTAATAGTACTCACGGCAACCACCTCAGTATCATCAGCAGAGCAGATTGCTTTTACGCTATATTCAACTGTATCATCGGCAGACTTCTCTTTTTTCTCATAATACCCATGATGCAAAGCAAGCTTAACTGTTGCCTGTGCCACTCGATCACTGACAGTGCTCGTCACCGGAACCCCGGCTTCTGAAGAACCTTCAAAGGTAGCTTCTGGGGTAAAGGTTATTTCTAGTGGAGTGCGCTCTGTAAGATATTCAACTTCTACCGAAACCTCTATATTTCCATCTATTGTGGCATTTTCAGGATCAATAAAATCTAAATTACTCAGATCTACTAGTTGGCCCTGAGCCTCTTCTTCCTCTTCTTGAATAGGCGCTTGTTCCGATGTGGTATTTTCTTCTTCAGTATCCCCTGATCCACTATTGCATTGAGGCGCACGAGACGAACCCCCTCCTGCATTTGTGTTAGGGCCAAGGCCACCACCGCCGCCGCCGCCAGATTTTGGGCGACTGAAGGCAGCATCGTCAAACTTATTAAAAATTGAATGGTCAAGAGGGTTTTTAGCTTTTCCGAAAGACACAACGGACTCCAAACATAAGATGTAAAAGAATAATCATAGAATATTCAATGGAACAGTTTAGAGTGTAAGTACTAATTTACATTGGGGGCAGGTAGAGTGTGATCTGAGTCACAATGGGGAGCAATAATAGTCATATTATTGCTCTGGTGTATAACCTTAACCTACAACCCACTCTGCGCATCTTCAACATCACCCTTCAACTCAGAAACAGCACTTTCCCAGTCAGCGGGGCTCAGCGCTTCATTCCCATACTCAGTATATGCGGCTTCAGTAGCATCAGAAATTTGAGTCTTAATGTGCTCCAAAAAGAGGAGTGCTTCACCCATGATAGGTTTGAGCTTTGCTTGAGCGGCAGCATATTCGCTTGTAAATGTTCCAAGTCCTTCAATAACATCATCACAAACGGCAGAGATTTGACGGTCGCCTCCTTGTATAAAAGGGGTGCATGAACTTTGAACATTCCATACGTCTTTAATATAGCTGTCCTCGTTGTTTTCGCCTGAGATGTTTTCAAAAGCTCGATCGAGGTCCCACGGGATGACAGAGAGGAGTTCGTTTGTTGGTTCTTCGTACCAGAAAAAGTTTTCAGGTTCACAGTTCGTTTGTGAGCTGTTGCAGTCCCAGTGAAAAATACCTTGGTCATTGCGAATAGCGCGGTCAACAGCAATGTAATTCATCATAGTAGGGACATCCATATAGTTGCTAATAATAAAGGCAGCGTCAGCGGGAGTACCTGCACTAATAATCTCGTCCGCAAATCCTTTTATAAGATTGACATTAGGTGTTGAGGTATTGGTTTCGAGGTTGTTTATAAAGTTTTCAGCTGTTTTAGCCGTATCAGTGTATTCCGTAGGCCAAGTGTCTTTGTAGAGGTTGCCATCACCGTCAGTACTGAAGTGAGATTTGGTAAATTTCCCATCTACCTCTTCGACGAGGTTAAAGAGGCCGGCATAGGTGTCATTGACAAATACTTTCGCATGCACAACACGGGGGGCTTTTACTCCCATTTTATTATAGATCCAAAAGCCCAATCGTTCATGCATTTGGCTGTCATCTTTGAGCATCGCTTTAAAAATGAGTCTCTTTTTCCCATAAATTCTAAGGTTTGAGGTGCTCCAGGTAAGTTTTATTTTCATTGAAAGTTTGGGACAATTTTTGGGGAGTCGCCCGTTGGTTACACAGTCACCTCCATTGTATCGAATGCCTACAGGACCAATGGTGTCGCCATCAAGTACTATAGAGCCACCCACATAGTCTTCAGCTTCTGGGTCACTATCAATAAAGGCAAGGGAATCGGGGTCGAGCACAATATGGTATTCACGTACAACATCTTGATTAAAGAGGTAGTCGGCAGAATCATTGAGTGCAAGAGTAAAATTTGACGGTGTTATAGCGCTACTTGAAACTGAAGAGCTTTCATTAGGGTCGGTTGAGTGAGAAGAGGTTCCTGCTGATGAGTTAGTATTACCATTTGAGGAGTTTTGATCTGGAGAAGATTGGTCTGGGTTCTGACTATTGGATGATGTGTTGTCATCACCTGAAATGGGTGAAAATGAGAACTGTGGATTGGTTGCAGAAGATGTTTTTGCACCAGACGAAAGTGGTGTTTGAGTAGATGACCCTTGTGAGATACCAGAACTCATTTGAGCATTTTGAGAAGAGCTTTGAGTGGAATCAGGCGTTCCTGTGTGTTGGCTACTCAATAGAGAGCTGTCATCGGCGGCCACGGTGTTATCTCGAGAGCAACTGCTTAAGAGAATAAGTGAACTCAGGAGTGTGCCTGAAATAAGAGAAGGTGCGTATTTTACCGCTAATATAAGCTTTTGCATTGGTGCCTCAATATTCATCTAAGTGCAGAAAGAGTCTGCTGTTTTGTCTAATCCCCAGGGGTCTCAATATAGATTTCTTTTTATCGATCAGTATAGAAGAATAGGGCAATTATTAAGAATTTGTTAGTCCGCCCAAAAATGTGAGCCATAAAAGCACAAATTATAAAGTATTCATAACACTTTTCTCATATTCGATATAGATTATCGCCTATACACACACTCTCTTGTGGGGGAGAGAACAAACGAGTAGGAATCAGATGAGCATTTCGGTTTTTTCTGCTATGAGCGCGTTTGCACTTATAGCCATTGTTAATTGTACCACAGAACCCCTTGAGCCGACAGGCCTTTCTTCAGACAGTGAAGTTGAAGAAAGTGTCATACAGCAAAGTAGTACGCGACAGAATAGTAGCAGTGCTTTAAAAGGGCTTTCTTCCCAACAATCAATATCGAGTAGCCAGATTGAGTTATCTTCTTCAGAAGATGATGAACAAGGGTCGTCTGATAAATATTCATCCGACAGTAGTGATTTGATATCCAGTGAAGCAACCGAAAGTTCATCATCATCTTCGAAAACTGAGAATAAGTCTCTTAAGTGGAAAAGAACGTTCCCCCATCCTCCGGAAACGGAACCAGGTGAAAAACCCTCACAAATTGATGTCACTATTACCATTGATGCATCTCAACATGAGGGAGAACTCAGTACTAATATGCATGGTATAAATGCAACAACCTATACAGGTAATTATAATGAAGATGGTCGCCTTATAGAGATGCTTAAAGATATGAAGCCTTCTACCATTCGGTTCCCTGGTGGTGATATGAGTAATATGTACTTTTTTGACCAAAGGCCAGGTGATCTCCCTTCAGAAGCACTCACGTTTGATGGTACGTGGACAGACTTTACTGCTGGCATGGATCAGTCTCCCGGGAGAATGAACACCCCACGGTTTTATGAATTGCTCAATTCTGTAGGGGCTGAAGGATTTATAACGGTCAACTACCCCTATGCACGCTATGGGTTGGGTGATAATCCTGTAGAAAAAGCAGCGAGTTATGCGGCTGATTGGGTGCGGTATGATAATGGCCGCACAAAGTTGTGGGAGATTGGAAATGAGACCTATGCGTGTTGGGAGGGTGGTTTTCGTATAAATACCAGCCAAAACCGCGATGGCCAGCCGGAATATATCAGTGGTGAGCTTTATGGTCAGCATGCACGGGTATTTATAGACTCAATGAAAGCGGCTGCTCAGTCTATTGGAGTTGAAATTATGGTTGGTGTGATGTTTGCCGATGATGATAATGTGTGGGATGGCAGTGAAAAAGGGGTTACTCTGAACTGGAACAGTCAGCTTGCCACTCAGCTCAAAAAACCTGATGGGGGGAACTATGCTGACTTTATCACAACTCATTCATACTTTTTGGATCATGATGAAAGTTCTCCTGAGGCGGTACTTGGTACTGCGTGGGGGCAGATAGAGCGAATGTATAATCTATTAAACCAAAAACTGGATGATGCCGGGACTGCCCGGGTACCAATTGCACTTTCGGAGTGGAATATTAAAAAACCTCATCAGACGAGCCATATTGGGGCAATGCATGCGGTGAACGCCATCGTGAATATGCATAAGTTTAAGTTTATAGCATCAAATTATTTTGGTATTAAGGACTACTGGCGAGGGGATAGCGGAGATTTTGCTCTCTTTGGAAATCACGACCCGAACCATGGAGATTCAGATCCATACCCAGCCTTTTTTCATTTTTATTACCTCAATCAGGTCCTGGGTGATGTGGAGTTTGCCACAGAGGGTGAAGGAGATGATGTTGTATCTCTCGCCTCTGGATTCGAAGATGGGGGCTATGGTGTTATACTTATTAATACTTCGAGTAATGAGAAAAAGGTTGCCCTTGAAATTGATGGAGCAGATGTAGGAGCTCAATATTATTGGTATTCAGTAGATGGAGCGGGTGATGAGGTGTGGACTGAGAAAGTTACTGTTAATGGGAGAACGAATCAGGGGGCACAGAAAGGTGGACCTGATGGTATTACTTCTATCCCAGCAATGAGCGGGGATACTGAAGGGACAATTTCGATTGCATTGGATGGGTATTCAATTACGTACCTTCTCATTGAGGCGCCTTAATTTATTTCAAACAAGGAACTTAGGGTAGCCGTGAATTGTGCAGTGGTAAAAGATTACTATATTTTAAGCAATCTATCTATTAATACACGGCGGCTCACAAAATGCTCTTACGATTTATTTTACTATCAATGGTTTCGTTAGTATTGTACGCATGCGTAGTGACAGAAAGCTCAGGACCTCTTGATCGTGATTATTCTATCTCAATCAATAGTACTCCCTATGGCCAGTCTTATGATAGTATTGTTGTGGTACAAGAAATTAATGGTATAGAAGATACCACCAGCTTTTGTAGCGACGCTGTTTTAGATCAGGCCGATTGTAGAAACATTAATTATGACTCAAAAACGGGTAATAATGAGATAACCTTTGCAGTCTCAGCTAAGAGTGGTGAAAGAATAACGGTTGATTACACCTGTTTTATAAATGGTTATGCTGTTGTTGCTGTATATAGAGAGTTTGGTATAAATGATACTGAATTGGAAGATTTTGTAGTACACAAGGATATAGAGAATAGCTTTATTTTAGAAGAACTTTCTTTGGATATTGCTACGGTAACTTATAGTGAATTTGAAACAAAGCTTGTGGAGTACATTGCAGATAATAAAAGCAGTGATTCACTTCGAACGGCCTATTTCGATATTTATACAGATTCAAAACATTTTGCAGACTCAGTTGCGGTAAATAAGGTGGCATTTATTAACCAAATTATTGACCTCTTTCTCCAAAAACGAAATAATAAAGCGGAATTTGAAAGTGACCTATTTTCTTTTATGGGTACGGGGTATGAGGATTCGAAAACGGTATTACGTGATCGCTTTTATTCTGGTGATTATGAGCTTGTAGCGCATAATGGTATTGCAGAAAAGCTCGAGAGTCAGGGGTACCTTACTCAGGATAGCATGATCTTTTTTGAGGCCGCGAGACTTTTCAATGCCGTTGGTGATTTGAGTGACACTTCATTTGAAAAAATGACAATTACCACGGAATCAGACTCCTTCTCTATTGGCAATTTTGAAGTGACTAATGAGCTGTGGCAGCGTTTCTACCCTGATTATGAATTTGATGAGGGAACGGAGCGGTATCCTGTTGTAAATGTCTCTTTTTTCGATGTAGCACAATTTTGTAATGAGCTTTCAAAAGATCAAAACTATAAAATAGCGTATCAGTTTGATTCTATAGTAGGGGTTGGTGATGCTCGAGCCTTTTGGAATAGTGATACGGTAGGTTTTGAGGTCGACTCAGAGAGTGGGGGCTTTAGACTCCCCACAGAACTTGAATGGGAGGTTGCATATAGCAAAAGGAACAGTGGGAACTTTTTTTGGACCGTTGCTGACAGCTTGATTGACAATTCAAAAGCCTATGAATCTTTTGTTATATCGGGAAGCCGTACTGATGCTGTTAATTCTGTGTATCCATCTATGGCAAATCTCTACAATATGGCAGGAAATGTTGCAGAAATGGTACAACCCCAAGAAGAACATTTTTTAGGGAATAGGGTTGTACTAAAGGGGGGACATTTTGGGTCAGAGTCTGAAGGTTGGGCCGAAAAAATAGATAATCAACCTTTTGCAGGTTTTACAACGTTTGGTGATACCATTGGTTTTAGGTTAGGGCGCACTGGTTGGTAAATTTTTGATTCACCCATATTAGATAAGCTATATTGTCTTACATGGATATCCCACTTAATAACTCACATTCCTTTGCCCCTGAATGGGTAAAATCTGCAGTATTCTATCAGATATTTCCTGATAGATTTGCGCGTTCCTCATCAGTGACTCCCATAGGCGCCTATGAAGATTGGGGAACTGAGCCTACCTATGCTAATATTATGGGTGGTAATCTGAGAGGGGTGATTGAAAAGCTCGATTATCTCACTGACCTTGGCGTGACGGCGCTCTATCTCTGTCCTATTTTTACTTCAGCCTCGAATCACCGCTACCATACTCATGATTATTTTGAGATTGACCCGATTTTGGGCACAATTGATGATTTTAAAGAGCTGATAGCGACAGCTCATGAACGAGGTATAAAAATTGTATTAGATGGGGTCTTTAATCATTGCTCACGAGGGTTTTATCAGTTTAATTCTGTGCTAGAACAAGGGCAAGAGTCTCCATTTCGGGACTGGTTTCATATCAATCACTATCCTATTAAGCCCTATACGCGAACTAAAACTGTTGAATATGAGTGCTGGTGGAACAATAAAGCACTCCCAAAGTTTAATACTGATAGCCGCGAAGTGCGAAACTTTATCTTTTCGGTTGCAGAATACTGGTTGAAGCTTGGAATTGATGGTTGGCGGTTAGATGTCCCTAATGAGATTGATGATGATTCGTTTTGGCAGGAATTTCGAGGTCGAGTAAAAAAAATTAATCCCGAAGCCTATATTGTTGGTGAAATTTGGGATGACCCCTCACGGTGGCTCGCGGGTGATCAATTTGATGCGGTTATGAATTACCGTATCCGACAGGCTATTCTCAATGTGCTCTGTAAAGTTCCAAAGAGCGACCAGTCATCATTGGGGAATAGAGTCTCGACAGAGCATTTTTTGAGATTATTACAGAAGGCGTTTACAGTGAGTGAGCCTCATGCACAAATGAATCTACTGGGGTCACACGATACTCACCGTATTATGACAATTGCAAAAGGGAGTCTTAAACGAGTGAAACAGGCATTTGCTCTACTCTTTTTTCTCCCAGGGGCGCCTTGTATCTATTATGGAGATGAAATCGGGCTCTCTGGTGGGGCGGATCCAGAGTGTCGCCGATGTTACCCATGGGACTCTACCGAAAGTGAGTCGCCTTTGTTTTCCTTTGTGAAAGAGTTGATAGTGTTGAGAAAGCGCCACCGCGCCTTGCAATATGGGGCCTGTCATGTTGAGGCTGAGGGGAGTACTCTTACCATTATTCGTACCGAAAGGGATAATCGGGTAAGCCTTACTCTTGAAATAAGTACCAATGCTTCAAGAATTGAGATAAATGAGGGGTGAGGCCCCTATTGAATCGCTCAAAAGAGTTCACAAATAGAATTTAAATGGATAAAATGACCTATGGAGTAATGGCCATAACGTTCTAACTACATAATATAATTGAAAATACCCCACATTTATGTACATTTACTCGATATTAAAATGGGCTTTTTGCCCCGTATTATGGATTTTAAAAAGTAGAGTATCACATGAAACAAAACAATAATAGTTTTAGAACCTTCTTTATTTTACTCATTCTGGGACTTTCGGTTTGGAGTTTGCTGCCGACCTTCCAGGTACATTCACTTCAGGGTGAAGAGAAAGAGCAATTTGTTGAGAAATTTCCTCGCACTGCAAAAAAAGCAGTAAACTTTGGACTCGATCTCGCCGGTGGTACTCACGTGGTTGTAGAGATTGACACTGCGGCTATCAAGAAAGCTAAAGATCGCGAAGGTGTTCTTGATAGAAGTTTAGAGATTATCCGTAATCGTGTGGATAAGTTTGGTGTGAGCGAACCTGTTATCATGTCTTCGGGCAAAAACAGAATTGTTGCTGACCTTGCTGGTGTAGACGCTGATGGTGCTCGCACCCTTATTGGTGGTACTGCGAAACTTGAATTTAAAATTGTTGCAGCGCAAGAGCGTTTCATTAAAGTCTATCAAGATATTGATGAGTATGTAAAAAGTAGAACGGCATATGATCTTGACTCTACTGGCACTGACACAACAAGTGTGAAAAAAGAAGAGAGTGCAGAAGATGTACTCAGTAACCTTGATATTGGTGGTACCGCTGGTAAAACAGATGAGGCTCCTGCTACTGATTCAGCATCAGCTGAAGGTACAGAAGTTACTTCTGATAACGTTTGGGATGAAATCAAGAAAATCGGGTTTACTGGACTTCTTCAGCCGAGCCCACAAGGGGTGATCGTTGTTAAAGACCAAGATCTCTTTAAAGTAAAAACAATTCTTGAAGATAAAACAGTCCTTTCAAAAATTCCTTTTGACCTTGAGTTTGCTTGGGGTATGGGAACTGATGAAGTTGAAGGACAAAAAGTTAAACGTCTTTATCTTCTTAAAAAACGTTACGAAATGGATGGTCGTGAGATTGACAATGCTACAGCGAATCGTGTATCTGATGGTATGAGTGTTGGTGAAGTATCGGTAGATCTTCAATTTAAAGGCCTTGGTCCTAAAAAGTTTGCAACAGTTACCGGTAACAACATTGGTAGAAAAATGGCAATCGTTCTTGATGGACAAGTCATTTCTGCTCCAGTTATTCAAACAAAAATTGCGAACGGTAGAGCACAAATTACTGGCCTTGACGATATGAACGAAGCAAAGCAACTGTCAATTGTTCTTAAAGCTGGTGCGTTACCTGCTCCAATGGAGATCATTGAGCTCCGTTCTGTAGGCGCAACACTTGGTCAAGAGAATATTGAAAGTGGTCTGAGCTCTGCTGTTTACGGCATGGCACTTGTGGTACTCTTCATGATCTTCTACTACGCAGGTGCAGGCCTCAATGCAATTATTGCAGTAGTGTTTAATGTTGTTATTATTGGTGGTGTAATGTCGATGTTTAACGCGACTCTTACACTTCCTGGTCTTGCTGGTGTCCTTCTTACTATTGGTATGGCGGTTGATGCAAACGTAATTATCCTTGAGAGGATTAGAGAAGAACTTGCTGCGGGTAAAACAGTACGTACTGCAATCTCTGCAGGTTATGAAAAAGCATTTTCAACTATTATGGATGCGAACATTACTACATTCCTCACTGCATTTATCCTCTATAACATTGGTGCTGGCCCTATTAAAGGCTTCGGTCTTACCATGATGATCGGTATTCTTGCATCACTCTTTACATCACTCTTTGTTACTCGATATATTTTTGATCTCACAATGAAATCAAATGATTCAACTAAAATGAGTATCGGTAAAGACTTTTCTTTTATTCGTAACCTTAACCTTCAGATTATTCCAAAACGTCATATATCAGCAGTGCTCTCAGGTGTTGTAATTATTGCATCAGTCGCAATACTTGCTATACACGGTTTGAATTATGGTATTGACTTCACTGGTGGTAACGTAATCACTGTAGAACTTGACCAAAACGGCGTTACTGCTAATCAAGTTTCAACAGCTCTTAATAGTGAGGATGTTCTTAAAGGTTCAATAGTACGTCCTGTTGAGTCACCGAGTGGAAAAACGCATTATCTTATCTCAATTAAAAATGAGAGCAAAGGGATACGCATTGATTCATTGATTCTATCAAGCCTTTCTGCGGCAAACCTTACCTCTGAAGTTATTAATGAAGAGATGGTTGGGCCTGCAATTGGTAAAGAACTTAAAGAAGATGCTTTATGGGCCATTTGTCTTTCTCTTCTGATTATTATCTTCTATATCTGGATGCGTTTTGGAAAAAATGGTCTTGGGTTTGGTCTTGCATCTGTAGTAGCTCTTACTCACGATGTGATTATTACTTTAGGTGTCTTTGCTATCATGGACTTTAGTGTTGATGCAACAACTATTGCAGCGGTACTCACAATTGTTGGTTACTCTCTGAATGATACGATTGTTGTATTTGACCGTGTTCGTGAGAATACACAACTTCTCGGAAAAGACTCTTTTGATAGCAGAGTGAACCTCTCTATTAATCAGTCACTTTCACGTACCATTATAACATCTATTACAACTCTCTTTGTTGTTGTTGTAATGGCATTTGTTGGCGGTCCTGCGGTACAACAATTTGCCTATGCACTTATTATTGGTGTTATTGTTGGTACTTACTCATCAGTATTTGTAGCGTCACCATTCGTAGTATGGTGGTCAAAACGGTATTCACTTAAAATCAAATAAGTGTTAAAATAACTTTGGAAAAGGCAGCCTGATTAATTTCAGGCTGCCTTTTTGTTTTTTGTGGCAAATTGATAGAAAAGTAGTATAATAAATCAATATCGTTTTGCCCTACAACTTATATGAAGAATAGTATACTCGTTATTGATGATGATCAGTCAAGTCTCGACTTGGTTGTTGAAGCATTGAGTGATGAAAACTATACCATTCATGTAACAACAAAGCCAGAAGAGGGTTTAGAGCTCTTTGAAAAGCATACTCCTCTCTGCATTCTTCTTGATTTAAATATGCCCAAAATGAGTGGATTTGAATTTATAGATCATATTAAGCTCAATTTTGATAGCACCTTCTCAGTGGTCGTTATGACTGGAGATACGAGCATGGAGACGTCCAAAACGTGTTATCAGAGAGGGGTTTTTGATATTATACGTAAACCGCTTAATATCTATGACTTGATGTCAGTTGTTCGCAATGCCGTTATGCTCCAGCAGCGTAAAAAGAGGATCTCATTTCAAGAACATATTGATCGACTTTCAAAAGAACGAACTAATGAACTGGTAAAAGAGCACAAGAATTTATCTGATTCTCGTGAGGTTATCGAAAAAGCATATAAGATAAAGAGTGAATTGCTTTCAGATATTTCACATGAAGTACGGAATCCCCTCAATGTGATAATCAATTTTTCATCTATGCTTCTTGAGATGTATCGGCAAAAAGATTTTGAAGATTTTGAATCAATTCTAGAAGCAGTAAATGTGAGTAGTACTAACCTCGCAAAAATACTTGATAACATAATAACTCTTTCGGAAATTGAGCATGGAAGCTTGAATGAAGAGATTGAATCCTTTGATGTTGCAGGGATCATGAGCTCGATGGTTTCTTTGTTTAAGGTGAAGGCCTCAGAGAAGGGACTTGAATTTTCGTATCATAAAAACGAAGCTTTAAATGAAAATATTGTAACAGATAAAATAAAGTTTAAACAAGTGATTTTTGCCATAATGGAGTTTGGCTATAGTGAGATTCATAGTAAAGGTGCTATTGGGTTGGGTATGGACCTTCAGCGTGATAAACTCGAAATTACTGCGACATTTAAAGGGGTTAATCTCAGTCCCGAAACTATAAATACCTTATTTGATACTAAAATTGATATGACTTCATATGATAATAGTGGACTCAAAGGTCTTGGTATCGGACTCCCTCTCGCAAAGCGGTATGCTCAGTTAATGAAGGGTGATGTGATTGTTAAAAATGCAACACCACAAGAATGCACACTGCTATTCTCTATACCATATGTAGTTGCAGTAGATCCAACTAAAAAAGCTGATTGGACTGATATTCAATTTTCTTCGGAAAATAAAATCCTCTTATGTGAAGACCAGCCTATAAATGTTATGATCATTAAGAAGATGCTCAAAAAAATGGGACTTGAAATAGAAGTGGCTATGAATGGTCAAATAGGTGTTGAGAAGGCAAAGAAATTGAAACCTGACTTAATATTGATGGATATTCAGATGCCGGTAATGGATGGTCTAGAAGCGACACGAATCATTCGAAAGACAAAAGAGATAAAAGATACGCCCGTGGTTGGTGTTTCGGCTTACTCTGCTAAAGAAAAAGAGATGAAGAATATGGATTTTACGGACTTTATTGTGAAGCCCATTAATAAAACACGTTTTGTACAAGTGCTTTCAAAATTCTTAAAACGTGTTGATGAACAATCCTAAGTAACCATCTGTTGTAAATTGTGAATACCTTGAATAGAGGTATACTATCGTTTAGCTGGAATCAGAACAGTGAAGGTACTGCCTTTACCACTCTCAGATTCTACTTCTATTTCACCACCATGGAGCGTAACAATTCGTTTGGTGATCACAAGTCCTAAACCGGTACCCTCATGCTGCTTTGCTAGTGAACTATCGAGTTGTTCGAATGGTTTAAAGAGCTCGTTAATGCTCTTTTCTGGAATACCAATACCAGAGTCTTTGACCCATAATTTAAGAATATCTCCGGTGATATCAGAACCAGGAATAGTAACAATAGCAGCACCAACCTCAATCTCACCTCTATCAGGGGTAAATTTAACAGCATTTGAGAGCAAGTTGAAAAGGATTTGACGGACTTTTGTTCTGTCGAGTATAAGGATTCCCATATTTGGTTGTATATTAAAGCCAATGGTAATTCTATGGTTGAGCGCTTTGTCTTTGATAATTTGAATACTATCTTCAAGTACATCGTTTATCTCAGTCTCTTCTGCCTCGAGTTGCATTTTGCCCGACTCGATTTTTGAAAGATCTAGAATATTATTTATGAGTGAGAGAAGGTGTGTACCACTATCAAATACCCGCTTGTAAATATTCTGTTGCTCTTCTTCTTGGCCGTTTAAAAATCCATCTTTGAGCATCTCAGAAAAACCAATTATAGCATTCAAAGGGGTGCGTAATTCATGTGACATGTTTGCGAGAAACTCACTCTTTGCTAGATTGGCAACTTCTGCGTACTCTTTGGCAAGAGTCAGTTCTTCTTCACTTTTCATGAGTCGTGCTTCAGCATGTCTTCGCTCTTGTATTTCCCCTTTAAGTTTTCGGTTGCTCGATTCAAGCTCTTGGGTCCTATGCTTAACGAGTTCTTCAAGGTTGTTTCTATAGGACTCTAATTCATTCTCTGCTTGTTTCCGTTCAGTGTGGTCTTGACCCACAAAGAGTAATTCAGATATTGATCCATCAGGTGTTCTGATGACGCGTATTGACCAGAGAATACAGACAGGCTCGCCGCTTTTTTTAGTACTGTCAAGCTCAAGCATAGAGTTGTTGATATGGTGCCGAACGAGCTGTGCGAGGAACTGTTTGGTGTCCCAACCTGTTGAGTTACCACTGCTATTAAGAACATCGAATATTTTTTTATGAAGTAATTCGTATGTTTTATACCCAAGAAACCGTCGACAGAAGGAGTTGATGTAGGTGATAGTTCCTTCTGGATCGAGTCGAAGTATTAAAGAGTTTGCCCCTTCAACAAGTTCTTGATATTCTTTAATACTCTGAGTGCGTGCTTCATTGGCTTGTAATTGTGAGAAGTAGTAGTGTGAAATAAGGGTGAGTAGTAGGGTGATCACAATACCAATAGGCCAAATATAGGGATGAAAAGAGAAGAGTGATTTGTTGTAGATCCAACCTGATTTGGGTGAGACAAAAATGAGCCAGTGACTTTGGTATCCTTTCATGACAAATGAAAGGGCGTTTGAAGTCACATGAGTTGTATCGCCACTAATATGGAGAAGGGGTTGTGCAAGAGAATCACAAATGTAGAGAGTTCCAAAGGCATGTTTCGTAATTGCTGATGGGGTAATACGAGATACAATGTCAGTCAAGTTAGTGACTATGAGAAGGGAGCCTCCCTGGGAGAGGGGTAAATTATAGTAAAGGTACGTAGCCTCGGTAGTAGTGAATATAGGTATTTCGTACTGTTGCGCTTGTAGAGTGCGGAAATTTGAAAATTGAGAATAGGTTGAAGGTATAATAACCTTTTGGGAAAGGGGGTTGTAATTTGAATAGAGAATTGAGTCACTGGAAATATATGAAATAGAGGAAACACTATTGAACTGGTCTTGTAATAGAAAATTAGTGTGATTAATAAACTCTTGGTGAGTGATTTCTTTTGTATGAGAAAGAGCATTTATAAGCGACTTATAAATAGTTTTTTTTAGATGGGTTTCAGAATTAATATTGTTTTGGAGAACCTGAAGTTCACTCTTTAATGAGTGAATTTGTTTAAATGAATACTCTTGTTGCAAATTAGAGGAAACAATGTAGACAGCTAATATGCTACTGAAAAATATTAACGAAGTAGTAATGACTCGGAACTTAGTAGACTTATACATAGGTAAGAGTTACACCCATTTTTTAATTTTTTGAAGAAGGTCTTCTTTGTTAATAGGTTTAGCGATATGATCATTCATACCTGCATTGAGGCATTTCTTAATATCATTCTCCATTGCATTTGCGGTAAGGGCAATAATTGGAATGCCTGCTTTATCGCTTTCGAGGCAGCGAATAGCATCAGTTGATTCCAAACCATTCATTACGGGCATTTGCATATCCATTAATATAAGGTCAACAGTCGTTTCTTTAACTTTGTCTAATGCTTCTTTACCATCATTTGCCATTATAAGGTTTTTAAAATTTTCTTTGTTGAGTAGGCGGGTAATCATTTTTTGATTAAGAGAGTTGTCTTCAGCGATCAGAATAGTGATATTCTTATTGATAGTTGCAGCACCAATAGTTTCAGCTTCAGCAACATCAACTCGTTTGAAGCATAAAGTGAACCAATAAGAGGTTCCTGCTTCAGCAGTCTCGATACCAATATCACCATGCATGAGGTGGACCAAATGTTCAGCAATTGAGAGACCTATTCCAGAGCATGTGTGAAGCGAGTGATCGGTGATGTCATCGTCACTAAATTTTAAGAACATTGCTTCAATAGTTTTTTCACTGATCATAGTTTTGTTGTCAAATACTTCAAAACGGAGAGTTACTTCTTGCTGATTTTCTTCTTCAATGGAAATGTCAAAACTGATGTCGGCCGATTTGGTGTTTTCGACGGATGTCGTAAGAATATTTATGAGTATCTGCTTGATTCTGTTGGGGTCGCCATCGAGTTTCTCGAAGTCTTCCCAATAGAGATCGAGTTCGGGAAGGCTAATATTGGTTTTGGTAAGAAGCGGTTCAATATCTTTAAAGGATCGGTCAATAATATTTTTGAGATTAAAGCCTGTGGATTCTATTTTGAGTTCCCCGGCTTCCATTTTCGAGAGATCAACTATATTATTAATAGTATCGATGAGCTTGTTGGAAGCTGAACAGAGGTCTTCAATGTTTTCTTGTTGCTCAGGGTCAAGAGCGGTGTCGAGAAGAAAGTGTGAAAAGCCAAGAACACTATTCATGGGTGTTCGAATTTCGTAACTGAGATTGGCGATGAAGTTTTCTTTTGCAATTCGCGCTTTTTGGGCTTCACGTTTTGCTATAAGGAGTTCATCCTTTAGGGCCTCTATTTCTGTTTCGAGTGTTTCAATATTGTTTGACATAGTGAATCCTATATAAATCTCTCAGTGGTAGACAGACCACAAAACGCTGTATCTCTGTTAGTTAATTATACCAAAAGAAATCGGCAATATTCCACTATTTATGGCGTATAAGAGGGATTTTTTTACTTTTAAATCTATTAGAAATATTAAGTGAGGTTCAAATGGCAGATAATTGTGTCTTTTGCAAATTGTCGGGTGACGATATGTTAACGGAAAAATATTATGAAGATGAATCAATCATTGCCATAAAAGATATTGCTCCTCAAGCACCAGTTCATTTTTTGGTAATTCCCAAAGTGCATAAAAAAACAATCTTTGAATTTGAAGAGAGTGATAGTGTACTTCTTGGACGCCTTTTTTTGGTCGCAAAAAAAGTTGCAGAAGAACTGGGGCTTGAAGAAAATGGTTTTCGCATGATTGTGAATACTAAAAGTGATGGTGGTCAAGTAGTAAATCACCTCCATCTTCATGTACTTGGTGGCAGAAAAATGGGCACCGCAATGGGGTAATGACTTAACTGAGAGTTTTTTACATAAGAGATGATATAACAGGATAGAATATGAATGTAAGTGTAACTATTGTGTTCCTCTGGGTAGGATTGGTGTCTGCAACACCGCGAGATTTAGTGCTCGCACACAAATATTTTAAAGACGAAGTCTACAATGCTGCCGCCGAACACTATAGAGCATTTCTTTCTGATAGCCCTGAAAAAGATAGTGAGCCAGAGGCACGGGTTGGGCTTGCCCGGAGCTTGACCCGGCTGTTTGAATACGAAAAAGCGAGCCAGGTCTATCAAGATTTTCTCCTATCGTATCCCTTACATACCGAAATAAGTGCAGTTCTCTATGAACGAGCTGATGTTTTGACTAAATTACATAAGCCAGGAGCGGCGAGTGATTTGTTTTACAAATTTTCACAGCGCAATAAAAAGGTGCTGGGTCAGCGTGCATTATATAAAGCGGGGCACTACTCCTTTGTAGCCAATGACTTTGAATCGACAAAAGGATATGCACGGCAATATCTCGAACAGTTTCCCAAAGGTGATGAGCGTCAGCTTTGTATGGCGCTTCTTGGAAGAACCTCATTTAAAGAGTCTGAGTGGATTGATGCTATTCAATGGCTTAAACGTTCTCTTGAACAGGGAATGAAGGAGCGGAACAAAAAACGTGCATGGCTCCTCATGGCTCGATCTTGGTCACAACTCTCTCAGAATGATAGTGCAACGGTCCTCTATAAAAACCTGCTATCAGTAGGAGATTCCACAGATAGTCTTTCATTAATTAATGAATATTCTGGATTTTTGTATGCGTCAGAGCAATACAGAACACTCATAGGATTTCTTGACTCAAAGTCACTTGCTGAATTGAGTGAACGAACTCGGTATCACCTTCTTTCGGCACTCGTTGAAACCAAAAACTTTACTATAGCACATTCTGTAGCTCAAACAGTGGTTTTTACTGATGCATATTTTATCAAGGGGCTTCGATACCTCCGTGCAAAAGTTTTAATAGGAGTGGGTGAGCCTCGTGAAGGCATTGCATTGCTTACCGCTCTGGGAGCGGAAGGTCATGTACAGGCTTATCGCATGGCGGGTGATGCGTATTTAAAAGATGCAATGTATCAAAATGCCATTCAATCATACTATCGTGCAGTAGATATTGCATCTGAAATTGATAAAAAAGAGTTGCTTCTGAAAATTGCAGAGATATATGAAGTGAAGCTCTTTCGGTATAAGGTTGCTATTAGTGTGTTTGAGGAATTTATTCAGAACTTTCCTTCTGCATCCGAAGCGCCTCAAGCGGCTCTGGGTGTGGCCCGCTGCTATCTGCATGAAGAGAAGTTAAAAGAGGCTTCCTATGAATATCGAAAATTAATGGAGGATTATCCATCGAGTATTGAATCGAAAGAGGCTCAAAAGCACTACAACTATCTAAGTCGATTTAAATTAAAAAATAGAGACGAAGCCTTGAATCATATTTTGCTCGTTCTTGAGCGTGGAGAGTATTCTGAGAAGCCACTCCATGTGGCACGAATTCTCGAAGAAGATTTAAAAGAATACCATCGCGCATTAAAGAGTTATCAGCGCTATATTACTGAGTTTCCCGTTGGTGAGCAAAGGGATTACGCTTGGTTAAAAAGTGGAGAAATGTATGAGCTCCTCATAGAGCGTGCTCGCTATGAAAACAGAACAAGTGTAGTGCCTGAACTAGTATATCAAGGGCGAATTGCGTATGAGATGGTTCAAAAGAATTTTCCTATGAGTAGTTATGCTGATGATGCTGCATATCATTTATTAGAGATGGAGGTGTTTAATCTCTCTGCCTATCAAGAATTTGTAAAGCGGTATCCTGAGAGTAATTTTATTCCGAATGTGCTCTATGCTATGGGTAATTCATATCTAAAACAGGCGGAATCCTTTGGGGGTTCGATTGGCCTAAAGGCTGTCGAGTATTTTCAGCGCATCTTAAATGAATATCGAGATAGTACACTCAGAGTAGCAGCACTTCTTGGGGTGTCACAAGCATACTATCTGACCGATTCTTTTGTAAAAGCAGAACCGACTTTGAGATTACTTTTAAAAGAAAAGGCACTTTCGAAAGAGATAGAGTCAGCAGGGCTCTATTATAGTGGCCTTGTGTATATAAAAAAGAAAAATCACCGTGAGGCAATTCGACAATTTAAACAGGTGCAGTACCGGTTTTTCTCAACTACATCTGCAGAACAGGCACAGCTTCAAATTGCTCGTGCTTATGAAGCTCAAGGTGATCTCCTTGCTGCAAAAAAAGCATACAATGGATATATTGAGCGATTTACCTATAGTGATTCAATATATAACGCATATCAATCTCTTGCTTCGATATCACAAAAAGAGCACCAATGGAAAAAGGCTGCTGATATGTATGGGCAATTTGTTACTCAGCTACCGAAACATCCTCGTAAAGCAGATGCTCTTGAGGCACAGGGAAAACTTCTTAAATTTGCAGGTGAGAAAGAGGCGGCGGTAGCAGTATTACTGAATGCAATTGTGATATCGCCAAAAGGGTCAAAAGGGTATCTCTACTATCATGTTGCAGAAATGACTTTATTGATGGATCGCTTTAAAGATGCAGAAGGGTATTATGAAAAAGCGGTATCGGCATCACAGAATAGTCGTGATAGTGCACAAGCAATGGGCGGACAGGTTGCCTGTCTTGCAATGCTTGGAAAAAAAGATCGATACCATGATGCGTATAAAGAGTACAAAGATCGATTTGATACCGACCCTGAAGGGCATGCTCGTATTATCTATTATTCCGGACGAGCCTTTATGGATCGTCATGAACCAAAAAAAGCGCAGAAGAGGTTTGAGTACCTTTCAGAAAAGTTTAATGAGACTACCTGGGCTGGAGAAGGGGTCTACTATCTTGGCATTCTTGCCTTTAAGAAAGGAAACTTTAATAAGGCTCTGAATATATTCAAAGGGTATGTCGCTGACTACCCTGAGGGGCAGAGTAAGTCGGATGTTGTATTTAAAATGGCAACATGTTATTATCAGCAAAAAAACTTTTTGAGGGCTTCAGAGTTGTACCGTAGGGTTTTAAAAAGTGGTGGCGTCTCAGAGTCAACCCGTTATCGCGCAGCCTATAATGCAGCAATTGCTCACGAGAAAAGTAATCAATGGGCTCAGGCGGCCCAACTCTATGACCTTCTTATGAAGGACTTTAAAAAACAGGCTGACAATGCGGCACTCTATGTAAGTGCCGGTTTCTGTTGGTTTAATGCACAAGAATTTGTTAAAGCTCGTAACCTTTTTAAAAGAGCATTAGATGATCCAGAGTCCGAACGTGTCGCAGAATCTCACTACTGGTATGCGAAAACACTTGATCGCCTGGGGAGTGTTGACGAGGCAGTAAAAGAGTATTACAAAGTGAATTATCTGTATGCAGGTGGTGGTATGTGGGCTCTGACGGCACTCTTTGATATTGGGCAAATCTATGAACGAAGTGGTGACCCAGAGCGTGCTCGTAAAATGTATCAGAAAATTGTGGATCGAGATGGTAAATCTGGAGCCCTGGGTTCTCGTGCCTATAATTATTTGCAAGCGATGGATCAAACTTCACCGCGACCTAAGGGATAATGGCGCTTCAAAAATTAAGTGCATTGGTATTGCATACGATTCCCTATCGGGAAACTTCAATCATTGCGCGTGTGTTGACTGCCGAATATGGGGTTATTTCGGTGGTGGCAAAAGGGGCAAAACGTAAAAAAAGTGTCACAGGTGTGCACTTCTCATTTTGTAATACACTCAATCTAGAAGTGTATTACAGTGATTCGAGAGAGCTTCATACCTTAAAAGAGAGTGCAATTATTACGCAGCGCAGTGCCCTTTCAGAAAAAATGATTTCATCGGCAGTCGCTCAAGTAATGATGGAAATTGTACTGCAATGTAATCACGGAAAACTGGGAGCAGAAGAGCTTTTTGAACTGCTGAGTCGAGGTCTTGATTTTTTGACTGAGCAACCCGAACTCTCTGTAGAACGGTCCTATTTAATATTGTGTCGCTATTTAGTTCATGTCTCTCGAATTTATGGCTTTGAAATTAATACTGAGTATTGCATAGAGTGCATGCACCTTCTTCGTGACCCGGTACATTTTTCCATAGAGCGGGGTGGGTGTATCTGTAATGCCTGCGCTGAACATTCGACTGAGAAGTCTAGGGCGCTCGCGGTAGCGATATGCCATGTTGGGTCAAGCAAGAGACAAGGGGGATATCCAAAAGAGCTTATTCTCTATCTTCCGAGACTCGAAGAACTTCTTTTTACTTTTTTATCCCTTCATAGTGAGAGTATGCACCTTGTGAAATCCTATGAATATCTTAAAACGGTGCGTGCATTTTAACTTGCCACTCTGTGCTTTAAGATGTATAATAGAACTACATCACTTACCTTTGAGGACTCTATGCCTGCCGATCGTTTGAAAGAACTACTCCAAGACCTTAACACGGAATTAGACAGTCAATCTGAGCTTGACTCTTTTTCAAAAGAACAGCTTGAAGTACTCGTTGGTGATATTAAAAAGCATCTTGACCCTGCTGAAGCAGAGAATGATTCGATTGGGGCGAGTGTTGAGCAGGCAGTGCATAACTTTGAGGAGAGCCATCCGAAAATAGCTAAGACGCTCACGTCGATTGTCGACACCCTAAACTCTCTCGGAATTTAATGAGCGTATAAACGCTCATCTACTTCGTTATTTTTCACTCGACGTACTCGCGTACGCAGTCGCAAAAAATGCCTCATATCTGAGTATTTATACGCTCATTAATCGTTTTTTGTCTGCTCGTTCGCTTTGCGAACGTTGCTAGGGTTAGAGTTATTCGTTTGCCTTTGGCAAACATTACTTGATATTGTCTGCTTGTTTGCCTTTGGTAGAGTTTGCTTTCATGGGGAATTTTCTATGTTTTTGAGGGTTAAATGGAGGTGTGTATGTTGAAGCCAATTGATTTTATTCATCAGAAAAAGAGTGGACAGAAGATTTCTGTGTTGACGGCGTATGATGTTAATTTTGCGCGGTTGCTTGAAGAGGTACAAATTGATGCAATTTTAGTGGGTGACTCTGCGGCAAATGTGGTCTGGGGTCATGGCTCAACTCGTGATATCGGTATGGAAGAGATGATTCTCTCTACAGCTGCAGTTGCTCGTGGTGCTCGGAATACACATATAATCAGCGATATGCCCTATCAGTCAGATAGTTCAGTAGAGCTGGCGCTTGAAAATGGTCAGAAGCTTGTTGCGGCAGGCGCTCATTCGGTAAAAATAGAAGGCACTAAGTTTGACCAGATTAAAGCCCTTACTGAAAAAGGTATTGATGTAGTGGGTCATTTAGGACTCACCCCTCAAACAGCTACAAGTCTTAAGCAAGTGGGCAAGAGTGATAGTGAAGCTGAACAGATGATTGATGATGCTCTTCAGTTACAACAGCTCGGGGCAATTGCCATAGTGCTTGAGCATATTCCTGATGCACTGGGCGGTCTTATTAGTGATAAAATATCGATCCCTACTATTGGATGCGGTGCAGGTAAATTATGTGATGGTCAGGTGATGGTACTTCATGATATGCTTGGTATTCCAGGGGGTAAGTACCCACCATTTTCGAAACAGTTTGCAGACCTCAATGCGTTGGTCAAACAGGCTTTTAGTGACTATAAAGCATGGGTTGAAGAGTAGTCATTATTTAACAATTTCCACTTCAACTTTTTTCCCTTTACCATAGTGGTGGCGCTTCATGGTAAGGGTACCTGTAGAGTCATATAACTGTTGTAGTCCAATATAGTCATCATCTTTAAAATTGAGTCGCTCTTTAATAACTCCACTTTGATAGTAAATATTCCAAGGGCCTTCTCGTCTATTATTTAAGTAGCCTCCTTCTAAAACAAGGGTGCCATTACGGTATTTCTTCTCATGAAGTTTAACACCCTGGTTCCACTGTTCAATATGTCGAACCTGTTGTGTGGTATCGGAGTATGAAATCATGCCGTGGAGTAGTCCATTAACCCAGGTGGAGTCGCTACAGGTTTGGTGGAGGTTGTGGGGGCATTGGGTGATGAGGATACCTGACCCATTGTGGAAAAAGGCCCGAGCAAGGGTATCCCCTGTTGCTGAAAAGCGGGTAAAGAGGCCATGTTTTTGGTTGTTGTAATAACTCTCTAGTGAAGTGATTGTACCTGAAATGGTATAGTATGACCAGATTGCTTCGGGCTTTCCATTTTTAAAAAATCCAGAGATACGGGTTTGCCCATTACTGTAGTAAGCTCGGTAGAGGTCTGTTTTGAGCGAGTCATTGCAGAGGTAGTTTTCTTGTAAGGCACCACTCTCAAAATATGCAGTATAGGTTTGACTCGCAGGTTCAAAACAGCCATTAATGTTTTTTATAGAGCCACTTCTATAGTAAGTGGTGTGGGTTCTACGAGGGAGGTTGTTTATGTATGTTCCCGTGACCCAAAGTGATCCTGATGGATAGAATTTTTTGAAGGGGCCTTCTTGTATACCATCTATATAAGATTGTTCTTGTAATGGACGTTCTGCTCCATACCATTCCAACCAGAGTCCCTCTTTTTTGCCATAGATATATTCTCCTGTTTGGTTGAGTGTGCCGTCAGATCTCCAGGATTGGAAGCGTCCATGCGGTCGCCCATTAACGACTTCTAACTCAGTTGCACGAAGAGCGTTAAAATGATATGTTTTTATAGTGGTGATGATCGTGTCTTCGAGTACCGTCACTTTTTTTTTAACCCCATTGGCATAGCGGTCTACGATAACCTCTTTTGGAGTTGAGCAGGCAGTAAAGAGAAAAAATATCAGAGGGACTATTTTTAAAATGGGTAGTACGCGATAGGGCATTGGTATGCGCTCATTTATGTTGTGAATGTGATAAGCCTTAAGATACAATCATATCTTGAGGATACACAGAGAGGGTTTGCTGTTAACCCTCTTTTTCCGAACCAAATCCAAAAATTTGTACAAGTGTTTTAATGATGAGAAGGTTCTCTTCACTTGCATCGACTAAGGTGAAGCCCGAGTCGTAGAAATCAGGATTTGAAGCATTTGTGGCCCACACACATTTCGCCTTAAAATGCATCTCTTTTTTGCCTGCGATCTCTTCTGGGAGGTCCATAGCAAATTCGTAGACAGTGTTGTTTTCTATAGGCTCTTCACTGATGACCATGATGCCTTCCGTCGTAATATCTACTAGATGACCTACCAATTCGCGATTGTGTGCAAAAAATATTCGTAAATAGTAGATAAGATGTTTCCGCTTGAGTCTTCTATTCTCCACAGGTTACCTCCGGTTCATTCGCCTCACGGAGGGCCTGTGCGCACATCTCCGGTATAGCTGTATTGATATAAATACCACTGCCAATTTCAAATCCGGCGACTTTTGATATCTTAGGTATGATTACTACATACCAATGATAGTAGGGGACTTCCCCATCTTTTGTCGTCATAGATCTGATTATATAATTATAATCTGGATTGTCAAGACAAACATAGAGCTTGCCCAGGGCCGATTTTAGGACTGTAGCTAAGTCTATAATCTCTACACTTGAAATTTCGTTATAGTGTGATTGATGTCTTTTGGGGTAGATGCGGGTCTCAAAGGGTGAGCGTGAAGCGAATGGCGAAAGAGCAATAAAGTGCTCAGATTCGGCAATAATGCGCTCTTTTTCTTTGAGCTCAAAAGTAATGAGGTCACAGTAGACACAGGTACCCCAGGTATTTGATGCACGGCGTGCATAATTTATTTGCTCGTTAATTGCTGGTGTCGAAACCATACTCCCAATAATTTGTGAATGGGGGTGGTTGAGTGAGGCACCTGCAGTAGGTCCATGATTTCTAAATATATTGACCATTGATATATTTAAATCTGAGGTAATGGCTGTGTAGCGCTCTTTATAGGCAGTAAGAATATCTTCAATGTGGCAGGCCGACATAAGTGCAGGATTTGCATTATGTAACGGGGATTCGACAATTACCTCTGAAATTCCATAGCCACCAGCAGTGAGGTGCATTCCATTACTCACTCTTCTTGGATTGGCTTGAGTATTAAGGGCCGCAAATTTATTGGGAAAAACTCGAATGGACCAGTTGTGGTCTTCGCCGATTTGGTGAGTCTTTTCCGTTGCTTTGTGCTCATTGCCTTTGCAGAACGGGCAATCAACATCATAATTTGAAAGGGAATCACGTTCGGCCGAAAGTGAACATTTAAAATCTTCCGGGCGTGCAGCACGTTCTTTGGATATGATTACCCATTCTCCCGTTGTAACGTTTTGTCTAAACTCTGACATGGTCCCATTTTTAGTTGTCGCTCTGTGTAAAGTATACTATAAATGGTGTATGAATTCCTGTCTAATATGCTTAATTTGAGCATGAGTGAGTACAATTGTTACCAATTTTGATTGTCACACCTGTCAAAGATTCTCTCAATACCGCACGTGAGACCATTGAAACAGTGGTTGCTTATAAAGGCGATAGTGAGTATTTACTCTTTGATGACCACTCTGGAGATGAAACCAGGGAATGGCTTAAAAATGCCGCTACTTTTTATTCTCTTTCTCTTATCACCGCGAAAGAGATTGGGGCTGGTGATTCACCAAATCAATGGCATCTCTTACAAGAGCTTGCCCAAAGGCGTAAAGGAAGAGCGATTCTTTTTATTGAGTCGGATGTACGCATCGAAAAATCGACAATAGAGGAACTTTATGAATTTTCTCGTAATGCAGATAAGCCAGGAATGGTCGGGGCGGTGACGGTTGATGAGCATAATGCAGTCTGTTATCCTTATGAATATGTGGGTAAACATACAGGAGAGATTGTTGAAACGCATAAAAGGGTCTCTTTTTGTTGCACGCTCATAACGGATACTTTTTTATCTCAATTTCCGATAGAGGAGCTCCATCCAAAAAAATCGTGGTTTGATGTTGAATTATCAAAAAAAGCACGGAGTTTTGGGTATAAAAATTATATACTACTAAACCAAAGAGTATACCACCGCCCGCACAGTAGCCGACCGTGGAAAAAAGAGAAATATCGTAACCCTATACGGTATTATATCAAGAAGCTTATAACCGGACGCGATAATATTTAATGGCACATTCAGACGTATTCATTCTCCGTAGAGCCTTTAGAAGAGTAATAAATCGTATTTGGTGCTTGGTATTAATGCTATTGGTCACTATTTTATTTAGTTATTCAGCATTGAATTACTTAATTATTGATAGAGCTGATACGTCTCCAACAATTATGGTGTATGGTCATCTGACTACTATTTCTAAGCAAATAACGAATCGGTATTCTTTTAAGTTTAGTAATGAGCTTAAGTTTGACCTTATGCTGGACCCATCGAATGCACAAGAGTTCGAATTGGCGCTTAATTTACACGATGCAGTACGAGTATTTGCTAAGAAAACCATATTTGGTCGCTATTTAGTGACTGATATTGATTCGCCTTATCTTGTACTTGATGCATACGAGATAGAAGAGCATATTGCAACTTCCAAACAACTCTTTGGCCTGCAGTCGCTTCTGGCTCTTGCACTCAATATCATGCTGATCATTGAGTATATGACATTCTTTTCTCGAATGAAATGGTTCTCAAATCGCCCTCGCATAGCAATTCCTATATAAAAAATAGTACCTATTTACTCTGCTAGAACAATTCGGATACCATCTAATTGGATGTCGGTCGAACTGATTGCTTGGCTGAGTGTTGCAATTTTATTCTTAATAAGCGCAATCTCTTTTTTAACATCGCTTCCTTCGCAAAAGAATTGTACCCGCTCTAGATCACTACTAAAACTTTTGGCAACTTCTTCAGTCATGGTGACTTTTTCCATCTCTACCCGTTCTTGTAATAAGGTATATGCGTGGTTTTTCAAATTAGGCACGAGGGAGTCGATGAGTTCAATATATGGTTCAAGCATTGCTGGTTGTCCATCATCAATGAGCTCTTCTGCAAAATTAAGGGTAGAAAACTCTTTGCCTGTTACATCAAATACCATGTGATAGTTTTGAGGAACGAGAAGGTGTTGTACACCCCATTCTGGACTCGATGATACATGCCAGGTAAAAGAGAACTCAAAGTAGAGGCCACTTTTGGGCGATTTTTTCCAGGTAACAAAAGCGGCTTGACCAGCAGTGGTGCCTAAGGTCATATCAAGTGCAGCTAGAGTTACTGGGTGGTCGGTACTGAGGTAGGCGAGGTCATCACGAACGAGTGCTTGCTCTCGGCTGGTTGTTACCGTAAGGCCTTCTTCCGGAATGCCAGGGAACGAATCAATTTTCATTTGTGCATTAGGTAAAAAGACCCATGAATAGGGGTGGGGTGCTTTTTCAATATCGAGCCCAATATGTGAAAGTACATCAAAGGCAAATTCTTGTGTATTACCACTCTCATCCTGTTCTTTTATTGAGTCCAGGAGTTTCTCGGTATACTCTTTGTCAAATGAGTTAAGCTCGAGGAGTTTATCACGCCCTTCTTCAAGAGTCTGTCTGACTGATGCAGTTTCTTTTTGTACTGATTCAATAAATGATGAGAAGGAGTCATCCACCCCATTGGCCAAAAAGTGATGGAGTTGATCAAAAAAGGTGTGGTACAGTGTGTCGCCCCCAAGAATAGGGAAGTTCAGAGAGTTGAGACCGCTATGGTGCCAGGTAAAGAGCGCTTCAAGAGCGGTTCCGGCAACATAGGGAACATGGATGTTGATGGTTTCTGTTTGTCCGATTCTATCGAGTCGTCCAATACGTTGATCAATAACACCTGGTTCAGGCATGAGGTCAAAGAGTACAAGGTCGTGAGAGAACTGGAAGTTACGCCCTTCACTGCCTATTTCTGAAGCGATGAGAAGCCGTGCCCCTTCATCTTCTGCAAACCATGCAGCTGCGCGGTCACGAGCAACCAGTGACATCTCTTCGTAAAAGAGAGCGATATTGATTTTATAAATTCTATCAATAGCCTCTTTGAGGGCAAGAACGGTTTGCTTGTGGGCGCAAATACAAAGGATTTTTTTATTGTGATTGGCCTCAAGAAATTGGGCAAGCCAAACGACTCGTTCGTCTTTAAGCCAGAGTTGACTGAGGGTTGTTTTCTTAGGGAGTGGATTGGTGGTTTTTTTAAATGCGTCACTATCGAGAGCCATAAAATTGTTAATGGCAAAGCCGAGTGAGGTATCAACAGCTTGATACTTTGTGACTGCGTCTCGATACTCTGTCGAAAGGTCGAGAGCATATCCATGGACCGCACGGCCGGGAAAACCACCAATGGCTGCTCGAGTATTACGAACCATAACTTCACCGGTACCCATAGTATCAATAAGATGACGAATGACATCTTGAGGTCTAAAATTGTGTTCGGTACTCTCTGCAAGGGCATGTATACGATTATCATTGGGGAATGCTTCAATGAGGTCTTTCCAAGTAATAGTATGCCCATCAATATGACTTTGTAGGAGCGCTTCAAGGGTGTGCGCGAGTTCTGAATAGTGGGTTCGATTCTCTTGCCACTCTTCGAAGGTGCTGTATTTGAGCGGATCGAGGAGTTGTAATCGATTAAAGTGAGAGACTGGATTGAGCTGCTCGGGAGTTGCAGTAAGGAGGAGGACTCCTGGTGTGCGATCGCATAGTGCTTTTAAAAGCGCATACTGGGCTGCAGTTTCGGGGGAATCGAGTTCGTAGTGGTGTGCTTCATCGACTATGAGGAGATCGAATTTAGTATTGAGGAGGTCTTCCATTACGTCGGGAGTCTCAATAAGGTAGTCAATGTCACATAAGATTTCTTGTGCACTTTCAAAGGGGTTGGTGTCTTCATCGGGGCCACAGAGTGCTTCAACAGCCTCTTCATCAATGATGGTAAACATTTGATTAAAGCGTCTATAGAGCTCAACCATCCATTGGTGTTTAAGAGAAGGGGGGGTAAGAATTAACGTTTTTGTCACCCGACTTGTAAGTTTGAGCTGATGGTAAATGAGGCCCGCTTCGATAGTTTTTCCAAGACCGACTTCGTCGGCAAGGAGCTTTCGAGGGAGGCGATTTTTAGTCACAGAAGAGTCGGCGATATAAAATTGGTGGGGAATCAGGCTTACTTTAGGGCCGATAAGTCCTCGAGTGCGCGATCCGATAATCTCTCGGTTTATTTCATGTGCTTTAATTCGGAGCTCATAGGCATCATTAGAATCAAATTCAAGATGAAGAATTTTGTCGAGAAGTTCATCTTTAGGGATGGTTGCTGAATAGGCGATTTCGGTTTCAGGTATCATTTCATCACCACAAAAAAAGAAGCGGAGGCCATTCTGCTTTTTGATTTCAGTGACAACTTCACTGAGCCCACTGAGACTTTGTATGGTGTCGCCGACTGATAGTGCATAGCGGCGGAGTGGAGCGTTTTCTTGAACATACATTCGTATTTCATTCACTGCGGGGAACTCAAGTTTAACTGTTTTACCAGCTAATTCAATAACGGCACCAAGTCCGAGTTCGGGCTCTGCTTCACTTAACCAACGTTGTCCAATCTGCCAATCTGCCATGCTATCCAAGAAACGAAATATATCGGGGAAAAGATAGTAAAGAACCATTTGGGAGTGGTTGCTTATTCATGAGTCGGTGAGAGATGATTATTAATCAATTTCAAAAAACTTGATGCGTGTCGGTCCGTGAGTAAGCTCACTCATAACAATTTGTTTTGCTCCGTTGACGAGGGTTGTTTGACCGTAGATATCGTTGGTTATGGTTATAAGTGCCTCGGGGGCCTGTATTTCATTTTGGTCGAGAGGGTCAGTGTATACTCCAGCCGTAATGCAGTTTTGGGTCTCTTTTTCGGGAACGCCAACACTATGAATGGTACAGCCTTTAAGTGTGTGAATTGTGCTATCCATAATGACTCCTTTGGGAGTTGCAAAGATACCTCCAGAATGAATGGTACTATTCATTACCATACTTTGAATGACAATATCACCTTTTGAACTAATAGTACTACCAGTACAGCTTTTTGCAATAATCGTTACGCCCGCACTACAGTGTCCTTTCTCGCCACACCCTATCTCTTTTTGTACGGTGAGCACTCCATCGGTGTGTACTGTTGCACCGCGATTGATTGAGCCAACGATGGTCAGATTTCCTTTAACATTGAGATCGGTTCCGCCTTCTACATCACCACGGATAACGACATCCCCAGGAAAGTTAATGGGGGCTGAGTCTGAAGTAAAGGGGCCTATATGTGTATAGGTTGTCTCAACAGACCAGCTATTTCGATCTATCGCTACATGTCCATGTTGCATAGAGATAAATGTTGTAGTATCGTTCTCTTCTATTACTTGAATATGTGTGCCGGGTATGGGTTTTTCAAAAAGGGGATAAGGTGTTACGGGGTCCATTTCACCAGAGATGCGTATGCCTGGTTTACCGCGTACGGCCGGTCTATAAGTGAGAACGACCTGACCTGCTCGTACTTTGCGAATGCCTTCAAGGGGGGCGTTGTTTTTTTCACTATCAACAAATGGTGAGGTGTATATTCCTTCGATACTCTCTTCTTTTGGGGTTCCTCGGGCGATAATTGTAGGGACACCGATGGTGGACTTTTTTATGCCATTGATAATACGCTTTAAGCCAAAGGGTAATATTCCTACACATATGTCGTGTTCATTGAGGTACTTTTTGAGTGAGTCTTGAGTGACTTCTCTGAGAGTCAGTTCTTGAACGACTGTTACTGATGCAACATATCCATCTTCTTCAATACTACAGGTGAGAGTTTTTTCTAACTCATCAAGGGTAACTTCTTTAATAGTCATAGTTCATTTATTATAGTACTATTTTTTAATGAGTGCAATGACCCTGAAGGGTCTTGAAGCTATTGCGAGGATAGAATGGTTCCAGTAACCTGTGCAGTACTATTTGATAATCGAAAAATTTTGACGGTAAAACGTGGGAATGCTATGAAAATGGCGGGTTATTGGGAGTTCCCTGGGGGGAAAGTTGAAGCGGATGAAAGCCATACTGCATCATTGCAGCGAGAGATAATGGAGGAGCTTGGTATAGAAATAAGTGTTGAATATCCTCTGACACCAGTTGAATGGCATTATGTTGGAGGTCCCCACATTACTCTGTACCCTTTTGTTTGTAAGGTGTTTGATGGCTTCCTTGATCGCATTTTGTTATATGAGCATGAAGAGCTTCGGTGGTTATCAGTTTCTGATCTTTGGAGTATTGAGTGGGCTGATGCAGATGTACCCATTGTGAAAGAAGTTGAAGCGCTTTTGGCAACTATTGAGTAATAGTTGCCAAAAGCCGTTATTGTTGGGGAGGCTGGATAGTCTGTTCTTGAGAAGAATGAGGCACTGAGTTTGAAAGAGCTGATCCATCATAATCAGAGCAACAGATGCAGAAAAGTGCAACAATAGATAAAAAAAGTAGAGTATACATAGGGTCCTTATCGTAAGCAGGAAATTATAGGGGCCCTATAAATATATTCGAAATTTTAGGTATTCAAACTAGTTTATGTGTTGTAGCTAAGCTTGCTTGAAAATAGTGTGGATATTAGATAAATCTTATGTATCTGACAGATATGTTCTTAGCATGCGACCTTAAAAAAGGACTTAATTGAGTGGGATAAGGTCATAAGCCGATGGTATGCTATGTTGATTGGGAGGGTGTCGACCATGTCACCTTTAAGAAGGCCGAGCTTTTCTTGGTAATGAGACAGAACGACAACATTAAGGTCATCATCTTCTTCAACTGCATAGAGCTGGTAATCAAGTGGTGTGTTTTCGCATTTAATTGTTTCAAGAAGGTTGTGTACTTGTTTCCAAAACTCATTGTACTCGATTAAACTCATAGTATTCCTTATTAGATATAAAATATAATTGTGTAACCAGTGTATCATTCAAAAGTGGAGGATGCAACCATAAATGGAAAAAAGGGAGGAGCAATTCTTTTTTTGTAGGATTCGTACCCCAAGAAGAGGGTGTTATTCGTCTAATGGGGGTATATATTTATATTTGGGATAACATTTTTATGGTAAATAAAATGACGCAACATACCTTTGGTTCGCTCTTTGGAGCACCGAAAATAATTTTCTGCCTTCTTTTGCTCATGGCTCAAATGGTGCTCGCAAGGGAAGTGCGTGTAAATGTAACGCCGCATTATAGAAATAATCATAATTTAAATTGGTCTATGGGTTTAAAGGTTGGCTTACAATCAGAAACGATATTGAGCAAGAGTCTGGAATTCTCTGCCGAGTATAGTAGTAGCCGTTTGGGTTCAGGATTACTTGCCCCAAATGTTATCGTTGGAAATCTGTTTCTTGGTGGGGTGACCTACTTCTTTCGAGAGGGACGGTATATCTCGCCTTTTATAGGGCTCAAAGGGGGATACTTTTTTAATGAGTTGACCAGTGATGAAGAAGAAATTTTTGGTAATGTCCTCACAACAAGCTCATTTATTGTACTGCCTACTTTTGGTGTCCAATCTAACTTTTATGACTGTTTTTCTATCTATGGAAGTGCAGGATATCATGTAATTCAGGAGTCGAATCTGGTATTTCCCCTTACGTATTCTATTGGCTTAACCTATGCATGGGGGCTATAGATGAAACTCTTAGTAATGATTTGGTGCGTAACCCTTTTTGTGGGATGTTTAGTTGATCCTAAGACAGATGACACACTACTTGATGGTGCTGTTATTGTTGATCCATCTCTGGCCAATAATCCAGAACTGTTGCCGAGTCTCTATTTAAAAGACTCAAGCGAGTATCTACTCTCTACTTGGAAGCCAAGCCCGACTGCAGAGGAGCTCAATGTTCCGGTAATTATAGCAGTGCATGGTTTTTCTGCTTCGACCTATGAATGGCACCAGTTTAGAACTTTTGCTGATTCTGCGAGTAGTCAACATCACGCCTTTATCTCATTGGTTCTTATGGGGGCTCATGGGCGTGATTATGAGAGCTTTGAGCGGGGGACTTGGGAGGACTGGAGTAAGCCTGTGATTGATGAATTTAAAAAACTTCAAGCGCTCGGGTATACTAATATTAGCTTTGCTGGCTCATCTACAGGGGGTACCATTCTATTAAATGAAATAGAGCGGGGTCGCTTTGCCGCTAATAGTGTCAATCAGTTTTTTCTGATTGATCCTATCATTGTACCGGGTAATAAAATATTGACTTTAATTGATATTGCTGGCCCTGTACTGGGCAATGATGTTGCAACAATGAAGGACGATAAAAAGGCGGGTTGGTATTCTACTCGTCCAGAAGAAGCCCTCAATCAGCTCGTTGATTTAATCGGTATCGTGAGAGATAAACTTGAAGAGGGCTTTTCATTACCAGAGGGGAGCTCAATTAAGGTGTATAAAGCTAAAATTGATGGTTCAGCAGATCCAGTAAGTGCACTCTATATATATCGTGGGTTACAGCAAGCTAATGGTTCTGACCTCAATCGTTCTCATGTAGAGTTGCTTGATAGTGACACTCATGTATTTACCCATCTCGATAACCGTGCAACTGCAGCAGACAGCGTATTACAAGAACGTGTATTTTCGGAGATGCTTCAAAAAGTGCAATAATACGTGTATTTGCCCCAATAACAGGGGTAAAAGAACAGTTAATGAACAGATATCACTGAAACAACTATTTGAATAAGGGGATTCCATGCGAATCCCCTTATTCGTTAATAGATTTAAAACGCACATATACATTCAGAGGGCTCTCTTTAGTGAAGGTAATTACTGGTGCAGAGCTTCTCTAATAATTCTGGGGGGAATTATGAAATTATTTAAACACGCGTGGCTTGTTGCTGCGGTAGTAGTACTCTGTAATTGCTCAAATGATGGACAAACATCACCAGAGGTTTCGGAGAATGGGAGTAGCTCAGAAAATGAACAATCAAGTATCGAGGCCTTTGATGGTCAAAGCAGTGATGCTGTTGAAAGTTCTGACATTTCTATAGATGAAAGCTCTGAGGTTGGTGGTGACCCTATCAATACAGAGTCTTCTGAAGAAACTATAGATGGTGAATCATCAGAAATAGAGTCAAGCAGTGGAGAAGAAATAAGTTCTGTTCAGGAATCAAGTAGCACAGAAGAGATCTCATCATCCGTTTCCTCTTCGTCTGATAATGAATCGAGTAGTGAAGAGCTTGAATCAAGTAGTAGTTTGCTAGAGGCTATTATTAATAATCTAGGTGATTCTGTGTTGGTAATTGATAAGGTGCGTAATGTACTTAATATTGATGGTATAATCATTGAAGGTGTTAAAAGCATACAAATGGATAAAAATGTGACCACACCAACTGAGTTAAAAAATAAAGCGGGAGAGGTTACTAAAATTGAACCGGCGAGTCATGAGAAGCGTTTTAATTTAATGACAAGCTCTACACGCCCACCATTAGGTTTTGTGAGCTACTATTTGCCAAGAGAGTTTCCTTATGAGATTCAAATACAAGGTCACATGAAAAAATCGCCTTATACTCCTTACAAACAAAAATTGTATCTCATAAACGCAGATAAAAAACTGTATCAAGTAAGTTATCAAGTAACTGATGTCGGCCAGTATATTCTTTTTTATAGAACAGATGAAAGAGACTCTCTTGGTGTCGGAACTGTTACTGATGGAACCCTTGATTATTCAAATAAGCCGTGGAGAGTTCGGTATCAAGAAGATGGAACGAATAAATGTCGTGATACTTTAAAACCAGCATGTGCAGACTCAGTTATAGAAAGTGTCGAAGCTGCGCTCATTGAGGCTGATGAATGGTATGATACTGCAGAACCATTGAGTTCGTCCAGTACCACAAGTCCATAATAGTATAGCACACTCGATTGATTAAAAAAGCCATGTAGGGAGTCCCTTACATGGCTTTTCTTTTACATTGGATAGAGGTTACCTGTGTTGGTAGAGGGACATGCCAAGAAGTACCCAGCCAGATATTAAAAGGACACCACCAAATGGTGTAACCGCACCCCATGTTTTTACTCCGGTAAGACTTAAAATATAAAGAGATCCTGAAAAAAGTATGATACCAGTAATCATTGAGAGGGCAGCCCAGTGAAGCATCGGGTTGGGATAGAATTTAATACAGAGTGCTATTATGCAGAGAGCAAGTGTATGATAAAATTGATAGTGAACACCTGTTTGAAAAGTATCGAGAGTTTGATGGTGGTTTAAAATGCTTTTAAGTCCATGGGCACCAAACGCCCCTATTATGACACCAAGCGCTCCGAAGATTGCTGCTATTATCCCATACCGAATATCCATAGTGTACCTTTTTTATGGATAACGTAAAAAATAGTAGAAGGGAGTATGGGTCCTTTTTAATAATGAAGACTCATAATGAGTATTTGATTCAAATCTGTATTTGAAAAAAGGGGCTCTTGCAATTACTCTACGAGATCAACGCTATCAAGCGCTGTATTCTCTTTGGCAGGAGGTTGTACCCTACTCAGAAATGCTTCATTGACCCAAAATGCTGCATCACCCGTCAGTCCAAGTTTTTTACCATCAAAGTAATTGGTAAAACGAACCCATCCATTGTTGCGCTCATGAATTTTTATTCTATCGCGGTAGCTAAGATAGTGATCGATAGTTCCGCTATTTGGGCTTGTGCCAAGGTGTGCAGCTAAGGAATCGCTCGTAATATAGAGGTGTGTTTTATTTGGCTTGTTATTAAAATGAGGAACTGGAGGGTCGTCCATAAATTGAGCTTTTACGACTAAAAAAAGAATGATAAAAACTATACTGATGCCGAGATACCTATTCATGGAGTCCTGCCTTATGGTTGAATATCGAAGTCGATAGTAGGATAGTATTAGAGTGATCCATAAACTTACAGGAATACTCTGTATCTATGTCCTGACCGCAATGTAATAAAAATTTACAATGTAAAAAAGTGGTAAGTATCATTTGATTAAAATGTGATTACTGTTTAACCTTCAGTTTTCGGAAAAATGTTCCCGTTAAATAACGCTACAAAAGAAGAGTATCCACTGTAGAAAGGCTTATATGTTTTTTTTTGAAATGTCAGTGCTTAAGTTTTAATGGGGTGCTAGAGAGAGTCCTACTATTGATAGGAAAAGCTATGTAAAGTGATAAAATTGAACTCTGAGAAAACAAAGTTTTTACACTGTTAACTTTATGTAAAGTCATACGCTTTATAGAATTACGACTGGTTTGACCCCTGAGAGGAATGTATTTTTGTCTCATTATCATGGGTGATATCACCCACATTCTCGCAACACGAGTAAAGAAAAAACATGAAACGCTATACGGTTGTAATTGGTATTGCCGGTCTGCTTATAACGGTATTAATGAGCTTGGGCACCGGGTTAAAATCAGATGTTGACTTTCGCCATGAGAGTTCAGCGACTATGTGTATGGATGGAATTGATACTGATTTGGATGGTCTTGTAGATTGTGATGATTCTGACTGTATTGTACTCCCCGTATGTCAAGAAGAGATGCCAGTATTGAAAGGGCACAAAGAATCACGAATTTCAAAAGCGGTGACTCTTGGGTATTATATTCTTACAGGCGATGATACGCCACGCTTCTACTAAAAAAATTATTCTCTTCCGATTATAGTGAAGAGATGATCAACCACTACAGAGATCGGTCTCTATGTAGTGGTTGATTTTTTTTCTTAATTATTCTTCGATTTCCATGAAAAGTATTGAACCGGTCCAAATGCTTTGAGGGATTTCAAAAATACTCTCTTGAGTTCCGTTGAGTGTAGATTGAAATACCTTTGACCCATCTATTGAATATATCGTAATGAGTCGTGCATGTATCGGAACACCTATTTGAGTTGTGCCTTGGGGAATGATTGAGAGTGAAGAAAAGCGACTTGAGGACGAAGGAAGGATAGGGGCAATGCTATCAAGAACAAATACTGAATCTTGAATGTCTTTAGGCGAAACTAAATCACCTTGCAGAGTCAATGTATCGCCACGTGTTGTATCGATATAGGCAATAGTATCGCCCGTACCAGGATTAGTGATCCATTCCCCACCATAAATTGAGTCAGGGAGGTATCCTCCTGAATCTCGAGGAGGAATGGTTATAGGACCAGTGGAGGTTTCGCCCTCTCCTGGATTCTCGGTTCCGGGTTCACCAGAGGTAAGTGTTGTGTCATTAGGGCCGCCAGGGATAATGGGTATTGTTGCAGGGTCTATAGAGCTCACGTTTCCTGGGCCAATAGTTTCATCCATCATCAGGGTAATAGTGATGTCGTCAATATACCAGCCGTCAAATGTTAAAATATCGTCAGATTCAAAGATAAAAAGGAGGGAAATAGTGTCGCCTGCGTAATCGTCTAAGCCTTTAGAGAGTCGATTCCATTTTGGGTTAGGGCTATTTGCAGAGAGAAGCTTTTTCCACTCACTTTCATGGCTTCCCTTTACCAATAATGTCCCTATATCGCGATCTTTTTCATTTTCACACCAGCTTGCAAAAGAGAGTTCGATATCATCAAAATCTGGTAATATGATAGAATCAATTCTCAGAGAGTCTTGAGCATTGTTCCCATAGAAGCCATTGATATTTGTTCCAATGAGCTGAGCCCCATTATAAGTGTCGTCTGGTCCTGCGGTCAGGGATGCGGGGCCGCGTTCCCATGAACCAGTTGCGGTGGCGTTAAGTGGCTTGCTTGCTCCTATAGGAGAGTATTCTACTTCAAAGCTTGTAGAATAAATGGTAAATGCAGTGTAGCGCCCTTTAACAAAAATGATAAAATCTTTATCATACTCTTCTGCTTTCTTAACGGTAGCCATGAAGTAATAGGTTTCACCAGCTATAGCATTAATAGTGTGATACTCATGGTTAGGGCCGGTCTCTTTGTTGAGATACGTAGTAAACGTTGAATCGGAGTATTGATAAAAGATTTTATCTGACTCCATATCATCTGATGGATCATCAATTGTTATCGTGTATTCTGCAGTGTTGGGGGCGGTAAAGGTGAACCAAACTCCATTGCGAGGGTCTCCACCAGCAGCATGATTAGTGTAGTTGTAGAGGAGCGGTGTAGTGGTGATTGTGTATTTGTCTGTTTCTCTAAAATGAGCGGTAACGGTCATATCGGTAATTGGAATAATAGTGGTTTCGGAAGCATAAATATTACCCACTGAGCCGAGGCCAGTAACTTCCCAATGACTAAATTGATACCCTGTCTCTGGGGCTGCAACAAATCCAATGGGAGTTGTTATGAAAAATACATTTTCGGGTTTGTAAGCGCCGTCAGAATCACTGGTTGATTTAAATTGGAGAGAGCCTGCACCAATGGTTGCGGTCGTAATGGTAGCAGATTTATGCGCTTTAAGGCTGAATGAATCAAAGCGACTCGATACATCTGTTGTCAGTCTAAAGTAGTGGGTTTCACCTTTGATTCCGGTAAAGGCGTGATAGAAGCTTCCAGTATTTTCAACTTCAATACTATCTGCCTCTGAGAAGGTGGAGTCGAGGCCATAGAACACTAAGCGATTATCGGTGTTATTTTCACTGATGATAGAAATGAGTTGTGACCCTGGAATTGTCACATGGTATTTAAACCAAACACCTTCTTGACTATAGAGATTGTTTTGTGAGTCGGTGTAATAATCATACTCTATGGGGGACTCGTGGGCAGTATTTATTGAATCAAGTTTAAAGGTTGCTCTGAGGAGTACATGCTGATCGCGTAAATATATATCTGTATTTGGATCGGTGGAATCGGCTATAATGGGATTCCCTGTAGCAATAATCCACTTCTTAAAGCTGTGTCCTTTTTTAGGAATGGCTTTTAAGGTGACGGTATCGCCTTGAGTATAGTTTCCATAGAGTGCTTTCGTGGTGCCCGTTGAATCAGCGATAAGCTCTACAGTTAATTGTTTAAAGGCTTGAGCAGAAAATCGTCGTGTTGCATTGACTGAGGTAGTGAGTACCTTATAGTAGAATGTTTGACCGACGCTGGTAGCGGTAATTGTTTTAGTTAGGGGATAGTCTGTTGCAGTGGTTGAGGCTGTTAATGGTGTGGAAAAAGTACTGTCAGTATATGAATGCAGAATCTTGTAAGAGGATAACCCATAATTATTGAATACGATGTTATAGGAGCCTATTGCTGGTGCGCGATAGACAAAGTAGCTCCCATCTTGCCAATTTTGGTCCGATGCATCGGATGTGTATTCGTAACTACGGAGGGTATCATCTATGAGGTGTGGGGGCGTACGCTGGAAATGCGCCGTAATGGAGAGAGTGGAATCAGCAGCCAGGGTAAGGGTTTTACCAACGGAGTCAAAAGTACTTGGTGATGTCTCAAGGGTACTCCATTGAGAAAAGATGTATCCTGGGTTGGGGTTTGCAGTAAGAATAATCTCTGTATCGGGTGCAGTAATAATAGTATCGCTCAGGGCGCCTGTTAGGCTCAGAAGGGTTGTGGGGTACTCAATGGTCCCGTGAGCTGGGGAGCCGGTGACGAGGGTTTTGATGCCGACAGCTTTTTCTGTTATAATAGTAATGCTATCAGTAGTGGTGGAGCCACTGTTATACACTTTGTAGAAGGCTGAGTCTTGAGGGCCGTGGCTATATAATGGAAGGCTGTTTTTTAGCGAGCCACTTGTTTTAAGTAACTCTGTAGAGAAGCTTGAATCGGTCGTTTGTGAAAATGAGAATAGTGCTGCTGTTGTCATGTCTTCAACACTGAGAATAAAGAATCCAGAGTCAGCAGTACTATGTTTGATGAGTATTCCGAGTTGTGATAGCTGTAGAAAAGAGTCATCCTCTAGTGAAAAGGTTGAGTCGAGAGTATTAAAAAGGTGTGGGGGCGCATAGGAAAATTGAGGTGTGATGATGACATCTTCGGTAGTTGAGAATGTTGTTGACGCGAGGGTGGCGTCATCAAAGTCTGTTGCGGTCGGTTTGCTTGAAGTCCAGGCGCTGAATAAGTATGAAAGTTGTGGTGTTGCATCAATAGATACTGCGTCATCATCAGAAATGCTAGCAGTGGAAGTGTGGCCCCCTGAAGTAAAAACATACGCTTCGCCATGAGTAGTTGGGGCGATAGCTACGGTAACGCTGGTATCGGCAGATATAGTGAAGTCGTAATCAGGTAACGAAGCTGTATTGGGGTATATTCGGATATAGTAGATAGAGTCTTTTTCGAGTGCGAGTTCTGAAGAAAATAGGTTGGTGCAGCTACAATATGTTTTTGAAATTGGTGTAGTGTAGAGTGAATCACTATAGACAATCAGTGAGTCAGGAATCGAACTGTTCACTTTGCGGGTTATAACGTAGGTGTTAGTCGAGGGAGGTGAGTACTGAAAGAACACACCCTCTTGTGGCGTTCCGTCATCAGAGTAGTTATAGGTTTCATCTGAGCTGATGAGGGTCCCTGCAACGGGCCGTCTCGTAAATGTTGCTGTTATTGTTGTCGATGAATCTACAATAACAATGGTAGAGGATTCATCAGGAGTTCTGATCGTTGCTTTTTTAGCGGTGTCGACTGACCAATGAACAAATGTCCAGCCTAAATGTGGTGTTGCAGTTACAGTGGCGCTATCACCAGCAGATAGATCAATATATGCATACGTGGGAGTACCCGAACCTGTTGCCGCAGTGGTGAGGGTTACTTCATGTTTAACGGATAATTCAATTGAGTATAAGTTATACGAAGCACTATATGCAGTAGTGTGAAAATAGAAGGTGTGACCAGCAGAGTCAGCGGTGAAAGAGTTAGATCCTGAAGTTCTACTACTATATGAAAAACGGGGCACCGAGAGTGGTGAGTTTGGGTGCATTGCGACTGAGTAGAGTGTGGTATTTGTCAGATAGTTATAATCAAACCGGTATATACCTGCTTTGGGTGCAGTAAATGAAGTCCAGACTCCTTTTACCCAGTTAGAATCAAGTGCATTAGTATCAAGGTTGAGTGTGTCTGGTGTTTCAGAAAGGGCCTTCATGGGGGCGAGTACAAAAACAGGGGCTATGGTGTCGTTTGTAGTAAGGGTTACTGTAGTTGCGGCCTGAGTGGCATCTCCAAATATGGCATTTTGTTTTGATGTCCAGTGACTAAAAGAGTGCGCTTGTGGTGAAGTTGCATTAATAGAAGTGGTTGTGACATTGATTAGAGTAGTTGAAGGTTGCATGGTACCAGATACTGTTGATCCGTTGTAAAGCGTATGTCCCTCAAAATCGGTAAGAATGATATTATCAATATATGCTCCAGAATAATAGGAACTACTATAAGAAAGGGCTGCAATAAAGCGAAGTTTGATATTCTGACCAGCATAGGATGCGAGGTCATATGAGGCTCTTCTCCACTGGTTGCTGGTGTTGGAAAGGAGGTTTGTAATAATAGGATACCATGTGGTTCCCGTATATATTTCAACCTGTAATTCATTGTAGTTTGATATGTCGGACCAGTAGTGAAATTCTAATTGGAGATCACTTGATAGGGGCAATGTTATGGTACTCGAAGTGAAATAATTATAGCTATAGGCTGATGGATACGACTCTAGGTCGAGACCAGCGACATTATCTCCCCAAAGCGCTTCTGGGCCACTAGAATACGTTGGTGCGCCAATTTCCCAATCGGAACCACTATAAATACTCCAATCGCTGGAAGCAGAAGATATGTTTTCGAAGTCTTCAAAATAAAGTGTTGTCTGGGCAAAGAGGCCAGAGATACATAGAGATAGAATAACAAACACAGTAGCCTGCATAGATTCTCCTTAATGTGGACTCTCTTAAGGGGTGAGAAATAGGACTGAGATCCACGGTTATTAGATAGTAATTCAAAAATAGCATAATTAGGAAGGGGGGCATAGTTAAATCTAGCTTACATTGCATTGGTCGTTCACAATTTGTTACCGCTGTATGGTGAGCATAAATCGTTGAAATTCAAGGAAATACTAGAAAGATGCTAGAGTGTTACAGGGGTCCTTTCTGATAGGGAAAAATGTTTAAAGCCTATTATATGCTTGTTAAAGGTAAGCAATGTGGGGTATTTTAGAGAATATGGGCTAAAATTGGCATTTATTGAGAAATGTTTGGTAAAATATCCAAGAATTCTACCCGCTCTATTAGGATACTGTTTGAACGGATACTTTAAGAAAAAACCTCACTCACGAGGAGTCATACTACTCATTGTAGTGTTATTGGCATTTTCAACAAGTTTCGGCCAAAATTCAGGTGAAAATAAGCTTAAAGCAGCTTATCTCATAAAGGTTGTTTCCTTAATTACTTGGAGCGAGAGTGATCAAACTGACAAATTTAGCGTATTTATATTAGGAGACTCCCCTCTTTCTTCTTGGATTGAAAAGGCTATGGAAGGTCGTACCATCAAAAAAAGGGTAACAACGGTCCAAAAACTTTCTTTGGTTGATTCTATTTTTACGGCACATGTCATTTATATTGCTCCCAAAAGTGAGAGTGATTTTGACCTTCTTCTTGAGAAAAACAAGCAGTATCATGCACTTATTGTTACTGAAAACCCCGAGTTATTAGACAAGGGGGCGCACGTACTGCTTTACAAGGAGAATAATAAAGTTCGTTTTAATATGAATACCGGGGCTATGGCGGCTTCGGGGCTTAAGGCAAGTTCCTTCCTTTTGAGTTATCTCAAAAAAATGCAGGGGGCTCGATAAATGATTCGTAATATCTCTATACGGAAAAAGTTATTACTGATCATAGTGGGGATCAGTTTTGTGACTCTTTCTCTTGGTTTTACGGTACTGAGTATTCGTAGTGCCACCAATTTAAGAAACAATTTTGTTAACTCAATAATGGAACAAGCAAAAGTGGTCAGCCGATATGTGACCGTTCCCTTGATGTTTGATGATAGTGAAGTGGCTCAAAGCTACCTCAATTCGATGGAATCAATTGATGTGATTGAGCGAGTACTCGTTTATACGGCGGACTCTACGGTATTTTCTGAATATATCCGAGGCGATGTCGAATTTCCCAAGGGGAAGAAAAACATACAGGCGGGACATCGGTTTGAAGAAGATGAACTCCACATGTTCTATCCAATTTTTGAGCAAGAGCAACGGATAGGGTTGGTTTATATTGTTGCTTCAACGAATAAAATGGATGCCGAAAACAGATCAAATATCATGACCTTGTTGCTCTTATTATTGGGACTTGTGTGTGGGAGTCTTCTTCTTGCCTATATATTACAGCGATCAGTAACGGCTCCAATTATAAAACTTGTTCAGTTTATGGAACAGTTATCTAGAGGAGAGCATGAGTCACGACATATTGAAAAAGAGAGTACGGATGAGATAGGGGTGCTCTATGACAACTTTAATGCACTCATGGACACTATACATGATGCAAAAGTTGAACTTGAGGAGCAAGAACGTGACTTGCGTACGACTCTTGATTCCCTCGGTGAATCGGTTATTACCACAAATATTAAAGGCATAATAGAGCGAATGAATCCTGCAGCAGAAGAACTTGTGGGTTTAAAAATAGATGAATCAAAAGGTCTCTTTTTTGATGAGGTATTGACCCTAGAAAACCAAACGACGAGGGAGCGGATCGCTGACCCAGTAGGAATAGTATTGAGGGCAGGTGTTATAACAAAACTTTCAAATCAAACAGTGATTCTAACGCCTCGTGGTGACGTAAAGTTTATGAGTGATAGCGGGGCCCCCATACGCAACGATCAGGGAGTGGTGACGGGGGTTGTGTTTGTCTTTATGGATCTCACTGAAGAAAAACGTATTCGTGACCTCAATAAATTTCTTGTTGAACAGACTGAAGCGGCAGAGGCTGCAAGTAGAGCCAAGAGTGATTTTCTTGCAACAATGAGTCATGAGATTAGAACTCCAATGAATGGAGTTCTAGGTATGAATGAATTACTTCTCGATACATCATTGGATAATGAGCAGAGAGGGTATGCAGAGTCGGTACATAGTAGTGCCGAGTCACTCCTATCCATCATTAATGATATCCTTGATTTCTCAAAAATTGAAGCGGGCAAGTTGGACCTCGAAGAGATAGATTTTGATCTCCATTCAATGCTGGGAAGTTTTGCAAATACTATGGCCTTTAGGACAGATGAAAAAGGTGTTGAATTTATTTGTAGCATCGATAATGAAGTACCCGTCTATGTAAAAGGTGATCCAGGACGCCTGAGACAAGTGGTTACAAACCTTACGGGTAATGCTATTAAGTTTACAGAACAGGGTGAAGTCATTGTTTGTATCCAATTTGAGGAAGATATTGGAAGTGCGATTCGGTTAAGAATTGGGGTCCGGGATACAGGGATTGGTATTCCTAAAGAAAAACAAGAGATGCTCTTTGAAAAATTTACTCAGGCAGATAGTTCAACGACCCGAGAATTTGGGGGTACTGGTCTTGGTCTCGCCATTTCGAAACAGCTTGTGGCTTTAATGAATGGCGAGATAGGGGTAGAGAGCCCTGTAGAGCATGGTTCAGAAGTGTGTCGTCATAATGGTTCAACAGGGTCACTCTTTTGGTTTACTATCGAGTTGAATAAATCGGATAAACACTATACTCCTGCTCATCGAAAAGATATTGAAGGTGAAAAAATTCTATTCATAGATGATAATCACACGAATAGAAAGGTAGTTGAAAAACAGTTGGGTGCCTGGAATGTAACCTGCGATGTTTCTGAAAGTGGCCCCGCTGGAATTGCTATGTTAAAGGAGGCGCAGCAGAAAGGGAGTCCATATACTGTGGCAATTCTGGATATGCAGATGCCGGGAATGGATGGGGAAATGGTTGGTGAGGCAATTAAAAATGACCCAGAAATTGCAGATACTATTCTGATTATGATGAGTTCGATGGGGAAGCGTGGTGATGTAAGTCGACTTTCAGAAATGGGTTTTGCGGCCTATTTAACTAAACCGGTTCTTGCGCGTGAACTTCATGAATGCTTAGAAGAGGCATTGGGTCTCGAAGTCGATCCAGGGAACACTAAGAAGAAAGAGATTATTACTCAGTACAGTATCAGTAAAAATATTCGGTCCAGCGTGCGTCTCTTGTTGGTTGAGGATAATAAAATAAATCAAAAAGTGGCTATAGGTGTATTGAAAAAAGCGGGTATTGTTCCTGATATTGCAGGTAATGGCGAAGAGGCATTACAGCTTCTCAAAGAGAAAGAATACGATTTGATTTTTATGGATGTCCAGATGCCTATAATGGATGGATATAAGGCAACACGGGTTATTCGACAAAAAGGTGTAGATATTTTAAACCCGGAGTTGCCCATTATAGCAATGACAGCGAACGCAATGGAAGGCGATAAAGAGAAGTGTCTCGATGCAGGCATGGATGATTACATACCAAAACCAATTAATTCAGTTTCGGTTATTAAAACGTTAGAGAAGTGGTTAAAGATTATAGAGCTTAAGAAATTGGAAAAGCGTAACAGAGCAGAAGAAAATGAGGATGATCATGAAAATGAAATTAATGAATAAATTGGTGCACGCTATTGCAGCTACCTTACTTGTGGCCACTTCACTTATGGGGCAAGAAGTAGATAATATTAGGGTGGAGGACGTTTCTTTGGATGACCTCATAGAGATGGACTTAGATGTTCTTATGAATTTGTCAATTAATGTAGCGTCAGGAGGGTTCGCACTAACGCAGCGAGAATCACCGGGAATTGTAACGGTTGTTACCAGTGAAGAGATTAAAAGAAGAGGCTTGCGTGATTTAAAAGAGATATTGCAATTTGTGCCTGGCTTTGAATTCTTATTGGATTTACAAGGGGTTCGTTCGGTTGCAATACGGGGTAATTGGGCGAGTGAAGGAAAGGTTCTTCTCCTTATTGATGGTATAGATGTAAATGATGAAATGTATGCGTCAATTGCATTTGGACAACATTTTAGTGCAGATATGATAGAGCGTGTTGAAATTATCCGGGGCCCTGGGTCTGTGCAATATGGTGGGGCTGCAGAGATGGCTGTTGTGTCGGTAATAACTAAAAATCCATCAAAAGAACTCAATGTGAATGCAAATGGATATTATTCTAGAACAGAAAAAATGACAGGACGCACTGGCGGTAATGTTTTTCTTGGTACAAAGAGTGAGAAGGGGAATGTTTCTGCCTTTATAAGCATGGAGCAAGGGAATTATTCGGATAGAACGCTACATGATATATATGGTGCAAATATAGATCTGAGCGACGATGATAATGGGTCGACTAAAGTTTCAAATGCTTTAGTTAAGGCAGAATACGGAGGATTTACAATCAATGCATTCTATGATAATTATTATATCCAGTTTCCTTATCCAACATATGATGTACCTGATTATCATACAGAGTTTATCAGTTATGCTGCGAAGGTCAGTTATTTATTGGATATATCTCCGTCATTGAGGTTGAACCCGGCCATACAATACAAGCAACAGAAGCCTTGGAATGCGAATGAGGTGTTGTATTCTGATGGGTCAGTGTATGCTGATTGGCAGATTGATGACCGTAGTGAAAAATACTCACTGGATATACCTGTAGATGTTGATATTAATGATGATGTTAAATTGTTGTCGGGGATTACATATGATTTTATAATAGGAAGGGATTACTTGAGTTCTACCTATAATGGGGATAATTATACTGATAGCTATACTGGAGCGTTGTACGCGCAGCTGATTGCTCGTACGGGTGTTGGTACATTTACCGCAGGAGTTCGAGGAAATAATAATGAGAATTATGGAAATTCTATAGTACCTCGGCTTGCTTATACTGGATCTATGACAAATGACCTGGATTTAAAATTATTGCTCAGTGGGGCTCAACGGGATCCAGCGATATTAAATGTAGCGACAAATCCAGACATAAAGCCGGAATTTACCTGGATAACTGAAGCGGAACTCGGGTACCATCCTATGGGTGATTTATGGATTCAGGGAAATATTTTTTGGATGCAAATACGTGATGCAATTATCTATACATGGGATGCTGGTGCTGAACAAAATCTATACCTTAATTCAAAAAGTATGGGCTCCTATGGTGCAGAACTGTCGGTTCGTTATAAATGGAAAGATATAAGTGTGATATCAAATTATTCATTTGCGAGAAACTGGGGTTCGGTAGCTGAGAATTTTAGAGACCCATTAAATACCGATAGGAAGCTTGGGATTGCAGAACATAAAGCAACACTCAGCATGAGTTATCGTGCATTTAATAGGCTCAATATTACGCCCTCACTACGGTTCGTAGGTGAACGTACGGCTATCTGGGCTGATTATGGGTATGAATATGATGCACTAGGTAATTGGATTCCAGATTTTCAATACAAAGAACTTGACCGTGTATATATGGTTGATCTAGTGTTGAATTGGGAGTCAGTATTCTTTGATAGGGTAAGTCTTACCGTTGGAGCGTATAACATTTTGAATGAAAATTATGAAATGGCAGAAGCTTATGATGGGTATGATACCCCTCTACCTGGATCTAGTCGTGAATTTTCGGGTAAAATTGGATATAACTTTTAAATGAATGTAGGAATGCAATGAAAAGGTGTTGTGTGAATAGAGTAATGATATGTGTTGTGGTGGTGATGATCATTGCGGCGTGTAGCGCTCTGCATACACAGCAGAGAGATGGCTTTATCAATGCACAGAGGTATTCTTTTTCTATTGATGAATTGATACAGATGAGTTTTGAAGAATTAGAGCAAGTGACATTGGTTCAAAGTTCAGAGTAATAAAAAGGAGCCTCTCAATAAATTGAGAGGCTCCTTTTTTGTATACTGCTTTTTATTAAAGTTTAGATGGCAGGTATTCCTGCAAATGAGATTTCAATAAGATCAGCAATCGATGACCCGTTTACTGCAGTAATACAAATTCTATAGGTAGTGTATGAGCCTGGATTGGTAACCATAAGGGTGAGTTCGGCAACGCTTGTTTCAGAGTTCCATTCGTCATCAGTAGTGATGTCAGTGCGGGTGTCAACAGTTGTCCATGTTGTGGCATCAAGAGCGTCATTGATAGTGGCAGTGGCACTATTGGTGCCTTGAACTATCCAGTTTTTAGGGAGGCGATCTTTAAGGCTGTCATATCTACCGGTAAGGGTGTAGTGAGTTACCATTTGTTCGTCATCGAAGCTGTAGCTTATGTTGGCAGGGCCATTTCCTGGGCGAAAGAGACTTGCTGACATCCATTGGGTCCATGTAGATGCGCCGTCAAAGAGATGCCATGCTGGATAGCTACTTCCATAAGTACCGTTTGATGATGTGCGGGTGTCGGTTTCAGTTGTTGGAATGGTGATGTTGGCGTGTGCTTCTTCCATGAGGAACATGTCTATAATATCTACAACAGAAGATCCGTTAACGGCGGTTACACAAAGGCGGTAGCTGGTGTATATACCTGGAGTTTGTACGGTAAATGCGATGGTGTCTTTCCAGTTGTCAGTTGATCCCCATTCGTCGCCAGAGTTGATGTCGTTTTGAGTGTCAATAGTAGCCCATTGTGTGTCATCGATTGCATCAGCAGCTGTTGCCGTGTTGCTATTTGACCCTTGTAAAACCCAGTTTTTTGGTGCGCGATCTTTGAGAGAATCAAAGCGGCTTGCGATGCGATATTCAACAATTTTATGTTCTTCACCAAAGGTGTACATGAGGTTTGCAGGGCCTGTTCCAGGGCGAAACACATGGCCTGATATCCATTGGGTAGAAGGTGATGCTTTGTCGAATGCTTTCCATGCCGCGTATTGACTACTGTAAAGTGAGTTAGTAGAGGCGCCATTAGTAAATGGGGTCGCAGTGTCTATTGCATTAACAAGGTTTGCATTGATAAAGGGAGGAAGTGGATTGACAGAAGATGAACTTTCTATAGAAGAAGAGCTTTCTAGGGAAGATGAGCTTACAACAACCACAGATGATGAAGACTCAATCGCTGAAGAACTTTCGGCAGAAGAAAGTGCAATCGATGAACTTATGGTTGAGCTTGGTGCGATGACTTCAGAAGATGAGAGTTCTGTACTTGAAGAGCTGAGGAACGTTGAGTCAGGTACAACGACTACATTGCTGCTTGATTCTGGTGTTACAGTTTCGCTTGACGATGAAAGTTCGGCAGATGAGAAAGAGATGATAATGGTGTCAAATGGAGAAGACGAGAGTGCAGTCGCTGACGATAGTGTTGTTTCTGATGAAACGATAGTGCTGTCCCCAGTCGCTATAGCAGAGCTACTTAAAAGATCTTCTGTAGGGGTAGGTGTTATGATTTGACATGACATCATAAATGCTGCATATGATGCGGTTGCTATAAGTGGTAATACTTTTTTCATGATTGGTTCCTTTTGTTGTTCATTTATGCTGGCTTGAATGAGGGTGTGTAAGCGTCAAATGTTTCAAAGACAGGCCATTCAGATTCAAGTCATTTATTGTTTAAAGAACTTTAGAACATTATTGGTTTATTGATAATGGGTGTTTATAGAAAAGGGAGACAATTTGGCCTATAAATGTTTAAAAAGGTGTTTAAGGTGTGTTCGTAGTGTTTTATTGGGGTTTTGATGTTTAAGTATAAATGGGATAATGTTCCTTTTTTATTAGGGTGGGTCTATTAATGCGGCGTTTATGATAGGTTTAATAACTGAAATAGGGTGATTTACTACATTTCGCAAAAAAAATAGAGAAGTGGTTTCTTTTCTACATATTCATGTGTTTAAGATATAGATGAAAAACAAAACAACATTCGAAAAGCTCTATACACAGTATAGTCCGATGGTATATCGGCGTTGTTATTCGATGTTAAAAAATGAAGAGATGGCGGCGGATTGTATGCATGATACGTTCTTGACAGTGCACACTAAATGGGAGGTTCTTGATGTTACTCAACCTTCGAGTCTTCTGTATACCATGGCGACTAATAGAGCATTGAATATGATTAGGGATTCAAAAATAAAGTGTGAAGAGCCCGCTCTTGAGCTCATAGCAGATGCGCAGTGTACCTTGACCATTGTGAACGAAAGGTCATTTCTGAATAAAGTGTTATCGCGAAATGATGAAAAAAGTGCAGCAATGGCGGTGATGCATTATCGGGATGGCTGGAAGGTAGAAGACGTTGCAATGTTTTTTAAAATGTCAATTCCTGCTGTAAGGAAACGGTTAAAGAAATTGCAGGAGTTTTCGAGGGAGGCATTTACTTATGAAGTATGATGATTTTACTTTAGAACAATATTTATTGGGAGATCTCTCGAAGTCAGAGTCTGTGGAGTTAAAGAGCAAAATTTCTAATGATGCAGAATTACAGCGTCGTGTGGTATTGTTGGAGCAGAATAACCATGATCTGAGAGAGCGGTTTCCCTATGTGGCTATGGAGGGGGTGATTCGGCAAGAGCGTGCTCACCGTAAGAGTATCCATAAAAAAAGAAAGGGTGTTGCATTTGTGACTTTTGCTAAGGGGATATTGGTAACCCTTATTATGGCCTTTGGGGTGACGGTTACTTATAAATCAATGAGTCCTTTTGAGGGTCGAATGACGAGTACTACAGCAGAGGTTGTGCGCATTAAAGGATTAGATGCTCAGCTTAATGTGTACAAAAAGACACGGTTGGGTTCGAGTCTTATGAGAGATAGTATGCTTGTGAGTGCGGGTGACGAGTTTCAGCTTGAGTATGTGGTAACGGAAAAGTGTCATGGCGTGATATTTTCAGTTGATGGTAATGGTGTGGTGACTCATCATCTGGCAAAAGAAGATGGAAGTTCGGTGAAGCTGGGTTCTCTCAAGCGACTTCTTCCCTTTTCATACCAACTTGATGATGCGCCGTCTCATGAGATCTTTTATATGGTTTTGAGTTCAGATAGCTTTGATGTTGACACGTATTTGGATGTAAATCAAAATAACATTTTGAACACTATCACTCAAGATGAGATATTTCAAGTTGAGAAAATTGTGTTGGTAAAGGGTGAGGTGAAAAGTAATTTATGACCGCTCACAAAAAAATAGAGAAAAAACTTAATTACGATTTTATTACTAAGGGAACAGTATGAAAATAGGTGTAAGTCTTATATTAATACTTTGTTCATCCCTCTTCGCGTTACAAGAGATTGAGCGATACGCAATCATAGTTGGCGTAAACTACGGCGGTGCAAAACGAGACCTCTTAAAATATGCTCACACTGATGCACAAAATGTTGGCCGGGTACTCACAGAAATTGGGGGTGTCCCCAAAGAGAACCAAACAATGCTCCTTGAGCCCAGTGCCGAAAAATTCAATAGTGCACTCACCGATCTGTCTGCTCGCTTGGATGGCCTGCCCACAAAGAATCGGCGGGAGATTGTCCTTTATTTTTCAGGTCATGCAAATGAGAATGGTCTTTTTTTTGGAAATGATAATTACGATTATCGAGTACTCAGAAAAGATATTGATAAGCTTCCGGCGCAACTGAAAGTGACGATTCTTGATGCGTGCGCATCGGGGGCGATAACACAAATGAAGGGTGGGTATCGCAAACAGGCCTTTTTGGTTGATGCCTCAAATGACCTTTCGGGCTATGCATTTATTACTTCAAGTTCTAATACAGAGGCATCTCAAGAATCTGAGGCCATTGGTGGTTCATTCTTTACTCACTATCTTGTGTCGGGTATGCGAGGGGCGGCTGATGTGAGTCGTGATGGGAGAATTACCTTAGGGGAGGCCTATCAGTTTGCCTTTAACGAAACGTTGAATAGAACACAAAATACATCTGGTGGGGCGCAACACCCGAGTTATGATATGAAACTATCTGGATCTGGAGACGTTGTAATGTCTGATCTGAGAAATAATGATAAGGGTATTGTCTTTGGTAAAAATGTTGCAGGGAGAATCTTTGTAAAGTCAAAAGATGGTACGCTAGTTACCGAGATGTATAAGGCTCCAGGAAGAATAGTGGAGTTGGGGCTTTCTAATGAAGTGTATACTGTTGTCCTTGAGAATGATACGAGATGGAAAAAGGCGACGGCAGATCTAAAGGGTGTGGTGCGAGTGATTTTGAGTGAGGAAGATTTTACTGAGAGTGCCGTTGAAGATACTCGGTTGCGCGGGGGAGGCGTATCTACTGAAAATATTATTGATAGCACCAGCGTGAGTGCAGAATTATTGCAGACAAAAAGTGATTCTATTAAGAATCGTTTGAATGTCGGGAGTTCATTTTCGGAGTTAGGTACTTGGTATATAGATGTGAGTATGGAGAGAGGGCCATGGTTTGGTATGGTAAGTTTTGGCTATGACCCCTATAATAAGGCTGGGGGGAACTATAGTGGTGGTGTTGGATTGGGGTATAGCAGTGATAGAGGCTGGTATTCAATAAAGGGGTTGCTTCAGGGGTATTGGTTGTATTGTAATTATGAGCCAAATGGCCATATGGGGTTTGATGGGGCTGGTGAGTCTACTAGTTGGTATGCGGAACCATGGGACAATGAATTCCATGATGAGTTTCTTGCTCGCGTGTCTGGAATTGTTGATGTGGATGTGACGAATTGGGTGAGTTTTTGGTTTGGTGCTTCGGCAAATCTGTTGGCAAATTTTGATCACATATATTTAGCTCGTCCATGGGGTGGTTCGTACGGTAGGTTTTATAATGTTGCAGATGGGTTGTATATGTGGCCGGGTGCTCAGGTTGGTTTGACCGTTAATATCTTTTAAGGAGTTAAATATGAAATGGATTATATTATTACTTACAGCGTGTGCGGTAGGTTGTCAGCTTCAGAATGCTGATGCTGAGATTGATGGCCCTGACAGGGATTGGAGTAACTATTTAACAATGAAATTTGATTCCACTCGTTGGGACGAATCTACAGATTACAAAGAGTATGAAGAAGATACCCTAATAACAGTTTTGTTTCCAGGTGATAGTATTGTGGTTGAGGCAAGAACAGACATTTATAAAGGTCACAAAAACAATTATGAGCATGCAGTGAGTGTGAATTCATCATATAAGAGATTACCGATAAGTACAAGTGGTTATACGTACGAATATGATGATTTTGATGAATATGGAAAAATAGATTCTCTATTTTTTATAGATACAATAGTTGAAGGTTACTCAACTGTATTGTCCCAAACGGTAACACTGAGGCCTAAGGAATTGTGTGCGGGTATTTATAAAATAAGTGTTTATACAAGAGTCCATTCAATTAAATATGGAGTTGAAACATATGGGGCATCAATTATTAAACAAATTTACATAGATGGAGAAACCCACTGTGACACAACAGACCAAAAAGCAGTAGAATACTTTGATGTTACATTTGCCTCTGGTGCATTTGAATCGCTGTTTGATATTGACAGCAATGCGAACTACCCTTATTGGCAAGTGGTTGAGAGTAAATCAGGTGAGCTTGATATGATGATCACTTCTTTCGATTCAACCATTATGATTTCATCCCTAGACTTTTTAAAGCAGTATGCTGGGAAAGAGGGCACGAATTTGAGTGCGTCAGTTGAAAATGTATATCTTCAAGATTCACTTAATTATTCGAAGACAGAGTTTTACGATGTTTTAGGTGTTGATAGGGCTATTACACAAAAAGGTGATATAAGCCGTTTTATGATACTTAATAACTTTTTTGAAAAAGTGAGTGACGCTCAGCATGTCCCAGCTAAGAATCACATTACAATAGAATCAGTTGGTCAGCAGTTTGTTACTCAAACTGATAAGGGGCTGTATTTGGTTGAGGTTTTAGATGTAATGAGGGATTCAGTGGGGCATGAAACAGTATCATTGAGATTTGCCCAGTAACGTCTGATTAATGCATTCAATCTATGGTTTGGTTACCCAAAGTTTACCTTACATACAATGGAATTCTCTACTACTCTTTATTACATTTGCCTGGAGAGAGGTGTTTTTTTAAGGGGTGCACAATGAGCGATGAAAATGAATTTGATAATGATATTGATTTAAATGAAGAAGAAAACCGAAAAAAACAAGATATTAAAATCGGTGATCGAGTTATGTTTGAGGGCCCCTATGATACCGGTGCTGCAAAGGTCGTGGCTCTTAAGCCTACAGCAGTAAAGATTGATACCGGACGAAAGCAGTTTTGGATCAAAAAAGTGGATGTAGAGGTTATTTAATCGACTAATTCAATGAAATATGGGGGAGCTTTACGAAGCTCCCTTTTTTTGTACTCAATTAAAACTTGTTATTTTGTAACAGTGAAAATGTTAAAAATAGACTCAAAAACTGGCAATAAGACTTTGTATAAATCTTTGGTGTTGCAGTAGTTACAGTCATAGACTCTAACAGATAAATACAGCTTTGAAATCTTGTAATGAATACAAACTTTTGTTGATCAGTATCAATGACTATTAATGTGGATAAGGTATCTTTAGGCCAAATTGAGATACTGAGGGAACTATAATGGCTAAAATTGCTCTTTTTGATGCGAAGCCCTACGACCAAACTTCATTTAAAGATGTCAATAGATCACATGATCTTGATATCACTTATATGGAACCACGGCTAAATGAAGTGACGGCAGAATTAGCGCACGGTCATGAAATTGTGTGTGCTTTTGTGAATGACACCTTAAGTAAAGAGGTGATAGAAAAGCTGTATGCCAACGGAACACGTCTTGTTGTGATGCGTTGTGCAGGGTATAACAATGTCGATATGCAAGCGGCCTATGGTAAAATGCATGTTGCACGGGTTCCTGCATATAGCCCTCATGCAGTCGCAGAACATACCATTGCGCTTCTTATGGGACTCAATAGAAAAATTTATCGTGCGTATACGCGTACTCGTGAAGGTAACTTTGCACTTAATGGCCTTCTCGGCTTTGATATGTATGGCAAGTCAGTGGGTGTTATTGGGACAGGCCGTATTGGTCGTTGTCTGATCGATATTTTAAAAGGGTTTGGTATGCGTGTCCTTGCCTATGACCTATACCCCGATGAAGAGTATGCACAAGAGAGAGGTATAGAATATGTATCACTTGATGACCTCTATAGACAGAGTGATGTGATTAACCTTACCTGTCCTCTTACAAAAGATACCTATCATATGATAAATCGCTTCTCTATTGGTATGATGAAACCGGGAGTGGTTATTGTAAATACGGGCCGTGGTGGTCTTATCAATACAAAAGATCTTATTGACGGTTTAAAGCATGGTAATATTGGCGCGGCTGGTCTTGATGTGTATGAAGAGGAAGGCGATTATTTTTTCGAAGACCACTCAATTGACCTCATTCAAGATGATGTGTTGGCACGACTCATGAGTTTCCCTAATGTACTCATAACGTCACACCAAGCTTTTTTCACCAAAGAGGCACTCCATGCAATTGCAGAGACCACACTGCATAATATAACCCAGTATCTTAATAATGAGGTGTTGGAAAATGAAATCTGTTACCGTTGCGAACACGATTGTAAAAATAAAGAAAAGAAGGAGAAACGATGCTTCAAACTATAATGTCTTTTATCCCCCTCCTCCTCCTTATTTGGTTGATGGTAAAAAAGAATGCAGTTCCGTCGCATAAGGCATTACCTATTGCGGCGGTATCACTGTTTCTCGTAATGGTCTTTGTGTTTGATCGAAATCTCATTGATCTTGTGGCTCTAATGGTTCAAGGCTTCTTAACTTCATGGACCCCTATTCTTATTATTTGGGGTGCTATACTTCTTTTTAAAACTATGGAACAGACCGGTGCAATGGATACGATTCGTGCATGGCTCAATGGTATTACTGATAATAGAATTGCACAGTTAATGATTGTTGGATGGGCATTCCCCTTTTTAATCGAAGGTGCCAGTGGCTTTGGTACACCTGCAGCAATTGCTGCCCCGCTTCTTGTTGGGCTTGGATTTCCTGCTATGCGCGTTGCAATTCTTGCCTTAATTATGAATTCAGTGCCCGTCTCATTTGGCGCAGTCGGTACGCCAACATGGTTTGGTTTTTCTGCACTCACTTTAAGTAGTGCAGAGCTTTCTGAAATTGGTATTAAGTCGGCTATTATCAATGCATCTGCAGCGCTGGTTATCCCTTGGATTGCGCTACTTTTTGTTGCAACCAAAAAAGAAGTTAAGGCTAACTGGTTATTCGTACTTCTCAGTATTCTTGCTACAGTAGTGCCGTATGTTGCTGTTGCAAAATATAACTACGAGTTTCCTTCTATAGTTGGTGGCTTTTCAGGGCTGATCTTCTCAGGTATTTTTGCAAAAATGAGGATTGGACTAAAAGACTCTGGTGATACGCACGCATCTCAGAGTATTGAAAAAGCTGAACCGGTTAAAATGGGCGCATTAGTTAAGGCCTCATTTCCGCTTTGGGGGACGCTACTAATACTAATCGTTACCCGGATTTCAAGTCTTGGCCTTAAAGGTCTCCTCACATTAACGGAGCCTCATGCATCATTGTCACTCGGTGGTCTTGGTACCTTTACCATAAGTCCAGCTCTTGTTGTAGGTCTTAAAGACATCCTTTATACCGAATACAGTTGGAGTCATAAATTACTCTATGTGCCGTCACTCGTGCCTTTTATGCTTATTTCACTTATTACCTTTTGGGTTTTTAAAAGTAGTAAGAGCGATGTGAAGGCGGTATTTGGTGAAACGACTGCCCGACTTAAAAATCCGGCTCTTGCTCTTTTTGCAGCGCTTATCTTTGTGAAGTTTATGATGTCTGGCGGTGACAATTCGCCAGTTGCACTTATGGGGAATTTCTTTACTGATGTTACCGGTAAAAGTTGGCAATTTTTTGCAGCCTATCTTGGTGCGCTTGGGTCATTTTTCTCAGGCTCAAATACAGTGTCAAACTTAACCTTTGCAGGAATTCAAGATTCGATTTCGGGTAACCTTGGACTCAATCGTACAACAATACTTGCGCTTCAATCAGCTGGTGGTGCAATGGGTAATATGGTTTGTATCAATAATATTGTTGCAGTATGTTCAATACTTGCACTTCAAAATAGTGAAGGGTATATCCTAAAAAGAACATCTATAGCCATGGTAGTGTATGGTGTGATTGCTGGCGGGCTCTCTTACCTTCTCTAAAAAGCCTTTGTAAAAATAGTTTTACACAAGCGGTTCATCTTTGTAAGAGGTGAACCGTTTTTTGTTGTATCCCAACGGTACTGCCACTTGCCACGCATTCAGTTATTGAGAGGTGAATTGATAATCGTGCCCTGATACACTTTGTTACACAATGATACAATATTAGCATTGTCTAATGGTTGCCTTTTTCGTAAGTTACACTCAAAGAGTCATTGTGATAAAAGGGTGACACATTTTTTCATCTCATGTGTTATAGGGGTGACTAAAACTTTTGGGGAAACTAAGTATGATACGATTTATAAAAATAGCACTAATAATTTTTGTGGCACTTCCATTATTTGTGGCGGCATCTCCTGTCGGTTCATCAATCTCTATTGGGATTACACGAGTAGTTCCTTTTGACCTAAAGGGGGAGGATGCGATGATGGAGGGGGAGCGTTCACCACTTGGCTTTAGTAAAGGGGTGTCCACGGGTCAGAATGTCAATTTTGATCGGTACCGTTCATTCTCAAAAAGTATTGCGGTTGGTGGGCAGGTTGGATTTTCAACGATATCGGAAGAACGCTCGGGTACAACAACCATTGCAAATATATATAAAGTGACACCTCAGGTTAAGCCCTTCTACCAGGTGACTCAATCTCTAGCAGTGAGTGGTATTGCAGGTGCCGGTCTTTCAGTAGTAAGTCATACACGTCTTACCCGAGATGATCGCTATGCATCTCAAGATCTCCACATGAACATGCGTCTTGGTTCCGGGATACAATATAAGAACATAGAGCTTCGTCTTGAAAGTAATGGGTTGTTGCTTAATGATTATAAGACCTTTAGATGGACTGAATTTAATGTGGGATATACCTTTTAGGAGTCGATGATGAATACATTCAAAAGGTACTTTACTATTGGGTTAGCTGTACTGTTACTTGTGAATTGTGAAATGTTTGAATATACTCCCTATACGGTTGAAAGTTCGAACAGAGCTATGCACAACCTCACTCAGCGAGAAGTAGGAAAAATAATTTCTACGACTCCTAAAGGGGAAGGAGTCACGGTTGCAGTGATAACAGATTCTCATCAATTCATTGATGATTTACATAAGATGGTCTCATTCGTTAATTCGCTTCAGGGGGTAGACTTTGTAGTGGTACCGGGTGATTTTACAAAGTTTGGACTCCTCAAAGAGTATGAGTTCTTTTTTGATGCAATAGATAAGCTTACTGTTCCTTATGTCACTACTATTGGGAATCATGAAAGTGTTGCAGAGGGGATTGCGGTCTATGAGTACTCTTTCGGTGCACTTGATTACTCCTTTACCTATGGGGGCTATCACTTTGTATTTGCTAACACCAATGGGTGGCATTTTGATGATGCGCCTAATTTTCCATGGCTTGAACAGTCTCTTTCTGATCCTACCCTTTGTGGGGTTGAGTGTAAGGGACAGGTACTCTTTTCGCATGTGCCACCGTGGAAGGATCAGTTTACTTCCGATGATGAAATTAAGTATGTTGCACTTTTAGATGAAAAAGACGTCATGCTCTCGGTGCATGGGCATACACACTCCTTTAATAATCATGCTTTTTATCCAGAAAGTTCGACTCAATATCTTGTAGCAGACGATGTAACGGGCCATTCTGTGCTTCTACTTAATTTTAACGATAGTGCCTACACCTATCAAGAGCTGGGGTTCTGATGAAGTGGGTCATACTTGTCTTTGTATGCGTTGGTGTCGTAATGGCGTCTGAGGGTTCTGTTGGTACAAACGACACATGGTATGCGCCGGATCGTTATTTAGTACAATATGCAGGGCATCAGGGGGTGGTGTCGGTAGGTGTTGGCTATGGCTATTTTACGAACCATCTCTATGGATCTATCTCTTACGGGTACACGCCCAAAGCTTTGGGGGGAGTGTCGGTGCATAGTGTTGCAATAAAAGGGCGATTTGAACCAGTAACCATTAATGTTGGGTCTGTATTAGGAAGCTCCATCGGTATTGTACCCCATGTTGCGGTGAATACAATTGTGTCGCCCCAATATGATGTTATTGTAAACGACCGGTTTAGATCCTATTATTGGCCATCGGGTATTCGTATTGGCTACTATACAGGGCTGTCGGTACTCCTTATGGAGGGGGTTGGCGTCGTGGATGAGTTGGGGTTTTCAGTGAGCGCAGGGACGCTCCAATCCTACTTACTCTATGCATTTGAGAATGAGTCAATTGGGGTTCTTGATGTGACCTCTCTTTCTTTGGAGCTTTACTTCTCGCTATAAACCTGTTACAATGCTGGCAAAAAGATGACTCACCCATACTAAAAAGTTACTTTTGACTCATACCTTCAATTATGAGTCACTTGTGTCATCTCATCTTTTAATCCCTGTAGGCAATAGAGAAATGTGTTTAGCCGCTATACATAATGGCGCAACAGAGGTCTATTTTGGTGTGCCTGGCTTTAATGCACGGGGTCGTACTATTGATTTTGATCTGAATGATATGAAAGAGCTTATTGACCTCTGTCATCTCTATGGTGTTGAGGCGAATCTTGCATTTAATGTTGTTGTTTTTGAAGATGAAATTCGAGAGTTGACCGAGTTTATTAGTGCAATGATTCAATTGAGCCCTGATGCGTTTATCGTGCAAGATATTGGTCTTATAAAACTGATTAAAGCAATTGCACCAGAAATGAATATTCATGTCTCCACTCAAATGACGGTTACAAATGCTCTTGCTATTGATGCCCTCGATGATCTATCAGTTAAAAGGGTTACTCTTTCACGAGAGATGACCCTTGATGAGATAGAAGACGTCTCAAAAAAAACTAATGTTGAACTCGAAGTATTTGTACATGGCGCTCTTTGCGTTGCGTATTCAGGGCAGTGCCTTACATCTGAAGTGTTTGGTGGCCGTTCTGCTAATAGAGGGCAGTGTGCGCAAACCTGTCGACTCGATTTTGAGCTCATTGTTGATGGTGAAACACGAGACCTTGATGGTAAAAAATATCTTTTATCTCCTCAAGACCTATGTGGGGTCGCAGAAATACCGCAGCTTCAAGAGATGGGGATTACTGCTTTAAAAATTGAAGGCCGTCTTAAGTCACCCGCCTATGTCGCATCTACGACTTCAAATTATAGAGCGGTGATGGACAATAACCTTGTGCCCGAGCAAGCGAAGCATGAGATGGAACTGCTTTTTTCTCGGGGTTTTTATTCTGGATGGCTCCATGGAGTTAATCATCAAGAATTAGTAAACGGTTTTATTAGTTCACATCAAGGCTCCTTTGTTGGTGAAGTGATTCGTATCATTGGTAAAAGAGTAGAGGTGTCTTGTAGGCTCCCATTAAAAGCTGGTGATGGGATCTCGTTTTTAGACTTTGAACAAGGGGACCGTTATGGAGCTCGAATATATGGGGTTGAGCAAGGAAGTGACTCAAAGGTACAGCTCAGTTTTAATAATGAATTCGAACCAACGGCAATTGCAAAGGGCTGGAAGGTCTATCAAAATGATGCGCCAGATTTGGAGAAAGAGCTCCAGAAGACCTTTACCCAAACAGAACAGCTTAAAACGTTCTCTTTAGATCTTTCATTAACCGTTAAAAAACAGAGTGGTATCGCTGTAGCCGTTTCATCAAGCGATGGCTATGCATTGTCTTTCACGAGCTCAGTAGTGCCGGAGTTGGCTAAGAGTCGTTCAATAACCGAAACGTTTTTAGAAGAAGAGAGTAGCAAGTTGGGAAAAAGCTGCTATCGTGTTGGTTCTTTCTCGGCCAACATTGATGGTGCACTCTATATTTCTCAAAAGCAAATGCGTGGCCTTAGAAAAGAGATTGTAGAAAAGCTCGATGAAGTGCGAGTATTGAGAACACCTCTTGCTATTGAGGAGAATATTACAGCGCTCCCTTTGCTGTGTACGCAACAAAAGCCAGAAGCTATAACTTTGTCGGTACTCATTAGAGACCCTGAACAGATTGCATATTTAGAAGGATTACCCATTGATATTGTATATCTCGATTTTGATTATGGTCGACGGTATGAAGATGCGATGTCAATGGTGCGTTCTTTTGGGTTTAAAGTGGGGATTGCGACCCTGCGAGTAATTAAGCCTTTTGATACAAAGTATCTCGATATAATATCAGGGCTTAAGCCCGATGTGGTGTTGGCGCGAAACTTAGCAGCCCTTCATTATTTTAAAAATTATTCATTTCCTGTGGTAACGGATTACAGTTTTAATATTTGTAATTCATTGAGTGCAGAGTGGTTTGTTGATCAAGGTGTTGAGCGTTTTACTCCTGGCCATGACCTTAATATGGAGCAGCTCACACAAATGATGACTTATACCCTAGGTGAAAAGGTAGAGTTGATACTTCATCATTATATGCCAACCTTTTATATGGAGCATTGCCCATATGCTGCCTTTATGTCAAAAGGTACGGATGTAAAAACGTGTGGTAAGCCATGTCGCAAACATAAGGCCTCTCTTAAGGACCATAAAGGGGTTGTACATCCGGTGAAACCAGACTATGCTTGCCGAAATACAATGTATCATGGGGTGCCTCAGTCATCGGGTCGACTTATTGATCGCTTTAAGGAGATGGGGGTTTCAAGTTTTAGAATCGAAGCATTGTATGAGACAAAAGAAGAACTGAGAAATAAAGTGAACGCGTATAATGAAGCGCTCACAGGGGCTCTCGCGCCGAGTGAAGTAGTGAGCCGTATTGATGTATTAGAAAAATATGGTGTTTCAGAAGGGCAATTGATGAGTACAGCGGTGTTTGAAAATAGAAAGAAAGAGCGATAGGAAAAAATGGCACTTATTAAGTGTTGATCTCTTTGACAAAGGTGAGGGTGAAGGTGGCGCCAGAAAGAACTTTGCCAGAAGTGACGCTCATGCGTCCTCCCATTTCGGTCATGTAATTTGCACAGGAGTGAAGGCCAAAGCCATGGCCCTCTTTTTTGGTGGTAAAGCCGTGGGAAAAAATATTGTTTATATTTTCAATAGATATACCATGACCTGAATCGGAAACATGAATGGCAATTTCGCTTTCTTGATCAACGACTTCAATTGATAAAAATCTTTCTGACCGAGGGGTTTCTTCCATTGCTTCTTTAGCGTTGTTTATGAGATTAATAATTATGTGAATGAGTTTTGTGCGTTGGATAGGAACATTGGGAACAACGGAGTAGTTTTTATTAACAGAAATCCCATGTTTATCAATTGAGCTACTTTCCATAGCGAGACCATCTTCAATAATTTCACTCACACTATACATTTCAGTGAGTGATGTCGCGCTGGCGTAACTTTGTTGTGCATGAATGACATCAACACTTGAGTTGACCTTGTCGATGAGGCGGTATATATGGCTGGTAATCTGTTCGTCTGATGACTCTTGCATTTTTTCTAGTTCAAGATAGTACATGAGTAACTTTTTGCCCTTCGGATTGTGTATGATAAAATCTTCTAAGGTATCCATATTGTCTCTCAGCAGTGTGTTCGCCTGTTTAAAACGGGAGAACCCAGAGTTTGAATGGAACTCCATTATGAGAGATGCAGAGGTCTTAATGCTGTTGAGAATGTTGCCAACATTGTGGAGTGCGCCACTTGCAATATCTGCCATGCCTGCTTTATGTGCATTGTCAATTAGTTCTTTCTGAGTATTCATCAATGTGTCGGTACGTTCTTTTACTTTAACTTCAAGAGTCTCTTTGTGCTCTTGTAGAGCTTCAATAGCATCATTGCGCTCTATCTCTTTGTTCTCTGTTTCACTCAAGAGGGCATTAAAATTGTCGTAGAGATCTCCTATTTCATCACTATTCACTTTTTTGACACGTATACTATAGTCGTGATTGTTAGAGATGAGGTGGGCTGTATTTGAAAGAGAGATAATTGGGTTTGAAATAATACTTTGTAGGGTTCGTGCAATAAAGAGTGAAAGAAGCATAACTCCCACTAAGAGTAACAGTATCATAGTAACTTGGTCACGAAGCTTAGAGCTCAGACTCGTATCATATTGTAAATGAATGTACCCATAGACTTCATTTTTGAATGCTATTGGTTGATACGTGTTGAGGATGTCACCTTTAAATTCATCGTGGCTTTCAGTATAGGGGATTTCATGGGGCCGGCTGTTTTCAGATCTTGGGTAAGATGCAAAAAGGGTGAGGTCGACATTGTAGATGTCGGCTTGTACAATAGAAGGGTCATTCTGTAATTTTTCAAGTATCTCTTCGGCACGTTTAGGATAGTTGAAGCTCAGGGCGGTGATAGAGTAGTCGCCAACAAGCTTTGCTTTGATCTGAGATTGATTGAGTAGATTCTCTTTGTAATCACTGATGTGGACATAGCTTATAATTGATGTTGTAATAGAGATTACAATAAAACTCACAATGGTTATAATCAGTACGATCTTACTTTTTATTGAGAGGCTTGCGAAAATTTTCATTTTGGTGCCTCCATGTTTAATGAGTTTGCAATTTCTACAAGCATAAAGTTGATGTCGAGTGGGCTTTCTTTCATGCTTTCTCGGTTCATTGAAAACCCAACAGTATTATTGCCTGCAATAAAAAACTGAATAATGATACCGTTATACGATTTGTTGGTGTCATTTAATATGGTGAGTACGCTATGACGATTTGCAATGGAGGTAATTTTTGAAAGGCTTTCTGGTTTAACTGAATTGAGAACAAGAATGTGGCATGATGATACTTGACTCGGGTCGTTAATATATCGGATATCAACATTTTTATTCTTAATTTTTTTAAATTGATACACCTTTTCGATAATATCTGTATAAGAGTTGTCACCGTAAATACCAATGATAAAGGAATCGCTTTTCATTTTATCTGAAGGCCATTCTATGAACTTCGAAAATTTTGCAAGAAAAATAGACTTAACAATATACTCCTTTGACTGGCCAGTAAGTGGGGCCATCAATATAAGGAGAAGAAGTACAAATCTAATTTTCATTTGTTCTGTAAAATAAAGTCCATTCTAAGTATACCGAAATTCAGGTATAAATGAGTGGAAAATATACTGATATGTGTATTTAATTGGTGAGCAAATAAAGTGGAATGTACTACGTTTTTTGATGAAACGCGAGGGTAAACGTTGCTCCCTGATTCAGACCATCAGATTCGACATATAGTTTCCCACTCATCTCAGTCATATAATTGGCACATGAATGTAGGCCAAACCCGTGCCCGCCTATTTTTGTGGTGAACCCATGAGCAAATATATTATTGAGGTTCTCTTGACTGATACCACACCCTGTGTCACTGATCTTTAAATAAAAGGTCTCATTTTCATAAAGTGTGGTAAAGGTAAGTTTTTTGTTGGTTGCAGGGTTGTCAAGCATTGCGTCAACGGCGTTTTTGATAAGGTTAATAACAATATGTATCAGCTTGGTTTTGTCTGCTAAGGTCTTGTGGTGCTCCATATTATCAATGACAGTAACACCACTGTTTTCCAATGATTGATTTTCCATACTGAGTCCATCGAGAATCACCTCTTTGACATCAATGAGCTCATTCATTGATGCGCTGCCTGCATACGCTTGTTGAGAGGCTATGACATCAATAGTTGCTTTAATTTTATCTTGAAGCCGTAGGACGTGGCTCTGGAGCATTTCTTGATTGTGGGCATGTACCTTACCGAGTTCTAAATAGTATTCGAAGAGCGCTTTTGCACGGGAATCGTGAATAATAAAATCATAAAGTGTTTCAATGTTTTCAGATAAAATTTGGTTCGCATCAGCAAATTTTTGATGGAATGAATCTTGTGAAAGTTCATGGATAATATGAGCGGAGGTATTAACGCTGTTAAGAATATTGCCAATATTGTGGAGTACTCCATTTGCAATGTCTGCCATGCCTGCTCTATGAGCATTGTCAATAGCTGCTTGTTGAGTCGAGAGTAGCTCTTTAGTACGCTCCATGACAATTTCTTCAAGGTGCTCTTTATGATTTGCCAAGTTGTCATTTACTTGTTTGAGTTCAAATGTGCGTTCTTCAACCATCTGCTCTAAGTTGCTATTCGTATAAAGGAGCTTTAAATAGAGAGAGAGTGCGAGAATGATGAAGGTGGACATGAGGAGTATATTTGTATACAAAAAGAGGGAGTCATTGCGCCACCACACCTCTAGAGAACCAATTTTACGATTATTATAATAGACATTCGAAATGAGCTGTTTGGTGGGGAGGAGCGTACTAAAAAAATTTATATTGTGGGCGATCGAATCGCTATCAATTTTAATAAACTCTTGTTGGAGGTCATCTCGGAGAATCAATTTTTTATAGTTATGGTTTACTGCTGCTTCTTCGAGATACCGAAGGGGGCTTTTTTTATCAAGATTCCAGAGAGCATTCGAAACAATGGTTCCATGTTTTGTGAGCTGATCTTGAGCAAATTTTTCTAGGGTAATCTCGTTATACAGTACAAATACAACAAAACCCAAAAGAAAGAGGGATATGATATATCGAATCTTTAAGCGTGTAGTATTCATTCTCTGTCAAAGTAGTTCCACTGTGAGAATTATACTACTTTTTATCTTTTTAGTGAATATGAATAGAAGATTGGTCAGAAAAACCGTGCTTTATTCTTCTAATATGCACTTATCGACCGAAAAGGGTGGCTTGATCAATGTCAGAAGAGCAGTATTATATTTATTCAGATGAGTGGAACTACGCTGATAGTAAACCAAAAACATCAGGAGTAATTAGAACACGACCTGAAGACTTTAAGGTAGCAGAAAACTTAGGATTTTCCCCTGAAGGTACTGGGGAACATTACTGTCTCTATATAACAAAACGGGAGTGTAATACTGTAGATGTCGCTCAGGCACTTGCCGCTTATTTTGATGTCAAAATTATGGATGTGGGCTACTCAGGGCTTAAGGATAAACGGGCTATTACTTCTCAGTGGATGAGTGTGTATGCGCCTCGATACACAAAAAATGTTTCAAAAGATAAGCTCGAAAAATTTATTACTGAAAATAAAGCAGTAAAAGCTCTTGGGGGTTCAGTTGTTGTGGAGTCAATTACCCACCATACTAAAAAGCTGAAGAAAGGAATTCATACATCCAATCATTTTACTATTACAATAACGGGCTTTCAGGGGGCTATAGAAGACTTTATTTCGCGCATAAATCGTATTGAACAAGATGGAGTTCCCAACTATTTTGGTCCACAACGCTTTGGTAATGGCGGAATTAATATTATACGGGCACAGCAACTCTTTGATGGGAGTCTTCGGAGTAACAGTAAAAAGTTGCGCGGGCTCTATTTGTCAGCAGCGCGTTCACTTCTTTTTAATGCCGTTCTTTCAAAACGAATAGCTGACAATAGTTGGAATTCAATTATACCGGGAGAACGCTGTACTTTCGAGACATCGAATGCTGTGTTTACCACCGAAGTTGTTGATCAAGAGATTAATGATCGACTCAAAAACTGGGATATACACCCTACAGGTCCACTTTTTGGTGAAGAAAGTGGCAATCTACATGAGTCAGTTGCCCAGTATGAGCAGGAGGTACTTGCATCATATACTCCCTTTACGGAGGGACTGTTGAAACAGGATATGCGGGCTGATCGCCGTGCACTTCGCCTGAAAGTAAGTGATCTCAAGTTTCGTGTAAATGAACAGGAGCATATAATTATTGAATGCACCTTGGTGCGAGGCGCATTTGCAACCTCGGTATTGCGAGAACTCTGTATGGTTTCTGAGCCTTCGCGACAAAATGGGCCAAAATAGAGTTCCTACCAGTGAATCGATAGAAAATAGCGTCCGATAATCCTACATTTGTGAAGCGCAATTTTTAAAGAAATAAAAGGTTTTTAGAATGTATAGACCAGAAATCCAAGTACTTGACTGCACCATTCGTGATGGTGGCCTTATTAACAACCATCAATTTAGCATGGATTTTGTTAAAAAAGTATTCCGTGCATCATCAAATGCAGGTGTTGACTATTTTGAGATCGGCTATAAGAATTCTAAAGAACTTTTTTCACCTGATGAATTTGGCCCTTGGAAGTTTTGTGATGATGACGTTGTTGCTGAAGTTATTGCAGGCGTTGAAACGAATACGAAAATTTCTTGTATGGTCGATATTGGCCGTGTTAATATGGATGACGTAAAACCAGCTTCAGAATCACCCGTTGATATGATGCGTGTTGCGTGTTATGTCAAAGATGTAGATAAAGCCATTGCTATGGCAACTGCCTTTGATGAAAAAGGATATGAGACTGCAATTAACCTTATGGCTATTTCTAAGGATCAGGGTCCTGAGCTTGAAGATGCCTTTACTCAGCTTGAAAAAGAATCAACAGTACAAGTAGTAAATATTGTGGATAGTTTTGGTTATTTGAATCAAGAGTCAATGGCTGCTTTGGTAAAACGAGCTAAAGCAGTAATCAAAACAAAAGAGATTGGAGTGCATTGTCATAACAACCAGCAACTCGCTTTTGGCAATACCATTCAGGCAGTTATTGAAGGGGCCAACTGCCTCGATGCTACAATTTATGGCATTGGTCGTGCGGCAGGGAACTGTAATTTAGAGCTTCTCCTTGGATTTCTTAAAAACCCAAAATATGATCTTCGTCCAATACTTGAGTGTATTACAAATGAAATGCTTCCATTACGTGAAGAGATTGAATGGGGCTATATTATCCCTTATGCAGTTGCCGGAATTATGAATGAGCATCCTCGCGCAGCTATGGCTCTCCGTGAAAGTGCAGATAAAGACAATTATCGTGAATTTTACGAAAGCCTTCAAAGCACTGCAAGTGAGTGCGATTAGCTACAAACATTTCATTATATTTTAAAAAGCTCTCTCCTAATGGAGAGAGCTTTTTTTATGCTCTGGACCTTCATACGAGCCCCTTTAGGTTACTTATTAGAGATAAATGAGTATTTCTGGTGTTTTATATTGTTATTCTCTTATGTGCTATGGTACAATATTTGTATCAAAAAACAGAAATTAAGGAGATACTCAATGGGTCGAATAATCAAATCACTTCTAGTGGTAGTTCTTGTGCTATGCAGTACAAGTTTTGCAGGTAGCCTATCTGATAAACAGAAAGAGGCAAAAGCATTGGTAGAAAAAGCAGCAATACTCATTGCAAGTAAAGGTGAAGTGGGGTTGAAACAAATTAGCAAGCCCGATGGAGGCTTCTATTTTAAAGAGAAAGCACTCTATGCATTTGTCTATTCAGATGAAGCGGTGATGCTTGCCCACCCTTACAAGCCAGGGCTTATAGGGAAGTCGTATAAAGGGAAGCCTGATGTCCGAGGCAAAAAGTTTAGAGATGAGATTGTTGCAGTTGCTCTCGAAAAAGGTGAAGGTTGGACCGATTATAGTTATCAAAAACCTGGTGAGAAAGGAATTCATGCTAAAACCGCTTATTGTAAGTTGGTCAAGGTAAAGGGTAAAAGCTATATCGTCGTTGCTGGAATCTACAAATAGGTAATCCACTATGAAAGTAAAGAGTAAATTATTTCTATTTCCTGCTATAACTGCAGTGGCAGTAGCGACTATTGTCCTTTTTGTGGGGGCTGGTTCGAATACGGTTAAACAGTCATTTGATACTCTTTACAATAAAAATGTGAAAAATATGGAACTGCTCTCAAAGGTTGCCGGTGCAATTTCTGAGGCTGATGCTGGGCTTCCCAATCTCATTATATCTAATATGCTTGGAGAAGACCCTGCAAATATAAAAACGACAGCTGAGCTGTTACTCCAGCAAATAGAGCAGGGAGGTAAACAGCTTAAAGAGGGGACTATAGAATCTACCGTCGCAGAATTATTGATGAGTAAGCTTTCGTTGTTTCAAGAACAATTTGTTAACGTTTCAACAATTTGTATTTCAGCTGATGCCTATTCAGCAACAGAGCAATATCCTGAATTTGCGCGTGCCAGTAAAGACCTTAATGCTATTATTAAAAAAGAGATTGAAAAAGCCTCTGTTGCAACCAAAGGAGAGTTTGAAAAGAGCACTGCAACTCTTAATAAAAACTTTGTCTTTATTGTAATTGTTTCTTTGGTAATTGTAGCAGTGATTTTGCTTATTTCTACGCTCCTTGGGCAAAGTATTATAAAGCCAATTAGTCAGGTACAGCAGATGATGCGTAAAGTATCTCAGGGTGACTTTACCATATCAATATCACATAATCGTAAAGATGAATTTGGAGCGCTCCTTAATACTATAAATGTAATGATTGATAAAGTGGGGAGTGTACTTCGAAATTTTCATGAAACTGTTGATGTACTCCGTGGATCATCAAGTTCTATTGCAGGTGTTGCGCAAGAGCTCACTGAAAACTCAGAGACTTTATCGAGCGAGAGTGATAGTGCACTTTCTAAAACAGAGAATGCCCAAAATAATATTGAAAGTATCTCGGGGGCAATTCAAGAGCTCAATGCAAATACAGAAAGTATCGCTGCTGCAGTGGATGAAATGAGTTCAACCATTTCAAATGTGTCTCAAAGTTGTCAGCATGAACTTTCTATCGCAACAGAAGCAGGAATACAAGCAAAAGAGTCCCAATCAGTAATGGAAGGCCTGACCATCTCAGCCACAGAAATTGGGAAGGTTATTGAAGTAATTAGTGCTATAGCAAGGCAAACCAATCTACTTGCTCTGAATGCAACGATAGAGGCCGCAAGTGCCGGAGAGGCAGGGAAAGGATTTGCTGTCGTTGCAAATGAGGTCAAAGAGCTTGCAACTCAAACATCTGATGCAACGGAAGAGATACGTAAACTTATTAACGGGATGCAAAAAAGTACTAAAGCGACAAATCAGTCTATTTCAAAAGTTGCTGAGATTATTGAAGAGCTCAATCAGATGTCTCAATCTATTTCTCTCGCTGTTGAAGAGCAGTCAGGGACTTCAAATGAAATCGCCCGCAGTGTTGCGAGTACGAGTACCACAGTGAATACTATTACTGAAGACGTAAGTCGAGTAGCTGATCGTATTAACGAAACAACCGAAAGTGTACACGAGATTAAAAAAGCGATACAAGAGACCAGGGGTGAGGTTGAAGGGCTTAATGGAGAGTCTGAAGGACTCAGCAAAATATCTCGAGAGCTCAATAAAGAAGTACTCCACTTTAGAGTATAAAAAGTCTAATACAACGAACTTCCTATGGTATAACATTGTGATAATCATATCTTCTTCGAAAGATCTCTGTAAGTGTACTCAAAATGGATAGAGATTGAGAAGAGGTATCCTCTGTACGTTCGACTCAAGCGCGGCCGCTCATCTCGGTACACCTCTTGTTTAATTTCATCTAAGTAATAGAATATGAATAGGCCTCGGGATACCTTAGAACCAGCGGTCAAACTCTTCAACTAACCGAGCTTGATTGAGTGGTTTTGTTAAAAATCCTTGCATACCGGATTCAATACACTTGATTCTATCTTCGGGGAGTGCATTTGCAGTAAGTGCAATTATAGGTGGGAGTTGGTTAGGGAGTGTTCTATGGAGTGTCTCAGTTGCAGTTATTCCGTCCATAACGGGCATTTGCATGTCCATAAGAATAATGGCATACTCTTTGTTTTTCACCATCGCTATGGCCTCTGCACCATTTGCGGCTACTTCCACAGCGACCCCTATTTTTGTGAGCATTTTTTTGAAGAGCTTTTGATTAAGGAGGTTGTCTTCTGCGAGTAAGATTGTTTTTTGATAATCCCGTTTTTCCATGGTACGAGATTTTTGTTTAATTTGTTCATCAGATTTTCGGAGTGATAATTCGAGGGCAAAGGTAGAGCCCTCACCTTCGCTACTTTGTAAGGTGATATCACCATGCATCAAGAGACTTAGTTTTTTTGATATTGTGAGTCCAAGCCCAGTTCCACCATATTTTCGTGTTGTTGAATGTTCTGCTTGTGAAAACTCATCAAATACTGCACTCTGTTTGCTTTCGGGGATGCCAATACCTGTGTCAACAATAGCAATAGAGAGTGCGCATTGCTGTTCATCAGTGGATACTGAGGCACACTTGATAGTTACTGAGCCATTATTAGTAAATTTAATGGCATTGCCGATAAGGTTAATTAAAATTTGTCGTATTCGAGTGGGATCACCAATAAATACCTCATGGTCAATTTGAGTATACTCAAGGGTGAAGGTGATGTCTTTTTGGTTTGCATTATAATGCATGAGGGTGTAGACATCGTGTAACAGGTCTTTAAGATCAAAAGGAATGGCTTCAATGTGGTATTTTCCTGACTCCAGTTTTGAATAGTCCAGGATGTCATTGATGACTACGAGTAGTGATTCGGTTGAAGTGTAAATCATTTCACTCAGTTCATGAACATCCTCTGGAACATTTTTAATATCACGAAGGAGGCTTGAAGAGCCAAAGATGCCGTTCATTGGTGTGCGGAGCTCATGGGACATGTTTGCTAAAAATTCTGATTTTGCTTGAGCAGTTAATTCCGCAGCGATACGACGAGATTTTTCAGTCTCGTAGGTATTCTCTTTTTCTTTTAATAGCCCAAGGTCTTTTACCATACTATTAAAGGAGCGAGTCACTTCGCCAATTTCATCCTCTGAGACTACTGGTGCAGCATAGGTAAAGTTGCCTGACCCTACAACCATGGTAGCTTTTACGAGGTTATCCAGAGGAAAAAGGAGTGAACGAGTCACTTTTTTGAAGGTAAATATTGAGAGAAGAATAAATAGAAATGAGAAGAGAGTAATGAGGGTCACTCCTAAATGAGCAAGGCTTGAAAGTTGCTTTGATTGTGATGTGATTTCAATGACCGTAGTTTGAATAGCGCTTTCAGAAATGTTTAATATATTCTCTTCCTCCTCTTCTACTTTTTGAATAAGACTTGAGAGGAGTATGGATTTTTCAATAAAGGTGTTCAGTGTTGTTATTATCTCAGCAACAAGGTCTTTAGTTGTGGTTTGCTGAGTGCGATGAGCAATTGAAGTGAGAGAAGGGAACAGATGATTTCGAACATGATCAAGAAATGATTGGCCAATGTGGTTACTGTCTACTGATTCTGGCTCGTTGGACGCCGTATTTGTTTCAGCGTTAGTATTATAGAGTAAAGAGTTAGAGTGCGTACTTATCTCTTTGTGAACTGTATGGTAGGTATGGAAGAGAGAATCGTACACTAGGTGCTTGTTAGACTGTGTTGTTCTGTGGTAGAGAAGGAGGAGTTCGAGGGAGTCAAGATGGTTGAGTATACCCTGACGATTTGTATGTTCTTTAAAAAGTGTTTCAGCGAGCTCTTTAAATATCACCTGTTTTTTAAGAAGCTCATTTTTGATACTTGTTTTTAATTCAGAATCTTGTGTGTTCCAGTTATGGAGATATCTGTTGAGGTTCTGTGCCGCACTTTCAAATTCTTCAATTTCTTCCTTGTCTCCTGTGGCAAAAAAACCTTGAGTTTCTGCAAAGAGACGTGTTGAGTTGTGCTTGATTGTGTGTAGTAGTATGAGTTCTGGAACTGAATTGTTGGATACTTTTTTTATTGAATGGGTAGAGGTAAACAGGGTAAGGAGTGCAATACCAGCAGTTACTGCAATAAATGAAATGATAAGACCATAGCTAAATAGAAGCCGGTCGCTAATATTTAATTTCCGTATTTTCATTTGCTTATATACGAGAGTTATTCTATCGCTAGTATACTACTTATAAAAGAGAAATGGAGGGCAAAAGGGAAAATGGGGTGAGGCCATAACTCACAATGGACTAAAAAAGTCCAATTTTTGCACGGTTTTCTAAGAAGAGGTCGGCAAGAGTCAGTGCTGCCATTGCTTCGACAATAACGGGGGCACGTGTTGCTACGCAAGGGTCGTGGCGCCCCCTGGCAGTCAATGATGTTGCTTCTCCTGAACGAGTAACTGTCTCAAGGGGTTGTGATATAGTCGCAGTTGGTTTAAAGGCAATACGACAGATAATAGGTTCACCATTGGTAATACCCCCAAGGGTTCCACCTGCATGATTTGTTTTAGTATGGAAACCGTTCTCATCATGAATAATGGCATCATTGTGGGCTGAACCACGCATTGAACCAGCATTAAAGCCTTCACCAATCTCAAACCCTTTTGAGGCCATAATTGAAAGCATTGCTTTTGCAAGATTTGCTTCAACGCGATCAAAAACAGGTTCACCGAGCCCAATAGGGGCATTGGTAATGACCAGTTCGATAACGCCACCAACAGAATCATGATCTTTTTGTGCGTCACGAATTTCCTGCTCCATGAGCACTGCTGCTTCAGGGTCGGGGCAGCGTGTTGGGTGGGCTTCAATCATCGCTTCAGTCACTGCGAGTGGATCAATATCTGCAACTACTGAACCGATCTGTTTTACATAAGCTAAGATCTGTGTGTCATGAGCTTTAAGGAGGAGTTGTTTTGCAAGTGCACCTGCAGCAACCCGCCCCGCTGTTTCACGAGCGCTTGATCGACCCCCACCACGGTAGTCACGAAATCCATACTTAAGGTCATAGGTAAGGTCTGCGTGGGATGGACGGTAAGTCTCTGCAATATTGCCATAGTCTTTTGAGCGCTGATCTTCATTGAAGATAACCATCGAGATAGGGGTACCTGTGGTTTTGCCTTCAAAAATTCCCGAAAGGAATTGTACAGTATCACTCTCTTTTCGTTGAGTGACCAATTTGTTTTGACCAGGACGGCGTTTGTCGAGTTCTTTTTGGATAATGTCTTCATCGATAGGCATTCCTGCTGGGCAGCCATCAACCACTACACCAAGTGCTTTCCCATGGCTTTCACCCCAGGTAGATATTTTAAAGATATTTCCTAGTACGCTCGACATACTATCCTCATTCTATATGCATTTTAAGGGCAATATAGCAATTCAAAGGCCCTTTTACGAACTTAGATCACCTCCATTGATCTATTTGAACCTATTTTTAATCTATGAGATAGATTGCGTAGGATAGAGAACCTTTTTGTACAACTTTGCTCTAATCCGATAGAATAATAAGTGGGAACAGTATGGAACATAAAATGATTCGATGGGGTATTCTTGGTTTAGGAAGTATTGCTCATGAGTTTGCTCTTGCAATTAAAAATAGTGAATATGGCCAATTGCACGCGGTCGCATCACGCGATAGTGCCATTGCAAAGGAGTTTGCTGGAAACTATGAGGCGGAAGCCTATTATGGGAGCTATAGTGAACTCGTTAATGATTCTCAGATTGATGTAGTCTATATTGCAACGCCGCATGTTTTTCATAAAGAGCAAGCGATTCTAGCCCTTGAAGCCGGGAAACATGTTGTGTGTGAAAAACCATTTACCCTCAAAAAGAGTGATGCAGAAGAGGTATTTGCTCTTGCACGGTCAAAAAACCTCTTTATCATGGAGGCACTCTGGACGCGGTTTTTTCCTCTTATGGATAAGCTGCGTGAAATTTTGGATCAAAAGCGCATTGGAGAAATTACATCACTCGAAGCATCTTTTGGTTTTAGTGCTGAGTTTGATGCAGACTCAAGGCTCTTTAATAAAGAGCTGGGTGGGGGAGCACTTTTTGACGTGGGTGTCTATTTGCTTTCATTTTCTCAAATGATTCTTGGGGCTCCTGAACGCATTGAAGCAGGAGTTGATTTAGGACTAACTAATGTAGATGAAAAAGGGACCTATCATCTTTTTTATGATAGTGGTGCTCAGGCTCGGCTCAATTGTTCAGTGGTGACAAATCTTTCTAATGATGCAAAAATTGTGGGCACGAAAGGAAGCATTGCCATTAATCAGGAATTTTGGCGACCAGAGAGGATGCTCCTTGAGGTAACAGACAAAGGGCTTAAAGAGTATCAGTTTGAAATTGATAGCACTGGTTACAGCTATGAGATTGATGCAGTATCCCAATTCTTACTGAGTGGTGAACAGGGATTAGAGCATCCACTCATGACATGGAATGACACCTTAGAGACCCTTGGTATGGTTGATGAGATATATCGCCAGTTTCCATTTTGATTACTGCGCTTTTTAGATATATTTAGGCCATGCAAAGAAAACTAAATTACAGCATGCGCTCATTACTCTTAGGAGTGACATCGATTGGGTCGGGAGTTCTCCTCTCGGTTCTAGGCTATGGCGTATTCCCTGGAGTAATTTCAACAGAACTCATTGAGACTTGGAGTGTACTCTCTATAGAGAGTGTACCAGTCGTACTCTTTGGTTTTGGGGTATTGTTTGCCTTTATTGGTATTAAGCAGAAAGAACCCAAATTCGGTATGTGGCTTCCGCTGTTTCTTAATGCAATTCCCTTAGGAATATTGCTCTATATTCTCTCTGAATAGAGAATATAGAGCAAAAAATGAGTGTATAGTAGTGTGGACACTATTAGCACAATGGAAATCATGAAATTTTAGGTATATTACTGAGCAACTGAAGCGGAGGGAAACAAATGAAATATATGCTGATACTGATACTCTTTTTAGGGATGCTATCACCAATAATTGCCGAGGAAGAAACAAGTCTCGATGCAGAGCTTGGACTTGATAGTGATGATGCACTTGATGAACTTGATGATATGGATGTTGAGTTTGCTGAGGCGCCCGGTATTAGAAGTAGGGTTATTGGTAATGCTTTTCTTGTAAATGCATCACTTGGTTTTAGTATTAATAATGCAAGTGTGATTGATGAAGCATACTCAAAATGGGGTGTACCTTTTATTGCTGATATAGGGTATCGACTCGAAAAAGCATTTGAATTGTCGGTACTCGGTCAAACGGAATTTTCATTCGGGTTTAATACAGGGTTTATACAAGTGCTCTGGGGTGAGAAAAAGCTTACGACAGAATATGATAAAGAGCTGTTAGTTTTGAGTATTCCAATGAATATCTATGGGAAAATGCATTTCAAATACATTAATGTTCAATTAGGTTTAGGTGGGCATAAATGGTTTCATACTTTTACTCAGGTAGAAGAAGGTCAACCTGATATCAAAAATGATGTTACAGGGTTTGATGTGATGGTTCAGTGGGGACTCACTCATAGCTATACCCTGAAACGCAATTTTAATGCAGAGTTTGGTTTGAGAATGTTTTATCTACCCTTTACTGGAAACATTCCTTCAGTAAGTGACTTTAATAAGTACGACTATCCCATCTATGTACTGAGCGCTGGTTTGAACTGGGTATTGTAAAAAGTATAAATTAAAGACCGACAGGGGAGGAGTACTCATTCCCATGACGGTCTTGTGTCTTTAAGGAATAACGGTGTTATAATCCAAATTCAGCACCGTAATTTTCAACAACAAAATCGATATCTTTATCACCCCTTCCCGATAGGTTAACTAAAATAGTTTGATCCTTATTCAGGGTTGGTGCAAGTTTGATAGCATATGCAATTGCATGGGCACTTTCAATTGCAGGAATAATACCCTCAGTACGAGAGATTTCAAAAAAGGCAGTAATTGCTTCTTTGTCGGATGCGGTAACATAGCTTACACGACCGAGATCTTTAAGAAGACTATGTTGAGGTCCAACGCCAGGGTAATCTAAACCACTGGCAACTGAATAGACTGGTAGTGGCTCACCTTGCTCGTTTTGTAAGTTATAACATTTAAAGCCGTGAAGCATTCCTGGTGAGCCTAGGGTGAGAGTCGCAGCATGATCAGGGGTATCGAGTCCCCGACCTGATGGCTCTACTCCATAAATGGAGACCTCAGAATCTTCTAGAAATGCAGTAAAAAGCCCCATGGCATTGGATCCACCACCGATACAGGCAATGAGATTGTCAGGATTCTTACCGAGTACTTCATGAAACTGTTCTTTAGCCTCTTTTCCAATTATAGATTGAAAGTCTCGTACCATCATAGGAAAAGGGTGTGGCCCTACAACTGATCCTATTGCGTAAATTTGCGTTATCGGGTCGGCCATATAGGCTTCAAAAGCGGCGTCAACGGCGTCTTTTAGAGTTTTGGTTCCACGATCAACGGGGATAACATTGGCCCCAAGAATTTTCATGCGCAAAACATTGGGGTGTTCTTTGGCAATGTCAACTTCACCCATGTATATGTCACATTCAAGTCCAACAAGTACTGCAGCTGTCGCGAGAGCGACACCATGTTGACCTGCACCTGTTTCTGCAATAAGCTTTTTCTTACCCATTTTTTTGGCAAGAAGTGCTTCACCTAAGCAGTGGTTTATTTTATGAGCACCGGTGTGATTAAGGTCTTCTCGTTTAAAATATATTTGTCCACCACCAAGCTTATTCGATAGGTTTTTTGCGTGGAAAAGGGCGCTTGGTCTGCCAACATAGGTTTTGTAGAGCATCTCAAGTTCTTCTGTGAATGTTGGATCATTTTTTATTTCATTATACGCATCGGTGATCTCTTGTAGGATTGATTCAAGTTGTGGAGGTACAAATGTTCCTCCAAACTCACCAAAAAAACCATTTTCATCGGGCATGGGTATAGACGATATATCGCTCATACAGGACTCCTTTCAATTAAAAAAGTGGGAAATTATTCAGTCAGAATATTCGCTATAGGTAATATAGGATAATTAGAATTTCCGAAGGGATGGATTCTGAATTGTAAGGGAGGATCAGGGTGATTTGTCGAGTGAGTAATTAGAACTCGAGAAGTACACCACCGCGAAGATAAATATATGAGCCAGTGTGGGTGTTGTTCTGGTACCCGCCAAGGGCAAGCAAACTTGAGTTGTCCCCCAGCTTTAAGTCAAATCCACCGCCAGCTTTATAGAGGAACTCCCCTCTCATTCCAAAGCTATAGCCCCAATTTCCTGTAATAATGGGGAGCATTTGTCCACCAATGGGAAGCCGAAAAATACCACCAAGGAGTGCTTGATAGGATCTGCTGTTCCCGAATTGTTGTACACCGCCACCACCACCAATGAGCACCATTTGGTCCCATTGGTACCAGTAGTTACCACTAAAGTCGATATTAAAGGCAGTTTTGTCTGAACTAGGGTTAACGGTCCCCAAGGTGAAATCAAGGGCGTTGGTTGCCGCAAAGCTTGAGGCAAGTGAGATCAGAGTGATAATTATCAGTTGTTTCATATTCAAAGTATAGTTTAATTATTTTGTTGCTGGTTTAATTTTAGAAGCAACAATAGAATCTGCTTGTCGTGCGATTTCCTCAGAAACGATATTGAGAAGAACTTCTTCTTTATCAAGAAGGAGATTGAGCGACTCAATTAAGTTTTGTGCCTCTTGAATACCCATAGTGGATGTTAAAAAATACCCCTTTGAATCAAGAATGATAGTTCCAGGAAGTCCCTGTACTTGCCATATTTTTGCAGCACACTCCATAGGAGGAAGCTGGTGTTTTTCTTCACAAGCGATTGGTTCAGGCTGGTCGGCATCAATTTTAACGGGTACAAATCGTGAATTCAAGAGTGCGGCTACAGAGGAGTCTTTATAAGTGGTTGCATCCATATATTTACACGGTCCACACCAGTCAGCATAGAGATCGACAAACATCAGTTTTTTCTCTGCAGTTGCTTTATTGAGCCCCTCTTCAAAGGTGAGCCATTGTACCGGTGAGTCGTTGTGACTTTGAGCTTTTTTATCACTTTCCTTAGAACAGGCAAAGCTCAGTGCAATGAGTCCTATAATGATTAATCGTGCAGTCCAAGAGGGAGATATCATTTGAGGGTATCCTTTATTAATGGGGTACTATCTAAAGTGAGAGTGTCCACAAGGACTTCTCTGTTAATGGAGTCATTAAGAAGGGAGTCACGACGGAGGGAGTCAAGCTGTATCATTCTTAATTGGTGATGATCAAGGGCAGAATCTCGTTGTTTAATATCAGCTATGACTCTGTCTTGAAATAGCTGCCATTGTTCGGGATCATTTTTGAGGCGTGCTATTTCACTGATATAGAGCCCCTCTTTTATATTGTAGTGCTTAAAAATTGATGCGCGAAACTGTTCTGCCTTTTTAGTTGTAGAACCAAATTCAGTGTTAGCCAGCCGTGTAAGCACATATATTGAGACATAAGTATCGTCCACAGGTTCACTGTTTTCACAGTAAGACAGGAAGAAGAGTAAAAAGATGAAACTCGCTATTCTCATTATTCATCCATATAGAAGAGGCCTTTAATATACTCCTCTTTAGAAAAGGGTACAAGGTCGTCCATTGATTCACCCATACCGAGCCAATCAATGGGGAGCTTAAGCTCATTGGACATTGAAATGACTGAACCACCTTTAGCAGTACCATCTAATTTGGTGACAATAAGGCCATCAAGAGGGACTGCATGATTAAATCGTTTAATCTGATTTACAGTGTTTTGTCCAGTGTTTCCATCAATAACGAGTACTGATTCATGGGGAAGAGATTCGTCATGTTTGCGTAGAATACGGACGATTTTCTTGAGTTCTTCCATAAGGTGTTCTTTGTTGTGTAGTCGCCCTGCAGTATCCACGAGAAGTACATCACAGTCACGAGCTTGAGCCGCTTCGTATGCGTCATAAACTACAGACGCTGCATCGGACCCCTCTTGATGTTTAACAAATTCAGCATCAGTACGATCAGCCCATACCTCGAGTTGTTCAATTGCAGCAGCTCTAAAAGTATCGGCTGCGGCGATGAGTACTTTTTTTCCTTGCTTTTTATAGTAGTGTGAAAGTTTGCCAATTGAAGTTGTTTTACCAGCGCCATTGACACCGATAATGAGAACGACATGGGGTTTTGCATCCCAATTTATTTCTTTAGGGTCAACCAAAAGGTCAGAAGCAATAGCACCCAGCATATTCATGAGTTGATCTGCTGATAGTGATTTCCCAAGTGCTTGGTCGCGCAGTGAGTCAACAAGGGAGAATACGGTATCAACACCAATATCTGCTCTAATTAACTGCTCTTCAATCTCTTCAAGTTTTTCTTCGGTTAAAACGCCTTTACCGAGTATCGTCCCCAGCTCATTGTTGAAAGACTCTCTCGTTTTGGTGAGGCCTTTTTTTATTGCTTTAAAAAATCCCATGGGTGTTCCTTATGTCTTACTTTTATCCTGAGTAAATGAGGGAAAATACTTCAGAAAAATTTTCAAGTTCTGTGGCGATATCGCCCATCAACCCATCCATAGTTTGATCAATTCCGAGGACTTCAAAAGTTTCTTCGTTGAGAGGAGGAACGGGTTCCTTCTCTATACAAAACGATCCGCGTAGATATGAAATGTGGTTTGCTAGATGGAGAATATACGATGCCGTACGGTGCTCTATTGACTCATTAAGAGCCATGTGATTGTGAATAGGTGCTGAGAGGGCCTCAGGAAGCCCCCATTTTTCAAAAAGCATTTTATTAATGGTAAGGTGCGTAATTCCCATAATTCGTTCTTCAGCTGTGACGAGGGTACAGCTCTCTTTTTGCACCATATCAATCACTTCTACAAAAGCTTCCGGTGAAAATTGATCAACAACCAAAAGACCTACCTCGTGGAGCAGTCCAGAGCTAAAGGCGATTTCGTCGTCGAGGCTACTGCTTGAAACCTTTGCCAAGTATTTACTTATCATTGCGACTTCAAGGGAGTGTTTCCAAAACTTCTTCAAATTGAAGTGAGGAACTTTTGACTCATCGGGAAAGAGTTTTTTTACCGAAGTAGAGAGAACTATAGATTTGAGTGTATTAAACCCAAGAATTACTACTGCAGAATGAACACTGCCAATTGTTTTAGGAATGCCATAGTAAGATGAGTTGGCCATTTTGAGTACTTTACTCGCAAGGCCTATATCTTTCTCAATGTACCAAGCAACGTCCTCTGCAGCAGATCGTGGATGATTTACTACTTTGAGGACTTTTGAAATAATTGTGGGGAGTGAGGATACCTGATCCAGATTGTCTATCTGCTGTTGATACCGCTCTTTAACCGCTTCCATTACATCTCTTTTGGAGGGATACTCTTACGACTCAATAGCGTCAACAAGGCCGTAGTCAATTGCCTGTTGCGGGTCCATGAAGTTGTCTCTGTCAGTATCTTTTTCGATAGTTTCAACATCTTGACCAGAGTGTTTTGCAAGTATCCCATTGAGGGTTTCACGAATTCTGAGCATTTCGTCTGCTTGAATTTCAATGTCTGATGCAGGTCCCTGCATGTGCCCTTGAATAAGTGGTTGGTGAATCATTACGCGTGCGTGATTCCATGCAAAACGTTTGCCTGGTGCACCAGCACAAAGAAGTACTGCACCCATACTAGCTGCTTGGCCACATACAACGGTACGTACATCTGATTTAATAGAGTGCATGCAGTCATAGATTGCAAGACCCGAAGAGATCACGCCACCAGGGCTATTGATCAAAAGGGTAATATCGTCTTGAGAGACACTGTCGAGATAGAGCATCGCTTTAATAAGCTTTGAAGCGCTGTCGTCATCAACACCGCCCCATAAAAAGAGAGTTCGATTGTCATGAAAAAACTCTTCTTGTTTCATCGCGATGTTATCTTTTTTCTCTTCTTTCTTTTCGTCTTCTTTTTCGCAACCGTTGGTAAAATAGGTCATGTTCTCTATCCGATAAAAGGTTTCTCTGTCCAAATACTCTTATGAGTTTTCGGCTTTTCGTTCGTATGGGTATATTTCAGCTAAAAATGGCATTTTGATACCACAAAGAGAGAATATACTATATGTTCAAAATAGAGGGTTCTTTTATTAAAAAAAGAGCCCTCTATGAGCAAATGATAAAAAAATCTCCTATAAAATGGTGAAAAAGGGGGTTCTGCTCATAATTTATCAACCATGAAACCCTACAAAAAAGGCAAAAAAGTGTCACTCGTACTCAATATGAAAGTATATTAGATGGATCAAAAATGGTAGGGAAGGGTTCGGATAGTGCTTCCTTATTTGCGTAAACCAGGTGCTATGAAAGATTTATTTTCGTCATTGGGTGGTCAGAATATAGAAGCTGTTTCGCCTCCAGAGCTCAGTACAGAAACACAGATGTTTATAGATATTCTCAATAGTAGTCCTATTGGTATTGGGATATCTGATTTTGAAACGGGCTCAATTCATTATGCAAATGATACATTAGAAGAGCTCCATAGGGCCTCACTTGTGGGACGGTCTGCGATAGATTTCTGGGCTTATCCTGAACAACGGTATAGCCTTTGGGAAAAATTTTCTGAAGAGGGCGAGGTCGTAGACTATGAAATGCTTCTAAAACGTGATGATGGAGAGGAGTTTTGGAGCTTGCTCACTTGGAAGTTGATCCTATTTAAAGGTAAAGAGTCGCTGCTCTTTTGGGTTCACGATATTGATAGCCGTAAAAAGGCAGAACAGCAACTTATAGAAAGCCAAAATATCTTGATAGAAAACGCACATGCCGCAGGCAAAGCTGAGGTTGCAACGTCGGTACTCCATAATGTTGGTAACTTACTTAATACGTTAATATTTTCTTATGAAAGTATGAATGATATTCATGAAGGTAGTACAGCACAGAAGCTCATCGACGCATCGAACCTTTTGAGAGAGCATGAAGATAATTTAATGGACTTTGTGGTTAATAATCCTAAAGGTGAAACCCTTTTGAAGTATTTCATTGCGCTCTCTGATGAGTGTGGTAATGAACGAGATTCTATGGACTATCATCTTGGAAGAATGCTCGATAAAATAACTGCGATACGAGATGTCATTCGTTCTCAGCAGGAGTTCGCAACAGCGCCAGTAGAGAATCAAGAGATAGACCCTAGAACGGTAGTGAGTGATACCATTGAGATGATTGGTGGCTCTCTTCAACAGTATTCAATTCAGGTGATTCAAGATTATCATTCACATAAAACTTTTGTTGCACAAAAATCTAAGGTACAGCATATACTGGTTAATCTCTTAAAAAATGCTAAAGAAGAGTTGATGTTTAACCCATTTGGAGACCGAGTTATAGTTATCACAGTTGGTGGAGATGCTCAGCATCTCTCAATTTCAGTAAGTAATAATGGCAGAAAAATCAGAGAAGATTTGTTGGGTAAAATATTCAGCCATGGCTTTACTACCAAAGATAATGGCCATGGATTTGGGCTTCACTCTTGCGCAAACTATATGACTGAGATGGGCGGTTCTATTTCGGTAAAAAATAATGAGAGCAGAGGGGTTTGTTTTACAATGGAATTTCAAGTTTAAACCAGGTGTTCATATGGACGCCTGGGTTATTGTTTTTCCCAGGTAGTACCCTCTTTAGAGTCTTTGAGTGTAATGCCCTGTGCAAGAAGTTCATCACGAATTTCATCACAGCGACTCCAGTTTTTCTCTGCTTTAGCTAAAGCGCGTTCAGCAATAAGGGCTTCAATTCCAGTAACATCAACACCGTCAGTATCAACAATCTCTTCTTCAACTAAATGAAGGTCAAGACCGAGAACTGCGTCAAAGTCGAGAATGAGTGCCGCTTTTTCTGCATGAGCAAGATTATTATCTTTGAGCATGGAATTGAGTATACCAAGCCCTTTGGGGACATTGATATCATCGGCAATTGCATCTGCAAAATCTTTTTGCCATTTAAGAGCAGGAGCAGATTCAATAGGAGATGGTGCAGCGATAAAGCTCGCAATCTTTTTTCGGAGTGATTTTAAGGCGTTATTGGCAGCCTCGAGTCCTTCCCATGAAAAGGTAAGGAAGTTGCGGTAGTGAGAGGTGAGTGCCATATAGCGGTAGGCAAGTGGTGAGTAGCCTTTTTCAATGAGAAGACTGAGTTTTAAAAACTCATCGTCTGACTTCGACATTTTTTTGTCGTTACCCATTTTAAGAAATTCACCATGCATCCAAAAGCGCGAAAATGTTTTACCAGTTGCACACTCTGATTGAGCGATCTCATTGGTGTGGTGTACTTTTACAAGGTCTGAACCACCACAATGGATGTCGAGTGTTTCACCGAGATAGTGCATTGCCATAGCAGAACACTCTAAGTGCCAGCCAGGAAAGCCCGTTCCCCATGGGGATTCCCACTCCATTGCTCGCTGAGTATCTTGGGGGGAAAATTTCCAAAGGGCAAAATCAGTTCTGAATTTTTTTCCACCAACATCAATACGAGAACCTTCTTGTAGGCCATCAATATCAATTTTGCCAAAGTCAGCATAGCGTTCAAATTTTTGAGAGTCAAAGTAGATACCATCATCTATCTGATAAGTAAATCCTTTTTCTTGAAGTACTTGAGTAAGTTTAATCTGTTCTGCAATATGATCAGTCGCTTTACACCAGGTGTTGGGAGCGATAATATTGAGATGTTCACAGTCTTCCATAAAACGATCAGTATAGTATTGGGCAATTTCCCACACTGATTTCCCAGTGCGCTTGGCGCCCTTTTCCATTTTGTCTTCACCATGATCAGAATCAGAAGTGAGGTGACCGACATCAGTGATGTTTACGACATGGTTCACGGCAATATCATGATACTGTAGTGAACGTTTAAGAAGGTCTTCAAAAATAAAAGTACGCAGGTTACCAATGTGGGCATAGTGGTATACCGTAGGACCGCAACAGTAAATCTTTGCTGTGGCACCATCGAGTGGCTCAAAGAGTTCTTTTTTCCTGCTTGCGGTATTATAAAGGTACATAGCCATAGTGTCTTCCTGCGGAGTATATATTCACCAAGCTCACGAGAAAAAGCTTGGTGAAATAGATCAATTCTTAGTCTTTAAATGATACTGATTTATTGCCTGCAACAACTTCACCACAAACGCATACTTTTTCACCAGCAGCTTCGAGTTTAGTTTTGATGTACTCTACATCAGATGCTTCAACAAATGCGAGAAGGCCAACACCCATATTAAAGGTATTGTACATTTCGTCTTTTTCAACATCGCCTGTTTTTTGGATGAGTTTAAATACCGGAGGTACTTCCCAAGCAGTACGGTCAATAATTACATCAACACCTTCAGGGAGTACACGAGGAATATTTCCTTGGAATCCTGAACCGGTTACGTGAACGAGACCTTGAAGTTTTTTCTCTTTTACCAATGGGTAAATAGAGTTGAGGTATGAACGGTGAGGTTCAGCAAGTGTAAGACCAAGGTTTTTATCAAAGCCTTCAGGGGTGTCTTCAAGTTTAAATCCACCAACTTCAAGAAGCGCTTTGCGTGCAAGTGAATAGCCATTAGTATGGAGGCCACTTGAGGCAAGTCCAAGAACAACAGTCCCTGCTTTAATAGTCGATCCGTCAATAAGTTCATCACGATCTACAACACCGACAATAGTTCCCGAAATATCATATTCACCATCTTGGTAAAATCCAGGCATCTCTGCAGTTTCACCACCAATAAGAACGGTGCCATTTTCACGACAGGCTTTTGCCATACCGCTTACAAGGCCTTCCATTACACCATCTTGAAGACGGCCTGTACCGACATAGTCAAGAAAGAAAAGTGGTTTTGCGCCTTGTACAAGGATATCATCTACACAGTGGTTAACAATGTCTTGACCAGGAAGCTCATGCGTTCCCATGTCAAAATCGATTTTTAATTTTGTGCCAACACCATCTACAGAAGAGACCAAAATAGGGTCTTTCATTCCGAGATTATCGAGGGCAAAGAGGCCACCGAAATTTCCGATATCGCCTAAAACATTTTTATTGAATGTCGATTTTACATGGCTTTTTATTCCTGCCATCGCTTTATCGGCACGTTCGAGTGATACACCAGCATCAGCGTAATTCATAATCTCTCCTGAGGTCTTGATTAGTGGACAAATATAGCATTTTTTAAGGAAGTCTAAAGTCTGAAGCTTGAAGTCTCGAATGGAAATGTGAAAGTATAAAGTGAAAACCGAAAATGAAGTGCCTAAAACCGAATGCCACCTACTGAAAACGGTCAAAATTACCGCCAGTAGCTTAATTATAGTTCAAATTGAATATTTAAAAGCTCAGAAATGTGTCACATACGAGGCAAAAAGTCCAAAGGCGTACTTTGGTACGGTGAGGATTTTTTACGATATGATTGTTATAAAGTGGTGAGTCTTAGAAAAAATATTTGAAGGAAAAATTGTGTCCGAAAACGGTCAAAATTACCGCCAGTAGCTTAATTATGGTTCAAATTGAATATTTAAAAAGCTCAGAAATGTGTCTCATACGAGGCAAAAAGTCCAAAGGCGTACTTTGGTACGGTGAGGATTTTTTAACGATGTAGGAGGTATATTTCTGAGCTTTTAAAGAATTCAGGTGAAGTAGAGGGACATGATAGATCATGTTCTCGAGGGCTTGAGATATTGTGTCTGGGGACAGATACCCTCTAAATCACCTGAATTTATTATTTAGAGTCTTATTAATTGAATTGGGACACACAAATAAGAGACTCTAAATATCCACCCCTATAGCAGATATCTACAATATAGGTATCCAATAGAAGGTGAGCAATCATATTACTATGAAGTTGCGGCTAATTAGTGGTATTCTGTTTCATAAACGTTCATAAAACAGGGGGGATCAGGTACTTCCTCCATTCTTTATAGCCTAAATTAGCCTTTTTAGAGTTTTTGTAGATGCCTTTACCTTCAGATTCAAACCAGCCGTAGTGATTATCATAGAGAATAGCGCGTGCTTTGGGTATTTCAAGTTCAGTACTGATGATACTCGCTTTTGTGGGCCCATGTTTTTTAAGATAGGCAACAAGAGAGAGTGCCTGCTGTCGGTAGACAGTCATTTTTTTGGTACGGGTTGAGCTTCCGCCAACATTGGGGTCACCATTAAGTGCATAAAATTCAGTTAATAGTTTAGAGCAAGTGGTGTCATCTGCTTGAGGTGCATAAGGCGCTGGTTCAAGGATGGGGAGAGCCTGACCACGGGGGCCGGGCGTGACAATAAGAAGTCCTATACCGAGCATAGATAATAGCTGTTCTGCAGCAGCGCTATCTTTTTTATAGGCACTACAGTTCTCTGGGAGCGCTATATAGACTGCATCGGTAATGGCCTTGCGTTCAAGAGCTTGATATAATATTTTCATATTGAAGATGAGTTTCAATTCAATGATGGCAATGGATGCATTTTTTTTGGGGCCTTTTACTGCCATCACATCGCAGTCTATAACCTCTCCTTTAACGGTGTAATTAAGGTGCTCTAAAAAGGCTTTCACTGCAGGGTAGAGGGAGCTCTCTTTAGCAGGTGTAGTATTTTTAACGGCGCTCTTCGGCATAGAGGTCCATCTCCATATCAGCGGCTTTGGTTACGACATATGCATGCGCATCTTTAATAGCACTATTATATATGGTAGGGGCAAAACTTTCGACAACGTGTTTCGTAAACATTTGAAGCTTAAAATCGCTGAGTTCAATGTCGAGTTCGTCTTTCATATAGGTGTCGATTAAATAGGAGAGTTGATTGATGATAGGTTCACCCAGTTCAATGGCCATAGCGCTTCCTAACGTGGTGTGGTGAATTGAAATAATTTGGTCAGTAAGATGAAAAATAGCAATTGTTTGTGACAAGAAGATATCTTTTAATGACGATAGTCCGGGGGGAGTACTCTACAACAGAAGAGGATAAAAGAGGTAGTATATGATTGCTGATACCGTTAATATACCTATTGAAAAAATAATGCATGAGCATGTTATTACTGCTGATATTACTGATTCTGCTCAAGTGTGTGCTGAGAAAATGACTGAAGAGCGGGTGGGTTGTATCATTATTATGGATAGTGAAAAGCCCGTTGGCATAATAACAGAACGTAGTTTTGCTGATTTGGTTAAACAGGGGCCTTTTGATGTTCTTGGAATTACAGCCAAAGAGTTTATGGCTGAACCACTCATTACCATTGATGTGTCAACGAATTACCTTGAAGCGATTGAAATCTTTAGTATAGAAAATGTTAAAAGACTCCCTGTGATGGCTAATGGAATTATTGTGGGTCTTCTTACCTTAAAAAATATGGTTGAATACTCACGGCTGACTATTGATATGCTTGATGAAGAAAATCGCATATTAAAAAATGAAGCAAACCTAGACCCTCTCACCGGGTTGTTGAATAAGAAGGCGATACAGCAGTTCCTTGATAAAGAGTATGCTCGTGTTCAGGGGGATGGTAGTCGATCGTCATTGCTCTTTTTAGATATTGATCACTTCAAAAATATTAATGACACTCACTCTCACCTAGCAGGTGATGTGCTTTTAAAGGAACTCGCTGAATTGTTAAAGGGCTTTTGTAGAGAGACGGATCAAATCGGGCGATTTGGTGGTGAGGAATTTGTGATCATTGCCCGAAATCAAAAAAAACACCATTCTCTCACTTTTGCTCAAAGGTTGAGAGAGGTAATTGAAGACCATGTGTTTTCTTTTAAAGAAGGGGAAATCCCTTTGACCGTATCACTGGGAGTGACGGGGCTTTATGCTGGTCGCCCAGTAACAAAATCTCTTGAGAGGGCCGATGCTGCCATGTATTTTGCAAAGCAAAATGGTAGGAATTGTGTGGGGTATTGGGAAGGTGAAACACTCTTGGTACAAGAGCGGTAAAGAGGCCCAGGTTATTGGATAAAAGATTGTACTTTTTTCCAATTAATATCAAAACTGGTCTCTGTAAATATATCTGATTGGTTGAATGCTTGAGCTGCTTTGATACGGCTGTTTAGATGGGGGTGAGTCGTTAAAAGAGCAAGGTGTTCACTGAGCTCGAATTCTTGTTCTCTCAGCCGAGTAAAAAAATGAGCCATATGTTTGGCCGAAAGATGAGATTTGTCGAGGAGTGATAGACTGAATTGATCAGCAGCGCTCTCTTGAGACCTGCTATGCATTGTGCCAAGAGTGATCTTAGTAATGGAAGCGATGTTGTCTGAAAGAAGTACAGCGATGCCTAATTCTTTCAGTAGAGCAGCTACAACATCTCGATGTTCTACATGGCCTATTTCATGAGCGATAACTGAAGCTAATTCTTCTGCAGAACGGGTAAATGAGATCAGGGCTGTGGTGATTAATATCCGGCCACCAGGAAGGGCAAATGCATTAATGTTTGAGGATTGCACGACAGAGATTGAGTAATCGTAATCTGTAGAATCAATACCCTGATAGAGTCTATTTGATATGATATTTACAACTGAATCCAATGGAGGGATTGATATTTTTTGATATTCAGGGTTTGTGCTATACAGGTCTTCAATGATAAAAGTTCCCAGCTTCTCTTCGAGCTCGATTGACACGAGATCATCAAGAGAAGGGGTTCCGAGTTCAACATGTGAAAAAAGATACCAAACTGATCCCAGTAGTACCACGAGAAGAAGAAGCTCTTTGAATGATTTTTTTAGAATGATGAACATAGTTAGATAGGGGGCCTATTTTCAATAATTACATCTTCAACGTCTTGTTTGCGAAATGCAAAATGGTATGATATTTTGCCAAAAAAGAGCATATACATCATACGACCTTTACGGGCTCTTATGGCCGCAGTAATACTCAGTATCACATATCCCATGTTGAGAATAATAGTCATAAAAAGATACCCAATATAGTGGTTGCTGAATTCCAACTGTACAGTGGTACTTGAATGATAAAATATTTGAACAGTCCATCCAACAAGGGCAACGTTTGCTATTGATGTAGGGAGTTGTGAAATAAGTGATTGTAATACATGGAAATGAACAAATTTACTCTTTTTACGGTTCACGAAATAGTAAATAACTGCTGCGATTAAATTAAGGATCGGTAGAGGTAAACCTACGGCAAGAACAGCAAACATCATGAGATATCCACCCATCGCATCTTCACATTCACGCTTTGGAATGTCATTGGGTTGAGGAAGCGGATGATACTTTGAGGAGAGGTCAGTTGAAGAACCAGTCGATGATGGCTGGTTCTCAACAAAGGAATTTTGCCCTTCCATTATTTACCGGAAAATGCAGGATATTCTTGTGTAATAAATCTCATATAGAGGTTTAAACGTGTTTGCCATCTAAGGGTGCCAACGTTAAACTCATGGAAGCTTTGTGGGTAAGAGCCAGTAAAGAGTACGATCCACCACGCAATAAATTGAAGAACTGCCGTAGCTATAAAACGAAAATAGAGACAGAGCATGTGAGGAATAACAACATAAAAAGCACCAAATAGTGTTCTGAGAAGAACGGATACACGACTCACCGATTCTGGATAGGCAATTGAAAGTTGTGCCGGGTCCTCTTCGTTGTTTAGTCCAAAAGGAGGGTAACCATCAGTAAGGTTCCAAAGGCGCGCCATTACACGAAGAGACCAACGACTGAGTTTTACTTGATATTCAAAACTGCTTTGTGGATATGACCCTGTAAAAAGAATAGCCCAAAAAGAGATGAACCCTAATACAGAGCCCCATAGGCCCAGAAAGAGGAGGATAAAAAAGTGAGGGATAGCAATATAAAATAGGCCGAGTATTGTTCTGAGTAAAAGCTCTCCTCGAGAGTATGAGTCTTGGTATGCAATTGATAATTCCATAGATAGGTCCTTTAGTGGTTTAAACAATGTGAAATAAAAAGGTAATAAATTGTAAGCGGTATTGTTGGTGCTTCACTAGGTTTTTATAAGACGATTTAATGTCTGTTTTAACCAAAAATGGGCCCAAGCCCCAGTTAGGGCGTTAGCCAAGGCTATTCCAATGCAAATGCCTGCAAGGCCAAACAGGTGAGAGCCGATATAGGCGAAGGGTATATAAAAAGCAACCATCCGTACAATAGCTAAATACAGTGTCGGCATCGGTTGATTGAGTCCATTAAACGTTGAACTATTGACCATAAGTATGCCTGCAAGTCCATAGCTGAGACTGACAATAAAGAGATAGAGGTTGGTGACGGCAACAATTGATGGGGTGTTATCAAAGAGTGCAGCAATAGATTCTCCTGCACTAAAAAAGAGTAAAAATAGTGCGAACCCATATATGAGTGCAAAGAGGGAGCTTTTCAGGGCCGCTTCTTTAATGCGTACAAAATGTCCTGCACCAAAATTTTGTCCGGTAAAGGGAACTGTTACGGCAGAGAGTGCCATAAAGACCATGATGGCAAGTGCTTCAATACGTGAAGCAACACCAAACCCAGCGACTGCATTGGTGCCATACTGAGCAACCATTCGAGTAACAACCCCCATAGAGATGGGGATGATTAATTTAGTCGTTGCAGAGGGGAGGCCTATATAGAGAATACCTTTCCAGGACTGTACGAGTTCTTGAAAGGTGGGTCGTATGAAGGTGAGCATCTTATGTTTATAACGAAGCACCAGTAGTGAGGCGATAAAGGTTGTTGCCCGAGCAATGACTGAGGCGAGAGCAGCACCCTCCATTTCCATACGAGGAAAGGGCCCATAGCCAAATATGAGAAGGGGGTCGAGTATGAAATTAATAACAATAGCGATCATCATAATTGCAGAAGTAGTTTTGATATCACCGGTTGCTCTAATAGCACTATTACCAACCATGGGGACTACCACAAAGAGTGCACCTCCATACCATATCGTCATATAGTCTTTTACGAGATGTATGGTGTCGGACTCAGATCCAAGTAACCTAAAGAGTGGGTCCATTGTGAGGAACCCTATGAGTATAAAAAGGGATACGATAATAAGAGAGAGGAGCAAGGCATCGACAGTAGTGCGGTTGACTTTTGCGGTATCTTTAGTCCCAATCGCACGTGAAATTACAGCAGTGGCTCCAGTGCCGAGGCCTAGTGCGAGCCCGCCTGCAAAAAGTGTAATGGGAAAGGTGAAACTCATTGCGGCAAGATGGAGGGGACCAAGTTGTGCAACAAACCATGTATCAATAAGATTAAAAAGGATCATTCCGCCAATACCCACTATCATGGGGAGTGTCATTGACGCAAGTGATTTTCCTACAGGAGTTGTGGTGAGATCAGGAAGGGTGCGTGACATAGTCTTCGCTATCCGCCGACACGTTTTACAGTATAGCCCATTTTCTCAAGTTCGGGAATAAGTAAGTCACGTTTATCTCCTTGGATTTCGATGATGCGTTCTTTAATAGTCCCACCGGTGCCGCATTTTTGTTTCAATTTTTTAGCGACATCTTTGAGGTCACTATCATTGAGGGGGAGGCCTGTTATTGTGGTGACACCAGCCCCTTTTTTCCCTTTGGTCAGTCGACCAACACGTACGATACCATCACCTTTTGGTGGTGTGCTATTAGTAGTACAGCTACATTTTTTTAATGCTTTTCCGCATTTGGGGCAAGTCGAACCCGTCTCTGTTGAATAGACGAGGTCAGCAAATGAGTTCATTTTTTTAGCCATAGAAGAATCAACCAAGGTTATTGTTTATGGATGCCATCATTTTCGATAGTAATGAGGCGTTCTTTATAAAGGCTTCCGAGTGCCTTTTTAAACGCTTTTTTGCTCATGCCAAAAAAGTCATAAATTTCATCAGGTGCACTTTTATCATTAAAAGGAAGGAAGCCATCTGAGTCATCAAGCTTCTCCATAATTTCTTTGGAGAGAGGGTCAATGGTGTCATATCCCGCTTGTTGTAACACTAAGTCGAGCTTTCCATCTTCTCGTATGTTCTTAATCCATGCAGTGGTTTTATCACCCTTTTTTAAATCTTGAAAGATCTCGTTTTTGAAGAGTAATCCCCAACAGTGATTGTTGACTACTACTTTACAGCCCATATCGGTAAAGTGAGCAACAATAATAGAGACTTCATCTCCTTCAGAAAACATGTCGGTATCGATACTCAGGTGGCGGTCAAGTCGTGAACTGGCAACGAGGCGGTCAGTTTCGTGATCGACATAAACTGTAACAAGGTATTCAAAGCCTTGTTCCATCTCACGCTGCATCTCTTTGTGGGGTACAAGAATATCTTTTGGTAGGCCCCAGTTTAAGAATGCACCATACGAGCCAGTTTCGGCAACTTTTAATAAGCCATATTCGCCCGCCTCAAGGAATGGTTTTTCTGTAGTAGCTATAACGCGATCTTCAGAATCACAATAGATAAAAACAGATATTTCATCGCCTTCTTGAGCACGAGATGGCGCATAACGAGTGGGAATTAAGATTTCACCAAGTTCACCACCATCAAGATAGAGTCCAAACTCTTTTACACTTACTACAGTAAGAGTTGCTGTTTTGCCAATAGAAGCCATGTCGTATCCTTTTAAATCTAGGTCAAAGATAACAATTTGGAGTGGAGTGTGTTCTTTGTCTCCGGGAAATTTACTTGAAAAATGAGTTTAGCATTAATTATTAGAAATTTGGCTTTATAGAGGTATTCTTCGTGCAGATAGGTAATAAGAATGGCATAATAGGTAGTACACAGAATTGATATATGTGTTAGAAGTAATGAAATGCAATAGTTCTCGAATAAAAATTGAGTAGCGCTGGGGGCGGTGCTGCTTAATAAAAAAGGGCCTCTATTTATTAGAGGCCCCTTTTGTATCTACGTTGTTATTTCTTATTAATTATGTGACGCTCATAAGGGTATCGAGTTCAGAAATAGCATCTTTTTTGAGGTTAACTTCACTTGCAAGTAATTGATGTAACTGATCAGGAGATTGTTCCATAGCAAGCTTGAGGAGTCTATAGTGGAGTGCTTTTGCTTTAGCGCCCATTTTTTTATAATCGGGAATCTCTTCTTGAATCTGTACTGCTAATCCATCAAATATTTTTCGGAGCACTTTTTCATCTGCCGAAACGGCTTTTTCAAATGGGTAGGCTTTCTCGTTATGGAGTTCGGTGATAACTTTTTGAGAACTCGCTACTGACTGTTTATTAAAATGATTTTTCATTTCTGAAAATGCTTTATCAAGCATAAGCGAGAGGTGGGGCTCAAGCTCCGAAATAGCCAAAAGGCCCATATTATTGAGATGAGTCAAATGTTCTGATTTGAGATATGCGGTAAAAGAAAAGTCTTTGTACTGTGCAAGGCTTCTATCGCTACGTTCTAAAGGGAAGCCGTATTGATTACAGAGATAACACAAGCGCTCAGTTTTTTCGTTCCATTCAACAATTTCGAGTTCATAATTGTAAGGAGTTCCTTCAACATCGAGGGTTTCAAGAGTGTAGGTCGTGTGATTTCTAATTAAGGTCTCAGGGGTGATGAGCGCATCATTGAATCTAATTGATACATCTTTGTAGGCCATGAGATAAAAGGCAAAGATTGGAGTCAGTTTTTCTTTTGCGATATCTTGATCAAAAAATGCAAACTGTTTATGAGGGTTTGATATATGTACCGTTACACCAGCATGGTTCTGTTGAGATGTCTCAATGTCGGTAATGCTAAAAGTTCCGAGGTTTTCGTATTGAGATGAGACGGAGTATCGTTTGGTCGTTGTATCATCAGAGTAGTCGATATCCCAATGCACGTCACCACCCAGGGCAAATGCTTTAAAACGGCCTTTACCTTCTTGGCCATGAAGAAATCGTCCACGACCAGTTGACATTGAACTACTCTTCCATGAGCCCCCGAGTGAACCAAAGAGTTCTCGGGCGTGATCATAGTGTATGCCATGGCCATTATCTTTGACAATAATGTCGGTTATGACTCCCAGTTCATTTTCAAGGGTTTCAACCACTACTTCAGTTGCATCTGCATCCAGTGCATTCCAAATAAGTTCTGCAAGTGCAGCTACGGGATTGGCCTGGGAGACCTTGGTTAAAAAGTCATTTTGAACTTCAACACGAACCTGTTGTCCTAACATACAATATATCCTCTAATCTATTTGAATAGAATGTAGTTTTTTCTTTTCAAAGTATGGAATTTATCCAAGAGAAAGGCGTTGGGGGCTTTATTTGGTAGTTATTTGGTAGTTATTTGGGAGGCCACAAGGCTCTGCATTCCCGTTAGTGCACCAATATAGGGCAGTGTGGTGAAGCGGCATTTAGGGTAGGTAGCTTGTGCTTCAGACATAAGTTTGGGAATGTCTCGCTCCACATGGACTCCTGCATTGAGAAAATAGGGGAGAATGTCAATTGTAGTACTACCTTGGTGTATTGCTGATTCGATGGCTTGATTAAGGGTGGGCTCAGACAATTCAAGAAAGGCATGGGCTATGGTGCATACACTTGAACGATGCTCAGTTTCAATCTGAGAGACAAAATTGATGAACTCTTCATTTGAAGCGTTCCGCCTACTTCCGTGAGCGATGATGATCACTGTTTTCATACTTTATTCTCAATTAAGCTCTTGTGTTAAAGTAGATTATTTTTCGAAAAGAATGAAGGGGCGGTTTCAGGGATTACAGGAACGTAATAGTTGCAATAACATTGGAACAAGGGTGCGGAGTTGTTGTTTCTTATTTGAATTGGAACTATCTTAGATAAATAAAATAAGGAGACTCCATGGCAAACCCAGAACATCTACCTGAAATGCATAGCTTCGATAAAATGACTGTATCGCTCTATCGCATTGGGCTTGTTATAGTGGGATTAAGCTCACTGATATATAGTGTTGAATTCTTTGCCGAGTGGTCGATTTTAGGCGATTGGTATTTACCAATTGTCGCGATGGGGGCGGCACTTGCAAGCGCCAATATTCATTTGTATGACCCTCGTTTCCGTTGGTTGATACCACTGATGAGTTGGATAGGGTTAGTGATATTTGGTATATCTACCCGTATAGATAATGTGTGGTTTCATGAGCATGCAGAGCTCGCAGCTCTTGGTTTTTTCTATGCAGGCACTGGAATGATGGCCTTTAAAGAATATTTTTGCTTTAAAATTCCAGGGCTTCCCTTTGTTCCATTTCTCTTTGCGTTTGCAATTGGGGCTTTCTTATTCTCATTCGATACTGCTGCATATCTCGCTGTTGGAATTGCATCACTTCTGTATAGCTGGCTAGCGGTGGCAAAATGGACAATGCCACTGCATTACGATATTGGAGATAAGGATCAATATGGGGTATAATGATTATGGGGGTGTACCAGTAATTGCTAAGAGTTTGATTTAACTGTTATAGCGCCTGTTGGGCAGACGTCCATACACTCTCTCTCACCACCACATATGACGGTATCAATTACTTTGCATACCCCCTCAGTGTCATCAATAAAGAGAATAGCAGAGGGGCATTGATTCGCGCATCCACTACACCCAGTACAGATGTCCTCATTGACTGAAACAGTGTACGAACTCTTAATTGGTAATACAGGTCCAGCCATCAGAGACGCCATTAAAGAGCGAAGCAGATGATTCAATTTCATCTGAAATATTTTTTATGATATCATAATCGGGAATCATAGATTGTACGATTGCGAGTTCCCACATAGAGGCTTCGTCAACCCAAGAAATTGTTTCCGAACATTCAAGCTCATTCCGAGACTCAAGAAAACTTAAGAGGTCACTTCTTTTTTCGAAAAGAATAAAAAATGAGTTTTCAACAGGTTGAGAGAGATCTTCTCCGTGTTCATCCATCTGCTGGAGAATAGAACCAATTTCGTCATCAGGGAATTTCATGTAGAAACCTTATAGTGGTAGGTATTTATCTCAAAAATAGAAATTGACAGTTTTAATGGGGGTATTAAGGTGCGTGTAGAAGGAATTGTTTACTACGCGGTTAGTGTGTATGAGGTAAAAAACGTATGATTCTACTCTTTAGTTTCATCAAAGAAGTCAAGATGAGGAAACTCTCCAATAGCAATCTTTGGAAAGGTGTTCAGTTTATTTCTCCAATTGGACTTTTCTGGTGAGTCAACGACCCATACATAATAGTTCGATTTCTTTAAACTCAATGTGGAATCATTGTTTAGGTCTTGAAATATTTTTTCAGCAACAGCCTCACCCCATGTAAATGCGCTCTGCTCGTCAGGTGCGGTTACATAAAAACCAGATGATGATTCGTATTCATTGAGCATGCCTGCATTAAAAAGGTTCATAGTTCGTGGCTGATGATATAAGAATCCAATTAAATATTCTTGTGTATTATCCATGGTGTCCTTCTTGAAATTGGGGAAATGCCCCCTTGTCCCATAAAGTAATTGAATGTGGTGAAAATGGAGGTTCCCACAAAATAGATAAATATTAGTTGATCGTGAATATCTGTTTTATGAGTGTGTGCCATTGTCATCTCAAAGAATTTCTGGTGATATTTTTCTATTATGGATAAATGGATTTTTCTTAAAGTGTTGTGTATGTCGAGTAAGGCCAGAATATTTGAAGAAGCAAGTAAGTTTCGAGCGGCTCTTGAATTAGTGTCAGCTATTCCAAATAATAAAGAGTTTCGAGGGTTTCCAATGGGGGTTTGTTTATTGTCCTCAGTAAATTTAGGGGTCCACCTGAATACGTTGAATAGTGGAGAGTATCGATTGGTAGTAGCTAAACGAGGGCTTCATGTACATGTATGGTTGATGGGTGAAGAATTGATTATAGATATAACTGCAGATCAATTTGATGATCAAGAAAGTAAGGTTATTGTCGAAAGTGTGGGTTGCTCAACATGGCATGATCTTTGGGTGATTAATGAGGTTCGAAGCATTGATACGCAAGATATGGAAATATGTGGTGTAGAAGATTTGTCTGAATTGATGCAAAGTAAAGGGATACTTGAGTTGTAGTTTGTGTATTGAATAACTAGTTCTTGACTTAAGTGTCTAAAAGAACGGTTTGTTATACGGCTTCATCACTTACTCGAATGTTTAAGCATGCGTTCAATTAATTGATCTTTTCCTCTTAAATAATCATGTAAATAAATGGTTCCATTGTTTTTAGTTTTGATTGAATGCCATTGTAAAGAGTCTGAATAATTTATTTTAATTATATCAGACGGTGTGATCTTACAATTTTTTCTCCATGGTGATATAACTTCAAATGTGGAGTCATAGATCTTGACCTTTTTGAAAAAGGTTTCAGGTATCATGTAAATAAGAAAAGATCCAAAAAATATTGGGACTGAAAATTGTTCAAAAATATTGTTGGCTTGTTTTGAGCTTAATGCTAAAATCATGACGCCTAATAATATCAGAAACACAAAGGATAGAGATTTAATCCCAAGGCTATATTCAACTAATTCAACCCCACCATTCCTCTTTATTTTCTTTGAGGAATTTAGGCTAAATAAAAGACAAATTGTACCACTGACTAATATTATAATAAGGGGCTTAAGTGTGTCCATGAAAATCCTTGCGTGGTAGCATAGCCGTATTGATGTGACCCTGCCTCACTAGACAGTTGTTTTCTTTAAAAGGTACTTTTCTTCCTGAGTGTTTGATGAAAAAGTAATTAATGTTTGAGCGGAGCGAGTAATTACTTTTTTAGCAAATACTTGCTTGCCGTTCCAACGTTTTGTTATAATGCCTGTCAAAGAAGTTTACAAAATATTTTTCTATATTAATATTTTATTTTCCCATTTGTAAATAAGTTGTCGTCTAATAAGAATAGACCAATCAATATTATAAGGAATAACTATGAAATATCTAAAAAATTTTTTAATTAGTACATGTGCTCTGATGGCGATTTCAGCTGGTAGTGTTTTTGCAGGAAATTGTGAAGGTACGATCAAAGAGGTTTATTATGCAAATGGTAAACTGTCTTTTCAAACTACTTGTCATGATAAAGATATTGGTATTACAGAAACGGGCGAAGAAAGAAATACAATTTTATCAATAATTTTGACAGCAAAGGCTGCGCAAAATACAATGAAAATATATTGGACAGATGGAAATGTAAATTACTCACATTGGGATACATTTGGAGGGTTGCACAGTAAGTTGTAATCTAAAATAAACTAGTGCTGACACTAATGTTTCAGCACTTATAACGGTTGAGTTGAGCGGAATTGCGTGTTAGCCAAAAAATAAATTATTGTATGAGCGAATGCGAGTTAATTTGTTTTTTGGCTAATGCGTGATTACCGTCTCCAACGATTTGATATTAGTT
>JAOPTX010000031.1:0-67465 GCA_051532055.1 Fibrobacterales bacterium | reverse complement strand
GTGTACTTTATTGTACCATCTTGAAAAAGGGGGACATAACTAATATCAAAGCGTTGGAGTCGGTAATTGCAAATGCCCATAAAATAGATAGTCACTAAGCGTTCCAATTTATCTATTTTATGAACATCCGCAATTCCGCTCAACTCAAACGTTAGCTGGTCCTAGAATGAACATTGTACCATATACAAAAATTAAATTTGATACATCTCTTACAAAAGATGAAGTATTTGATTTGTTCAAATCCCATTATGTACAGTTGGATCTATTTTCAAGCGTGAAATCAAACGATAAGCCATTGTGGGGGACGCTTAATAAAAACTCTCTAAGATTAACGAGAGCTATCAAATATAAAAATTCATTTTTACCACTTGCGTCTTTGAGTGTGATTGAAGCTAGTATTAAAAATCAGATAATCATCAAATTTAACATGCATGTAATTGTCAATATTTTCATGTTAATGTGGTTAGCGGGATCTGGACTTGTAATTTATGCAATGCTACAAGTAAAAAATGAAATTATGTTTGGCCCAATATTGATGTTTTTATTTGGATATTTAATGATGCAAGGTGGTTTTTGGATTGAACAAAGAAAACTGAAAAAGATAATTATTGATATATTAAACAGTATCAGCTAACAAAGCGTTGCAGACGGTAATCTTCACTTTAAAAACAATTAATAACTCCCTCCGGTCAAACATAATTAATTATTTTTAAAGCAAAGCTTCCGCTGAACTCAACCGTTATGTGGCTTGACTCTAGTTTAAACATTTTTTATCGCCTAGGACAAATTATGACTCAAAATAAAGAGTATACCAAGCATGGTATTGGAATAACAATTGTTATCCTGTTATTAATCGTTACAACATACCAAAGTATTTCAGCACTTATAGATGGTTTTCCACTTGTTTTTGGCACAGGATTTCAAGATTTAGAGTTGTCAAAAAATTGTCTTAGTCAGCTTAATCAATATTTTGGAGTAGCACTACTTTCATTATTTATTTCTTCCATTCTCGCTCCTCTTGCTTTGTTTCTGATTTTTGCAAGGTCGTCAAAAACAAAAAAAGTTGTTATTAGTTTATTTGGATTTAACTTTGCTAGTACGGTGATTTTGGCATTAATTGAGCCAAGTTCAAACTGTTTTAACAGTGATAATTTAATTAACGCAAGTGATTTGCAGCAAACATTTGCACTCTTAGCCTTTGCCATAATATATTTTAAGGTTTCTCAAAACGCTAAAGATTTGTTTGAGAATAAAGACGCCACATAACAAACCGTTGCAGACGGTAATCTTCACTTCAAAAACAATTAATTAAACTCCCTTCGGTCAAACAATAATTTTTGGAAACAGTATATATGTCAAGTACATTTCAATCCATGCTAAACATCGCTAGTACTGAAACTAATTGTGGTAGAATTGATCTGGCAGCTACTATTTTGGCAGAAAAATCTGGCGAAGTATTACTCGACTGCAAATTAATTCTGAGTAATAGCCATTCACTTACTATTGAAATTATTGAGGATGTTAACACTGTAGATGTAGATTTGTCTATTTCTACAGTAGAATCTGCAAGGACATTGTTGTCATCCTCTACTCTTTGGCCTAAAATTAGTCACTTCAAAATTGACTGGATAATTGTCAATGATACAGGTAGTGGTAGAGTGAAAATTTGGCCTCTATAATTAAGATCTCAAGAAACTGTATCGAAGAAATTATAACAAAGCGGTGCAGACGGTAATCTTCACTTCAAAAACAATTAATTTTACTCCCTTCGGTCAAACAATAATTAATTATTTTTCAGTCAAACACTCACTTCCGCTCAACTCAACCGTTATAAATTTCTGGACCCCCCCCATGAAGATTGTCGATACATCAAATTCTGAACATTATAAATGGGGCGATAACTGTGATGGCTGGCATTTACTGAAAAATAATCAACTAAGTGTTATTGAAGAAATTGTACCAAGCGGCTCTTCTGAAGTATTGCACTATCACAGCTTATCTCAGCAATTCTTTTACATCAAATCTGGAATTGCGACAATAGAAGTTGATGGAAATATTCAGAAATTGTCTGCAAATCAAGGTATTAATATCCCTGCTAACACCCCACATAAGTTCATGAATACGGATACGGAGCCAACAGTATTTTTAGTAATATCTACTCCTCCGAGCCACGGGGATCGCACAAATTTATAACAAAACGTTCTTTTAAGCACTCAACTAAATCGTTAGCCTTGTACTGTATATGAAATTTGAATCATCAAGAACAATAACATCTACCCAGTTTTGTGATTTATTAAATAGATCTACCCTTGGAGAAAGACGTCCTGTTGACGACAACAAATCTATTGATGCAATGTTGAAGCATGCTGATATACTTTGTACAGCCTGGGACAATGAACTATTAATCGGTGTTGCCAGGTCAGTTACTGATTTTGAATATTGCTGCTACTTGTCTGATTTAGCTGTTGATGAAAATTATCAACGACTAGGGATTGGTACTCAATTAATAGAATTAACACAGCAGCAGCTAGGGGACAACGCCTCCCTTATTTTATTGTCAGCGCCAAAGGCCAAAGAATATTACCCCAAGATTGGTTTCGAACAACACAATTCAGCATGGATAATTAAATCGAGAGATCCATTGCTTTTCAAAAAAGGCTAACAATGCGTTCTTTTAGACACTTAAGTCCACGCCATTTAAATAACGCTGCCTTCCGCTTAGCTCAACTGTTATCGGGGAATATGCGTATTAGAATATCACCTTTCATGAGTTACTTTTGGGTATTAATATCATTTACCCTTCTTTCTTGTGCACAAACTAACACGGTTAGGACAGGAAGTGTTGACGGTATGATCTCTTATGAGAATCAAACAGGTCATCACCAAACCGAAAGACAAGTAAAAAAAGAAAAAGAAGAAAGATTTGAGGAAAGTTTAATAAGAACGAGCATAATTTTCGGACCAATTATTGTGATTCTTGCCTTATTATTTGCCCTGGGTAGCTACAGTCAAGCTGCCCACTAGTAACAACTGTATAACATATACATGCCCCCTGAGTTAATTTAAAAAATGACTCCCCTAAAAGATTTTTGGTGAGATCTAAAGCCAATACATTGGACTACGATTTTAATGCAATTTAACATTTGTCATAGATCTGTAATATTGTCTCATATATTTATATCTGTGAAGCCTTATAGTAACTCATCTTGTAAATTCAATCTGAACTATAATTACAAAGGTGGGGATATGCAAAATTCAATATTCAAAAAACTTCTTTTCATTCTATTAATTGTTCAGGGAGCCTGGGTCGCTCAACACGCTTCATATATGTTCAATTTTGGAAATACTTATTCAACAATTATCAGCTCTCTATTGATTTTGGGATATGTTGTGTTATTTATATCCATTGTAGGCCAACTATATCTCAAAAAAATATTCAGGATCCCACTCCTACTCATTGTCTTCACATTTATGATGATAAACTGTTTGACCCAAGGAAGTATATTTTCAGGAGTTCAAATGTTTTTTGTCCAATTATTATGTGGCCTATATGGTGCTGTATTAACACTGTCACTGTGGGGAAAGATCGATTGGAAATAACCTAACGACAATTCTAATATCTATTAAAGGTCAACACTGAAAACAGAAGAATGAGATTTGTTATGATATACAAAGAGGGTGTCAGGTTTTTGTGTAAATGGCCATAACCACACAAGGTATCTCTCCCGATTGTGGGGAGGTAAGGGTCTGTAAACGCTCCCCACAGTTTAAATACGTCCCTGTGCAAAACCGTCGGTGATATACTACACGTATTTGGCCCAAAAAAAGGTTACCCCCCGCTGGGAGTAACCTTTTATACATCAATTATAGAAAGGGAGTACTGTTATTCAACAATAATGATATCCCATTTTTGATTTTCACCACCAACGAAATCCCATTGGTGTAACGGGCTGCTATTTGATGTTGCAAAATCTGCAATATCAATAACTTTGCCACTCAATACATTTTCAATAGCAACTGAACCATCAGTCTGAGATACAAAATTCCACTGCTGGTTTGCACCACCAACATAGTCCCACTGATGGACTCGTGCGCCATTACTGGTTGAGTAGCCTTCTACATCAAGTGCTTTACCTGATAAGGCGTTGATGATTTTAAAACCTGATTCTGTTGCAATGATATTCCAAAGCTGATTCGCTGCTCCATAGAAATCCCATTGTTGGATGTAACCACCATTCCATTGAGCACTTTCTGTTTGAAGGTCAATAGCTTTACCACTGTGTCTTGAAATGATTTTGTATGTTGCGGTAGGGTCAAATACTAATTCCTTGGCTGTCATTATTCTATAGGTTCGATCTACAGAGTAGTTATACTCTGTCCAAACAAGCATACCATTTTCAATCAATGGATAGCTATATGATGTCTCTGCTTCGGCGCTAATGGTGTTTAGGGTTGTACCATTATAGTGCGCTATGAAAGACGAGTAATCTTCTTTGTTATATCCAGAAATAATTATTTCACCATCATCAAGAGAATAATATTTATAGTTACGATCTTGGCCGGTAATAGACACTGCTTCGGTTCCTTCGTAGAGCATAATTTCAAAATGTTCAATATGAGATTTTGAAACGATGAGTTCGTAATAACGACTTTTCCAGGCAATGATACCATTATTAATTTGAGGATCTTGTTCTTTTACTGTTGTCTGACTTATGTTTTGAATCGTGTTATTTTGGTATACAAAAATATCTGACTCATCGCCAGCACCTGGTGCAGTCCATGCAATAACACCATTTTCAATTGCAGGAAAACCATAATCTACATCGTCACTAATGAGTTGCGTAGTACCATCAGCTTTGTAGTAATAGAGATGCTCAATAAATTGATCAGTATCATAAGACTTCCATACGATTTCGCCATTATGAATTCTTGGCATAACATCTTCACGATCGTTGTCAGTGATTTGAATGAGTTCAGTACCATTAAAGAGCATTATCTCATTATCATTGCCGTCGTAAAGTGGAAATACAAATTGACCATTGTCAAGATCCATAGGTCCCATAGAATTCACTGGTATGTCCAATACATGAATATCTTGAGTACCGTTATAAAAGAAAATTCCATTGCTTTTTAGGTATACATAGGTTTCACCATCAACTGCGGTATAGTTTTCCCACTCACTTGGCGTATTGGTGATATTTGTATACTCTTGAACGTCAGATTTGAAAAGGTCTCGTCGTTGGTCTTCTTCAGTTTGGTATCCAACCCAATAGACGGTACCGTTTTCAAGCCCTTTTGCATACAGAGGTTTGTCAGCATTAGTTGTTGCGATTTCTGAAACCTGATATCCTGCGACAGCAGATGCTACAAGTACGAGTCCCGCGATAACGGCGCTCTGTATATATTTTGTTATTTTCATGTGTATCCCTTTTAAAGATATGTGTTTTTGGGATCTATAGAATGATTAAACACGACTAATAATTAAAGTATATTCCCTCTATTAGTCAGATGTCTCTATTCGTTGTATATGTGTGTCCCAGTATAAGGGTAGCAAATGAGTAAGCATTGATAAGGGGATGCAGAACACTAACGCATGCCTTTTACAGAACTTTACATTATGATTGACAAGAAGGAGAGTCTTGCCTACGAGCAGAATTTTTTGACTCTGTTGGGCTAGGGTTGGTTTAGGTTTGCAATTGTACACAACACCAACCTGTGAGGTATCGTCTGGAGAAGGGGAAGGGTGGTAATGGCGTTGAAGAGGGGGTTGCCTCTTGTGATTGATGTTGGTTTTTACGTTGTAATTTGAGTTGAGATTGGTAGGTTTATGGTATAAACTTACCTGCTTTATAATAAGAGTTACACAGCTTTTTAATTTCTAGGAAACATTATCATGAACCCTAAATACCTTCAGTTTAAGAAAAAATATCGAATAGCAAAAATATCACTTATTATGCTTCTACTGGGCTGGATTCCCTTTGCACGTTCTTTCATAGATAACGGAAATGAATTTGATCCTTTTACCAATCCTTACATTATTGGTTACATGATACTATTTGGAGCTGTAAACATATGGTACACTTTTCTTTTAAAATGTCCTGAATGCTCCAAATCATTTTCTAATAAAGCTTTTATCAGATCTAGCTTTAAAGGCAAATGCTTGCATTGTGGTTTAGAAGTGAAAATGTTTGGAGACAAATAGTACTCTGAACGCCCTTTCGACAAACTGTATATCATCTACATGTCCTCCAAGGTCCAGTAACAACCACTGATTCGCCTCAGATTGTTTTACGTGACTTCTCACTCCTGAATCTCACATTGCTCCCTGCATCGGTAACCTATTCTCATATGGCTCTGCAGAAACATCTATAGATGATATACTCTGGAATCACCGGAATGAGCCCCGGTGCGACATACAAAGAGTGTTATTGATGAGATCGAAAAATCAATAAATTTCATTACGATTTCGATACTATTTTGCATCTTGTTATTTACTCTTCAGAATTTTTATGCAACCTTCAATTTAAGTCTTTTAACAGACTTTTCAGGTTGAGCATTGTATAAATCATAAGTCATTTGCAAGTTCGCCCAGAATTCTGGCGTTGTACCAAAAGCCTGTGATAATAACCAAGCCGTTTCGGGCGAGATACCGCGTTTACCCTTAACAATCTCATTTAATCTCTGGGTGTTAATATTAAGGTGTCGAGCAAACTCTGCTTGACTCATTCCCATTGGTTCAAGGAATTCATGTAAGAGCATTTCACCGGCATGCGTAGGTTGTCTTTTTGCTGGAATCATATTCCCTCCTAGTGGTAATCCACAAATTGAACATCATGGGCAGAACTATCATCCCATTTGAAGATTATTCTCCATTGATCGTTAATTCTTATTGAATGATATTCTTTTAATTCACCTGTTAATTTTTTCAAAAAATTAGCTGGTGGCACTTTTAAATCATTTATCTGGTGTGCGGCATTAATCATATCAAGTTTTCTACAGATTCTTGGAATTAACAAAGAATCAATTTTGCTGGTCTTTTTAGTTTTAACACCATCAAAGAGGTCTTTCGTTAGCTTGTCTTTAAAATTTATTATCATATCATCACATACACGGTATACATGTATAATATAGTTTATTTTCAAACAAAGTCAATAGCGAAGTTTATGACAAAAAACGGCAATAATGAACTAATTCGGCAACATAGGACAAGTCGTTCGGGCAATTGATTTAATGAAACTTAAAATTTATAGTGATATCGGGAGGCTACAATATAGTCATCGTATGTCTGTGGTAGAACCGGTATTTGGAAGCATACGAACCAATAAAAAGCTTGACCGCTTTAACCTTCGAGGCAAGGAGAAAGTGCAAGGCCAGTGGCAACTTTACTGTATGGTTCATAACATTGAGAAGATAGCGAATTATGGAAGTCTTACATAGACAATACTAATAGTAACAAATGACGGTTAACCACCTGAATAGCTCTGTTTTTGAGGCAAAATGAATATATACAGTGAGAATTGATTCTTCTTAATTTGGGTTACGATTTCTATAAAATTTTGCATCTTAGTATTTATTATGAACTTTTACTCTGCTGAGATGAATCCTGATTTGATTTGAGGGTTAATCTACAGCCTCGTTATAGCTCCACTTTATTGAAAGGATTAATCTATTGCGCCGTATTCATTTTCTATTGTTATTGTTGCTGCCAATGACTTCAGTCAAATCTGAGAGTGTTGCAACTGCAATTGGCCCTATGTTGCATTGGGATCAAGAGGGCAACCTAAGAGAATTTACAATTGAAGTGTCTGCATGGACATTTCAAAATTCAGGGAAGGGAGTAGGCGTTGACTTTGGAATTAGTCTTTTCCGCCCTAAAGTAGAATCATCTTTACATAAAAATTTTAGATTATACTCTGAATTTCAAGTAGGCGCTATAGTCGCAGGCACTTCACTTGGGCCCTATTTAGAGTTTGCAACAGAAGGAGCTTACCCTATAAATATTGGTATTCAAAATACTAATTGGCTTTGTGTATTTGTTGGTAAAAGCTATAGATTCCAATTTAGCTTTAGAGGTTTAGAATACAAAGATGGTTGGTTTGTCAAAATACCCCAAAGTGATTATCGAATGTACTGATTTTTCGCATAGCCATAACATCTATATGTCCCCCCNNCCTCAAATTGTTTTACGGGACTTCCCACTCCCTCAATGCCATTAACCCAAAATCACCCAGCCCGATTTTTCCGCCACAAATACTGTTTTACACCCCTAAAGGCACACTATGAAACCTTTCTATATCATACTAACCATATGCCTAATCTCAAGTATTACGTTTATCAATTGCGATAACAACGTAGCTACAGACCCTAACACGTATACCTCAACTAGCGACTCTACAGGAGTTGTGATAGATTATCGTGATGGGCAGGAGTATAACTGGGTGGTTATCGGAACCCAAACATGGCTTGCGGAAGATCTCCGGTATAGTACCGATGAATATCCGGCTGTGACAATTAAAGAGACGGTGGATTCCTTAGAGGTCATAGGGGTTCTTTACAGTCTTGAAACTACTGGCCTAGACAAAGGTGAAGATTATGTTTGCCTTGAAGGGTGGCATATTCCATCGGCCCAGGAATGGCAAACCTTAAAGGAATATCTTGGTGGTGATTGGTATGTCGTGGCCCATACATTAAAAAGTGTAGAAGGTTGGAAAGAAGAAATGGTAGGGGATGATAGCGTTCTATTTGGAGCGACTCCTAATGGTTTCCTATCAGAGACTATTGCATCTCCCTACAATGAACATACAGATTTTGAATACTATGCACATTATTGGAGTAGCACACCTATGGATAATGGTCAAATTATCACAGCAGGACTTGATGATACCTTTGGTCTCACAGATGAACCTGATGGATACTTTGGAAATAGAACTTCATTTAGTGTAGAAGGAGTTGTGCACTATGGCGTGAGATGCCTAAAAAATTAGGTGCGCCTTAAGTATATTTTCACCTGTTCCCAACACCAACCTTCACAAATAATGGGGTAGGTACTACCGCAATTTCAGTCATCTTCACCAGACTACACCGTAGTGTGTGTCGTTGTAAAAGACGTGTCTGTCGGTAGTGCAAGTACTCAGTGTTATACGAAAATTACTTAAAAATTCAATAATTGCTCAATATCGGGGTGGAAATTTGAATAGGGGTAGTTATCTTTGTCTCAAACTCTTCCTTACTCATGAGCTTTCTAGTAGTCCGTTTATTTAGAAAACATCCTTGCTGAATCAATTCTCTCTCGTTTTGGTGGCAAGCATGAGGGAAGAGCTTTTTTCTCAATACTTAATTCTCTCACCGATATCTCAAGTGCCTCAGCAATTATAATTCGTGTTAGAATTTTTGGTATGGTTTCGCCGGTGCTATGGGGACCATATTGTATCGTAGCCTAAATGTCTGTTTTAGGGCTCAATCGTAGCCTAACATCGGCTTAATGTGCTTGTTTTCGCTGTTTATTGAGGCATACTCTCTAGGGGGATTAGTGTATTACTAGTTTGTAATGTGGTTTTTACTCTGAACCGTTCCATGGTGGTTCGCTCAGGGTGCCTCCGTACTCAAGGGAAGGGTGTGACGCATACATGACACAGGAAGACTATAAAGAGATCACCATCGATCAGATTCGGAATCTGATACTTACGTTCAAGAATGATGACGTCTCTCATAGGTTAGATAAATACTATAACACCAAGTCGTATAGTGAGATAATCGGGGTGAGTCGGAAGGAGCTGGTGCATAGTAATTTTATTGCATGGCTTCTCAGTAGCAGTGAGAATCATAATCTCGTATCGTATCCTCTTGAGAAGTTTTTGGAGATACTGGTTATCGCCAGTAATGAGTATCAGGGGAACCAGCATAAGGATCTCTTTGACGCTATCATCACGGGTGACTTTACGCTTTCGGGTATACAGGTAGAGACTGAACATGCGTTGTAGTAGCGTGATGAGCCTGAGCTGTTCGTTAAGGGGGAAGAGTGTTGTGTTGCGCGGAATTGGGGTAATGCCACCCCATTCCTCTATACCTGAATTCAGTGGTTCTGTGCTTTACACAAGTCTATTGTGCTTTACCTATTTGATGAGTATTAGAGTATTACTATGTTGTCATAGTGAATGAGGCCCTGTGGTTTAGTTGCTCTATAGGGTGGTTTTCTATGGAGTATGTGTGAGAGAGGATAGTGCTCTCATGGTCAGTACAAGAAAGTGTCATGCATAGGGTGTTATCTTTAGAGCATCAGGTTAGGAGGATACGATGAAATTATTGAGTATGAATACACTATTTGGCGTAATGGTACTTATTATCGCATTGGGTATTGGGTTCATAGAATGGAAGAGTACGGACGATACTGTTCACTCTATTCCGTTACCAGAGTCGTTTTTAAACACCGTATCTCAGGTAATTGAGGCCCAGGCTAAGAGTGTCGTAGTAGAAGATACGTTGTACCGCAAGGTATTGGATTTGTTTGTAGAGAGCCAAGTTGCGGGATGTATTTCAGTAACAGACCATAATACGGGAGAAGACTACGTTGTCTCTGCCGAGCAAGGGGAGTGTAAGGAGTATCGTGGGGAAGCGGTTGTAGAGAAGGATATCTCATTTAATGGGGTTGTTGTGGGGAGTGTGCGGTATGCATTTGCGTTCAAAACGGCACCCAGCAGTTGGGGTCGAATGTACCCTAGTATAGGGTATCTCAAAATAGCAGAAATATATGGCGACCTCTATTTAGTTGATGAGGATCTTACTGCTCAGTTACTTATCTATGAAGTGTTTGACATACTGAAGTCTGACAGTATCGTCTCTGATGTTATGATTCTTGATAAAAATGGGATGGCGGTAGTACATACTCACACAGGTTTTGTGGGGCGTAATATGCTTCAGGGGGCTGAGGAGTTGCGGGAGCCGTTATTGCAGAATACTTCTCAGGTACTTGTGATTGATGGCGTTCGTACTCGTTGGTCTCAAAGGCAGGTGATTGTGGATGGGGTGAGTGTTGGGTCTGTTTGGGTTGGGATTGAGTAAGTGGATGTTCTTGTGCAGGGTGTGTAGTTTTTGCGGTGGCATGGGGCTGAGGTGTTTTTTAAATAGAGGAATGATAAATGAATAAGAATATAATGCAAAATATTGGAATTACAGTTTTTCTCGCCGTCGTTGGGTGTGTGGTGATTGGATTTAATGCTGATTTTTTCAAATGGTTTATCAACTTTTTAGATAGAGATATGATAAATGTATCAGTGGCTTTACTAGTTGTTGTATTGTTTACTTTGTCAATTATCCTGGTTTTGTTCCCTTATAGAAAAGCCAAAAAGGAGATGGTTAATGCTAAGAATAATTTAGAAGGCATAACTATTGAAAATATTAACATAAAATATGGCTCACTAAAAAGTAAATTTATTAAGGATGATTATTTCCGTGATCAATGGCGTGAGCTTGATGAAACTTTGCGTAAGATTAGGGTAAATGATGAAACTAGATATTATAATACAGTAGATGTGTCATATTTTTTCAATGTAGATACACTATTTTATCACCGCTTCAATAATTTTAGTTTCTCAATGCCAAATATTTTAACTGGCATTGGTATATTAGGTACATTTTTGGGATTAGTAGCAGGTTTGGAGGGGTTTGAAGGTATCAATTTTTCGATCACTTCAGCTGTTACTAAAGCTTCCGAAGCATTATTGCACGGAGTTAGTGCGTCTTTTATGACGAGTGTTTTAGGGATAGGTTTTTCGATAGCATTAAACTTGTTCTTAACATATTTGAAAAATGATATTGAGAAAAAGATTTATGGTTTTACAGAATGTTTAGAAGAAATATTCCCGCGACATATAAGTGCAGAGGGTGAAGGACTTTTTGAGATTAAATCTGAATTGGAAACACAAACTAAAGCTCTCGATAGTTTTGCAACAAAAATTGCAAATGCTGTGGGACAGTCAGTAAGTTCTACAATTGAAGAGTCATTAAGGCCCTCTATAGACAAAATGTCTGCAGTCATGGAGAAATTCTCGGAGCAGAAATCAGAAAGTATTACTGAAAGTTTGAAAGAGATGGTGACCGACTTTAGAAATTCAATAAGTGGTGCTGCTAAAGACGAAATGGATAATGTAGTTAAGACTGTTACAGGCATAGCAGATACACTTGATACAACTCAAGATAATTTCACCAGAGTTTTGTCAAAGCTTGAAAATATCGGTACTGAGCAAAGTAAATCTTTAGAAAGTGCAAAAGAAACAAGTGAAGAAATTGGTGCTGTGGTAGTGGGTGTTAATACTGCCATGAAGCAATTGAAAGAGACCACAAAGGTTCAAAAAGAAATACTTGATGATGCGAAAACTGTTACTGAAAGTTTTGCAGCAGCTAAGAATACAGTTGAACGCCTTAGCGGGTATACTGAACAAGTAGCTGTTACTATATCAAAGACAGAATCTATGATGGATAATTTAAAAGAATCCTTAAATGTAATGCTTGAGGTTAATAAGGCTACATCAGCATTAGCACAAGAGAATAAGAGCTATACTGAATCCATTAAGGATGTACTCGGTGATATGGATGATTCATTAAATTCAGTTCATTTAAGTACTGATAAAATCTCATCTGCCGTTAATGATCTCGCTAATGTGAAAGATTATTTTACTCAGACTAATACACTCGTTAAAAACTTTGATGAATACAATAATAAGATACAGATGTTCACCTCTAAAGCAGATGAATTGATGAATTCAATTCATGACACTTCTGAGAGTACCAATGAATTGTGGGAGTCCTATAGAGATACATATCAAGATATTCAAGATGGTATTGAAAAAGGTATTTCTGATTATACTACTGCCATAAGTGAAAACTCAACACGCTTATTTCAAGAATATGATGAAGCCTTGTCTAATGGATTGAGTGGTATTAATCGTTCGGTTAAGGGGTTGACCTCTGAAATGGATAATTTATCAGATGTAATTAGTTCAGTAAAGGCTTAGGTAGTATATGTTTCATAAGCCGGTAAAACGAGAAAAAAAGCAAAATGAAGATTCTGGTTATTGGTTATCTATATCAGATCTGATGGCTGGAGTACTTATTGTATTCATATTGTTATTTGTAATTAAGTTAAATACAGAAGCAAAAGTGAAGAGGGTTTTTAATGAACTGTATCAGAAAAGAGAAACGGTAGTTGATAAAATCAAAGACAAGTTCCATGACAAGCATCAAGTAGAAGTCCAAGAGGATGGCACACTACGATTTAAAATATCTGATAAGGGTAAGGCTGAGGGGTGGTTTAAAGAGGGGAGTTCAGTTTTACAGTCTATCGCTAAAGAAGAACTCACAGAGATACTCCCAGGTTATTTCAATATTCTCATATCAACATTAGAGAATGATTCGATTTTTATTGATAATGATGTCCATGAAAAAATTGATTATGAAGTTATTGTAGAGGGACATACAGATAAAATGGGTAAGAAAGGAGCAAAAACAGAATTAGACAGTTATCTATATAACCTTGAACTCAGTCAAAAACGTGCCTTTAGCGTGAGTACATTTATTCAAAAAGATTTATTGTTCTCAGATAGTAATCATAGATTGATTTTGCAAAAGAGATTAGCTGCTAATGGTAAGTCATATACTCACCTTCTTGTAAACGATAGTACAGGGGAAGTTGACCCTGTAGCAAGTCGTCGAGTTGAAGTACGTTTTAAAATTAACAATTATAAGCTTTTCAAAAGTATGCATAATGTACTGTCCTTACAGGACTCTTTAAAGGTTGAGGCTGGTAAGTAGTTATGGCGTATCCACTCCCTAATTTTAAGTTTCTCGGCCCTAAGAAATTGAGAAAAGTTGTGGCTGAAATTTCTTCTGAGGCATCTGAAGAAGTTAATCCTGTGCTAGTTGGAGCTCAACATATTAAAGCTGTGGATTATTCTGTATTACATACAAATCATTTTATTATGCCATATGTTGCTCGTCTTGTTAATGATCCTTTGTTAAAGGATGATAAAAAAGAACTTCTTCATGCAATGAAGGTTTACTTCGATGAAGAAGGTAAGAATACAAATAAAGTGTATAAAAATCTTTTTGAGAGTTATCTCGTAACACCTGAAAAGTTTAATTTGGTGAGTTCTTATATCACTAGAAATTCAACTGCGCGATATCTGCTAAAGGAATACTCTACTAAGATCAATAGTAGTTTTATTAGGCAATATGTGAATACTGTAGGTAAGTATTTTTTAGACCAAAAATTTGCAGATCATGTGTCGGAATTAATGGTTAATACTATTGGAAATACAGACCCAAGGATGTATTTGGTAAATGAATGTTGGTTGGTACCAGAAAGCTTTTTCTTTAAAAAGTGTTTAATAAAGTATTGCATACGAATTGCATTAACACCTCGCTTTGCAAATGATTTTAATCGCTTTAAAGGATATACGGAGGACTTCAATGCGCATGAGTTGCGAGACCTATTCACCACTCTAATAAAAGCTATACCTAGTAATCATACGATATCACTCTACCAGCCAATAATAGATTGGATTAAAGATGAACTCGGTTTTCCATATGAAAGAAGGAACTTTACGAAATGGGAGAAAATTCCCAAAGATATTAAAGATAAATTTAACACTTTTGTGATGCAGGAAGAACTTGAGCGATTTTTTGGTAGGCAAGACCCAAGTGGGAGATTGAAATTTTGGAAGAAATACATTAGATATATTAAAATATTTCATATAGAGACAGAAGCGGATAATGCTGCTGTGTTTTATTTGAATCGTCATTTTTTTATTGAGTTTCTTGAAGGTGGTGCAACATTCTGTTATGAGGGTTCTGTTGACGATTATTATAATTTCATTGATGGACTAGCAGCTTTGTCAAAAACTGCGAAAGTAGGTTACTTAAAATCAAATACAAGCTTTAACCCACAGAAAATTAAGTATTCAGCATCTAACTATCGCTGGCGTCATGATAGAGGGTGGGAAATTGAATTTGAAAATACGATGCGGAATTTAGACTACAAGTAGGTATTAATGCTCTCCTTTTTTAAAAGAGAACGAGAAATAGAATTCGATGTAATTCACAAAGATAGTGAATATGTATTTACTGCATCAATAGGTAAGAATCTAGAAGAGTATTCTTCTGAGTTAAAATACTTTGAGGGGGTAACATTTGAAGGGAATCAATTAAAGATTGATGAAAAATCGATTTTTGAAATACCTGAGTCCCATCTACTAACACTTGATGTAGTGTTGTATCCGGGTATTGTTGAACTTGTGAAGAATGGAATAATTGCTGATGGGAAAATTACTTTTAACTATAAAATTAAAAGCAGTCCAGTAACCATTGCAGATTATGAACGTCAGGGTAATATTTTAATAATAGACGGTCAAAAATTTCTTTTACATAAAGAACAAGCTGATGTTCTCGAGTCAGTCAAGAACTTTAATAATTCAGATGATAAGAACGCTAACACAATAGAGCAGTATAAATTGGTGAATACCATAAATACTAGTGAATCGGTTAACTCTGATAACACTATCAGCCAAGTACAAGCGGTTATTGTTGGTTCAGTGGGTATTGATACTATTCCTGTATCGCATGATGAAATTAAGGTAGTACCAAGACTTAACGGAGTACAAGCCAAGTATAACGTTGAACTCAACAAGCAGATCGAGATCAATTTCAATCAAGACCAGTCAGTATACAACTTAGATTCTGGGGAGTTTCTTGTTTTTGAAGAGAAGAATCATGATGTATTAAAGTCGATATATAAGAACCGCTCAATTAAAGGGCTGGAAAATATTCGTAAATTCATTGAAGAGACAGAGAAGTTTATTCCTGATGCCGATCTCAGTCAGAGAATTATAGGGTGGGGAGTCTATGAAGGGAGTTCATTGACACATTCATCAAATGAGTTGGTCTGGATTGATGAGATAGATAACGAAGGTATTGAACGCAAACGTGTTGTACTTGAAGTGGGTGATGATAAAAAGTCCATTGAGATCGACCTTGAAAAAATCGATTTTGATAAGGTAGAAGCTAAGATTGATGAAGCTCGTGGTTTAGGTCAAGATACTGTCACTATTACTGATATAGAAGGGAATGAGACGAAGTTATCCATACCTGAAGCTAAAGATATGGCTTTTCAGCTTTTAGACTTTAAAAAACATGATAAGGACGAGAGTAAAGGTTCGGTAAAAAACGAATTTGTATTAATCAAAACCAACTTCTATGATAATGATCACGAAGAGAAGCCTGAAGTTAACTCTGAACAAAGCATGGTTGAAATTCCAAAGAGTGTGAGTAATCAGAAATGGTCTTTATATGACTATCAGAAACAAGGATTACAGTGGCTACAGAGTCTCAGGGATAATAGATCAGAAGACGGTACTATTGGCGGCCTTTTGGCTGATGATATGGGGTTGGGGAAGACATTACAAATCATGAGTTTTCTTTCTTGGCTCTTAGAAAAGCAGGAACTTAAAAAGGTTCTTTTGGTCATGCCTACAACACTCATTGATAACTGGTCTTCAAACTCAGAAGAGCGAAAAGGTGAATTTGAAAGTTTCTTCCCTGGGGTGTTTTCCACATGTGCTCTAAGGGGCAAAAAAGACTTGTCTAAGATCCAGGAACCATACCAAATATATTTAACAGGATATGAAACAATAACCTCTCAATGTAAGACAGAGAAGACATTTAAAGAGAGTTTTGGTTTGATAGAGTGGGATGCGGTGGTATGTGATGAAGCCCAACGGATAAAGAATCCTCAATCAAAGCGCACCATTGCAATTAAAGCCCTGAAGGCGAAATATAAGGTAGCTTGTACTGCGACACCAATAGAGAACAATATGGATGAATTATGGTCCATATGTGACTGGGTTCTTCCTGGGCTTCTTGGATCATTGATTCATTTCAGGAAAACCTATGTAAATGACAAAACTAGAGTTCATGACAAGATAGCTGAGCGGTTGGAGAATTTTTACATCCGTAGAACGAAGGAAGAGGTCTTATCTGATAAAATACCGGCTAAAACTATTGTGTATAGCAAAATACCAGCAACTGAAGCTCAGAAGTCTGCATTCGAAGAGATTCAGAGCTCTATAAGTAAGAAAGATTTGATAGGGTACATTAGTAAGCTTATTGGAATAATGTCACATCCATTAATGACATCAGGAGATTTAACTCAGCTATCGCTTGATGAGTTCATGCAACAGTCACATAAGTTCGCATGGCTTAAAGAAACCCTCGATGCCATAAGAGAAAAAGATGAAAAAGTACTCATTTTCTCCCCTTCAAAAGTAATCCAGTCAGGACTCGCTCGTTTTATCGACTTATTATACGGAATAAACCCTTTAATTATCAGTGGCGATGTGAACATAAAGCAACGGGTGCCACAAATTAACCACAGGGTTAAAAATATAGGCTTTGATGTATTGATCTTATCACCAGAAGTGGCAGGTTTTGGTCTTACCATTACCGAGGCTAATCATGTCATACATTTTACCCGTGTTTGGAATCCGGCGAAAGAGAATCAATCTACGGATCGCGCTTATAGAATTGGACAAAAGAAGGAAGTATTTGTGTATATACCAGTCGTTACATTTCATGATGATGCTCGTGAAGTACGGTTCTCTGGAAATGAAGAGTATTATGAGAGTGATGATGGGTTAGCGGCTAATATGCGTTCTCCAGAAGAAAATTTAGATCAGTTGATACGGATTAAAGGGCGAATGCTAAAGAATTTCTTTTCAGTTGCCGCTTCAGCCTCTGCTAATGAGTTATACAATACGTTTACCGCGGGCAAAAAATCTACTGAAAAGGGGAGTGCAGAACGGATATATGATCGCATTACTCCTGATGAGTTTGAAGCCTTTACAGCTGCTCTCTTTGAGAACAAAGGGTTTAAGACATATCTTAGTCCGCAGACAGGGGATGGTGGTACTGATGTTGTCGTTTTGGATTATAAAGATGGCAAGCATTTGTTACTTCAGGTGTGCCAAACTCGCGGTACTTTAACTAAGTCTAAAGTTCAAGAAGTGATCGGGAGTAAATCATCTTACGAAAAAGTCTTAGGTGGGGATTGTATATTAGGAGTTTTCACTAACGGTACTATAACGGGTAAAACAACACGAAAATTGATTAACGACAATCAAGTGGAGACATTTGATGGTGACTGGATAGAGGGTGAATCTCAGTTGTTTCCAGAGTATTATCAGATTGAGCAAAGATTGTCCAGTCGGACAAATTTATTTTAGGGCGATTAATAAATAATGGTAAAGGATAGAGTTAATGATATTTTCAGTGGATAAGGGTCTAGAAACTGCTACAAAGGTTGATGAAGGTAAATTTGTAGATCTTAATATTTGGGAAAGAACACATATTGAAGAGTGGGTAAGAAGTAATCCAGAAATGTTGGGGGAAAATTTATTAGTACTTTCAATTGAATTCGATAGATTTAAAACAAGTAATGATCGGCTAGATATATTAGCAGTCGATCAAAGTGGTAATTTAGTTGTAATTGAACTTAAAAGGGATTCCTTTGCTGGTTATGCCGACTTACAAGCAATTCGTTATGCAGCAATGGTTTCGTCTATGACAATTGATGTTGTAGTTCCTTACTATGTTGCGTATCAGAAAAAGTACAATGACACAATAATAGTAGGGGAGGACGCAAGAGAACAAATAATTGATTTTGTCGATTCAGAAAGTTTCGTCGAATTTACTAATAAACCTCGTATCATATTATGTTCCGAAGGATTTTCTAAAGAACTCACCGCTACAGTACTATGGCTAAGGGAAAGCGATATTGATATTAGTTGTGTTAAAGTGACTCCCTATAAATTGGACGATAGAATAATTATTGTTCCCAAAGTACTTATACCATTAGAAGAGGCTGAACAGTACTTGGTAGAAGTTAAACAAAAAGAAGAAAGTAGAGGGCGTATAAGTCGGTCACCGAGAAAGAGAACTTTGAAAATTCTATTAGAAAATGATCTCATTAAAGAGGGAGATGATATTCTACTTAAAAGTGTATTGCCAAAACATGTAACATTTAAGGATAATGACCCTATTTTTATGGCAAAAATAACCGGAAAATCTGGTCAAAGCGATTCTATCATTTGGGAGAACGATGGAAACGAATATTCAATTTCGCGGTTATCATGGAAGATTTTTAAAGATCAGCACCCTGAGAAAAAAGATCCAGGTGGGGTTAACGGCACGGCACATTGGGTGAATTCCGATGGGGTCGCACTTTGGGAACTGGCAGAGAGATTTTTGAATCAAGAATAAGGAAATATATGCCAGAAATTACGAAAGAGCAAATACATAAAGCATATGAGCTAGGGAAATGTGTTTTTCAAAATAAATTATCAGCTAAAGATGCAGTGAAGTCCCTTTCAAATGAGCATGACATGAATTCATCAAGTGCTCAAATTTATATACAAAATTTTCTGTATATGATTGAAGGAAAAAAATATACAAGAAACATTAATTTGTATGCAACCGATTTCTATTTAGAGTCAATAAGAAATGACTTTGGCGTGTTAAAGAAAATAATTGCATTAGAAGCGGTTAAACTGCATGTTAATTATTATAAGGATGTGGTAGATTCAGGTTTGCCAAAGTTTACGGAATTAATAAAAAAACATGAACGCGAAGTTATTGGTTATGAGATGCTTGAAGATCGTCTTATTGAATTTGAGAATAATGTACAAGAAGCATCAAAAGATTCATTTTCTAATAGACAAGAAAGGTTAAAAAAACATTCTGGCGAATCTGAAACAAAAATTTCAATAATTAAAACTCAAAAAAGAAATGCAGATGTTGTTGCAGAGGTTCTTTCGAGAGCTAGTGGTATATGCGAAGAGTGTGATCAGAAAGCTCCTTTTAAAAGAAGATCTACTGGTGAACCGTACCTGGAAGTACACCATGTTATTCCCTTGTCTAAAGGAGGGCTAGATTTAATAGATAATGCACAAGCTCTTTGCCCAAATTGTCATAAGAGGATGCATTTTGGAGAGAAGTAACATGAAAAAAACATTGGATCCATAAATAGTGGGTTTAATTAACCCTAAATTAGCCTTTTTAATAAAAAAAGTATGCCAACAAACACAAATAATCCCTCTGTATATATTTGGTCTCTCGCTGCCCTTGTTCGTACAGCTTTGAACCAGTCTAAATATAGCAGAATAATTCCCCCCTCTCCTGCACTTTGAGGAGTTTGTTGCCTCTCGGCTTTCGCGTATATTGCGTCTCAGCGTGGTTTGGTGGTTCGGACACAAGGTCCTCGGTGCTATTTGGCTACTGAGTCGGTATCGGGGAGTGAGTGTTTTCGGATGATGCCGGATATCACGGTGTGGGATGGTGATCGGTTGGTGCAGATTATTGATACCAAGTGGAAGGTTCTTGATGGGTCTGGTACGAAGTATGGGGTTTCTCAGGCTGATATGTATCAGATGGTTGCTTATGCTCAGCGGTATGGGTGTGGGGATATTACGTTACTCTATCCGTTGCATGGTGGGGTTGATGGTGTGTTGCCTGAGTTTGAGGTTGTGGATAGTGGGGTGAGAGTTAGGGTGAGGTGTGTTGATCTTTCTGGGTTGGAATCTGGGAGGAGTTGGTGTGATGATGGGTTAATAAATTGTTAAAATAGAGACGAATAATGGAAGACTTTTTAAAAAAAATATTTTAAAAAGGAAGGCTTTGATTTTACAGGTCTATTAAATGATGATTTTTTTCAACCAGTGAGGATATTATATAATCAAAAACACTATGTTTCTGCGGTAAAGCTTCTCTTAGTGGGTATAGATTCAATGGCGTACTTAGAGTATGGTGATACAAAAGTAAATGTTTTTATAAAATGGTTGGACGAATTTTCGGACCTAAGTTCTCAGTCTATTACTAGCTTAGAACTTTGGGAGCATAGAAATTCTCTGCTACATATGAGTAATTTAGATGCCCGGAAAGTTAAGACAGGAAAAATAAGGCGGTTAATAATGTACCATGGTACTACAAGGGTGGAATTGAAAGAACAACCTGCTATCATGGGATTTTATCACTTAGATGATCTAATAAAAATTATTGGTGACGCATGTGAAAAATGGGGGAATAGTTTTAATGCTAACTCAAGCAAATGGAAGGCTTTCTTTGAAAGGTATGACTTAATAGCATCTGATTCAAGGATGTTAGAGATAGATTTAGGAGGGGTGATATGAGTAATGCTGAAATAATTATGGCAATATTAGGTGCTGCTGGCCTTAGTGGGGTATCAATGTCCTTCGTTATCAAAACATTTTTATCAACAGCAATAAAAGAAACGATTACAACTGTATATAAGAAACAGTTAGAAAACCATAAATTCTTACTCAAGAATTCAGAAACTGTTTTCGAATATAAGCTAAATGCAGCTAAAAAATTATATGTGATATATCAGAAAATGGTTCCTGAAAAAGTATTTGAACACATGGAATGGGAAGATGTTTTAGAGGATATTGCTCATTCATTCTCAAAGTATCATTCTGAGTTGGAAGAGTTTTTAGCAGAATTTCAAGTTTTTCTTTCAGATACCTCATTAGAAAATATTCGAGGGGCAATTTTGACTTGTTCTGACGGTAAATTTACCTTTGAGTGGGACAAGGCAATAAAACGTGATTTGGTCACTTATGATAGTAAAGATGCAGCAAATAAGTTATTTGAAACAATTAAAGGTACTGTAGAGGAACTTAGAAAAGAGGTTAATGAATTGATTTCGATGCCAAAATCATAACTACGTTATAAGCCTATTACAGCCAAAAAACGGCAAAAATACTACATTGAAATCATTAGAAGACTTGTGTTTTCCTAGCAGATTCTAGCACCTAGGCAACAAACCTGGAACAACATATGATTAATAAAAAAGACCTAACAGAAGCAGATATAATTTCCAAGTATCTTTTGCCAGCAATAGAAGATGCAGGTTGGGATATAATGACTCAGATCATGCAGGAAGTTAAGCTCCGGGATGGTAAAGTTATTGTCCGTGGTCAAATGGGGATGCGACAAACTGTCAAAGCCGCAGATATTGTACTCTATCATAAACCAAATATTCCATTGGCGGTGATTGAAGCTAAGGCCAATAAACATTCTGTTGGTAAAGGAATGCAGCAGGCAGAAGACTATGCTCGGTTGTTAGATGTGCCATTTATTTTTAGTTCTAATGGTGATGGGTTTCTGTTTCACGATAAAACCAACCCAGATGAGTTAATAAAAACTATCGGTTTATCGGAATTCCCGAGTCCAGAAGAGCTTTGGCAAAAGTATTGTAGTTATAAAGGGTATACAGAAGCCCAACTGCCGATAATTACTGAGCCTTACCATGATGATGGTACTGATAAAACTCCTCGTTATTATCAGTTACAAGCTATTAATAAAACTATTGAAGCTATTTCACGTGGAGATGATCGAGTATTACTCGTTATGGCAACAGGAACGGGTAAGACCTATACTGCCTTTCAAATCATCTGGCGACTATGGAATTCACGTAAGAAAAAACGAATATTGTTTTTGGCTGACCGGAATGTATTGGTGGATCAGGCCCGAAATAATGACTTTGCACCTTTTGGTACGGCCATGACCAAGATTGTTGGGAGAAAGATAGATCCGAGTTATGAAATACAATTGGGTCTCTATCAAGCCTTAACTGGCCCTGATGAATCTCAAAAAGCTTATAAAGAGGTTAGTCCTGATTTTTTCGATTTAATTGTGATTGACGAATGTCATAGAGGAAGTGCGGCAGAGGATTCCGCATGGAGGGAGATTCTCACTTACTTTGACTCTGCTACACAGATTGGCTTAACGGCAACCCCTAAAGAGACTGATACTGTTTCAAATGCTGAATATTTTGGTGACCCCACATATACTTACTCTCTAAAAGAGGGAATTGAAGATGGGTTCTTAGCACCATACAAAGTAGTACGAGTTGATATTGATGTCGATCTGCAAGGTTGGCGCCCAGTCAATGGGCAGATTGATTTGAATGGTGAGGTAATAGAGGATCGTATTTACAATCAAAAAGATTTTGACCGTAACATGGTTATGGATAAACGGACAATGTTGGTCGCGCAAACTATAACCGACTATATGAAGAAAACTGACCCTATGGGTAAAACAATTGTGTTTTGTAATGATATTGATCACGCTGATCGTATGCGTACCGCACTTATAAACCTGAATCGTGAAAAATTTGACGAGAACAATAAATTCATCATGAAAATTACTGGGGATGATGAAATTGGAAAAGCTCAGTTGGATTCGTTTATTAATCCCAAAAAGCCGTACCCAGTGATTGCTACTACCTCTGAACTTATGACTACAGGAGTGGATGCTAAAACCTGTAAACTGGTTGTGCTTGATTCAACTATCGCGAGCATGACCAAGTTTAAACAAGTTATTGGACGTGGTACACGGATTGATGATCGCTATGGAAAACTCTGGTTTACTATTCTCGACTTTAAAAAGGCTACAGAACTTTTTGCTGATGAGAGATTTGATGGAATGCCAACAAAGGTAATTGATACTACTCCAACTGGTGTTGAAAATGGTGAAGGTACTGAAGATGATCCGGAGAGCGTAGATCCACAAGGTGAAGGCGGGGGTCAAACTGAAACTGATCCTGAAGTAATAACAGAAGGTTTTCCTGATGGTGAAATTGAAGGTGTTGAGGGAACTAGACGAATTAAGTATCATGTTTCTGGTGGTGTCGTGAGCAAGGTTGCTGAACGTGTGCAGTATTATGATTCAGATGGAAAGCTTGTTACTGAGTCCTTCACTGATTACACCAAAAAAACAGTACAAGGCTATTACAAGACTATGGATGAGTTCGTAAAGCATTGGAACGATGCTCAGAAGAAAGAAGTTGTAATAGAAGAGCTTGCTGTCCATGGGGTGATTTGGCCAGCACTTGAAGAAGATGTTGGTAAAGATCTCGATCCATTTGATATGATATGTCACGTGGTATATGATCAACCGCCTTTAACTCGTAAAGAGCGTGTCGAAAATGTCAAAAAGCGGAACTATTTCTCTAAGTATTCGGAAACAGCACAAGCTGTCCTGAATGCACTTCTGGAGAAGTATGCCGATGCAGGTGTAAGTGAAATTGAAAATATTAATGTATTAAAAGTACAGCCGTTTAATGAACTCGGTAAACCTGCTGAAATAGCCCGTAGAGCTTTTGGCGGCCGAGAAGAGTATTTTATTGCTCTAAATGAATTAGAAAATGAATTGTATCGCTCAGACCAACAATCGGCTTAACGAATTTAAAATATAAAAGTGAAGTAAACTATGTCTATCTCTAATGTGATTAAATCGATTCAAGATATTATGCGAAAAGATGCCGGTGTTGATGGTGATGCTCAACGTCTTGGTCAGATGTCTTGGTTATTATTCCTCAAAATATTTGATACCCAAGAATATGAACTAGAGTTTGAACAAGGGTCTCGTTATAAAAGGCCAATACCTAAAAAGTATTTGTGGAGAGATTGGGCAGAAGACCCAGAGGGGATTACTGGCAAAGAACTTCTAGAATTTGTTACTAAACTAATAGACGATCTGAAAGTATATTCTGCACCTATTAAAACAAATCCTCGTGGCCATGTTGTACGTGAAGCATTTGCTGATGCGTTTAACTACATGAAAAATGGTACACTACTCCGTCAGGTGATCAATAAGCTCAATGAAATAGATTTTTCTAACTCCGATGAGCGTCATATGTTCGGTGATATATATGAGCAGATACTTAAAGACCTTCAATCTGCGGGTAATGCAGGAGAGTTTTATACACCTCGTGCGGTAACTCGATTCATTGTAGAAATGATTAACCCTCAATTGGGTGAGTCTATTTTAGACCCAGCTTGTGGAACAGGTGGCTTCTTGGCGTGTTCATTTGATCATGTGAAAAGTAATTCGGTAAAAAGTGTAGAGGATCATCAGACTCTTCAGAAACAGATTCATGGTGTAGAAAAGAAACAACTCCCTCATTTACTGTGCACTACCAATATGTTATTACATGGTATAGAGGTCCCTTCACAGATTCAACATCGTAATACATTGAGTAAACCGCTTTCTAGCTGGGATGAAGATGAATATGTAGATGTAATTGTGACCAATCCTCCTTTTGGTGGTATGGAAGAAGATGGGATTGAGAAGAACTTTCCTAGTGAAACTCGCACCCGAGAAACAGCGGATTTATTTTTACAGCTCATAATTGAAGTTCTCAATAAAAAGGGGAGAGCTGCGGTTGTGTTACCTGATGGTACTCTATTTGGTGATGGGGTAAAAGCGAAGATTAAGAAGTTGTTAGTAGAAGAGTGTGATTTACATACTATTGTACGGTTACCTAATTCTGTTTTTGCACCGTATACATCTATTGCAACCAATATTTTATTTTTTGAAAAAAGCACACCCACAAAAGAGATATGGTATTATGAAGTGTCACTCCCAGAAGGGGTAAAGGCTTTTAATAAAACCAAACCAATGAAGCTAGAAGATTTTAGTGACTGTATGGATTGGTGGGGTGAAGGTAAGACTCGTAAACAGAAATCAAAACGTAAGAATCGTGTTGCTAATGAGCAGGCATGGCTTGTTCCTGTTCAAGAGGTAATTGATAGAAATTTTGATTTGGATATTAAGAATCCGCATATTGAAAAACAAGTGGTGCATGATCCCGATGTGTTGTTGGCTGAGTATGATAAGCAACAAGGTGAGATTCAAGGTCTTCGCGATCAGCTTAAATCAATTCTTTCAGAAGCGTTAGGTGGTGGTAAATGAGTGGTGTCGATATAAATCACTTAATCACTGAACATCTTGATTTGTGGACTTCTACACTTAAGAGTAAGGCTACTATTGGTCGTGGTAGTTCGAAGAAGGTTGAACTATATGGGGTTAAGAAACTTAGGGAGTTGATTCTTGATTTGGCAGTCCAAGGAAAATTAGTTTCCCAGGACCTTAATGATGAGCCAGCTTCAGTATTATTAGAAAAAATAACCGCTGAAAAAGAACGTTTGGTTGAAACAGGTCAAATTAAAAAAATTAAACCGTTACAGCCAATTTCAAATGAAGAAACACTATTTGAAGTCCTTGATGGCTGGGCATGGTGTCGCTTACAAGACATTTCTAATTATATACAACGTGGCAAAGGGCCTAAATATTCTGAGGAAGGAAATGTAAAAGTAGTTTCACAGAAATGTGTTCAGTGGAGTAGTTTCGATATTGATAAAGCTCGTTATGTTGATGATTCTAGTTTAGAGGTTTACCAAGAAGAAAGGTATTTACTGAAAAATGACATGTTATGGAATTCAACAGGTAATGGTACAGTTGGTAGAGTAGTGGTGTTACCTGATGATTTGTTAGATAAATTAGTAGCAGACTCTCATGTAACTGTTGTAAGATGTCCGCAAGTAATTCCACAGTATGTCAAAATATTTTGCTCATCTGCTCTTGTGCAATCTAGAATTGACCCTAACCACCCTAACTCCCTTGTCTCTGGAAGTACAAACCAGGTGGAATTAAATACAAGCTCAGTGTCGAATCTTCCAATACCAGTGCCACCTAAATTTGAACAAGTACGAATAGTAGCCAAAGTAAATGAACTGATGATTTTATGCGACGAACTCGAAGCGCAAACTGAAAAAAGTTTGGAAGCGCATCAACTTCTTGTAGAAACACTCTTAAATACTCTCGCAAATAGTCAAAACTCAGAAGAACTGAACCAGAATTGGATTCGCATCGCCGATCATTTCGATACCTTGTTCACAACAGAAAAAAATATTGATTCACTTGAAGAGACAATCCTGCAACTTGCAGTAATGGGAAAATTGGTTCCGCAAGATCCAAATGATGAACCTGCTTCGGTGTTGTTGGAGACGATTGCTACTGAGAAAGATCGGTTGATTGAAGGGAAGAAGTTAAAAAAAGGGCAGTTAATTAGTGATTCTAAGACACTTATTTCTTTTAGTAAATTTCCAACTAGCTGGTCATGCGTTAAAGGTTCTGAAATATTTTTTATTACAAAACTTGCGGGTTTTGAATATACTCAACATATAAAACTTGGAGACTCAGGAGACGTAGCAGTTATTAGGGCGCAAAACGTTAAGCGCATGAGGTTGAAATTAGATAATCTAAAATATATTGATCTTGAAACATCACTTTTGCTCGAAAGATGCGCACTTTCAAAGGAAGCACTTCTAGTAACCTTTATTGGAGCGGGTATTGGAGATGTTGCGTTGTTCAGTAAAAAGGAGCGGTGGCATTTAGCACCAAATGTGGCAAAAATGGAATTATTTGAGAATTGTGATTCACTACTGTGTTTGCAATATTTTAATTATTTCTTGGCATCTTCAATTGGTAGTAAAGAAATTTTCAAGCATCTAAAAGCAACTGCGCAACCTAGTATTTCGATGGGTACAATAAGGGATATAGATTATCTCGTCCCACCGCTTGCTGAACAAAAAAGAATAGTGGCTAGGGTAGATGAACTTCGGAAAGTCTGTGATGCTTTGCGACATTCAATTTCATTAAATAATGTGGTTTTAGGTAAGTTAACAGATAGTTTAGTTAAATGAGATTGAAGTATGTCAAAATAAGTGAATACAAAAACCTTAAAGATTTTGAAATCACTTTTGATTCTGATAACTTCATTGATGTCTTTGTTGGTAAGAATGGGTCGGGGAAGTCTAATTTTTTTGAGGCTTTGATTGAGATCTTAAACCATATTTTAGAGTCAAAGATCAAAGCCGCTCCTATTGGTTTTAGTTATGAGATTATATATGAAGTTCATGGCTTTCCACAGCAGATAATCTGGGATCAAGAACAGTTCACTATCAATAAAAAACAGAGAAAGGCTTCAGGTAAATTCCCATTCCCCGATAATATTCTTATCTACTACTCTGGACATAATAAGACAATAGAAACCCTTGTTGAAAAGTCTATTAAGAACTTTCTACCAAAAACAAAAAAAGTTTCTGAAACGCCTCCTCGACTGTTTTATGGGATTGACTCAACATATAAAGATCTATTTCTATTCTCCTTGTTGTTTAAAGTAAATACCCCTGCATATAATTATATATGTGAAAAGCTAAACATCACAAAAACAGCTGATACCTTTGTACTAACGTTAAAAAGACCTGCTTTTGCAAATACTCGATTAAAAGAACTTGGATTTGAGCAGGTAGATAAGTTTGATAGGCGCTCTTTTTTTTGGGGTGCTGATGGAGTGACCAAGGATTTTCTCTTTCATCTATACGAATGTATAAAAGGAGAGTTTCAGCACTCTGATGTGTACTCTCAAGATAATGATGAGTATGTGATGTCCATTGATTTAGCACTTTTCAGAAGTAAATATACTCAGTTTTTCTCAGCAGATATATTCAGGCGTTTTGATAATTTGAAAATCCTTGATATGATATCTGAAATTGATTTCCCATTGACTATTGATGGTGTAGGTGAGAGTACAAGTGCATCATTTAGTGATGGTCAGTTTCAACTTGTTTACATATACGCTGCTATGGAGTTATTTAAGCATAGGGAGTGCCTTACGTTACTAGACGAGCCTGATGCTTTTCTTCATCCTGAATGGCAATATCAATTTTTGGATCAGGTATTTGAAATTGCTGAGGAGAATCAGGAATTAAACCATATCTTGATGAGTAGTCATAGTGCTGTTACATTGATCCAACACCAAAATGCAAAGGTACGGTATTTTGATGTCAAAGATGATAAAGCCACTTGCTATAATGTCCCTAAACATGTAGCGGTAAAAAAGCTTAGTTCTGATATTATTAAGTACTCTGAAGATGATCAAATTTTGAGTATTATAAACACTATCCAAATAGAGAATAAACCTGTTCTCTTTACTGAAGGGAATACCGATCCAATTGTAATAAAACAGGCGTGGTATAAGTTATATGAGGACGAAATGCCATTTATACCGTTCTATGCTTTTAGTTGCACCTACTTGTCACAATTATTATCAGATGAGAGAATTGTAGCTGAAATGCAGGGATTGCCAGTTTTTGGTTTGTATGATTTTGACAAAGCCTATAACCAATGGAATGGGATGAATGGTTCTATAATTGAGCAAGATCCATATAAAGGTCTTATAAAAAAATGGGAACATGGTGAGTCTTATGCTTTGATGTTGCCGGTACCTGTAAATGCTGATATTCAAAATCAAGTTATTAAGAATAGTGCGACAAAAGAGACTTTTAAGGATGGGTCTTGTTGCGAAATGGAACATTTGTTTTATGGGTCTACAGTAACACAAGATTACTTTAAGCAAGAGTCATGTGTAGGTGGAACTAGAGTAGAGTTTTGTTCAGACTCTGATAAGACAGATTTTGCAAAGACTGTTGTGCCTTGTGTTGAAGATGAATATTTTGAAGTGTTTAGGCCAATGTTTGAGTTTATAAAAGAAAAATCATTAATGGGAGTTGGTGGGTGAAATATTATTGTCATTCTTGTGCAGTAAGAGTAGGGATATATAATCCGATAGATACATCTTCAATAAATCTATCAGGAACTGATGATCAGTTAAAAAAATATATCAAACATACGGCGCCTGACGAATTCTACGATATAGTATCTATATATGATGATCCTACATTTGAAGCTTATTCAAACTATGCAATATCGCCAGCACTATCTGGTTGTTGTGAAATTGATAATAGAAATAGGTTAAATATATTATGGTTTGCTGGTAAGGAAATTGGTCTAACGTATGTTAATGGTGATCTACAAATTGACCCAAACGATACAGTTAAATTAGTGTGTAGCCATAATTTAAGAAAGGTGCATCATTTTCCCGTTACCTCTGGTGCAAACCTTTTGACAAAATCCTGTGAAGAGTGTGGAAACGAAATTGTTACTGGGTAAAAATTTCAACTATTTAAAAGCCGATTTAATACAACTTTACGGCTAAAACATCAAAGTAAGTTCTCCTTCTTTACTACAATTTGTTTGTCTCATGAACAATTTAAGCAGTATTTGTAGGTAGTGTAATTTAAAAGGCTCATTTGTGATTGTTAAAACTATTACTGATATAATTGGAAAAATAATTGAAGTCGAGAGACAAAAAATTGATAATTTTGAAATTGCAATTAATCATGCGCCAACAATTGGAAAACAATATGAAGGTGTAACCAGAAAATTACTTAATACAACACTACCTGAAAATTCAGATTTTAGAATAGTTTCTGGTTTCATAAAAGGAGGATCGAAATTATCCGGCCAGATAGACTGTATGATAGTTGTAGGCGATGGACAACTTGTACCTGGAACAGAAGATGAATTTGTATATGATTTAGAAAATGTATTAATGGTTGTTGAAGTTAAAAAGAATTTATATTCGAATGATATGTCCGATGCTTATAGTCATTTGAGAGATGTTGTCGATTTGAAATCAACTTATCAAGCTTTATCAGCTAAAGAAACAAGAATTCTGTATAATGTCTTTGCTAAATCAACTTCTAAGCATATCACTAAATATGATGAGATATTTGATTTAGATGAAACTCTTCAAAATATATTCCATGGTCTTTTAACTCAATTTGTTTTGCCATTAAGAATTGTGATTGGGTATAATGGTTTTGCTTCTGAGTCTAGTTTAAGAGATAAATATTATGAATTCCTTGAAGAAAATATGTTCCAAAAAGGTTACGGCCCTTTTAGTTATCCTGATCTAATAATTTGTAAAGACTCTTGTCTCATAAAGTTAAATGGTGAGCCTTACCATCCAGTTATTAATGAAGGTTATCTTGAGTTTTATATGTCATGCACAAACCATAATACTGTTATTCTAACTGAATTAATATTAGGGCGTTTATCAAGATTTGTAGATATGGATTATGGAGAAGATGATTCTGATGAACCTTTAAAGCCATTTCTCGGTGCAAAGTTATCAAAAAAAGGTGATAAGTTTGGATGGATAATAAGAGCACATAATTATTCACCAGATAGAGGCATAGATAGTGAAGGTTTAGAGTGGAAACCTTGTAAAGTATCACTAGATGCATTTGCTATTTTTCAAGTTTTATGTTTAAGGAATGTTAAGCTAGGTGAAATAAAAGGTAAAGTACTACTTCAGGAATTAATAGATACAAGACTTGTAGCCACCAATGACCTAGAAATGACTTTAACTACGATCAAATTGGAATGTTGTGTTATGCCTGATGGTTGTTTTTATGTAGGTGAAAATAAAGATGGGTATTTTGATCGATGGGCAAGTAAAGTTTTAAAACATTCCGCTACCTCACCAAAATCTACTTAAATTAGGATGTAACAAGTAAATTATGAAAAAGTATATAATTACTCTCATTAAATTTGGTGAACGTAAATATATGGAAGATTTTAAAAATGAAGGAAAAATGTTCTTCCAAAGACTCAGAAAATACTGTCATATGGAAAATCGTGAACAGGGTGATACTAATGAAGGGCTTACTCATGTATATCAACCAGACAAAATAACATTAACTGTAAATGGAATTGAAGTTAGTGAAATTCAAGGAGTAGTTAAAGTTGACGAAACTGGTAGAAATCCATTAATTCATTGTATGTATACTTTAAATTCAGACCATTATATAGACTATCAAAAATCAATAGATCTAATAGATAAAAAATGCTGTGACTTTGGTGACACCGCATTAGTTATAACAAATTTGAAGGAGTTCCACAGTAGGTTTAAAGACGCATGTGAGCAAAGAAGTTTTGGGGCTAAATGTAAAACAGTAAAATATGTTGATCCAGAATCATATCATGGTGAAATGGGAGCGTTTCGAAAGTTTGATAATTTTAGTCATCAAAATGAGTTTAGGTTTCTATTGGATGCAAGTATACAAGAAGAGAGTTACACCCTTGAACTAGGTTCTATTGAAGATATTTCTATGATGGTGCCTGTAGGTGAATTGAATGGTATGATTAAGTTTAAAAACAGGTAGTGTAGAATAAAATGACACATTACCCAAACAGCCACTTTCAAGAGTTTAACTCACATGAAAATAAATTCGTGGGCCAGGCTCCGCTATCCGCGAAGCGTTACCTCACAAAATCCCGTTTCAAACTAGCCTGCGAATGCCCCACAAAACTCTTCTACACCAAGAAGCCTGAATACGCAGACTCCAAACAAGACGACACCTTCCTCCAGGCCCTCGCCGAAGGAGGTCACCAAGTAGGTGAGCTCGCAAAACTATATTACCCCGGCGGCCACGACATAACAACCCTCGACTACACCGAAGCACTCAACCAGACCAACGAACTCCTCAAGCAAGAAAACGTAATCATCTACGAAGCAGCTATTGCCTACAAAACCCTCTTCATAAGAGCAGACGTATTAGTAAAGAAAGGCAACACCGTTGACTTAATAGAAGTAAAAGCCAAATCCATAGACCCAACAGACTCCCAAGGATTCATGAAAAAGAGGGGAGGAATAGAGAGTAAATGGAAACCATACCTCTACGATATCGCCTTTCAGAAATATGTAACCGAAAACGCCTTCCCACACTGGCGCGTAAAACCCCACCTCATGCTGGCCAACAAAACCGTACCATGCCCCACAGAAGGCCTCTACCAAAAGTTTAAACTGATCAAAGACAAATACGGCAGAGCAGAATGTGTCGGCCCAGCAAGCCTCACATCAGAAGAGCTCGAACACAAGATACTCACAACTATTGATGTATCCCATGAGTGTGACCTCATCTATACCAGTAACGACGGATTCGGCATGTATACCCTACAGGGGAGAGAGTATACCTTTGCAGAACGAATCGCCCTCTATGCCGACCACTATAACCGTGATGACAAAATAACCCCCTGCATAACCAGCCACTGCGGAAAATGCGAATACAAAGCATCTCCAGAGAGTAGCCTCAAGTCAGGAGTGAAAGAATGCTTCTCCCAAGCACTGGGATGGAAAGAACCCGACTTCGCAGAACCCACTATCTTTGATATCTGGAATTTTAGAGGTAAAGATGCCCTCATTGCTGAGGGTAAAGTAAAGATGCGCCAACTCTCAGAAAGTGATATCAATCCTCAGTCAGCAAACGGACACGGTATTACCCCAAAAGAACGTCAGTGGTTGCAGATAGAGAAGACCACCAAGGGTGAGAGCACCCCATGGATAGACAAAGATGGGCTCAAAACAGAAATGGCGACCTGGGCCTTCCCACTCCACTTTATAGACTTCGAAACTGGCCATTCCTGATAGTCTGCTAGACTATCACTCAGCTTGAGTACCACTAATCGTGCTACTCGATATGACCGCAATACCCTTCAATAAAGGAAGAAAACCCTATGAAGGGATCGCCTTCCAGTATTCTCACTATGTGCATATTAGTTTAAATAGTTGGACAAGTACATCATCAACTAATGGGGGATTTAAGCAATGGACAACAGAATTATAAACGGTAATACAAAGCATAAGCCGTTTTACTTTTTAGCGGTTTGAAATTCTGAGTTTGGGATTATTTGAAAGTAAAAAAATTATATTTACATTGAAAGTTACAGAGGGCATATAATGCATAAACTATCTATATCTTTATTAATTGCAATTGTTGTTAGCGCATGTAATGATTCTAGCACATCCCCTAGTATTGGAGAATCAAGTTCTAGCCTGGTTTCTTTAAACTCAAGTCAAAAAGAATCAATCACACAGGTTGTAACAGGTACATTTACAGATGTGCGTGACAATAATGAATATAAATATTTGGAAGTTAATGGCCAAAAATGGATGGCTGAAAACTTAAGGTTTTTTGTACAAGATAGTACGCATTGTTATGACAACTCTATAGAAAACTGTAAGAAGTATGGTTACTTATATAATTGGACTACGGTTATGGGTATAGATTCTAGCTATATTAACGAACAATATAATGGTGTGTTTCAAATTGATGCAAGGGGTATATGCCCCTACGGTTGGCATGTTCCCATAGATTATGAATGGGACGGGTTATTGCGGTCCATCCAGCAATTAGTTCAAAGTAGCGATGCAATACAAAATAAAGGTAGTCTATATGATATTGCTAATGCCTTGAAATCATCAACACTATGGCTGCAAGATACAGTCTGGGTTAGTTTTGAAGAACCTACTAGCATATTAAATGGAAATGGGACGGATCAATTTGGGTTCAATATATTACCTTCAGGTTATCGCACATCTACTTCATATCAACGTATGGGCTCGCATTCAATGTTTTGGACAGCTACAGAAATTAATGACACCAGAGCAATGGCTCGAGATTTCGATAGATCAGAACTTGTGTTTCATAATGATAACAATAAATACTATGGAGCCTCTGTTAGGTGCGTAGAGGATAAATAGATCTGAGTATACGAGAAAGCGAAGAAGAACTCTTTAAGAGATGGGCAGACGGGAGTGCGAATAGCAATCAGCATTGGCCAAAGGCCAACCCGTAGGGTGAAGAATACCTTAGTATTCCGAATAAACTAGCCTGAGAATGCCCCACAAAACTCTTCTCCACAAAGAAGCCTGAATACGCAGACAGTAAATAAGACGGCACTTTTCTCATGCCACTTTCCTCATGCCACTCGCTGAAGGTGGCCACCAAGTAGGATCGTTGGTAAAACTAAATTGTTCACATCTAGTTCGTGAGTTTTTTTTATATTCATAATTAGCATTAATCAATTAGGTAAATAAAAGAGGGAATGATTTTATGTCAGGTTTAGTAATTAACAATGAAGCAAAGCAATCGGATGACTTTTTTCTTGTATTACAGTATGATTCAACTCATTTTAGTTTACCATTTCCATATGCAGGCTTTAAAGTATATCTAAATGATGTTGAAGATCCGTTTTGTACACTCACTATTGACAGTTCTAAAGTATGGAATGAAAAAATTGATTTCAAAAAATTTTTGAAGCCCGGAACATACAATATAAAAATCCTAACTTGTGCTTGGGAAGGGATATCAAGATATACTAATGCAATTGCGTTTTTGAAGCTGGGTGATGATATTTTCACACGTACTCATTTGGGAGAAACCCAGCGTCCTTTTATTTCATTTCCTGAATGGGAATCATTTGCAGAGAATGAAGATAATTCAGAAAGATTGAAAGGATATGTGAAATATTGGGATGAATGGAATGTTGTTTATGAGGCTACTAATCAATTATAATAACTGAATATTTTACCTGGTACAAGGGGACCTTTGTAGAGTATCTCAAAAAATTACCGCAGAGAGATGCAGTCACTCTATGATAATCTGGATCTGATACTCACAAATAACTTTCCTGAAGCGCGAAAGTGGAGTGCCGGTGATGTCTCTACCAAACTGGGACAGTTACTCAGTCAGACAACCAACCCCTGCCCTTGGAATGAGTGGCGGTGTACAAAAGAGAGGCGTGGTTCAATTCAGAATGCCTCGCTATCCACTGGCACTCATCTCTACAGACGTACTCCAAGAAGGGGAGGATCTCCACCTCTTTTGTGATCGAGTGGTCCATTATGGAATATCCTTTACCTCTACCTCAATGGAACAGAAGATAGGACGGGTCGATAGGGTGAGTAGCCTGAATGCTCGGAAGCTCTCAAGAATAAATGAGTTACACGAGTCGGATAAAATCCAAGTGCAGTTTCCTTATCTGAGAGATACCGTTGAGGTGTACCAGATGAACCGCCTCTTTAATAGAATGAACGGTTTTATTGATTCACTCCATACCATGGAAAAAACAACAAGTGAAGATTCACGCCTCTACCTTGATGCCGAGATATCTGAATCCAAAAGTGTTCCCCCTGCAATAGAGACAAAACTAGAAACTCCCTATCCTGTAATGCTTTATAACAAACCCATCAGACAACAGTTCATGAAAGATAAACAGCAGGCCATAGATGCACTTGAAAGCACCATGGTCCATTTTTCAGAACTGGTACATAACTGTTTTGATGCAGAATCATTATACCAAAAAGAACCACACCGGTTTGTGCTCACAGACAGCCAGTACCGTGATACCATAACCATCGAGCTGAATCATTCAGAGATACCGGGTGAACTCCTTCTCAGGGCGTCTCTAAAGTGGGAGATTGATGATTGGGAACAGTGGCGAGAAGTAAATAACGATACCGTATTCAGTAAACTCTCATCCCGCCTATTGGGGCATCCAAGAGACGCAGGGGGCGTTGTTGTTCTCCATAGTGAAATCCTCTTTGGAATAAATGAAACACAACCCGAAGAGGTTAAGCGCCTCATAAGCCTCCTTTTGAGTGATGTACAGTATCTGAATGCATCCACTCACGCAGATTCAAAGAATCATTACTGGGTGCCCTGTAAGACCAATAGACCATGGCTTAATAAAACCAGTGCGGAAGCATTATTAGATGCAGTCCCTTGGGGCAATCATTTCAGCCTCGGCAAGATTGGGCAACACAACGACACCACTCTCTGGACGGTGTATAGAGGTACCCGTCATCAACATATTCAACTGGATGAACATAACGGTATTCTCCGCCTCAGTAGCTGTGCCTGTACTATCGCATCATACGAAAAACTGAGAGGCGCCGATATCCTTGCGGCCTGTATGTCGTTTAATGAGAAACATGATGTGGTCGGGTTCAGACAGGTTGATGGACAGATCCGTGGTGAGGTGCATCAGCCGGTTGAAACGCTACAGATTAAGGAACTGGTGTTCTATTTGGTGGTGCTTGCTGAAGCGTGTGACTCGTTGGAGTTTATTATTGAAGGGGGTGGGGATGCGTTTTAGGTGTGGCGAAGGCATAGGCGTTGCTTACTAAAAATAATACTTATGGGCTATTGGAAAATGTCGAGTAAATATATACATCTTAATTGGTTTAACAATAAAGGTATATATGATCAAGAAAATACTTATACTCGGAGCCTTAGTAATGAGCTCCTTACAGGCGGGTACAAAAACAAAAGTCGGATATGGCAAGTTGTATTTGTCAGTGGTAAATAAACAAATTAAATATGTTCTTGACTTAAAAGATGCTGATTCTCAAAAAACAATGAAGGCCAATCATGAGTTTGCACTTAAAAGTGGAAATGAGTGTAATATCTTTATTAAATGGATGAATCCATTAAAATATCAGATTAAGTGGCAAGATAAAGCATTTGAAAATAAGAACTCAAAAGTAATAAAAGAATTTATGAATAAGCTGTCTTTACCAGGTGTCCCAAAGCTGAATACAGAATTTGTCGCCACTACCAAAAATAGTGAGAGCATTAGTCAAGACCCTTCTATTAATGAAAAGCACTTGAACTATACCAATACAAATCTTGTCATGCTCCAAATCCTTAATGGGTTACATGACGCTAAAACAAAGACTGATAAAGATAATAAGTCAAAACAAATAAATAATCTCGTTAAAGAAGTACAGCGTATTGATTCCTTAACGTCTATAGATTACCATAACATTGTTAATCAATTTACTAAAAAACTCTTTAATATTACCAATAGAGAGTTGGTTCGCGGCTCTATTGATACTATAAAAAAATCATTAAATAGATATACCCACCAATTTGATACTGCATATATTCTGTTGGCTCAGTTGGGTCACAAGCTTCCCCAAAAGGATACTACTGACGAAAATAATTCCCTCAATGTTCTGGTATCAAGCTCTTTTGTTAATTTCAAGTATTCTGTTTTACAAAAAATATCTGATTTTAAAGGACTTACGAAAGGCTTGAGCTCTATTATAGATATAATGGAAAAGTCTTTAGTGCCAAAATCTGAAGAAAATGCCCCCAATGACTTTGTTTTTGTAAGGGCGTTAGACTTTGAGTCAAACGAAAATTTAGATGTTAGCCTTACTATCACACTTTTTGAATATAATGAAAAAGACATAGCATTTAAAGAGCGAGAAACTATTGCTCAAAACACTATGATTTTTAGCCCGTATGATTTCTTTAATTTTAAGGTGGCTTCTGGTGCATTCTATTCAAATACTACTATTACAAAATATGGCTATAAGCAAAATGGTACGGGTCAATATATTATAACAGATGAAAACATAGAACGAGGACAGCCAAGTGTAGCCATGTTTATGAATATGGGTGTGGACCTTCTTTATTCGCAATATGTAGTTCCTTGTCTTCAGATTGGTATAGACCCAATTCAAACACATCCATTTTTACTTACAGGATTTGGGGTGACTTTTGAACAAATTGGTGTTACAGTGTCATGGGGAGGGACCTGGATTTTTGAGCCAAAGCTTAAGTCACTCAATGTTGGTGATGTCATCACAGAAACGACTCAACTTGATAAAGACCTACAATATGATTATATGAGCACTCCAAAGGGTTGGTATTTTGCTGTGGTGTATAATATTTTGTAATCCAACGGTATGAGAAAGTCAAATGAGAGTGTAATATGTAATGTTAGTTATGTTATACTCTCAACCAAAACCAGTATTGGTCAAATTGATTTTCCAAAACAAGGAATATTCTATAACGGCCAGGTTTTTGATGCGCATACCTTCACATCAAACCTCTTTTGTTCGGCTAAAAAATCATTACTCATCATTGATAACTTTATAGATGATACCGTATTGACTCTGTTGTCTAAACGTAAAACAGATGTATCGGCAACTATATACACAAAAAAAATATCAAAACAACTAGAGTTGGATCTACATAAGCATAATGAACAGTATCCTGAAATATCTTCTCGTGGGTATTGTCTTGCTCTGGGGAGTTACTAAATTAAACCTTTGGGTAAAGGAGAACAAATGATTGCCGTTTTATTAGCTGGATTTATTGCAAGTCTTAATATTTTTATTGGGTATCAAATAGGTAAAAGTAAGGGGAGAGGTCAAAGTGGCTTCTTGCTAACGTTCTTCTTAGGGCCATTAGGATGGTTTATAATGCTTTTGTCAAAAGATATTCGTCCCAAGTGTCCCGAGTGCAACAACGTTGCTTTACATAATGCAGCGAAATGCGGCTATTGTAATGCGATCCTTAAAGAAGAGAAAATTGAGACTACAATTCCTTTTTACGCAAAAGTGAAAGAAGGAATAGATGAAATAAGATCTAACAACAATAACGATATTCTTTTACGTGGCTCAATTATGACTCTTGCAATGAGAAGTTCTTGCGACGACGACCTACAGGCGTATGAAAATCAATTTGGTATCAGTCTCATAGAAGATATACATTCTTTAGATATCACGGATAAAAAGAAAAAGTACGCCCTTGAACCTCTATATAGTAAGGGTTGGATTGTTGAATAACATGAGTGTACTAGGAATTCCACAGCAAGACTACTATAGTGGCTGAACATATGAGACAAGTTAAATCAGTATTATAATTAGATTGCAGACGTATTAACCAGACTGACCCTGACCTGAGACAAGGCGGTCTTAAAAACTATAAATAATCGTTGTGGAGTAAAGGATATTTCTAGACTCCGGAATGAGTGAACCGAAGTGGTTAGCATGTAATTACGGATTTTCGAGGGCTTTAATATCCTCAGACCAGATAGCATACAGTGAATCTGCACAATCGTCGGTGTGATCATTATATTCTGACTGATTAATTACTGGCGAATATTCTGGGGTGCAGGCTTCGTTCTCACTTCTCCCGATAGATGCGACACTTCCACTTTGAAACCAGCTTGTAGATGTTTCTCTACTATTATTACATGATTTACCATTATATGATACCTGAATATCCATTGTGTAGGATGTATTCGTAAAGCTATAGCTATACTGAATTTCCAAACCTAACCGCTCTTTGATTGTCCAAGAATTGCAATCGTGTTTGATTGTTGTCTGATGGGGGGATTGTATTAATTGGTAATGATACTGCATCTGCTCGTCATAGAAACAATTAAATCGAATAATCTCTTCATTCAAAAAACTCAATTTGTCGAGAGTAATGCGGTGCTCTAATCCATATCCTAGCGACTGTTGAGTTTTACTCAGAAGGTTGGATAAAAATTCTGTAACAGATTCTTCACCTTCTGGATTGTTAAAAGGGCTCAAGAAGAGTGTATGTGACTTTTCCCATTCAGCAAAGGGGGTATTAGATGTTCCCTCATAGCCCCAAATATATGAAGGAGAATAGTTATAAGACATGAATAGGTTAGAGTTTTTAATGACAAAACGGTAGTCTGGAATTGTGTCGTATTGTAGCTCCCAGTTTCCCGTTGATTCATTACAGTTATAGGAAGAATCGAGTTTGTCATAACTAGAATCAGTAGCATGAATAAAGGTGTACAGTGTATCAAGTATAACGGCATGTTCAAATGTTTTTGATTGAATAAGGGTTAAATGCTCTTGATATTTACCATAGAACGCTTCTAAGGAAGAAAAACATTCATCATATATGGAGTCATGCGTGCATGAATAACTATCATAATTAGAAATGGAATCGATATAACGACGTAAACTCACGAGTCCGTCCATGCTTTCCATTATTTCTCTATCACTATTGTCACTTAAGAAATTGTGAGATGTTGTCTTACTGAGTGTATCAGTCCCATTGTTTAATGAAGAAGAGAGGGAGTATATCGACGAAGAAGAGCTCAGGTGTATTGTAGCAGAAGAGGAAATGCCTATTGAGCTCAGGTGGGATAGTAAGCTTGTATCATTTGAATGAACTGAGGTGTTTGTTGAAGCCTCAGAACTAAGGATAGTTTCTGCCCATTGAGAAGAAGAGGACGTGAGGCTTGTATCCATTGAAGATATCAATAGGGCAGAGCTTGATGCAGGGGAATCGTGTGTCTCTGATGATTCAAATAGGCAACTGCTTAAAAAGAATAAAGTAGCTATAAGTATATACTGCATGTGGAGCTCATCTGTTTGCGGTGAGATATAAAAGATAGATATAAAAGATAGATATAAATATGAACTGAGTGTGTAATCCTCCCCCAATACTATAGTGTATTCCTAACCGTTTAAATAGTTGGACCAATTTGTTGCTCTAAAAGGAGAAGAAAATGGCCGAAGAGATCCTAAAGTCAGTCCATATCAGTGCAAATGAACGTAAACTTTGAACAACTGGTGGCGTGTTGGATCACAAATTTAGTGCGCTCCTTAGCTAATTCTAAATGAAAAACCACCGAATCCCAAATGTCTCATCCTTAGTTCGCTGCCACCGTAGCAAAAGAGAAAAGCAACGCCGCTCTAGCCAATATCTGTAAACCAGCGGTAGAATCGCTTTGTAGCTGCCCGTGATACCTATAAAGCTAAACGAGATGCTCTTGAACGCACAAAGAAGTTCAACGATCCCGTATTACTCGCCAATGCAGAAAACGACCTGAAAGAAGTGAAGGCCGAAAAGGATGAACTCGAGGTTTTCCGAAAGGAACTGGGAACCAATGTTCGGTATTTCGAGTTCATGTCTCAGATAGTAGACTTTGATGATGCCGACCTCGATAAGCTCTGCCTCTTTGCCAGGCACTTCAGACCCATGCTCCGTGAAGAGATCATAGATGAAGATGTACTCGACCTCGAAAACGTCATATTGAGCCACTACCGCCTCTCAGAGATCAGAAGACAAGACCTCAAACTCAAGATAAACAGCGGGGCAGAGCTCGACCCTCCCGGAACGGGTGGTGCTAAAAGTACCAAGGATAAGAAGGAAGAGTTCCTCTCTCAGGTTATCACCCGGCTTAATGAGATCTTTATTACGGATGAACTGACTGATAAGGATATGGTGAGCTATGCCTATACCATCAGAGATACCATGACCGATAATGCACGGGTCATGAACCAGATTCAAAACAATACTCCTGAGCAGGCGATGCTGGGTGATTATCCTAAGGCGCTTGAAGAGGCTATAATGGATAGTGGTGAGGCACACTCTAATCAGATGATGCAGTTACTTGGTGATCCTCAGAAGTCAAAGGACTTTGCTCAGGTGGTGTTTGATATGCTAACGGTGATGGGTCAGTTGCCAGGGCAGGGATTGGGGAGTTATGTGTGGTGGTAACTATCTGTTAAATTTTCACATATAGTACTGGGGTAAAGAATACCCCAGTTTAGCCTATTAGCCTATTCCAACGACAACTATTATCAGATATAATGTAAATGATGATTTACGCATATTGTAATATTCGAATCACTTTTTACCTTTTAGACACCTATAGAGTGTGTTAGTAGTGGTATTTGTTTGTTTGTGTTAAGTAAGCACGATAGTATCACATTGGGAGTCATTAATTGTTTTCATTTTTAATCATAGTAGTATCAGCACTTTTTTTAATGATAGCCTGCGAAAACAGTGTGGTTCCAGAGCAAAGCTTCAATATCTCTATAACTAATGAATCAAACCTTAAGGTTGATAGTATCAAAGGATTCTACTCACTTGATTCTGCTGAAACTCCCTTTACTTTTGATTCCGATGAGCTAGACGTTTCATACTATTCCGCTACTGATTCAACTCAAGCAGGGCAGAAAATAGTTCTAGCATTCAATATTCCTTCACAGAGACCGGGTGATTTAACAATGGAGTATCAATGCTATATGGAAGGTATTCCTTTTTTAATTAAAAACATTACGGTTTCCCCTAATTCTGAAATAACCTTTTCTGAGTATCAATTGGATTCGTTGGTGGTTGAACCTCTAAAACAGTATCGAGCGCAGATCATAAACCCCCAGGTAGGTGACAGTATAATCCTTGATTCTATGATTATCGACCACCTTCTCGGTGATAGCCTCCTTCAAAGTGAATCATCATATCTCTATAGCCTCTATATTGCTACCGATAGATTTGACACACTCACGTTTACCCAATCTGTTGTTGATACGATTACTGGTAGGGGAGTGTCCGACATACCAACGCAGTTTAAAACAAAATTTTTAGTTGCGATAGAATCAATACTCCTAGAGTATCCCTTGGTTTCTGAGCCGATCGATATCCCTGAGAGTACTATATCGAGTTCAGTAGAAATTTCAAGTTCAGTATCATCCTCTAGTTTACTGTCATCATCTCAAAGTATTAATTCAGAAAGTTCACAAGAAAGTATAGGGTCGTCATCAAGTAGTGTTGTTGATTCTATAGCTCGCTGGGGAACATTTACATGGGGCGCACCAGCAAAATGGTCTCAATAGGAATAAACATATGATTAAAATAATAATATGCACAGCACTCATGGCTATCAGTGGATTTAGCCAATTAAAAGAATTTAAGAATGGTGAGGTAGCCTCTGCTGATGAGGTGAATGCCAATTTTGCGTATTTAGCTCAAAAGATTTCTGAACTAGAAACAAAAAACACTAATAGCGATTCACTTATTGTCATATTAAGCGAGTCGGGTACAGCGCAAAATATTTTGATGGCAAAGCTTTCTGATTCAATATCTATACTTAAAGATGAAGTTGCGCTAACCAAAGACTTGACCTCTACTGATCTACTCCCCATTGGAACGATAATTCCTTCTATGCTCGATTCAAGTGCTTTACCAGGCTTTGGAACTACTTGGACTCTAGCAGATGGACGAATTGCTTCAGCTGAGTATTTTTCAGTAACTGGTATTGGTACTGTACCAGATTTTAGGGGTACTTTTTTAAGAGGCATGGATCTAGGATCTGGGCGAGATGTAGACGGTGTTGGTCGAGAAGTTGGGAGCTACCAGGGGGATGCGACTTCTGAACCCAATTCTGTCTTTTTAGCGAATTATAGCGGAGAACATTTTCATGCTACAGGGTATGAAGATACAGCAATACCAGGAAAATTTGGGAAAGTTGAAACCGGATTAAGGGCTGGAAGGTATGACCATGGTGATGGTGCATCAGCAACTGGCACGTCTTCACCCAAAACATCTACAGTTGGGGATCATCGACATACAATAGTTGGTGGTGATATTGAAACACGACCTATTAATAATTCTGTGTATTATTATATTAAGATCAAATAAAGTCTGGTAATTCAATTGGCTGGAGGTAACCCTGTTCTATGATTCCTTCATGCAAACAGCAAAAGCAACGCTGCTCTAGCCAATATCTGTAAACCTGCGGTATAACGGTGGAAGGTTCGCTTTGTAGTTGCCCGTGAGGCTTACAATGCTAAAAGAGACACTCTTGAGCGTACAAAGAAGTGAAGGCCGGAAAAGATGAACTCGAGGTTTTCCGTAAGGAACTCGGGACCTACGTTCGGTATTTCGAGTTCATGTCTCAGATAGTGGAGTTTAATAATGACGACCTCGAAAACGTCATTATGAGCCACTACCGCCTCTCAGAGATCAGAAGACAAGGTGTCAAGCTCAAGGTTAAAAAAATATCAATCATAAGGATCATAATCCATAATTGGCACATGTAGAAAGTGGCTGGGAGTGATCGTATTTTGTGCATTCAAATTTCGTATTCTCAACTCCATCAAAGCAAACCAAAGAGACCCTTGGTAACCCATGGTGTTGTTCTCATCCCATACTAAACCTCCCGATAGGCCCCCAACCATATTTCCCATCTGAAATTCAACATATTTTTTGTTTATGTCATTGAATTCATAGCCTGTGTTAATACTAAATCCAAGAGCTTCAGCTGCTAAGTCTTTAGGGTAATACCAGAGCGCAGCACTGACACCCCATGAAAAGTCAACTTCGCTACCTCCAAAACTAAGATTAAAATTGGGTCCAATCGTGAGAATGGGCGTGTCAGTAAATTTAAAAAACCCACCAGAAGCATAGAGAGGTGAAGATACTAAGTACAGTATAAGAAGTAAGGGGAGTTGGAACAGAGAGATGTGTTTTGAAGTTTTCATATTGCCATGATTAAATAGGTGTACAGTTATTAAACGTCTTAAAAGAAATAGATGTAACCCCCAATCAAACATTTCCCCCGTGAACAGCCGTCGCACTTTGGTGAGTTAATTATAAAACACCTCGAACATTAATAATGTCATAGGAAAGGAGAAATAGACAATCCATCTCACTCAGTTATTTAGTAAATTACACAAGTGAGCACTAGTGATTATATTGTTAATTAGTATTCGCTTAGACGTTTACTCTGGTTAGAACCAAGAGGATATAATTCTCGGGTATCCAAATCGATGGATACCTAGGGCCACGCACAGTCTGACATTTTACTGCCCGACACGCTACATACTTATATGAAAAGGAGGAGACTTGTGAGCTCATTGATTGTTCTTGCACAAGAAGTACGTACTAGAATCAGTAGTACTCAGGATTATATTTGTTTAACTGATATTGTAAGATATAAAAACCCTAAGGAGTCAGCTGATGTGATAAGAAACTGGCTTAGAAACAGAATGACCATAGAGTTTTTAGGATTGTGGGAAGTAATTAACAATTCTGAGTTTAAACCCGTCGAATTCGACCGGTTTAAAAAGAATGCGGATTTAAACTCTTTCACCCTCACCCCTAAACAATGGATTGAGACTACAAATGCAATTGGTATAGAGTCCAAACAAGGTAGATATTGAGGAACTTATGCACATAAAGATATTGTATTTGAATTCGCTTCTTGGGTATCGGTTAAATTTAAGCTGTATTTAATAAAAGAATTTAAACGACTTAAGGAGCTTGAATCAAAGTCTACTAACTTAGAATGGAACGTTAAACGTATAATAGCAAAAGCTAACTATCACATACATACGGATGCTGTCCAGAAACATATCCTCCCAAAGAAAAACTACTCAAAAGGCAACGAGTGGTTTGCCTATGCAGAGGAGTGTAATCCTCCCGAAAATCCACTGTCAGAACAAGTAGGTTTCAGTAACCAATCACTAAACAGTTCTTTGTATCCTACGAGTTACGACATGGTATATTAGACCTGTTAGCAAGCGGTTATATCCAAGTTGTCAATACTGTTTTTAGGGTACAAAGTATCCTGTATTGTTGTAGGTTTGTAGTAAGCGATCTAGAAATGTGTTCAATGTCTTTTAGAACAGTGGGTATACTATGAAATTATTATTTGTTATAGCTCTACAGGCGGCTTTATTCTTAAGTTGTTTAGAAAACACCTCATCACCAACCGGTCAAACGGGTACTCCTGAAAACGTTCCTAATGGTTCTTCAAATGGAATGATTGGCCTATCAAGTGGCACGCAAACAGGTCAAAGCGGAACGGTGCCTGTGATTACTATTTCTAATGGTCACAATCTTGGTGGCTATACAGGAGAGATTCCAGTGGCGCAATTAGATAGCAGTGTATATAGTGGTCCTGTAAGGTATATATGGGAGCTTGTCGCTTTGGGTGGTGGTTCTGAAGACTACCTGTATGATACAACTGACACTCCATTTATCGGCTATTATTTTACCCACAAGCAATATGGGCGGTATAATATAGACGTGAAGGTGATAACCCCTGATGGTACACTTTCTGAGGAAGTGACCTCATCTTGGAAGGTAGCTGCAAATTTCTTTACCTCTGTCGGATTAAAAACTGAGCACTTTTCACCTACAGACTCAATAGGAACAAATGTTTCAAAAACATATTTGCTCAAAGACCCATTCCTCAAAAAAAATATTGCCTATACCGCTGTTACCTACAATCTCATTGATGGTAAGTCAGTACTCCCATACAAACAGCAATTGGTTGTTAATGATACACTTGTGGTTACTCATGCCCTATTACCTGACGTTGGGAACTATGTTATAATGACCACTCCCGTTTTCACCGATGGCACGAAAGGGGAGGTGCGTACCTTTTATTTGAGATCTGTAGATAGGGAATTGGTTGATCATACTCCGGTGCACTATCTCTATTGGGCAACAGATGGCAAAGGGACTCTTAATGAGTCATATACCCTTTATAGATCCAATACACTCTATTTAAGGACAGTAATTGGTCACAATAATAACCGGGGCTTCGACCTTAAAGGTGATGATGGGTACATGTTTGATAGCCTTGAACTTCTTGTTGGGGATGCTCAAATAGAACGATTGGAAAAAGACTATAATAATTATTTTAATGCCCAGGTTTCTGATATTAAATCAGATGTAGTGGTAAAGGCTCATTTTACCGATGCTGAATACACGGTAGAGTATACCGCTTCTTCGAAAAAGCGTAGCGGCATTGGGGGGATTGTCACTGGACCTGAAACATATATAAATGGTGAGTCTTTTGCTATTTCGCAAACAGCTCATGAAGGACATACCTTTATAAAGTATGAACTTGGTTACAGAAAAGGAACTATTGTTGGGGACTCTGTTCTCAATCCCAAAGGTAATTTTGAAATTTATGCATTATTTGAGCCGGATAGCTTCCAATTGACAAGCATCGCATTGGATTCAGGAAGTATTGAAACAGATCGGTTCGTCTATAGTGGTCACAACACTTATATCGAGAGTAAAGCATTTGAGGGGCACCAAGTGGATTCTGCTGTTATAACAAAAGGCGATGCTCTTTTCACTTCAACTGATTCTTCAATATATGTATTCCCAGGTGGAAGAACCCAAACAGGTTGTTATATATATGGTCATACCGAAGATACAGAAGTAACTGTTTACTTTAGTCCTTTGCAATGATTTAATTCAGGTGAAATAAATTTGGGATACTTTTATGCGCAACTATACTGATTAAAACCTAGCTTCACTTTTAATTGACGCTGATGTGCCTGAATAAAAGAAGGGTATAAAAAGAAAAATTAGAAGATCTAGTGGCTGAACATATGAGATAACTTAAGCCGGTAATATCGTTAGGTTTTAATGATGCTAACCAGACTGGACCTATGCTCCGTGAAGCGATCATAGATGAAGTTGTGCTCGACCTCGAAAACGTCATTATGAGCCACTACCGCCTCTCAGAGATCAGAAGACAAGACCTTAAACTCAAAGTGAATAGTGGGGCAGGGCTTGATCCTCCCGGGACGGGTGGCCCCTTGTCTCAGGTCAAGGTGTCCGCTTGATTACCTATACCTCAGTTAATATATTGTTGTGATTGTCTCCTATGGTCAGCCACTATAGCGGTGATTGTCTCTTATGTTCAGCCATTATTATTCTACCAAATCACCATCTGCAGTGAGTTTCATTGTCCAAATGTCTTTCCCACCGAGATTGTGAAAAGGGGCTGAGGTCGATTCTGATGTTCCAGCGACAATATAGTGACCGGTGCTTAAATGAACAATTGAGTTAAAAGAATCTGCACCGTCGCCACCAAATGTTTTTTCCCAGAGTATGGTTCCGGTATTACTTATTTTAACAATCCATCCTTCAGTATTTTTTCCAGGGACCCCCGTTTCTCCAACGGCAAAAAATGAACCATCTGGTGTCGCTATAATATCATGGAATAATTGGTTGTAAGCATCACCAATGTTGAATTCCCACTCAACGCCACCCGACTCATTTATATATACTACCCATCCATCCTGTCCGTTAGCAGAAGAAAAGCTGTGCCCTACAAAGAGGTATCCTGTGTTTGGGTGGGGTATGATTGATTTCACCCAATTGTTTGATTCCGTGCCATAGTGCCGTTCCCAGTCTATCGTTCCAGATGCATTTATGTTAATTGCATAGACATCTCTTTTACTCGAACTGGTGAGCGCGTCATAGTCCATTCCAATAATGATATATCCGTTATTGGGTGCATAGGTGAGATCGATAAATGAATTGTCCATTACTTTTCCATAGGTGGTACCCGATTTGAAATGACCAGACTCATAGATATTGATTATCCAAAAACTTGGAGACACTAATCGTGTATGCTCACCGACTAATCCATCCGAAGAATTAGTATAGCCAGCAATTATGTACCCTTCGTCCCTGGATTTTAGTATGGCAGCCCCCGATTCTGATCGACTCCCCCCATAAAACTCATCCCACTCTTTATTCCCGTTACTATCAACTTTTATAGCCCATACATCAGTAAAATTGTCGTCGTGTACTTCGCAAGAGCCCGTCGCGATAAACCCGCCATCACTCGTGGGGATAATGTCCAGTAATCTATCTTTATAGGGATATTCAAAAAAGGTGTTCCACTGTAGAACGCTTGCAGTCGTGTATTTCTTAATCCAACCTTTATATTCAAATGCATAGTCTTCTACGGTTGATACAATGGCATAGGAGTCATCAGCGCCCAGAGCGATTTTAGGTGCAACATCATCTGAGGTGGTTCCTGTTGTTTGATGATAGGGGTTTGTTGTAATAGGAAACGCGACATCGGGGTTGGTGCGGGCTCTAGCTTGACGACCGGTATGAGTGAGGGGAGTGATTATTATTCCAATTGCGTGATAGATATCGTCTTTTGTGACAAGGTAGGTTGAATCAGTAGCGCCTGGTATGGTGTCTCCTGATCGAAACCATTGAAAGGTGACCCCACTTTGCAAGTCGCCATTGGGATCGATATATTTATAGGTCGTGTGGAGGGTACTGTCGGGTACACGGTGTCCAATAATTTTAGGGTTGTAGGCTATGGGGGGACTATTGATAAGAGATATATCAAAAGAGGTGTGAATGGTATTGCTGTCATCATCGGTTGCATGGACCGTGACTGTATAGAGTGTATCTGTTAGTTGGTTAGGATAGGTATAGGTTATCTGGTTGATGCTTGTAGAAGTATCAATGGTTGAATCACCGTTAAAATCCCATTGATATGCAATAATAGTTCCATCGGTAGCAGACCTATTGCTGTCTATTGCGAGGCATTCAAATTCGATGGGAACTCCAAAATCGCCTGAGGCGGCGGTACAGGATGAAAATTGAGGAGGCGGGTTGACCACCGTAACCTGCGAATGAGGAGTTGTGGCGTGGGCCAGTCGTTTCACACCGGTATTCAGTGTAATAAAGACCTCTGGAATATAAGTCCCTTCTTTGGTGTAGCGCGTCTCGACACGAAAACCCTCCGAAATAGAATCGGTAATAAGAGAATCTATAGTTGTATCACCATCAAAATCCCAGCCGATAGAGGAGATTAATGCTGAAATACCGAATGTATCGAGTTGCAGTTGAAAAAATACCTCATCATGAATGGTTACAAAATCATTAAAAACTTTTATGGTTAGGTCTGTGTATTCAATGGTATAGTGCATATTTGATGAGAGGGCTTGGGATGGTGCACTCTCGATTCCACCGACAGAGTTCTGGGCGGCAAGAGTAGAGCTGTCACTCGATGAAGAACTGCCCACTGTAGATGAGCTGCTGTTCAATTCTTGGAGAGAACTCCCGAGGGTGTTACTTACTGAAATAGGTGCATCTGTCGAGAGTGAAGTTGCAGAATTGACTGAAGAAGAGAGGTCGCTCGTATCTTGTGGAGTGGGAGCATTTTCACATGAAAAGATGATCGTGCCTGCAATAAAAATTAAAATTGTGAGAAAGGAATGTGGCCGTTGCTTTTTTACTGCCATTGGAGCCTCCTATACTAGGCTGTGAAATATAGAAATATAGTACTTTGTAGATCATTAATAAACTTTTAGCAAAACAATTGTATGGAATGTATAGTGAAGGCACCCCGAAATATAATTGATGATAAAGTATTATTCTGTAAATATTAATTGAGCAGAAGGCTAGGTAGGTCACAGTTGGAAGATGATCAAGATGCGAGGAAAATAAAAATACACACTTGCACAATTGAGCACCAATTGTGCAAGTGTGTATTATATTTCCTTTGTATAAAAATGATTAATGTGTTGTTATTATTTTTAGGTAAATGAATAGTGCCTGATTTATTTCAGGCACTGATTTTTGATTATGGATTTATTTCAATAAATTGATTTGTATTGGTAAGAGTTCCGTTTGCTAACTGACCATATTCATTATTACCGGTAGCCCATAGGGTATTATTGGGTTTTAGAATAAAACTTTGATAATCACCTGTAGCTATAGATTGTACATTACTCATTATTTGAATAGGGCTTAACCGATCAGTATATGTGCCATCTCCTATTTGACCAGCATAATTAAATCCAAAACTCCAAGCGGTATTATCATTTTTTAAAATGATATTATGGTAACTTGCTACATCTACTGATTGTACATCACTCATTATTTGAACCGGTGAAATTGTATTAGTGTTACTTCCGGTACCTAACTGCCCGTGTCGATTGTCTCCCGCTGCCCATAAGGTATTATTGGTTTTTAAAATTAAACAATGTCGGTAACCTGCATATGCCGATTGAACATCATTCATCGCATGAACGGGTATAAGGCTACTTATAGTAGTTCCATCTCCAAATTTTCCTTCAGCATTCTGACCTGTTGCCCAGAGAGTATTGTCCATTTTTACAATTAAACTATGAATGTGACCGGCGCTTGCCGAGCGAACATCACTCATTAGAAGAAATGGAGTGGATATATCAGTTTGAGCTCCATTTCCCAAGTTACCGAAAATATTAGAGCCCGTTGCCCAGAGAGTATTGTCCATTTTTACAATTAAGCTAAAATAACCACCTCCAGAAACTGATTTAACATTGCTCATGACTTGAACGGGAACTGATTTAGAGATAAAAGTTCCATCTCCTAACTGTCCATACCGGTTATCTCCCACAGCCCAGAGAGTATTGTCCGTTTTTAAAATGAGACTATGAATCGACCCAGCCGAAACTGATTGTACGTCACTCATAATTTGAATAGGAGTGGATCTATTAGTGTTGGTACCTTCTCCTAATTGACCGTAATCATTGCGCCCTATGCTCCAAAGAGTTCCATCATCCTTCACAAATAAACTGTGTCCATATCCAGTAGCTACATCGGTAACGAGTGGCCCTGAGCTCAGAGCTGCTACTGTAAAAGAATGTGATTGCATGGTTGTTCCGTTTCCAAACTGGCCAAATGTATTGAGTCCTGTTGCCATGAGAGTACTGTCGGTTCCGAGCATTACACTATGAAAGGCACCTGCCGATACTGATTGGACATTGCTCATTGTCTGAACGGGAGTCAATTGATTGCTGGTGGTGCCATCTCCCAGCTGTCCCTGATCGTTTTGTCCCGTAGCCCAGAGAGTATTGTCGCTTTTTACTATTAAGCTATTAAAGCTTCCTGCAGATACTGATATCACATCACTCATAATCTGTACCGGCGTTGTTGTATTAGTAGTGGTGCCATCACCCAGTTGCCCAAAGGTGTTTTGCCCTGTAGACCACAGAGTACTGTCTGTTTTTAGAATGAGACTGTGATGCTCACCTGCAGATACCGACCGTATTGTACCTCTATTTTGTGCTGCAATTTTTAAGGTGCTCGTTGAAATACCCACTTGCGTATTACCACCCACTTGAATAGGAACAGAACTATTGGTTGTGGTGCCGTTTCCAAATTGACCAGACTCATTGCGGCCCGTAGCCCACAGAGTATTATCAGTTTTTACTATTAAACTATGGTAGGTACCTGCTGATACCGACAGGACACCACCCATAATCTGTACAGGAGTAGATTTGTTAATAATTGTTCCATCTCCTAGCTGACCATAATTGTTCCATCCGGTAGCCCAGAGGGTGTTGTCTGTTTTAACTATGAGACTATGGTGACTCCCAGCGGCAATTGAGCGCACGCCACTCATAATGAGAACAGGAGTTGATTTACTCGTAGTTGTTCCGTCTCCTAATTGACCATACATATTATATCCAGTTGCCCAAAGGGTTTCGTCGTTTTTTAGAATAAGACTATGTGAGTCATCTGCAGCCACAGAGTGTACATCACTCATGATTTGCACAGGGAACGTTTTATCGATAGTAGTCCCATCTCCTAATTGACCATGAGCGTTACTTCCTGTCGCCCAAAGGGTTCCATCAGCCTTCAAAAAAAGACTGAAACCATCACCGTTCGCTACGGGGGTAGGGGCGGATTCAGGAGCGATTACGGGTTCTAAAACTAACGTATAGTTTGACGCCCCCAGAACACCAAGAGTTATTGCTATTCCTGTGGAATCACCATCTTTAAGCGCACTTAAGGTATACGAACCTGCACTCTTTAAACAACGTATATATCCCGGAGTTCCAAAGCCACCACTTCCAGTGATGCCAACAATAGTATCGTTGAGTGTAACCGTGGCTCCGGCAATAGGTGTGTGGGTACTATCAAATACATTCACGCCAATAAAGGATAGAAGGTTACCAGAGATAACTGCTCTACGCATGAGGTCAATAGAAACAGTGAGCGTTTGAGTTACTGATCCCAGCTGAATACCCGATTCAATACTCTGTGCTATTACTTCATTGGTAGCGATATCCCAGAACTCTATATCTACCGACACGGTATCATAAAAATAGTTACGTGCTACGAGTGTCGCTGTGTAAGCACTACTGTCTGGCTTTAGAATGAAATTAAGAGAGTCTTCTACTAATCCATTGCGAGGGCTCACCAGTTTAAAGAGCGCTTTTAAATTTTGTAGTGACCCTGCCTCATCGACAATTTCAGTAGGTATATTCAATATGAACGTTGCATCTCCACCATCAATAGTCGTAGTAAATGCAACCTCAGCTACCAAGGGAATCAGATCCATGGTAATATCCTGTGTTTTTACGATTGTTACATTTTCTTGTTCCGGTCTTGAGGTCGCAATTAATTGAGACCCATCATAGAGTGTCAACTCAATGGTATGCACACCTTCTGTTACATTGATGTACAGTGAATTTTGACCAGTACTGTTACTGAGGTCAACGATAATCTCAGTAGCACTATTAATACTGTATCCAATTTTGGGGTCAGTGATTGCAGCTAACTCTGTCACGGGATATGAAAACTTAAGTTTTGGTAATTCATGTGCGGTGTAATTAAGTGTTACATCTCCAATCACAGGAATGACGGCGAGTGCTATGATAGACTCTGGGGTAAGTGCTTCATTTTGGACCGACCCAAGGTACTGCCTCCCGCCATCGTGTATTTCTAAGGCAAAGTCATAGATCCCGAGAGGGAGCACAATGCTCATGTTTGAGGTGAGGGTTTGAGTGTCTTCATCAAGAGTAACATACCAATCCATCAGAGTGGTATCACCCGTTTCATGGGAATGTATACTCATGGTTCCTACAATGTTTTCAATAGCGGCACTCTGTGGTGCAGCACTTTTGGCAAGAACAGTTGGAGGGGAGATTGTTTGAGAAAAGGTTCCTTCGAGGCTATAGCTAAATTGGACTCCCAATTCGTTGGTAGGGTCACCTGACGAACCAGTACTTCCATTTGAACAGCTCAGTATCATACTCATAAAGAGTAGGGTTATTGAGTGTACTATGGTAAGTGATATATCTTTTGATAGGGATTTACTTTTTGACATGTGCTCTCCTTTGGGTGAATCTATTTACGAGTGTAAATGATTATGAGCAAATGAAGAGTATCACACATGATTATGGGGTGTCAAGAACGCAAAATTTAATTCCAAAACCGAAATGGTTTCAGATGCCGGTATCTTGTTTGATTGTAAATATTTACATACAGAGAAAACGGTTTAGGCATCTTGTTTTCATTTAAAAGAAATTTTCCAATGTATATCTCAGCAAGTATTCGTAGACCATTGATTCCACAGGGAAATATTCATAACCTATGAGAGTGACGAGGTATTTCTTCTGTTAACAATAGGGGGGATTACAGACGATAATTCTCCTAAAAATCCACTGCTAGTATCAGTAGAATGTTCTATCTATTTTAGCTATTTAAAATAAGGGCGATTACAACCTGAAGCATCATTCCATTCACTGAATGTAAATCACTACAATTTCGCTTCGATTAAAATATCACTTAATCTTTTGGGTTAATAAATGGTTGCTTACTCATGGAAAGCGGTAAAGGCTGATTGATTGGGAGAGTAATGCAAATGTAGTTAAGTTTTATTAGAAATTTTAGTATGAAGACAAGGCTCTTGTGTAAAATATTCTTTACCATGAATGACAAGATATGTATTGGTTTTTGGGTAGCTCTAATCAATCCCTTATTGAATAACGTATGATTTCTTCCTGTAGAGCTGAGATGATATACCGGTCGTTTTCTGTGTACTAGAAGGAATCGCGATGTTTTCTATATTTCATATTTATTCACAACTATTTGTGACACTTATTTAGAAGAAGAGGGCTTATGATTTTAGATGGATCTAGATTGGGAGTAATTCCATTTTATATACTTGTTTTGGCTTTGTATGTCGGTTCATTTGCGGTGCCTCAAGTGAATTTGTTAACTCCACAGAATGATCAAAAGACACTTGATTTAACACCTACATTTACCTGGCATAGTGAGGGGAGTAGTGCGATTACTCAAAATCTGTATGTTGATACTGACTCAGACCCCTACAATGGTGGAGTCCAATATAATCCTGGCACAGATCAAACATATACTCTCACTACAGATCTTGAACCGAGTACTCTATATTATTGGGGAGTTGCGGTAACTGATAATTCTGGTACAACTCAATCTATAGTTAAGTCTTTTAGCTCAATAGCTGAAAATCAGGGTGGATTTATAGGTACAGAAAATCTTGTATCTACCACTGAAAAGGATGTTAGATCAGTAAAAACAGCAGATATAGATGGCGATGGTGATATAGACATCATTGCATCATCTTGGGATAATAATCAGGTTTATTGGTACGAGAATGATGGTATAGGGAATTTTACTAATCATTTAGTTACAACCAATAATCGAAGAGGAGTTATTCGAGTTGCAGACATGGATAGAGATGGTGATTTTGATTTTGTTTTGGCTTCTTCGAGAAATAGGATGGTTTACTGGTATGAGAATGATGGGGACGAGAGCTTCACTGAGCGTACAATCCCAAATACAGTAGGTGATATAAGTTCAATCACTATTGTTGATTTAGATAGCGATGGAGATATGGATATTACATCGATTTCTGATCCTTATACAACGAGAGGGAGTACAACTTGGTATGAGAATGATGGTGATGAAAACTTTACAGAGCATACAATTATAACAGAAATACTCGACCCTGGCTCTGTATATACTATTGATATTGAAGGAGATGGTGATATTGATATTCTTACAGCCTTGGGTGATGGTGGTTTTACTAATTATTCTACTCCAGATGGTCATAATGAGATAGCCTTGTATAGGAATGATGGTGATGAAAATTTTACAGAACAGATAATCAGAATTAATGCAAGAAATGCGAAATCCGTGTATGCTGTGGATATGGATAGTGATGGTGATATAGATATTCTTTCTTCTTATGGTACAACAGTATCCTGGTATGAGAATGATGGCAACCTGAATTTTACAGAACACATCATTGGAACTGAAGTATTTACACCTCTTACTATATCTGCAGGTGATATGGATGGTGATGGTGATATCGATGTTATCTCTGGAGTATTTTGGTACGAAAATTTGGGAAGTACTCATTTTATAAGGCGAAGTATATCCAGTTACAATAAAACAGTGTATGACGTTAACCCTATAGATGTTGATAACGATGGAGATTTAGATATTGTTTTTGCCTTCTATGGAGATTTCAATTTAACCTGGTATGAGAATGTAAACCCACAATTGTCTTCTGTTTCTACTCAAAGTGCCTCAACTTTATATGGAGAGACTGCGGTTGGAAATGGTACAATTATTGAAATAAATGGACATATTGAATCTCATGGTGTATGTTGGAATACTACTTCTAATCCAACTATTTTAGATAATGTTACGAATGAAGGAGCTGCAACAACTACAGGAGCATTTACTAGCCGTATGACTAATCTGACTCCTGGAGTGAGGTATTATGTACGAGCGTATGTTACCAACAGTGAAGGGACTACATATGGAAATGAGTTACATTTTACTCCCCAAGTTCCATTATCGGTCGACCTAATAAGTCCTCAGAATAATTCCAGTTCTATAAATCAAAACCCAACATTTCTATGGGAAAGCGATGGGAGTGGAGAAATGCATAACACGGTATTTATAGATACTGACCGTGATCCATTCACAGGTGGGAATATGTTTAATGTGGGAGCTTTAAAATCCTATACCCATACTGCTCATCTTACACCAGGCATTACCTATTATTGGGGAGTTTCTGTCACAGATGATAATGGTACTTTACAATCGGTAGTTCGATCTTATACTTCTATCGAAGGAAACAGAGGAAAAAGTTTCAATAGTGAAATAGTTGTTTCTGATACCGCCTTAGGAATTCAGGATATATATACGATTGATTTGGATAGTGATGGTGACATGGATATTCTTTCAGCATCATGGCGTGAAGATAAAATTTCCTGGCATGAAAATAATGGAAGTGGAATGTTTACTGAACATGTAGTTTCAATGTCGGTAGATTATGTAAAATCAATCTATGGTGAAGATGTGGATGGAGATGGAGATGTGGATATTCTTTCTGCATCCATGAATGATGACAAGATATCTTGGTTTGAAAATAATGGAAATCAATCTTTCACTGAACACGTAGTTTCTACCACTGCAGATAATGCTAAGGACGTTCGTGCGGCAGATATGGATGGTGATGGTGATATGGATATTTTATCAGTTGCAAATACTTCATTCGACGTTAATGAGGTATCATGGTATGAAAATGATGGAAATGAAAATTTTACTGAACATTTAATTTCTACCTCAATATATGGAGCAGTGTTTGTTGATGTTGTGGATCTTAATAGTGATGGCAGCGTGGATGTACTCATTGGAGCAAGTCCAAAATATGGAAGTGATAAAATGTATTGGTTCAAAAATGATGGATCAGAACAATTTACTCGTTACAAACTACCAAGTTCTTACTCGCGGGGAGGAGGGAAATCTATCTATATAACAGATCTTGACGGTGATAGCGATATTGATATTATATCAATTGAATCATTCGATAGAAATATTATATGGTATGAGAATGATGGAAATGAAAATTTTGTAGAACATACAGTTTCAACCGAAGTAGTTGGACCTCAGTTGGTCTATGCAGCAGATTTTGATGGAGATGGTGATTCAGATATTATATCAGGTTCTACAACGGACAACCAAATAGTATGGCATGAGAATGATGGGAATGAAAATTTTACTACTCACACAATTACTACTTCCACAATTGGAGCATTCTCGGTTATTGCTGTAGATATAGATGGTGATGGTGATCTTGATGTACTCTCTGCGGCTGATGATTTTTATAAAGGTAGTGAGATCTCATGGTATGAGAACGTGACACCTATCGTTCCAATTGTTGAAACTCAGTCTGTATCTGGAATTTCTGCGACTACAGTTGTCGGGAATGGTTCAATTACTGACATTGGAAATACTGGTTCAATTATAGCCCATGGGTTTTGTTGGAGTACGGTACCGAATCCAACAACTTCTAATGATACAACTGATAATGGTGCAATTGCTAACACTGGTACATTTAGTTCTAATATTACCACCTTAAAGGCTCATACAACTTATTACATCCGGGCATATGTAACTACAGATAAAAATAATACAGTATATGGAGGTGAACTAACCTTCACAACACTGAATACGCCTCCATCATTTACTATGGCAGATAAAAAAGAAATTAACGAAGATACTTCATTAGAAATTCTTCTTGAGCATACCGATGCATCAGACGATGATGGCGATAATTTAACACTTGAAGTAGAAGCAGGAAATAATTATACATTTGAGGGGACAACAATTACCCCTCATCATAATGTTACTGGAGAAATGTTGGTTAAACTAAGGGTAACTGATGGTATCGTTTATACGGCCTCTGTCTTTATGACTGTGACGGTTAATGCGGTTAACGATGCTCCGGAAATAACAGCAACCACCGTTCCCGAAGCTCAGGAAGATACTGAATTTACCTTTGATCTTTCCATGCTCACCGTAACAGATGTAGATACTGATCAGAATGATCTCAGTATCAAAGTACTTCCAGGTAATGACTATACCGTGACCAGTGTTTCATCTATAGTTCCATCTTTAAATCACACCACAGACCTTTCGGTAAATGTTGTGGTTTCAGATGGTTTAGTTGATTCAGACCCTGTAGTTATGACTGTTAAAATTAAAGCAGTTAATGATGTTCCAGTAATAACCGTAACCACCGTTCCCGAAGTTCAGGAAGATACTGACTTCACATTCGATCTTTCCATGCTCACCGTAACGGATATAGATAATGCTCAGAATGACCTCAGTATCAAAGTACTTCCAGGTAATGACTATACCGTGACCAGCGCTTCCTCTATAGCTCCATCTTTAAATCACACCACAGACCTTTCGGTAAATATTGTGGTTTCAGATGGGTTAGTTGATTCGGATCCTGTAGTTATGACTGTTAAAATTAAAGCAGTTAATGATGCTCCGGTAATAACTGTAACTACGGTTCCCGAAGCTCAGGAAGATACTGAATTTACCTTTGATCTTTCCATGCTCACCGTAACGGATGTAGATACTGATCAGAATGACCTCAGTATCAAAGTACTTCCAGGTAATGACTATACCATGACCAGTGTTTCATCTATAGTTCCATCTTTAAATCACACCACAGATCTTTCGGTAAATGTTGTGGTTTCAGATGGGTTAGTTGATTCGGATCCTGTAGTCATGACTGTCGAAATTAAAGCAGCTAATGATGCTCCGGTAATAACTGCAACCACCGTTCCCGAAGCTCAGGAAGATACTGAATTTACCTTTGATCTTTCCATGCTCACCGTGACGGATGTAGATACTGATCAGAATGACCTCAGTATCAAAGTATTTCCTGGCAATGACTATACCGTGACCAGCGCTTCTTCTATACTTCCATCTTTAAATCACACCACAGATCTTTCGGTAAATGTTGTGGTTTCAGATGGGTTAGTTGATTCGGATCCTGTAGTCATGACTGTTAAAATTAAAGCAGTTAATGATGCTCCGGTAATAACTGTAACTACCGTTCCCGAAGCTCAGGAAGATACTGACTTCACATTGAATCTTTCTATGCTCACCGTAACGGATGTAGATAATGCACAAGGCGATCTCAGTGTGAAGGTTCTTCCGGGTAATAACTATAGTTTAACGGGTATCGCTTCAATTTTACCCGCATCAAATCACACCACAGATCTTTCGGTAAATGTTGTGGTTTCAGATGGGTTAGTTGATTCGGATCCTGTAGTCATGACTGTTAAAATTAAAGCAGTTAATGATGCTCCAAAAATCATTTCAATAACACCACAAACTATACGAGAGAATGCTAGTCTTGCTATTACTCTGGATATGGTGTCAGTTTCAGATGTTGATAATCCGATTTCAGATATGAAAATCGTAATAGACTCTGGTGGAGATTACACAGTATCAGGAGCTACAGTAACTCCAGTCACAAGCTTCTCAGGGGTCTTAACAATACCAATTGCAGTATTTGATGGAATACTTGAATCAGATAAGAGTTCCATGAAGATCACTGTAGAGCCTATACCAGAATCGTCATCAGAAGAACATTCACTTTCATCAAGTAGTAATATTTCATCTGATAGTATTTCTGAGAGCTCACAAGGGGAGTCGAGTAGCGTATTGTCATCCCAAGAAGTAGTGGCTTCAAGTAGTAGTGTTGCAGTATCTTCTGATGAAACAAACAGTAGCTCTACTCTAACAATATCTTCACATAGTGTTTTACTATCATCAATTTTATTAAGTAGTACTGTTTCTTCTAACAGTAATGGAGTAAGCTCACAAGGTGAGCCGATTAATATTTCGTCATCACAAGATCTAGTGATTTCAAGTAGTACTGTTATAGGATCTTCTGATGTTCGTTTATTGATTGAGTATGGTGATAATTATAATTTATACACTCAAACACGTTTGTATAACAATGTTTATGCTGATTTCGAACCGTTGCATGCTCCTGAGGTATCAACAAACTATAAGATTTTTACAATGTATGGTTCGTTAATTAGCTCTGGTGATGTTTCGGAGGGTTTGATTGAGTTACCTCGCAATTTGCCTAGTGGAGTAATAGTGATTCACTTTTACCAATAATATCTTACTTTTTATTTAATTTACTTTAGGATATCTTATGGATCTGTTATTTAAAACCTTTGGTGTAATCACCGTAATATTAGGACTCGTTTCATGCGGAATAATTGGGGCAGAGCCTGAACCAACTCAAAAAGATTATTATGGTACATGGATTGCTACATGGGTGAATGATACAAAGTATGATGAAAATAGAGTTGACGATGTTATTGTTATAGATAGTAATTCTATCGCATTTTATCATCCAAGAGAAACAGACGATGAGAGTATGATTTATAGGTATGGAAGTCCATATTTGCAAAAAGTAACCTTCAACATTAGTTGGTATGATAACTATTTTAGTACTGCAAGTTTAATCGAACGATTTAATTTTCGATTAAAAGGTGGGACGCTTGAACAAGATCAATTTCTTGGACGGCAAGACGCTCGATATATTAAGTATGACGGAGAATTTCCTCGTGAAAGTTGGGCATGGCCAGCACAATGGGTTATTTCAAAATAGGGCGCAACACGTGTAATGATACTTTAAATGCCTGAAAGGAGTAAATAGTAAATCGTAGTGTAATCCCCCCAGAAAACTACTGGTTACGTTAGTAGAATTTTCTAGCTATTTCAGTCACTATGGACTTCACCCGATTTAGTGGTCGGTTTAGTAGCAAGTTTTCTCTTCTTATTTCTCAAGGCGACTAAACAAATGTTAAATCATGGAGACCTTCAATAGGTACATGATGAGCACCTAGAAATAGGAGGCTCCCAAGGGCTAAAAAAACTCAAAAGACTCTGAGCTTACCGTGAGTGTGCCTGTATTTGTTTTTTTATCGTGGGTCAATTCTTTAATGCCCTCAAAATGAATTAGAATCCTGTTGCCGTCAGGTAAAGAGCTTACTCAATATTGTCTAATGAGAAAGGAGTGAAAAGAAAAATAATTTTTCGGTACGCATTCGGAACGGTATTATTTTTGAAACAGGGCAAATGACCAGGTACCCCAGTTTCAAATATCTGCATTTTCTACATTGCGGGCATCTATAAAATATAGACCAGCATGATACCAATCGGGGACAGTTTAGGTATCAAGTCTGGGGGCTCTTTAATAACCACACCTTAAAGAACCCAATCCAATGCCCCTAAAAAATAGGAGATAATTTGAAAATCAAATCAACCATTAAGAAAGCGTCTACATTCTCGCTTTTTACCGCACTCAGTGTTTTTGCTTCTGGCTTTAGCCCTGCATCATTAGAGGGGACACTCTCACCACTTGATGCACCCATAGACAAAACCACTACATTTACCAATACAACCGACAAGACGGTGAGCTATTCATATCGCGCACGTCAACTGACCAGGCCAGCAAGCCAAGCACAGGCAACAGCGGCACTTTCTGTTCCTAAACCAGAGATTACCGAAGACTATTTAGATGGTAAAGAATATGTAGAAGGCCGCTTTTTTGTCTCGATCAATGAGTTTGCAGGGTATAGAGCATCATCATCTCTTCCCGCGGTACTTTCAAAGTTCAAGATTAAGAAAAGTAAAGAGATTAACAAAAAGAAGAACAAAGCGTTTAAAGCATTCAGTGGTATTTCAAAGAAAACCTACGTAATCACGCTCGAAGACAAAAGCAAAAACGCGCTCAAGAAAGCGCTCAAAGAGCTTTCGAAAGATCCACAAGTAAATTATGTGCATCCAGACTGGAAGGTATCACTCAACGCAATCCCTAACGATGAGAGTTTTGACAATCTATGGGGTATGCATAATACTGGGCAACTTGGTGGAATGCCAGGTGCTGATATTAGCGCTGTAGAAGCGTGGGATATTGCAACCGGTAGTGAAAATGTAATTATCGGTGTGATCGATTCTGGTGTTGATTATCTGCACCCTGATCTCATAGACAACATGTGGGTTAATGTTAATGAAATTCCTGGCAATGGCATTGATGACGATGGCAATGGGTACATTGATGATATTCATGGCTATGACTTCTTTAATGAAGATGCTGACCCTATGGATGACCATAATCACGGTACTCACGTATCGGGTACTATTGCTGGTAGAGCGAATAATAATACTGGTGTGGCTGGTGTTATGTGGAACGCTAAAATCATGGCACTGAAATTCATTAGTAAAGATAATGAAGGATCACTTGAAGGTGCAATTGCGGCAATTAACTACGCAACTGACATGGGGGCAGCACTAACAAATAACTCTTGGGGTGGTGGTGGATATGCACCAGCACTTGAAGAAGCTATTGCAGCTGGACCTCTTTTTGTAGCAGCTGCAGGTAACGATAATGTAGATAACGACCGGTTCCCACACTATCCATCAAGTTACGATTTAGATAATATCATTTCTGTTGCAGCTTCTGACCGCTATGATCATCGCTCCGATTTTTCACAATGGGGCTTGACTTCAGTTGACCTTGCGGCGCCAGGGAGCTCTATATATAGTTCACTTCGCAATAATACCTATGGATCGTTTAATGGGACTTCAATGGCAACTCCTCACGTAAGTGGTGTCGCAGGTCTCATTAAATCAATAAGTCCAACATTGACTGCAATAGAAGTAAAAAACATAGTACTTTCTTCAGTTGACCCTCTTGATGCTTTTGATGGGCTTACCGTTACCGGTGGAAGATTAAATGCACATACATCACTTATTAATACGAGCCCTAAATGGGTAGCTATTACTGATAATGGCAATGGAACCCTTGCTCCCGGAGAAAGCATAACTCTTTCTATGACCCTTGATGCAACAGAATTAGATGCAGGTCCTTGGACTGCTGTTCTCGACTTCACTACCAATGATGGTACTGAAACAGTCCATACACTCCCTATAACCATGAACGTTCTTGAATGTCGTACCCTTGATTTTGACGCTCAAAGCGTTACCTTTCCTGATACATGGGTTGGCGATTTCAGCATGCAAACAATCAGAATATCCAATACCTGTAATGCAGCGACATCAATAAGTAGTATCATGGCTACCTCTTCAGAATTTACTCCAAATATTGCGGCACCTTTGGTTGTTGGCGCACGCTCATCAATTACTATCCCCGTAACCTATGCACCGCTCGACGAAAGAAATTACCTCAATGAGCTTGTTATTCTCAGTGATGCAGAGAATGCATCAGAGATAACAGCAGAACTTATTGGAACAGGACTCTTTGGGCCACAAATCGTTATCAATCCAGTTGAAGTTTCTGAGGTACTTGAAGGTGATCAAACATCTCAGATACCCGTTGTTATTTCAAACCCTGGTGCACGTGATCTTATCTTTACTCTGAGTGATGCCTTTGCAGATAAAAACACATGGCTTTCATTTCCGACACAAGAATTTACCGTTGCTTCTGGTAATGCAGAGACAATTCAGGTAACTCTTGCGGGTGCAAATTTGTTGGGTGGTGTGTATAATGCATCTATAACGGTGAGTCACAATGCTGTAGGTAATAAAGTATCAACAATACCGGTAACCCTAACGATCGAAGCGGATAACTTTTTTACTCCTGTAGAAACAGATCTCAATTGGGGGACGGTTACGAACCCAACACAACCAAATTTTACTTTTAGCCCTGCAAATGGACTCGATAGTAGTGATGGTGGATTTACCCTTGTTGATATGGATCATGATGGTGATCTTGATTTTCTCACATCATCTAACTGGGAAGATCCTTACAGAAAATTAGATTATGCAACACTCTATTGGGTTGAAAATACTGATGTATGTGATGGTCGTTGGGTTGAACACAAAATCCTTGATGAATTTATGGGAATGTACTACGGTATGGATGCCGGTGATATAGATGGTGATGGTGATATGGATATCATTACTCAGACAGGTTACAGAGGGCATGGTAATGAACTTTTTTGGCTTGAGAATGATGGCAATTTTAATTTCACTCGACATGATCTGAATGGACCTAATATGCTCAATAATATTAAGCTCATGGACTTTGATAACGACGGCGACCTCGATCTCACTGCTAAAAGTGACTTTTATACAGATCCACTTATGGATATTTTCATAAATGATGGTTCTGGTAATTTTGTTGAACACCAATATTTCACTGGCTCATCTGCTGATATGGAAATTTTAGATTACAATAATGATGGGTTTTTAGATTTCGTTGGAAACGAGCGTGACAATGATCTTGGTGTATCGCAATATGTTTGGTATGAAAATGGTCAAGACAATGTAACCTTTACCAAAAGAGTACTTATCGCTAACCTTGGTGGATCAAAATCAGAAACAGTTGATTTTGATAATGATGGTGATTTAGACCTTGTCTACTTTCAATGGGAGGATAGTTACGGTATTAAATGGTATGAACAGAGTAATGGCTCTTTTATTAAACATGATCTTACTGAAGGGTATAGCCTCTATTATGAAATGGCTGACTTTGATAATGATGGCGATTTTGATTTTGTACAATTTCATCATGACGAACACGGAAAAAACACCTCAAGTTATTTAGAAAATAATAACCAAGTTCTTACACAAATTCCACTTGTCAATGGAGGGCTCACCTTTACTGCGGTTGCTGACTTCAACAATGACTCAGATCTTGACCTCCTGGTTAGTAATGTTAACGCATCCACTGGGCTTGAAGTTTTGGAAAATAACTTTATTGAAACGCGTACTGCACGTTTTTCTAATACTGGTGGATCTCCAACTCAAGTGAGTTCTATTGCTTCAACAAACCCACTCTTTTCATTTCCTAAAGAAGCGCCATTAGAAATCCCTCCTATATCTGAAGTATGTTTTGACATTGCGTATGATGCGCAACACACATCAGTAGAGACAGGGACGTTTACACTTATGAGTGATGCTATGGATCATATCGAAAATGTAATCACCGTACAAGCGGGATCTCCTGATCCAACTGATGTTGCGCTCAATAAATCAGCGACTGCCTCAAGTACTGAAGGTATTCATTCTGCATCTCATGTAATTGATAGTGATGGAGCTTCACGTTGGTCTTCTGACTTTGCAGATCCTCAGTGGATTGCGATTGATCTACAGGGTTCATTTGATGTCTCTGAAGTTGTACTCGAGTGGGAGGCTGCTGCAGCCAAAGTATATACGCTTCAAACATCAACTGATGGTACGAGCTGGACAACAATCTACACAGAAAACAATGGTAATAGCGGCACTGATGTAATTACGGTATCAGCAAGCAACGTAGCACATATTCGTATGCATGGTACTCAACGTACTACTGAGTGGGGATATTCACTCTTTTCATTTAAAGTCTTTGGTGTACCACACGTTGTAGAACCAGCACGTCTTACTACTATTACGGTTACGCCAGATGCTGCAACAATATATTATGGTGAGAAGCAGCAGTACTCTGCTCAAGGCTTTGATCAGTACGGTCTCCCTTTTGCAATAGCCCCTACATGGTTTTCTAATGGCGGGTACGTTACTTCTGAAGGATTATTTACTCCCAGCTATCATGGCACCTATGTGGTTTCAGCACAGGCAGACGGCTTAACGGCTTCTGCAACATTGATTGCACTTCCTCAACTCACGCTTTCATCAATCACCATTACGCCATCAGTAGTTTCTCTTGGGCTTGGTGAAACACAACAATTTAATGCACAAGGATATGATCAATATGGTGATCCAATAGATGCAGAGATGACATGGGCGGTAACTGGAAACGGTGGAACTATCACTCACTCAGGTCTCTTTTATGCTACAACAGCAAGTACTACAACAGAAGTAACCGTAAGTTCTTGGCCTCATTCAGCTACAGCTTCGGTTACGGTGACCTCTACACCAGTTGATGTTGCGCGTAACAAACCAACAACGGCTTCAAGTAATGAAGATGGCTATAGCTCTTCAAAAGCGGTTGATGGCGATGAGGCGAGTCGTTGGGCTTCAGATTTTTCAGATCCACAGTGGATTATGGTAGATCTTGAATCTAAATACGACCTTACTAGTGTAACTCTTTCTTGGGAAACTGCGGCGGCGGCACAATATCAAATTCAGGTTTCTGAAGATGGAATTTATTGGACTACAGCATATAGTACTACTTCTGGAAATGGTGGTATAGACAATGTAACGATCACTTCTAAAAATGTGCACTATGTGAGAATGTTTGGTACAAAGCGGACTACAGAATGGGGATACTCACTCTATTCATTCGAAGTATACGGAACGCCTGCTATTGTTGAACCACCAGTTCTTACCTCAATTGAAGTTACTCCATTAAACCCTGTAGTGTATGTTGGAGAATCTCAACGGTTTTTTGCACAAGGATATGATCAATTTGGTGTGCCAATGAACACGAGTGTAACATGGGCTGGAAGTAGTGACGCTGGATTTCTGAATTCACAGGGATATTTTTTCGCACAAACAGCTGGGGAAACGTCTACGATTTCTGCTATCTCTGGTACAATTAGAGGTACTACAACGGTTTCAGTGATTGAAGCACCGGTGTTGACTACAATTGCAGTGAGTCCATTGACAGTGGCTGTCGGTTCGATTGGTCAGATTATGTACCAAGCATACGACCAATTTGGTAATCCGTCAGATTTAGGCGCACAGCCTAGTTATAGTACCACTGGTGGTGGTTGGATTAAAGATGGACATTTTAATGCTGAAACTGCAGGGACCTACACTTTGACTAAGAGTGTTGGTTCGGTGTCAGGAACAGCAACAGTTACTGTTGTTGAAGCTGGAACAGACCTCGTATCTAATGGAGATTT
>JAOPTX010000030.1:0-50694 GCA_051532055.1 Fibrobacterales bacterium | reverse complement strand
CCATGGGAAACGCAAGACCCTTTTATATTTTGTTCGTATCACTATGATGAGTATCCGGGGGGTAATGAGAAACTCGGCCCGATACACTCGTTAGATGGACGAAATATCGGCCAGGATTTTGTTTCAAAAGATGGTTGGAATATGTATCATGGTGAATCGGTTCCCGGGTTCCCAATGCATCCACACTGTGGCTTTGAAACCGTGAGTATTGTTACCAAAGGTATGGTCGATCATTCGGATTCTCTGGGAGGAAGAGGGCGTTTTGGTAATGGCGATGTTCAGTGGGTAACTACGGGGAGTGGTCTTCAGCATTCCGAAATGTTTCCGTTGTTACGAGAAGATGAAAATCCGTTTGAAATTTTTCAGCTTTGGATGAACCTTCCAAGTCGGAGTAAAAAAGTAGCGCCTCACTATAAGATGTTGTGGTGTGAAGATATTCCAGTAGTGGTTCAAAAAGATGCATTGGGTAATAGTGCAACCGTGAGTGTGATTGCAGGGAATATAGAAGGAACAACGGCCTTAGACCCCGCTCCGGATTCATGGGCAGCGGACCCAAAGAACAGCGTTCAGATATGGACCATTAAACTTGACCCCCATGCGGTGTTTACCATTCCGTCATTGGAAGATGACGTTACGCGAACGCTTTATTTTTATGATGGTACTCAGTTAAAAGTGGGGGGCATAAAAGTACAGGGTAAACAGTTGATGCACTTACATAGTGGCGCTGATGTAACGATAGAAAATGGTACCGAGGAGGCCTTTCTCTTTTTTCTTCAAGGAAAGCCGATAGGTGAGCCGTTAGTACAGCATGGTCCATTTGTAGGGAATTCACCTGAAGATATTCAGGAAGCTTTAGCAAAGTACCGTAAAACCCAGTTTGGTGGGTGGCCTTGGAAATCAAGGGAGCCTGTACATGATGCAAAAAAAGGGCGTTTTGCCGAGTTTCCTAGTGGAGAGTATATCGAGAAGTAGTTATAGTGTCAGTACCCACCTGGGGTCAAACAGGTGGTTCATTACGTATTGCGTTACACCGATTCACTCACACTGGCTTCGCCAAAGGTTGACATTTCTGACAAAAACCCACAGGCGACTTTTACAATGGGTACTGCAATCGCTGCACCGGTACCTTCGCCAAGTCTGAGACCGAGGTCGAGGAGTGGTGTTTTATTGAGTTCTTTTAAAATAAGCTGATGAGCAGGTTCTGCACTTTGATGGCACAGAATACCATTGGCCGATAGGCTTGGCTCTAGATTGATTGCTATGAGCCATGCTGCGGTTGCTATGAACCCATCCACAAGGACGGTCATGTTTTGTGTACCAGCCTCAAGCATCGCTCCGGTCATTTGAGCAATTTCAAAACCTCCAAAGGCAATGAGGGCTTCTTCCGCTGTAAGGGCATGAGTAAAACGTGATTGAGCTTTTTCTAAGAGACGCGCTTTTCCCTCAATGTCGGTAACACCAGTTCCGGGGCCGGTAAATTCGGCAACAGGTCTGTTGAGTATCGCAGAATATATGAGAGAAGCAGAGGCGGTATTCCCAATGCCCATTTCTCCAAATCCTATAGTATTACACCCGGCGTTTTTTTGAGCTTTGACAATGGCGGATCCTTTTTCAAAAGAGCTTTCCATTTCGTCTTTGGTCATGGCGTTTTCGACCAGTGCATCTTTGGTACCGTACCAGATTTTGTTGTGCACAATATTGATAGTAGGATCAAATTCAAAATCAACACCGGCATCAACGACTATGAGGTTGATGTCATTGATTTTTGAAAATACGTTAATAGCAGCTCCACCACCTACAAAGTTAAGGACCATTTGTGCGGTTACCTCTCTGGGGAACGCAGAAATACCAGGGTTCTTAGTCATGCCATGGTCTGCTGCAAATACAATTATCGTTGGGTTTGAAACGGTGGGAGACTGGGTGTTTTGAATAAGGGCCATTTGTAGTGCAATCTCTTCGAGCTGCCCTAATGAACCAAGGGGTTTTGTTTTGTTGTCAATTGCAGATTGAATTTCAGAAGTGGTAATGTTTGCTGTCATAAGCAGGCCTTTTGTGTTTGAGCTTTTGTTAGAGCTAGTATTTGAGTTATGATTGGGACTATTGTTTAATGCATAATATGCACGCCATTCTTTTAAGGCGTTTATTAATGTGACGTTTTTATCGTGTGTAAGGGGGAATATTCGTATCCATTCGTGTAATCCAAAGGAAGAGCAACTTCTCAAAGCGATTGAATGGTTGTTGAGACACCACACTCTACACGCTTCACTATCGCCCACATTGCACAGAAAGAATGGTGCCTGACTGCTTTGGATGGTGAAGTGTACATCTGAGAGCATGGAAATCACTGAAGCACGGAGTAATCGTATCTTGTCCCATTGTTGTGTAACGGCCTCTAGCTTTGAAAGTATCTCAGGTATAATGCGCTGTGCAATAGTTGGTATTGCCCAGGGGAGTAATTCACCTTCTAAGGTTTTTTTATTATTTGGATGAGTAAGTACATAGCCAACTCTGAGTCCTGCAACACCAAATGGTTTTGTTAATGATTTGAGGAGAATGATATTTTCATGGGTATGGATAAGGTCACTTGCGCTTAAGCAGTCGACCCCTAACTCTTGATAGGCTTCATCGACAATCAGCATAGTGGGGAATATAGATGTTGCAATGGTAGCTATTTGTAGAGGAGACCAATAATCACCGGTTGGGTTGTTAGGGTTACAAAGATATAAGCTTTCGGTATCGACTAAGAGGTTTCTGAGCTGTTCTGGCTCTGATGAAATAAGAGTCTCGATTGTAAGAGAGAGCGGGTCTAATGAATTTCGAACATAGGCTTCTCGATAATCACCGTAGGTCGGTTCAACAATAGCACTCGTTTTCCAAATTTTGGGGAAATTAAATATGAGCTCGGTTGTACCGGCACACAGAACTATATGTTCATACGGGTGGCCTAGGTGTTGTGAGAGTGCTGTTTTAATAGCAACGCCAGAATTGTCTGGGTACTCTTTAAGTGATGAACCAATAGTATCGGCCATAGAGTGTATGGGTGCGTCAAAAGGGTTGATACTGACACTGAAATCAATAATATCTTCTGGATTAAGGTGTAAGGCTTGTATCTCTGAATAGGGTATACTTCCATGAATTTGCATATACGAGTCCTCCCTATAGCCAATAATTAAAGGTTGTAAGAGGTATACAAAACAAGAGGGCAATAGTATTACACATTTTGAGTAACTGAATGGAGGCTTTTATATCTGCAATGGTGAGTATGGTACGGCCATTGCCTAAATACTCTTTTTGAGATACTCTGTCATTGTAATAGGATGTTCCACCAAGTCTTACTTGTAATGCCCCTGCAAAGGCGGCTTCTGAGTGTGCGGAGTTTGGGCTCGGGTGACAGAGTCGGTAGCGCATTCCCGAACTGAAGGCCTTTGTAAACGTATGCCCCTTTAAAAATGAAGCAATCGAAATAATGATAATGGATACCCGCGCTGGTATAAAATGAACCAGGTCATCTAAGCGTGCCGAACATTTTCCAAAGTACTGATACTTATCATTTTTATAACCTATCATTGAATCTAAGGTGCTTATTGCCTTTATGCACCATATTCCAATAGGGCCAAATAGGGCCGCATACATGAGAGGACTTAATATGCCATCGGTAAAACTCTCTGCTACGGATTCAATTGTTGCACGGCAGAGTTCAGATTCATTTAAATGGTGAGTGTCTCTACCGACAATCATGGACACGCTTTTGCGTGCTTCACAAAGATCATGAGATTCAAGGAGGGTATGAATTTTTTGAGCCTCTTGAATAAGACTGCGAGAAGAGAGAGCCATCCCAATGAGTATGATTGAAATTATGCTTGTAAGCCAAATAGAAAGGTACCCTGATAGTATAGAGATAGAGTATACCCCAACAAAAGTGGCGGTGACGATCATCAGGGTTATGAGTATCCCTAAAGCAGTAGAGAAAAATAGTGTATTCTTTTTGGGGTACAGCAGGCGGGTGAGCTGATTGATTGCTATTCCTATCCAGCCAATAGGGTGGTACCGTGTTTTTTGGTCTCCGATGATTTGATCCCATAGAAATGCAGATATAATGATGCCAATCATTATAAGGGGTTCACTTCCTAGGTTTAGGGAGGTGCTATACATCGGTTTCATGCCTTTGGGCCAATGGTAATGGCTCTTTGCTATTGGCTCTGAATCGACGTATTTCGTGTCAGATAGGCACTGCTCCAAGTCACGTGGATCAGTTGCATAGATTACATAGGCAGGTTTTCTGGCTTAGGCTCAACCTCCGCTTGACCTTCCCGTTTTATAAACAGTGGCTTCTCAAGCATCGTCCCCTTTACAGTGGCGTGTCCGCTCCTGATTTTAACAGGATTCCCTTTTCAAAATAGTGATGTATAGTCACCATCTCACCTAAAAGTTGATCGTAAGATTAGAATATTAGGGGTACGCTGTCAATTTATGACGGAGCGTTATGTGCTTATCACAAATATTTTTATTGTCTGAGTGAGGAGGGTTAGGTTCATGGTGCTGCATACCTTGGGGCTCAATGAATGGGGGCCTGATAAGAGAAGGAGAATCTAGATGCATAAAAGGAAATACACCATGCTCCCGTCGGGTATGTATCTGAATACAGGTAGTTTGTGTGCCGGACTCTACTGGAGTCGATAAATCTATCGTAAAGAATTTCATCCTGACATCATCACTCTCTGCTTTGTGCATAGTTTATTGCAGTATCATATTTTTTAAGCAGGCCTCTGTCTCTATCGTATCCTCAAAAAAGTGCTCTTTGAAATAGCTTGTGTTACGATACTCAACAGTGTCGGATAAATGTTTGTTTGTGTGTAAGCATTAAAGGGTATCCTAAATTCTGTGTAACGTTTTTTTGAAATGAGCTTTTTTAAAACGTGAGTACTTCTTTTGGTAGCCACGAGTAGAGTGAATGATGATGATTATGGTATAAACGCTCGGTGTATAAAGGGGGTGTCACGACTAGATGCTGGTGAACAATTGGGGGTAGACACAAGTGAGTGTAACTATTTTGACCAAAGGTATGAATGGAAAATAAGCGTGAAAATTAATTTTTAAGCGCTGTTATTAATCAAATGTTATTCTCAATCTCTTTAAAAAGTATTGAGTATACTTCAATTTGAGACTGCCGCAGAGGCTGATTTCAAACAATCACATATCAAAAATAAAGGTCAAAAAAATATGATAAAAATGCTATTACTGCTTTTTAGTGCCACCACTATGCTTTGTGCTGGGGGGTGGGGGACACTTGATTATGCGTGGATAACCTCCTTTTCCATTGAAAATTATATACCCATCGGAAAGGTAGGGATGAGTCGCAGTCACGAACATGCAGCAATGTTTGTGGATAAATTACATACTCGCGCACAGACTGCAGGGGTGGGGGTACGGAGTAATCCGAGTACCAATGAGTTTCAGGGATCTACGGTTACAAAAAGTTATATGACCGGAACAGTCTCAGATGATTCTGAATTTGTGATATTTTCTGGCTTGGGGGGAATTGATGCTTCGGGTAATTATGATGGAGGCAAGTTGACTGCGGGCCCTATCTGTTACGATGGCGGGACAGTGGGCCCGGGAGACAAAGGGTATGGCAATGACTACACCAAATGGGTCTTTTATGATATGGCATGGGGGATGCGAATCGGGTTAACTGCTATATTGCCAGCCTTTGATGGCATTCATGCAATGTTTGGATATAACTCAACGAGTGTGCATGGAGGAGGTTCTAATGGGTATAGTGAAGAGGTTTGGGATGCTTTCACTTACAACTGGATAACGTCCGGGAAAACCTTTTGGAACGCCTTTAAAGATGCGGTCAACAATGAGATATATCAAGATCTGTCGGCAGGGATGGAGCCTAAGATAATCTACCTCAAAGGGACTGCCGCTGGCCTAACCTTTAATGGTGCCGATGAGACCTTTACCAATGTATATAATGACCGTGCTATTGGAACCGCAAAACAGTATATCTCTCGCTTGTCGGTGGTATACGGAACCCCAAATTACTAAGGAGAGTATATGAATATATTATCAATACCTACCATTATCGTTACTATTACCGTGGCAACTTCGCTAGTATGGGCACAAGGTGTCTCTGATGCGGTCACCGCTTTTACCACGACCTTATATGATGAATCATCGAACTTGTCTCGTTCGGGGAGTACGCATGCCACCACAGCACTACTTGTTGCGGCAGGGGATGCTGATCAGCTGTCTGCTCGTACCGGAGCTGGTTCATTAACACCTCTTGCAAATGGGTGGCGTGATGGTGCGCTCGAAAGTTACGCCGTTGCCTTTACTCTTGATGGGGCCGCCTTTGATTCTCTGAGAACAGTCGGTGCGCCGCGCGCTCAATTGCAGAGTCATTACTCACCACGTGACCAGCTCTTTACCCTTTCATTAGGTGACGGTGATGATCATTATCGGATTGATCAGTTTTCGCAAGAGGCGATTCAGCTTAGGGCGGTAACCCTGATAGGGGCAGAACTCTCATTTGTGAGTCAGCAACTCGAATTTGATATGATGGTGAATGAAGTCACCGCTGAGATTCCGGTTGCTCAGGCCGACTCTTTTGAAGAAGTAGAGTCAGTATCTCGCTATGGTGTCCGCTTTCGCCGTCTATTTAATGGGGGAATTATACGTAAAAACCTCTCATTTGTAGAGGTATGGTTCACTCATGAGGGTAGACTCAATGAAGTACGCGTTCGCTGGCCTCAGTTTACGGTGGGTACCTTTGCAGAGATTCGAACGGTAAACGAAGCACTTCTCGATCTCACCAGTGTTTTGACCGAAAGTGTGGGCAGTGATATGGCGCGTGTGGCCAATAGCGCCGTTGAAGGTGTAGCCTGTAGCTGGCTTCCCGAGAAAGGAAGTAATGGGGTAGACCGCATTGTTCCTCATTATGCCTTTAAAGTCTCGCTCCCTGTTGTTGGTGAGATTTCACCCTCTGAGACTCGGTTTATCGATATTCCGGCCGCTCTACCGTAGCCTAAAGTGACTAAAATAAGGCAAATCGTAGCCTAACTCTCTATTTATTGGGGCAGATTCTTCTCCTGCCCCATACTTGTACTGATAAATCTCTGGTAATTTCTAGATTTGAGTAAATGAGAGTATCAATATATAATTATTGGGATTATCAGGAGTATCTTGTAGACTGGCTCGTAGAAGCTAAAAAGAAGAATCCTCGATTATCCTATCAAAAGCTAGCAGACCGTGCAGGGGTGAAATCAAAAGCCTATATGCACAAAATATTTACCGGGGCTCGGCCTCTGACCCTTCGATCACTTCCTCGCGTTGCCCTCTTTGTGGCACCAAAGAAAAAAGAAGAGCGCTACCTGGGCTTGATGATTCAATATAAACATGCGGATTCTGTAGAAAATAAAAAAAATGCCTATGAGGCCATGCAGCATTTGATGAATCCTGAAGTGTTTACCATAGAGCGCGATACCTATGCCTATTTTCGTAAGTGGTATCACCCAGTCATTCGAGAACTCATATGCAGTCCTTTGTATAATGGTGATGTCTATCGGTTGGGGCGGTTGCTCTCTCCTTCGATATCGGGTAGAGAAGTTCAAAGCTCGATAGACTTACTGAATAGGCTCGATTTAATTACCGAAGAGTCTGGAGAGTATCGGCAGACCAGTCATATGTTGCGCACCAATAATACTCATGTTGATTTTGTGGTGGTGTCGTATATGAAAGAACTTATGGAACTTGGCCAACGGGCACTCGAAGAGTTCCCCCCCGAAGACCGGTATGTTGTTTCGGTTACCGCGGGCGTGTCGAAAAAATCGTACACTGAGATTAATCGAGCGCTTCATGAATGCAGGAACATCATCGAAAATATACTCCAACAAGAAGAACCTATAGAGACCGTGTGTCAAATTAATATGCAGTATTTTTCTTTATTACAACCTTCGAAAAGTTTGAAGAGTAATACTACTGAACCTTTAGAAACGGAGTTATGATGAATCAGGTAGTAATGCTCTGTTTCGTACTGATGATACTGCAATGTAGCTTGTCTGATATAATAGATACGTCTCCCGGAAGTATAGGGGGGAGCACGGCTATTGATAACCCAGGGACCGCCGAGGTGCCTGACGATCCTTTAGTCGGCAGAGAGCTGGGCCTTTATCCAGGCAATACACCTCAAGAGCGTTTTGATGTGGCAACGGTTGAAGCCGATGGGTCATTTCTCTTTACCCATGTACCACTGGGGAACTACGATATCTTTGCAATGGATAGCACTGGTGGAACTCTGTATCGCTCAATAGTACTTTCGAAAAAAGCTCCGGACTATACCATTGTGGCACTTCCTTTTTATCCTGTTACCGAAGGAGTACTTTCGGTACAGGATAGTAGCGTTAAAGAGGTCTATCTCTATGATCATCCATTTACTCCTGTTGACTCTCTGCAGTTTGCCTATCGGGTTCTTGATATCGTATCGGCCAGTCGCATTGAAGATCGACAAGAGATTCAGATGGTGACTCCGTCAGGAGTGCAGCGAGTACCTTTTAAAGGATCAGCAATTATCACTACCCCGAAGGTACCCGAAACAGTGTCTGAGGATAATCCTGAACAGAATCCTGATCATTGTCCATTGCTCAAGGCGGTGCAGAAGGATAGTACGGTGGCTATATCATCACTTTTTCAGTCGGATCCTGGCAATGTTTATCTGCACGTGATTCCTACGGATACCGTTGTATATGGGACGTTGATTTCTGTAAAAAAAGATAGTACTTCATTTGGCTATTCAATTGTTAGGCAAAAAGATGAAACGCAAGATAGTGGTATTGCGTATAGTTTCGATTATTTGGTTAATGGTGAAGAACAATTCTTTTCTTATACTGAGGTGTGTTGTTTGGAGGATGCACTCTATAAAACAGAGGGTGCTCTTATCGCAGGAGCCGACACTACAGCCGTAGCCTTTATTGAACCAACGAAAGAAGTGTTAGGTGCATTGGGTTTTGATTGTCCGGAATTGTTGGAGTTCTAATCTTCTCTTATTAAACCGCGGCATTGAGCCCCGGTTTCCCACGGCACTCTACTACTCACTCATTAAATTCAATTCGTGATTCATCTTCTGCATTGGTAGAGTATTTCTATTCAAAACAGTATACCGTAGCCTAACACATAGCATAAACCGTTAATCGTAGCCTAAAACGCAATTATTTGAAACAGTGAGGAATGTAACTTCATCTATGTAATACCAATACTTTGTGAATTATTAAATTTTTCAAATAAAACAGATTGCATACACGAGAAGAGAACGTAAAGGAGCACAATGGTACCTGTGGTTACGGACACATTTACAGTGCGTCAGAAAGAGATTTTACATTTGTTGGCTCAGGGATTTAATAATAGTGAGATCGCTCAACAGCTATCAATTTCGCCCAATACGGTTAAGGCGCACCTTCAAAAAATTTATGAATACTTTGGGGTTTCTAACCGAACTGAAGCGAGCCACTATTATAGTCGCTCCTTGGTAGGGACAGTTAATTCTGTAGCAGTACACAGCAAACCTTCTCAGCAAGCCCAAACCCTTAATCTCTACTTTCCTAATACAGCCATGGAGCATGGCGTTGCACGAACGGTTCTCCGAGCGCTATTCATTGATCTTCAACATCTGCGCCAAGACACAATGATTCAATTGACAAAAAAGTGCGCTCTCCCCGTAAAACACTATTGGCTGACCCCAGAAATTATTGATGACTCTATCCTCAGTCTTACACTGCACTATAGTTCGGGTGAGCAAGCGGTTTGGAAAAAGTGTATTAATCTATTGTCTGTGAATGGTGATACCGTAAGTCAAGTTTCTCAGGAGCTTAAAGCAATCATGGATTGCGATGTTGATATCAACGCTTTGGTGAAATGACCTGGTCGCACACAGGTGTGCTGCTCGCCCAAGCATCCGGGGCTGGTCGCACACGGGTGTGCTGCTCGCCCAAGCATCCGGGGCTGGTCGCACACGGGTGTGCTGCTCGCCCAAGCATCCGGCGGCTTTACCCCCAGACCCCGACCAGAGGACCTGCTCATTGATTAATTTATGGAGGGGTGTAATGGCCTGATTACGGATACGAGTGATATTCTGAATAATGTGTATTATAACGAAGGCGCTATCGTGTCACTCTTCATCCTAATATCATTTTGAGAATGAGGATATTTTAATCAGAATGAGCAATCAGAGCTAGGGAAGGGTACAGGTTCATTGGGAATTAGCTAGATTATTTGTTAGAAATCAACCATCTGTATAATAAGAGTTATGTGTCAAGGGTTTTCGCATGAGAAAAAATATTTACAAAATTACAGCTGTTGTTTTAGCACCAATTCTATTCTTTGCCTGCGGATCTAGTGCAGTTTATAAAGATGTAAGTTTATATTCCTCCAATCCATCATCTGAATTAATATTGATACGCCCAACAAATAAAGTTGCAAGTGCTGTATCTGTAGATATGTATATCAATAACCTACTTATTGGTAAACTTGGCAAAGAAGCATTTTTAAAATTTAAACTCAAGCCTGGAACCTATAATGTGAAAATTGGCGAGGGCACAAAATCAGATCTATTTTTAGCACAATCTGTAGTTGTCGAAATTGAAAAGGGGGGCAACAGCTGTTTTGTATTGAATGATGATTATATTGATGATGAACGTGGCGCGCATATATCATTAAAACCAGAGTTACTTGACGAAAACAGTTGTCATGAATTAATGCGAAAACATGAAGAAGCTGAATCGCCAGGGGCATAACAAAACGTTCTTTTAGACACTTAAGTCAAGAACTATGATGATTGATAAGAGCTTTATTCAAATAGAAACATACACTTTTTAATAGTGCGAGATTCAAATAAAATCTCAACTGAAGCGACATTCCCTTTTTTGAAATTTGGCATTATGATGTCCTCAAAGGATTCTCGGAAATAAGAATTTCCATTATACAACATATGAATGAGCATGGGTTGATCAATAACATTGGTAATGATATTTTTTTCATTAATGTGCAACACCATATCACCCTCAATGCTATTATCAGGAAAAATCGCTGTGCATCCAAAAAAATTACCCACCCCAAAGTCACCTTGAGTAATTTTCGAAAATTCCTTTCCATAAAAACTTTTCTCAATATAGTTATAATCAATGTCTACTATCTGTAGTATGGTTTTGACGGAGTCGGATTCCACAACAATATCTGGTAGACTATTGCTTCGGATTGCAGCTTTATTTAAAGCCCCCAAAATATTGATAATTTGTTCTTCACTATTGCTTAAATACACATCTTTATATTTAAGAATGTTTAATAGGGGATAAGAATGTTCTGTGGTGGTAACTTCATGGAATTGTTCTTGTAATATTATATCGATAAGAATACCTGTTGCTATAGTGTCTTTAGAAACACCAGGCAACAAGAAATCTCTTTTTATCAATTCTAGTTTTTTTTGAGGAAGGACCAGCTGCCTAAGATAACGATCTATAGCAGCTGGTTCTGAAGAAAAAATAGTACTAATATATAATAGTACTATTATGTAATATCCCATAGGTTAATCAAGTACCGTTGGCACTAGCATAGGAAGTAATTGATCATTCAGTTGGCCTGTTTCAATTAAAAAGTAGTAGATCAAGCCTGCTGCTGCACGTATTCCATATGAATATGATGCTTTTGCAATTTTAGAAAGATCGTGATCACCTTTGTCGAAATGGTCAGTATTGTCATAATCATACTGGCCATCCCCACCACCCCAGCAGTCTCTTCGCTCTTCAAATACACTAATCCAGTCGACAGCCTGACATTTGGTTGTACAATATTTGCCAGCACAAAAGTCCTTCACTTCTTCTTTATTGAGGTGCTTTTTTGATCTTGGGTGTGCTTTGTACGAGTTGAAAATGTTATTTAAATAGCTTGAGTAATGAGGTGAATTTCCTCCAGCAGTAGCATTGCCACCTTTTCCTATTTGGGTATTATTTGTTGCAGCCCAACCGAAACTATTCGCAACTTGTGCAGTTGTATATGCGAGGAATCTCAAAGGGTCGTTTAGAGCAGATTTTTGATATGGATCAATATATCCACCTCTCTTTTTATATACCCATTTTGCATTCCATTTTGAATGTGCCTTATCCATCCAGTCATGATAAGCTGAGCCGGTAAATCCATGCCAGTTTTCATTATTCACATGAGAAGGTGTTGATAAGTCACCAATTAAATGAATAGCATGTCCCAATAACCACCATGCACCTTGTTTATGTCCTGCAAGATAATGATCTATAGCACCATGTTTAATATCTCCCATTGTATATTTACCTGAGTTTCCATAGAGTAAAGATCGTAGTGCACTTAAAGCACTCGGATGATTTTTGCCGGTACACAATCCGCCGCAGGTATCATAATTTAACCCATCATTATCATTTTTATCGGCAATCCAAAAATGTGAATCCCATGTGTCGGCACCTTTATGGCCAAAAGTTAAATTTATAAAATCACAATCGTGTGAACCATCAATAACAGAAAACCCTCGTAATCCAAAAAATGATTTTGAAAAAGCTAATGCTTCTTCATCTAGGTAGTCATAATCTTTCATGCCATTACCAGGAAATAACAAACCTTCTGGCCAACTTGAATGACTATCCTTATTACCCATAAATTCATCTCTGAAAAAGTCTGGGACTACAATGCCTTGGTTTTTAAGGAGTTGAATAGCATGATGTGTTATATATCGATGTACATTTACCTCATATTGTACGCGTAAAGTACCATCGTCAGAGCGTTCTATGTTTTCTACTTTAGAATCTATTAACTTGTCATTATGATATACAGAAAGATGAATTGAATACTTATTAAAATGTTCAAATTCTATGGTATTCACCATTGGGATTTTGGCGAGAGTAGATTTTCCTCTCTTAAGATTAATTGATTGTTCACCCAATGGTATGGTATCTATTTTTCCTTTCAACTCATGAATATATGGAGTAGCTTTTGCTACTAATGATATGTTGGTCAAATCTACCTTACCAGTATTCTTTAAAGAGATATTAACTGCATTATCGCTCCCGATCCACATGCTCATGGCCTTAGCTGCCTTGATTGATTCATCTGTTTCATACACTTTACTCATTATATTGTTTTCAAAATCAAATTCATTTGATAGTATTTGTATTGTTATTTCATTTGAAATGTTTTCTGATTTTTTAAAATAATTATTTAAGGAAAATGTTTTTTTACCAGTAACGATTTTACCAGGTAATAAGCCAGTAATTTCATCTAAAGGAATAGTTACTTGTTTTTTGTTATAGGTAACCTGAGCTGATAATATTTGTCGAGATACTTTTTTTGTACCGACATTAGCCAATTCATAGGAAAAGTTAATAGGTTCATCAAATGCATATATATTATATGGAGTATGTAATTTTGTTATTGATAATTCTTTAAATGGCTCATTGGTAAAAACACTCAACATTGCATCAATATTTAGCTCCTTATAGTTCCCCTTTCCAGGGTTATAAACACTGTGTCGTTTAATAATATGGCTTTTCAATAAGTTTTTAATTTGTTTTCTTTTGAGTCCATGCTCAACACCCAAAGCAATAACACCTGTTACATACGCTGCCGAAACACTGGTTCCGTTAAAATTTGTGTATGGCTCAAGGGGATATAGCTTACTTGTGGTTGTTGAAATAACATTAGTACCTGGCGCATAAAAATCTACATTATCACCCCAGTTTGAGAACCGACTAATCCAATGACTTTCATCATGACTTCCTACGTTAATCACACCTTTAAATTTAGCGGGATACATGGATTCCCCTGCGTAATCATTACCTGCAGATGAAACAATAATCATTCCTGATTGTAGTGCATTCTTAATGGCAGTCTCAAATAATTTGGAATATTCATATGTTCCAAATGACATATTGAGAACTTTAATCTCCTGTGTAACAGCCCAATCAATTCCTGCGATTACATCCGAAAGATATGCTTCACCGTATTCATCAAAAACTTTTAATCCAAGGAGCTCTACATTGTTGGCCATGCCATCAATACCAATGTCATTTTTAAGTGCCCCAACGATCCCTGCAACCATGGTACCATGACCGTTATAATCCATTTCTGTTTTGTCTTTGATTTCTATAGTCCCATCAACGTTTAATGGGTTTATGAGCGCTGCATCATAAATAAAGTTCTTTCCTTTACCCACTTGTCCTTTTAAATCGGGATGTAAATAATCTAAGCCTGTATCAAGTATTCCTACTTTTAATCGCGCACTAGATTTCTTGTTATTTTTACGTTTTTTACGAATTTTCTTTAAAGCCTTCTTCCAACGATACTGTGGGAACGTTCTATTACCCCATGACTCTTTTGCAGATAATGACTTAATGACAATATTAGGTTCAACTGCGACAATATTTGAGTCATTCATTATTTCTCTTTTTATGGATTCAAATGAGTCAGTTGATTCATCAAACTTAAGAAGCGCAATTCTCTTTTTTAATTTCTTAAGTTTTTTTATTCTTTTTGTGATTTTATATTGTGCTACATCAGATTTATAGGTTATAAGTAATTCACCTTCTACTCTCTGTTGTACTATGTTTTGTTTTGTTGTTTTCTTTATAGAACGCACAAGTTTTCTGCGCTTCTTTTTTAATTGTTGTAATTTTTCTTTATTTGTTTTACTGTGCTGAGTGTGAACATGTTGATTCGAATGAGATGCCGAAAACGCAATATTCGATGCCACTAAAAGCACAACAAAAAACGATAAAACATTTCTCATGTATTATTCTCCTTTGTAAGTGCCCGAATGACACCAAGCGTGATGCATCGAGCACAATAGTATAGTTGCTAAAATTTTATGAAACAGATATTGTTAAAATGAAGGCTTCTTTAGCCAAATTGTATTGATTTATTCGTAACTTTTTTTGAGACCAATATAATGTATCTCAAAACCGTATTGATGTTTTTTACTATCATTAACCTTCACCTTAACGGGTAAGTTATTTTTGTAGGCCATTAATGCAATTGCAACCATACCACTATAAGCTTGGTGGGTGTTGGGGAGGGCGACCCATTTGAATTCTGAACAATTGTCAATTCTCAGGGTCATAGTGTTTGCTTCTCCTGCATTAACAATTCTTTCTGCCTCAATATATACCTCTGATATTTTTACATCACTACAGACTATTTCTGCTGCAAATAGAGGGCTCGATAAAAGCGCTGAAAAGGTTAGAGTAAATAAAATATTTTTTAGTAATATCATAATGATTCCTTTTGATTATATAAAATGGTACAGCATAATTTTAAATTAATAGACAAAGAACTTGTTGTTATTGCTGTTACCAATATGGTTCTTCGATGGGCCAAATATATAATACGACATTGGCGATTTCATTTTATTAAATGTTTATGAATGCTATTTTACTTTTGCGAATAGTCTGCGAAGAGTCTGCGAATGGTTTGCGAGTAGACTCTAGAAGGCGTGTGTACTTATGCCGTACGCAAGTGTAATATTATTTAACATGGGTGTTCCCGGTATGCTGAGTGAGAATTCTTGACCAAATGAAATAATTTATTGATTGAGTATTTTTGCTCTATTGCCGAGTTCGTATGTTAGCGTTACCAGTACCTTCATTTTGTGTGTACACAATACAAGAGAAGATACAATGAATTTAACGATTCCAAATAATTTTGATTTTCTGACCGTGATTCAATGTCTATTAAACAAAATGAAAACCATGGAACAACCAGGAATCTTTTAGAAGAAACTACATTCACAGAAAGAACTGTACTCTATTTTCCTTTTAGTAAAGGGTAGTATACATTGGGATTTTAAAAAAATATCATCTATTACAAACTGAAAAATACAGGTTTAAAATGTGAACAATAAAACATATTTCCCTCACATTTCCCTCACAATTCATTCCTATCCTTTACACACACCCTATGAATAGTACATAAAGGATACACATGAAATATTTTAAAAACAGTTTTAAAAAATTATCACTCGCGGCACTCTTTACTGCATCGGCAGTTTCTGCTCAGACGTATATCAACATTTCTGATAACGCCACAGCTACCGCGTCGACTATCGAAAGCCAATATCAGCTAGCATCGTATGCTGTAGATGGTAATATGACAACCCGTTGGTCTTCGGCCCACAGTAACTACCAGTGGTTACAGGTTGACCTAGGGGCGGTACAGGCGGTAGAAAAGCTTGAGCTTAATTGGGAAAATGCCTATGCGGTGTCATATAAAATATATGTATCAGAAACGGCAAATGACTGGGGGTACCCAGTGTACGAACGCACCAACGGTGATGGGGGATTTGATGAAATTATTGCATCTATGGGTAGTGGTCAGTTTATTACTATCGAATGTATTAACAGAGCAACGGTATATGGATTTTCGCTCTACGAAGTAGATGCGTTTACTACCCGTGGTATGGATATTCTCTGGCTGGGCGAACAGGCGTCGTATCCTACAGATCCACAGGAAGGTGAAGCGTTCTTTAATACTACCGAAGGCAAAAGCGTAGTCTACAAAGATGGCGTATGGGAACTCTTTGCCGTTGGCGAAACCGGTGCTACTGGCGCAACGGGTGCACAGGGTGAAAAAGGAAATCAGGGAGAAACTGGTGCTCAAGGTGAAACTGGTGTTACTGGCGCAACAGGTGCACAGGGTGAGCAGGGTGTACAAGGTGATCGTGGAGACGAAACCTGGGATCAATCAGGATCTAACCTCTCATACATTGGTCCAACGACTCTTGATCAGTCACAAACAGTTATTACTTTAGGTTCATATGGTATTGGTTTTGGTCAAGACCGCAACTGGCAGTCATTCACTCCTGCAATTACCGGAACTCTTAAACAATTCGATACCTACATGTGGTGGAATAATGGCACTCCAACGGTAACGCTCAATATTTATGAAGGTCAAGGGTTTTCTGGTACACTCATTCATACCCAAGAGATCACCGCAACAGAGCTTAGTGCATGGAACTCATTTGACATTATTGACGGCCCTGCATTAACAGCCAATGAGCAATATACCTGGCAGTTATTTTCTAATGCAAACCCTGCTGTAGTAAGTATTAGAAATGGTCAAGGATATGTTGGTGGTAGAAATGGTCCCGATGGTGGCAACTATGACTTCGCATTTAAAACATACATGCAGGAAACTGGTGATGTGGCAGTGGGCATAGGTACTAATGCCCCAACAGCAACTCTTGATGTTGATGGTACTGTTAAGGTTACCGATGCAGTGCGTACTCAAGGACACATTCGTCAGGGATCTGAAACGGGAACAACACGTCCGGCATCAGACGTTCTCGGAAATGACTACAAAGGTCTAATTACCCGTCGTGTATCGGCATACATCAATACTGAGGTTGTAGCGCGTTCTGAATTCATGAGACTCAGCTTGGTCAACAGTAGCACTTTTGAAATTCACTATGATGGTGGTGTTTCAGGGGGGCATCCAATGTATGTGAGTGGCTATGGTATTAAAAATGATGGTACTGTTGTCGGTATTCATGAGGCAATCGGTTCTCCAGCAGAGGCAGGTACTGTTGCATTGAACGCTTCAAATGCAGGGCTTGTTCAAATCAATATTACCTTTGGTACGGGTCTTAATCCGCGTCATCAGACAACAGTACAATTGTCACGTTCGCAAACAATTGATCCATCATGGATTGGAGTGTTGACCTCTACAGTTAATCAATAGAGTAAACTGATATATCTAATTATACAACATTGAGAATACCTCATTAATAGCATGAGGCAAAAAAAGCTCGGGAATAATTCCGGGCTTTTTTGTGTTTTACTATTTCCGTAAACATGGAACTCCTCAGGGAGACGATTGGTTACTTCCACGTTTACCCGGGATTCTATTCACCCAATTATTCGATCGTATTTATCGTTTAATCTGAAAGAACCAAATGAGTTATTGAATTGATGACCTGAGATCTTTGTGTGAGTCATAAGTTCTGATCGGGCATGCATCACTTTCATTCTTAACTTCAAAAACAATAATTAAACTCGCATTCGCTCAAACAATAATTTATTTTTTGTCAAACTGCAGCTCCCACCCAACCGTTTGCCTTGCATGTGCACAGCATAAACATTTGATTCAACACATTACCTTTATTGGGAAATCGAGACATTAATGAATACAAAAAACGAATACAATCCCAGATTTAAAATATTTAAAATCATTGCATTATCTTTTTTGTCCTTTATTTCATTACTAGTACTTGCACTGGTAATATGGTTCTTTACTTTTACAAACCAACCTCCACCTTTTTTGATTGAGACAATAATACCAAAAGAAGTTGCACTCGGCGACACGGCTACTCTTTCCTTCCAAGTACAAAACAGAGGTAACGAAAGTAAAACACTTGAAAGTATTGATATCTACAACTCTTTTATTAACAACATGAATATCGTAGGTCAAAGCAACAACATTAAATCAATCCGGAAAAGTTCTAATTTTTATGAGTTCAATATTTCTGAAACTATAGCGCCCAATCAAAATATTGATATACATATTAATATTGTTGGTTTGCAAGTTGGCTCTTTTACAGGAGATGTTATGCTACTCACTCCTGAAAATGAAATTACTCATACAGCAGTGGGGATATCAGTTAAGTAGGCGTTTTTGATGGGTTTCAAAAAACCAAAAAATCCATTACGTATCCAAAAATTCGATCTTCAATTTCACCAATGCAAAGATACATTTGGGATTAAAAAATATCAAAACATTGGAGACGGCACGAAAGCATTTGTCAATAGACAAATTAACTCGCTTTCGCTCAAACAATAATTTATTTTTCATCTAACGCCAACTTCCGCTGAACTCAACGGATATTTACCGAATCTGAAAGTAAAATGAATGAAAAATAACGATACACACTGGACTATATGCTCAGAATGTCAGGGGCAGGGCCAAAAAAATCACCGGCCCCGCAACAGAATCAGGCCACGGAAGAAGAGAAAATTGGATCGATTAGAAAATACTCAGATCCATGAGGAGCCTCCCGTTCCTTCCCCGCATCACTTGATTAAGTGTTTAGACTGTGAAGGCTCTGGCTTGGTTCCTAGTGCTACTCAACGTGTACCTGATACAGAAAACTACCCACATGTTGCCATCATTGGGGGAGGTATAGGGGGAGTCGCACTCGCAGTGGCTTGTTTACACCGCGGCATTCCTTTTACTCTGTATGAACGCGATAGCGGCTTTAATGACCGCTCTCAAGGCTATGGACTTACTCTGCAGCAAGCGAGTAATGCCATCAAGGGATTAGGCATTGTTTCGTTAGAAGATGGATTGGTTTCCACGAGACATGTTGTTCATGCTACCGATGGAAAAATAATCGCTGAATGGGGAATCCGACTCATGGATTCGTCAAAAACAAAAAAAACACCCAACCGCGTTAATGTACATATTGCTCGACAGACGCTGCGCTTAGCTCTGCTTGAGCAACTGAGTGGCCACGATGTGGTTCAGTGGGGGCATCAGTTGGTGGATTTAAAAAAAGGGGTGGGTAACGGAGTTGATTTAAATTTTAACGTTGGCGATGATATCAAGAGCGTGAAAGCGGATCTTGTGGTGGGAGCAGATGGTGTTCGGAGTACAGTACGCAACTTGTTGATTGGTGAGGGTCTTTCCCCGTTACGCTACTTAGGGTGTATTACAATTTTAGGAATTTGTCCCATAGCAAACATTAAAGGCGTTGAAGGAATGGAAGAAGCTAAATGTTCTTTGCTCGACGGAGCCACGGTATTCCAAACCGCCAATGGCAATGAACGGATTTATGTCATGCCTTATTCGTCCGACACGGTGATGTGGCAGCTGAGCTTCCCTTTATCAGAAAAAGAGGCTAAGGTGTTGAGTGCTCAAGGAGCTTATGCACTCAAGCAAGAAGCGCTTCGACGATGTGAGTGGCACGATCCCGTTCCTCAGATATTAACCGGAACTCCGGAATCGCTGGTATCAGGATACCCTGTGTATGACCGGGCCCTACTCCAGCCCGAATTGTTGGTCCAAGCCGGTCAAATTACTCTCATTGGAGATGCTGCACACCCAATGAGTCCTTTTAAAGGTCAAGGAGCTAATCAAGCGTTGCTGGATGCACTCGCACTGGCTCGGGGAATTACAAAAGGATGTGTGCCCTTATCTGAGTGGAGAGATACAGGAGTGAGGGACAGTGTGTTAACTGAATTTGAATGGGGTATGATGGAACGCAGTGCTATCAAGGTGAAGCGATCAGCAGAGGCTGCAGAATTCTTACATTCCGATGTTGCGCTCTATGAGGGTAACGAACCGAGAGGTCGGAGTTTACGCAGAGAAGAAAATGAAAAAAACCAAAAATAGAAAGGCATTACACGCAGACATACAATCAAGAAAGAAATAGTTTCTCGCTTCACTTAGGCATTAACTATTTTAGTACAATCCGCAATCACCTAAACCCAACCGTTAACTGCAAGCTAGAATAGAAATTCGCACGAGGTAACTCAGTTCTATGATGCCTTTATACAAAACAGCAAAAGCAACGCTGCTCTGGCTAATATCTGTAAACCTGTAGTAGAAAGGTGAAAGGTTCGCTTTGTAGCGGATCGTGAGGATTATAATACCAAAAGAGACACTCTTGAGCGTACGAATAAGTACAATGACCCCGTGTCACTCGTTGGGATTTATTATTGAAAGGGGTGGGGATGCGTTTTAGTATGCATCATCAAATTCAACACTTGTCCTTATCTCAGGTCAAAAATGTCGCGTTTATTCCTTAAGTGCCGGTAGTTATAGTTATTGTTTCAAATGAAGGACCACTATATTATTACTCAACCAAATTACTCAACAAATAACCCTTTTAAATAGATTGATTTGTAAATCTCATTATTCTTAATTCCTATTATCGGGTTGCCACCGCTAGTTACTTCAAATTCAAAAGACCAATAATCGCCGCAACCAGTATCAATCACTCTTTCATAGATGAGCTGAAGTGAAGTTGAGTTAAAAACATAGAGTTCAATAGTGTCTTCACACCGTGCAAACATGAGCTCCCCCTCAGTTGTAAGTACCAGTTTATTACCTCTGGAGTACTCAAAATCGAGGTCGCTAAATTGAGTCCATTCATTACCTGACAGGGTATAAAAGCCTATAGAATTGTCATTTGTTACCAGTGCTGCTATAAAGGGGGTTTCATTAGCAGCTACTGCCGCTGAAATAATAACACCATCAAATATAGGGTAATCATTGTTGTCATCACTGATGTTGTATAGGGTTGATTTTGTTCGATTATCATTGTACTCAATATCATAGAGTTTCGAATTGAGTCCCAGAAAAAATGGTTCGTCAACTTTGTTTTTAGTTTCATGTATGAGTTCCCAGTTGTTATTAACCAAGGTGTATACACGATAGGAAGTAATGTCGCTCGAAGGGCTGTCTCCTGAGCCTTCATCTGCAAACACATAGGGAGTGCCGTCAGGGGTGAAAAGCAAGTGGGAATCAAAATAGGAATACTCTTTTGTTAAGTTCTGATTACCAACAAATTGCCATATGTTGTTATTGAGAACCATAACACTAATTTCTGAGGCTCTAGTGTAGCCATTTGTAACTTCTCTTAAACCATAGAGTTTGTTTTTAGGAGAGAGTGCTAAGTGTTTAAAACTTAAGTGACTATCAGACTTTTTTATTTGGGTGAGGTCAATTTCATGCCATTCAGTTCCAGCCAATTGGAATACTTTACTATTAGTATGTGAACCCACATATCCGATACTTTCTGTATACTCATTGAATGTGAGTAGGGTATTTCCGTTTGTCCCTGAAGCTTGATAGAGCCTGACATCTGATTTAGATAAATCGGAGAATTGAGGTGTGTTTGCAAGATTTATCCAATGAGCGTCATCTAAATCATCAATTGTAATGGTACTGGTGTACTCATCAAGCCCTGGTATTTCGGGAAAGTTTAATGTATACTCATCGATATTTAGTTGGAAAATAAAATCATCATCTTGTATGCAGCGAACACTGTAGCCGTTCTCTGATACATTGGATTCGATATTCATATTTGACTGTCCTAGACTATTCAGGCCTGAAGCTAGTTGGGTAGATTGATACTCTTCAGAATTGTCAGCTTGGGTAGTAGTCCAAAAATAAGCCTTATCACCATATCTAGAACTCCGGTGCCTTCCAGAGAAAGCATTGTGTCCTTCCATTGTGCCGCTGGGCATCGCATTAAACTGATACATATCATTTCCAGATCCAGCCCACATATGTTTAGATTTGAGGTATGGAGCTACGTTTGCATATTGAACATTGCTTTTTCCATCTAATTTATCGAGGTCATTTTCCTCTGCAACAAATGTCTCTAACATAAGAAAGTCTTTAGAACTCGGAATTCTCCAACCGCTTGGACAGATTCTCTGTAATGCGTATTTTTGAATTGTCATAGCAGAGTCACGATCAAACTCTATATCGAACCCAAACTCCTTATTGACTTCATAGAGTCGTCCATGAATTATACACTCCGCATAGAGGTTTTCCCAGCAATAAGAAGAGTGGTGTGTTGTATAGTTTAGATTTTCAGCCATCCAAGTCTGACTACCGATGGTAACAATACTATAAGTTTGGTTATCACGTACATCCGTGATGGTTTCTAAATAATTTTCATCAGAACCGATCATTAGGTTTGGATCTAAAGGTTTTTTGTCAAATACACAAGAAATGATTAGTAGCGTTAAGAGCATATAAAATTTCATAGTCAATTATTTCTTATTAGTTTAACTATACATATGTAACAATATATAGAAAAAGGCACTGAACATTTGTAATAGTTATAAATTGCTCTTGTTGGTATGATTATGAGATTTTGTTGTCATGACTATCGAAATTAAAGTAGTCAACGATGCTCTAGTGTAAATAAATACAACTATTAAATTTGTAAACCATCAAAACTGCATTTTATATGGTACATTAAAATAATGATAGGTAATTTATTTAAGAACATAGATAAGTGGAGAGGGTTTCCCAATTGGCACATACGTCCCTTTCTCGATGTACTTTTTGGAATATATCTTGAAGAACTGTTAGGGTGCAATGGGATTAAAAATATAGAGATGATTGTACCGGCCTTTCCCTTGAGACATGGTGATATGTATGATGGTATCCGATCGAATAGATCGAGCCTTGTAGATTATGCAGTATTTACGGAAAGGACTCTTTACTTAATTGATATAGATATTGGTGAAGCGGGTCTCTTCTCTAAGAAACGTAAGATATATGATGCAGCATGTAAAGTGGGCGCACATACGATACTCAATGGGCTTGTATTGATCAGTGAAAATAGTCATGCACAAAAAAAATATGAGGTGCTTCTTGATGAGCTCTGCACTATAGGGGTGATGGAAAAAGGTGAACAGCAGTACCAACCGTCCCATAAAATTAAAAGTATTGAAGTTGTATCAATTGTTGCAGATACTTGTACTGATTCTATTGGGGAAATTGTTATCCCATTCTCAAAAATTATCGAAAACTGTACATTTGACGATCCCCTTTCGATTGGATTTAAAGACATATTGAAACTCTATGTAAAGTAAGTAGAATGTGACGAATATTTTAGAAAATGATATCCAATGTCCAAAAGTCATAGAAATACCCTTATTCTCCCCAAAGAGTGATACTCAGGGTAAAACTTCGCACAATTCAAAAGTTACCCTGCTCATTGCTCATTAGTATGGGTAATACCCTTAATTGGTGATACACTATATCATAGACATAGTATTAACAAGAATGGGTATATCATGACTATCAAAAGAAAATTATTTGCAATAGGCGTACTCGTGGTAGCGGCATTGATTGCGACCATCGCCTCATTAAATATATCCGATCATTACACCAAATCGGAGAGTGAAGCGCGCGCCAATCGCTACCTTTCTTTCGCATTGGCAGACGAATTTCGCCATACATCTATGGACCTTACTCGGCTGTGCAGAACCTTTGTTTCTACCGGAAATACTCAGTATAAAAGTATGTATTGGGATATTGTTAATTGGAGATCTGGGAAAAAATCACGTCCCAATTATGTTAATAAAGAGCTCTACCGTGGAGAAACAAAACCCCAAAGTGAAATAATGATTGAATTAGGCTTTTCAAAAAAAGAGTTCGCCCTTCTCGATCAGGCGAGTAAAGCATCGCAAGGTCTTATTGCTACCGAAACTCAGGCTATGACAATTATAGAAGATGGCATGTTTGTTGAAGGGCCTTTTGCATTGAATGAAAATGAAACGCCAAAGCAATTTGCTATGCGTATTGTATTTGATGCAAATTATCACGGAGAAGTCGAAAGTATCATGAAGCCTGTTGGTGAATTCTTTACCGCATTGGACCTACGCACCGGTACAATGGTTACAGAAGCTACAAGCAATGCTTCATTTTGGCTTACGATATCTATTGTCCTCCAGTTTATGTTGGCCGTTATTTTTATTGGCTTCTTCGTCTATCTATGGAAATTTGTTTTAATGCCTTTAATCGGTTTTAAATCACAACTCGGGAAAATTGCAAATGGTGATCTCAGTATTAAGATTAAGAAAACTCGATCTGATGAGATTGGAGAAATGGAACAGGCCCTTCAAGAAATGGTTTCTAATTTTTCAAAACTTATTTCTCAGATCAAATCTCACTCGAGCAAAATTACAGAGTCTTCACAGGAGATGAGCGACAGAAGTAAAACAATTTTCTCCTCTACTGAAGGAATGTCTTCAACGTCAACAAACATCGTTCAAAAAACCAATGCAACTTCAGAGAATATCAATAAAATTGCTTCAAACACAGAAAACATGAGTGGTTCAATTAACGTTGTTGCATCAGCGATAGAAGAGATGTCGAGTACTGTGCAAGAGATATCAATTAACTGTCAATCAGAATTAAACATCGCGTCAAATGCAAAAGACCAAGTAACTAAAACCAATGAGATGATGAAAACCTTGGAGCTATCAGCCTCCGAAATAGGTAAAGTACTTGATGTTATAAAAAATATTGCGGATCAAACAAATCTTCTTGCACTGAACGCAACTATTGAAGCTGCCTCTGCCGGAGATGCGGGTAAAGGATTTGCAGTGGTGGCGAGTGAAGTAAAAGAATTAGCCAAGCAAACAGCAAATGCTACCGTTGAAATCGAGGGTCAAATCGCTACCATGCGTGACAATACAAAAAACTCGGTAGAGTCTATTCTTGATATTACATCGGTAATCGAAGAAGTAAATACCATATCCCAAACAATTGTGAGTGCGGTTGAAGAGCAAAGCGCTACCATTAATGAAATTTCATCTAATGTTGGCAGTATCAACCAATCAAGTCAAGAAACATCGGTCAATGTAAAAGAGTCTGCTCATAGTTTAACTGAGGCATCTGATAGTATATCAAACTTTAGTGATTTACTGAGTAGCATATCAATTGAAATGGGGAAAACTGAAAAAAGTTCTGAAATGTTATCGAAAATTGCGGTTGAACTTAATCAGTCTGTTGATCAGTTCAAAATATAGGGACTACTCGACAGGTTGCAATTAAAATTGTTCCGAGCCTGCTGATAAAGCCCAGCCGTTATTCAGGTACACAAAAGGGAGAACGAATCTCCCTTTTTTTAATTCCTTAATCTTCAAAGCTAAGGGACATACTTACCATATCCACCATCTCTGAGCATTACCACCATTACAAGCACCAAATTGAATATTCGCTCCATTGTGATGGTGAGCCCATTCAACCTCAAGACATTTATTCTGATGTGATTTAATGGTAACTGAACCATCATCACTATTTTTAATAAATTGAAATAAGTTTTCAGACGCGGGGTATGGGTATTGTGATGGCTCAATAACCGCATTTGTATTTGGATTGGTTGAAAATTCAGTAGAAATGTCAAAATCACCGAGTTCACTGATAATAGCATAGTGATGTACCTTCCACATGCTGCCTATAAATGTCCATTTTTGTCCATTTGTTCCATTATAAGAATGTTGTTGTACATTGGTATGGGCAACTGCCAGACCATCGGCAATGTCTAACACTTTTCCGGTGAATTTGTTCTGTATGGTTTTAGGAGTTCCTGAAGGAAAATGATTTGGATAGGCGACTTCTGTAAATTTGAACTTTTGAGCGTCGGTGTCATTACAAATATGAATTTGTATATTGGTGCCATTTGTAGAATTATTTCCATCCACATCGAGGCAGTATCCGGGATTTGAGTTTGGTTCAAGAGTTTCGAAATCCAGATCATCGAATAATGGTGTCATATACCACTTAGAACTCGGTACCGTTGCGGCATTTGGATCATCCCATTGTTGTATATTAGTTTCTGCTCCGCCCCAAGCTACATCAAGCTTCAGGCCTGAGTAGCCATTGCTAAAAACAGTATTCACTCCACCATGTATCGTTGCAATCCATTTTTGAGAGTCTGAATTATCACAGGTGTTCAGTTGAACATTTACGGCGTTTTCTCTTGAATCGTGAGCAAGGTCAACGCACTTGCCATTTTTGTTTTGTATTTCATACGAACCAGGCCAAGAAGTGATCGCCGACACTGATGATGCGATAAGCGCAAGAGTAAGAAGGGTCGTTTTAAGGTTTGCTATTTTTGGTTTTAAAGTCATTGTTGTTCCTAAATTATTGTAAAACATATTCGTCCCATTTTTTCTGTATAGGGGAGGCAATAAGATAGGAATTGATTTAATGTTGTCTGATTGTAGTGATGAGATACAGCATGAAGTGTTCTCTCACCGTGAACAGTTCATGCATTTAAATAGTATTTTCTATGAGTGCTCCCTAGTATCACTTTAAAATAGCCCTAAAAAATCAGGTAAAAGCATAAAATCACCCCTTTGCCCCTAATGTGCTCCTAATTTGCTGGACATTTGCATCAAAAGAGCATAGATTTATACGCCTATGATACAGCTTAATACTCAAACCAACCCAAAAACACCATTATTCAGAAACCTGATAATTGTGGTTCTTGTTGTATTGAGTATTCCCTTTGGTATCGCCAACTTTTGTCTCACCCCAGTCTCGGTAGCATCAAACGAATGCGAAATAATAGCAGCTGATGAGTGTTGCGGAAGTACTCAACCACAGCAGATAGCGTGCGATTACTGTTATACCATTCAATCCGCTCAGGCATCAGATGTATATTTACCCACGAGTAATACTGCATCTATAGGTACGGTCTATACTACAGTAAATAAACTGTATGACCTCCTATCCTCGATGCCTCCTCTGAATACCCATACGTATACTTCTGTAGAGCTTCCACAAGAAGTATTGGAACAGCAGATTCTCGCCACTGTTTTTGTAATCTAAACAAAAATATATTTCAAAAAGGGACCGCCTTAACGCTCTATATATGTTGAGCGGTGTGTCTCGCCATTCATTAAATATTTAATGTACGAACCGTATTAACGCTGGTTTTGGCATTTGCTGAACAGGTAATCTAATACAAGGAAGAGGGAATAATCCATTGAAATTTAACACCTACAGAACGGTACTATACAGGGCATTCATTGTCGGTATGGTAGCTATGATGTACACAGGAGTTGGAGCGAAACCCGTTGCGGAGAGTCTTTTGATTCACTCATTTGATACCGTGTGGGAACAAGTACGGACTCATAACCTTGAGCTGAAATCGGCAAAGCAGTATCATTCAGCCATGCGCCATGCACATGAGGGTCGAACACAATTCTCAAATCCACAACTTGAATTTGAAGCAGAGCGCGTAACGACGGGTGATGGGCCAATAGATGTCCATACTATAGAACTCGGTGGACGCCTCACAAAAACCTTTAGTAACTGGGGAGTCTATACAAGCCAAGGGGCACTCGGAGAGCTTGATACCCTTCTTTCGGCATTGGCATTAAAGCAGGCACTACGAAGCGTGCACCATTCTGCAAAAAAGGCCTTTGGCGTTGTGGTCATAGCACAAAATAAACAAGTTCTTTCAAAGCAGAGCTATGCCCTTGCCCAGAAGGCAGATGCCCTTTCTCGAGGGAAATTCCGTGCCGGTGCCGGTTCACCTATTGACTCTATGCGTACCGGAATACAACTCATACAGGCGGAACTAGAACTTGAACGCGCAAAAAAGGAACTCCTTGTTGCCACGAACAACCTTGAGCTTTGGTGGGGGAGTGCGCCTCGTGCGGTTCTCGACTCACTGGAGTTGCCCAAAAGAGAACAGGATGTCTCTTCTTGGGATGCATTGAAAAAAAGATTACGGGAGTCGCCAGAATGGCAACGGGCAACCCTCAAGGAGAAGCGAAGTGCTGTAGAACTTTCCTTAGCAAAGGCGTCACGCATTCCTGAATTTGAACTATCAGTGGGGGTACAAGCACCGTATGATGGGGAAGGACACACCATTTCAGGTGCTATTGCTATTCCTTTACCGGTATTACATTTGAATGGAGCGGCAATTTCTGAAGCGCATAATCGCAGCAAAGCGGTAGCGTCTCATACTCAACATCGACACACAGAGCTCACCCTCACTTTAAAAGAGCTGCTGATGCAGTATACACTGTTGGGTAATGCATTGAGCACTACCAAAAAGCGGTTACTGCCCATGGCTCGTTCGGCATTAAATGGAGTATTACGGGGCTATGCCGTTGGGAAGTTTACTGGACAAGAACTGTTGGATGCTCGCTCTGAATGGCTTGACAGTGAATATAGCCTGTTGGAAATCACCAGAGATTATTATATGGCCGGTTTAGAAATTGAATATTATATGAGTGACATAGAAGATGTTACCGATAGAAATTTTAAGAATAACACTAATGGAGAATCAGATGAAAACCCATAACGTAAAAAAAGCCTTGTTGGCTGCCCGAGTAGGACTTTTTTGTATACTCGTCGGTATAGTGGCAGGATGCAATGCTGAGAAAGAACCGGCAAAGGGAGAGGGGGTAGGAGAGGGTGCAATAAAAAATACCCCACAGGAAGCGCATGCCGGTCACGATGATCATGCTGATCATGCAAAGCATGGTGAGGATCAATGCACTGCCCATGGCGCCGATAAGAGCGAATGCTGGATATGTGATCCTACGCTTAGGGATAAGAACCGATTGTGGTGTAAGGGGCATGACACTTACGAAGACCGGTGTTGGAAATGTCATCCTGATCTGAAAGACGACAAGCGACTCTATTGTGGAGAGCACGGGGTGTACGAAGATGAGTGTACCCTCTGCCACCCAGAATTAAAAAAAAAAGAGCACTCTGATGATCACTCCGAGTTAGAGTCACAAAAGAGTACGGTGGCGCAGACAGAGAACGTTGGGCTCTATTGTACAGAACATGCGTTACCCGAACTCGAGTGTGCTATTTGTCACCCAGAGCTACTGAACGATCTAGTACCGGGTACGGGCCTCAAAGTTCGGTTTCCTACGGTGGAATCTGCAAAAAAAGCAGGGGTCACTTGGGGACCAGCAAAACGAGCTCAGCGTACTACCATGGGGAACAATGGGTTCTTGAGCAGACTATCGTATAATCAGAATCAGATGGCTCATGTGGGTGCTAAGGTAAAAGGAACTATGGGGAGAGTGCTCGTAAACAACGGCTCTGTCGTTAAAAAAGGACAGGTCCTTGGGTATTTATCATCTCCTGATGCGGCAAAAGCAAAGTCAGCGTATCTCACTGCGGTGGCTGACTCAACATTAAAATCAGTAGTATACTCTCGTGAAAAAGGATTGGTTCGCGAAAAGATTTCTTCACAGCGAGAACTCGATAATGCCCATGCGAAGTATCAACAAGCATTGGCTCAACTGGGAGCGACAGTACAAGTTTTGGTAGACCTCGGGTTGTCATCAGGTGAAATTCAGCGGCTCAGAACTTCAGGGAAGGCATCATCATCAGTGGTACTTCGTGCACCTTTTAAAGGGACGGTTGTACAGAGAAATGCCGTATCGGGAGCGGTGGCACAGCCTGATAATACTTTATTTACCATAGTAGACCTCTCGACAATGTGGATTGAAATGTCTATACCGGCTGTAACGGCGCTACAACTTTCCTCGGGAGATGCCGTCGTCGCACAATTTGCCGAACTAGGGGCAGATAGGATTGAGGGAGTTATTACCTGGATTGCATCAGAGATAAATGAGGCCAACCGAATGGTTACGGTACGCGCGGAACTTTCTAATCCTAATGAGCGTCTCAAAAAAGGGCTCTACGGAAGAGCATTTCTTGCTGCGCAACCCCAGGTCGCGAACGGGGAACCGTTGATGCAACTCGAAGTTCCGCAGCAAGCACTCCAAAGAATAGAGGGGAAACAGTATCTCTTTGTCTCCCACGAACAGGACCTCTTTGAGGCGCGCCATATACAAGTGGGGGCATTGGATGGAAATACTGCAATTATCGTTGCGGGGCTTAGTGAAGGTGAGAAGGTCGTGCACCAAGGGAGCTTTACTGTACGCTCAGAGATGTTTAAATCGAGTTTTGGGGCTGGCTGTACCCACTAGTAGTAGGGTGAAATAAAATAAGGTAATCTATGTTTTTAAAATTAATGCAGTACTGTTTGAATAACCGATTAATGGTATTTTCATCGGTGGGTATGCTCCTGTTATTCGGTGGATATTATGGTAATAAACTCGCCATTGAGGCCTTTCCCGATACGACACCTGTTCAGGTGCAGATTAATACTGCAGCGCCCGCACTGGGCCCTCTTGAGATAGAACAAGAGATAACCTACTCCGTTGAGACTGCCCTTTCTGGACTTCCTGGTATTGAGAAGGTACGGTCCATTTCGAAATTCGGTCTCTCTCAGGTTGTTGTAGATTTTGATGATGGCACCGACATCTACCGGGCTCGTCAACTTATATCAGAACGACTCAGACTCGTACAGTTATCAGAGGGAATAGAACCGCCAGCCATGGGCCCAATTTCTACCGGACTCGGGGAAGTATTTCACTATATCGTCTCATCGACCGATGCATCGCGCCCACTCCATGAGGTGCGTACCCTCCATGATTGGATATTAAAACCGGAACTTCGGAAGGTATCAGGGGTAGCAGAGATTAATACATGGGGAGGTTATGAACTCCAATATCAAGTGGTGGTTGAACCCGATAAACTGGTAGCACAGGGTATTACCCTTAATGAACTGTATGAGGCCTTGAGTAAGAATAATAAAAATGTTGGGGGTGGTCGTATCGTGTATGGTGGTCAGTCTCTGCTCGTTCAGGGGTTGGGGAGAGTTTCTGAAATTGAACATATTGCAGGAATGGTTCTGCGTGCAGAAAATGGCGTGCCTATCCGCGTTCGTGATGTGGCAGAGGTGGTTAAAGGACATGAGATTAGGCAAGGGGCAGTATCAGCCCAAGGCAAGGGAGAGGCAGTTCTCGGCCTCGGGTTCATGCTTATGGGTGAAAACAGCCAGCAGGTAGCCAAGGCACTCGAAGCGAAGGTAGCTGAAGTCGCCCCTTTTCTTCCTGATGATATTCAGGTTGAAGTAGTGTATAATCGGTCCGATTTGGTTGATGAAGTATTGAATACCGTCAGTCACAATCTTTTGTTTGGTGCACTCCTCGTTATCATAACACTGTTTCTGATACTCGGTAATTGGCGGGCGGGCTTGTGTGTTGCCGTTGCAATTCCTCTCGCAATGGCTTTTGCTTTGATTGGGATGTATCAGTTATCCATAGCCGTGAGCCTTCTGAGCCTGGGAGCTATGGACTTTGGATTACTCATAGATGGCTCGGTGGTCATGACTGATGCGAACCTCAAAGGTATTCGGGACGCAGAAAATAAAAAGGGTCGCTCGTTAACGTTTACCGAAAAGTCTGTGGTTGTTTTTAATTCCGCGAGACAGGTGCTCCGCCCAATAGCCTTTGGAATGGGGATTATTGCTGTAGTATTTTTGCCGGTATTAACTCTAGAGGGAATAGAAGGGAAAATGTTTCGCCCCATGGCAATCACCTTTGTTCTTGCACTGGCTGGCGCATTACTCGTTGCAGTGTTTGTCTCTCCCTTGTTGTCACTCACGTTTTTAAAAAGCTCAAAGGACCATGCAATAAAAAAGCGTTCATCTCGTGAGTCACTCATAGAACGACAATATCATACCCTGCTCAAAAAATTGCTCGCATGGCCACGTCGAGTAGTGGGGACAGCAATTGTCTGTATCATAGCTGCGGTATTTGGTGCACTAAATCTCGGGGGTGAATTTATTCCCCGATTGAGCGAAGGAGCCATAGTTATTAATGCAGTGCGGCTCACGGGAGTATCCCTCGAAGAGTCGGTTAGATATAATACAACGATAGAACAACTTATTTTGGATGCCTTTCCCGATGAAGTAACGGCGGTGTGGAGCCGGATAGGTACCGCAGAAGTAGCGACTGACCCTATGGGGACAGAGCTCACTGATATATTTTTAAAACTGACGCCCCGGGATTTGTGGAAGAGGGCAGAGTCTCAGCAAGAACTCGTCGCCCAGCTTGATACCGTATTGGGCGACCTGCCTGGGATAAACCTTATCTATTCCCAGCCTATTGAATTGCGGTTGAATGAGATGATTTCGGGCATTCGCTCAGATATTGCGGTTACCATCAGGGGCGATGCGCTGGATGAGCTCCTCCAGATTAGTGATCAGGTGCAGAAAGTACTCGCGACCATAGAAGGGGCGGCAGATATTTCTGGAGAACAGATGAGTGGACAGCCCGTCATGCAGATAACTATTAATCGTGAAGCGGTTGCACGGCATGGGGTGCCCGCGGGGCAAGTGTTAGATTTTATTGCAGCGTTAGGTAATAGGCATGCTGGCGCGGTCTATCAAGGGCAACGGGTGTTTCCTTTGACTCTGCGATTACCCGACAGACTGAGACATAATCCAGAAGCACTCGCTGCCGTGATGGTGCCGCTACAGGATACAAAGGCAATACCCCTGGGGGAACTCACCTACATTAAAGAGGTGGAAGGACCTGCGGTTATTAATCGTGAATGGGGCAGACGTATGACTCGGGCTCAGTGTAATGTGCGTGATAGAGATGTTGCTACGTTTGTAAAAGAGGCACAGAAAAAAATAGCACAAGAAGTAGTATTGCCAGAAGGGTATGTAATTAGCTGGGGTGGGCAGTTTGAAAACCTTGAGCGCTCACAAAACAGACTTGCCATAGTGGTACCCTTTGCACTCCTTATAGTGTTGCTTTTGTTACGCATGAGTCTCGGTAACTTTCGAGATACCTTTTTGATATACTCAGCGGTGCCTTTGGCGGCCGTTGGCGGTATTGCGGCACTCCTCCTTCGAGATATTCCTTTTAGCGTGAGTGCTGCGGTGGGGTTTATTGCGCTCTCGGGTATTGCCGTGTTAAATGGGTTAGTGTTGGTCTCTTCGGTGCGCTATAATCTGCAAAAAGGTATGGGTATAACCATTGCAGTACAGAAGGCCGCGGTCTCCCGTATTCGGCCCGTGTTGGCTACCGCCATTACCGATATGGCAGGGTTTGTTCCTATGGCTATCTCTTTAGGGATAGGAGCGGAAGTACAGCGTCCGTTGGCTACTGTGGTAGTTGGTGGTGTATTCACTTCTACATTGTTAACACTTTTGGTGTTACCGGTACTTTGCAATAAATTTATGAGAATACGTACAACCAATTCCGATTAATACTATCCGTATATTCAGATTTTTATTAGTGTGGCAGATATAAAAAGTACTTTTATATCTGCACTCTTATCTATAAAAGCTTCAATGGATTTTAAAAAAATACTCAATGATGTTTGGGATTATTTGAACCTTCCAAGTTATGCAGAAGAGTTCCTCCTCAAAGGTGTTAAAACATTCACGACCCTTTTTCCAAATAAAATAATTAAACTGAATCTTGAATTATTTCATGGAGACGAGTTTCTTAAAAAATTAGGGAAGGCCAAAGGTGTGGTCTCTCATGATCAATATCTTAAAATGGATTATGTAGATAATATTCATGAACTTCAAGCATTTAAATTTCAGGAAGGCTTTACCTTTGTACGTCATAAGATACAAGTTATGTTTACCATGCAAGTTCATCGGAAAAACCCCGCTGAAAATAATCTCTTTGAATTTGTATTTCCTCACCCCGATACAACTCATTCAATTCTGGTTGATGCTGAAGAAAAAACACTGGGTAAGGGTACTCTTAATGGAGGATTATGGACCTCTCCCAATGTAGATTTTAAAGTGAATATGCAGAAGGGGAGTGAAGACCACGTGATTTCAATAGTGCTCGATAGAGAGGTAATGAATACATTTTTAAATTTTGATATTGAGGATGGATTGAAAGAGTTGATTCAGAGCAAAAAGGAGTTTTTAATCCTTGAAGAGAGTGATACTAACCTAGATGCTTTCCTCAGAATGATTTTCAATCACACGAGCTTTAATCTTGCGGGAATGATGGAGCTCGAAGGGTTGGTGAAGCTTGTTATCGCTCGGTTTCTTCAGAAGGCCCTTGATAGAATAAATAGCGCTCAATCAGAAGTGGTAAATAGCCGCACTATGGATAGGGCACTTGAGGCAAAACGACTCATTACTGAGAATATTAGATCAAAACCCAATCTTGAAGACCTTGCAAAAAAATTAAGTACCAATAGAGTAACTCTTCAAAAAGAGTTCCAATCTCAGTTTGGAGTCTCTGTATATCAGTTTTATCTTAATACCCGCCTTGAGAAGGCTAGAGAATTCCTTGATGATGGAATGCTTAATGTTTCTGAAGTAGGTGAGCGACTTGGGTATCTCAGTATCAGTCAGTTTTCTAAGAGCTTCTTGAAGCACTATGGCTGTAATCCAAGCGAATATAAATCACAATAACGATTGCTGGTGATGTGACGTTTATTACCATACATTTCTAGTTACATATGTCCAAAATTGCCCTTTAGCGCAAAGATTAGACGTTTTTTAATGATTTCCTTTTTGACAAATCATATTGCCCATATGACAAAATCATAGTGGTAGTATATCAAAAATACTTAAAGGAGAGAATAATGAAATTGAATACGCCAAAACTCACAAAAACCCTTATGGGGGCCGTTATGGTTCTCACCTTTTCTCACTGTTTGTTTGATACTACTGAAGAACCTGATGACTCTCTTGTGAGCAGTGTGGCTACGACGGAATCATCACAGGTTGTTCTTTCTATGAGTAGTGCGGTAGCAGTCAGCTCGGTTGCGCAGGTTGAGGTGAGTAGCATTGTCAATACGACACCGGTGTCATCTCAGGAACTCCTTGTAAGTAATGTCTCTGAAGTTGCTTCTGTTTCTTCACAGGACCTGATAAGCAGTGCAGTATCAAGCTCCAGTGAGATGCCTGTTTCATCTATGGTTACTGTTGCAGTAACTGGATTAACTCTGAATAAGAATACAGCTGATTTATCAATAGGGGCAACTGAACAGCTCGTTTCTGCTATTGAGCCACTTGATGCGACTCATCAGGGTGTTGTTTGGACCAGTGGTGATGAAACCATCGCTACAGTTACAACGGATGGATTAATTACTGCAGTGGCCTCAGGAATTGCGGTTATTACTGTTACAGCAAATGATGGCCATTTTTCCGCTACCTGCACAGTTACGGTACCCGTTCCACCAGTGATAGTTACTGGTGTTAGCATGAATCTATCAGCTTCTTCTGCTGAGGTTGGAGAGACCAAACAACTTGTCGCAATTATTGCACCTGCTGAGGCGACAAATATGAATATGACCTGGAGTACCAGTGATGAGACCAAGGCAACAGTTTCTGAAAGTGGGTTGGTTACAGCGGTAGCAGAAGGGCAACCGGTTATTACCGCAACTACAGAAGACGGTAGCTTTACTGCAATGTTTACCTACCATATATCTCCAGCCACGGTTAGTGTTACTGGAGTTACGGTAAATAAAGCAACTACAACTATTGATGCAGGGCTGACTGAACAGCTCACTGCGACAATTGCCCCTGCAAATGCAACGAATTCGACTATAACCTGGGCCAGTAGTGATGAGACAAAAGTTACAGTTTCTGCTGATGGATTGGTAACCGCAGTTGCTCCTGGGACTGCAGTCATTACCGCAACTACAGAACAGGGCAGCTTTACAGTGATTTGTGCGGTAACGGTTGTGGCAGAATTGATACTGTATGCTATAGACTCAGAGGATGATGGATTCACTGGAGGCAATATTGGAGGCCGTATTGGAGCAGATAATTTATGTGCAGCTAATAAACCTGCAGGAGTAACTCAGACTACAATTCACGCGATGATTACCGTTAATGCTGCTGATAATATAGCTCTGATGCCTGCAAATTACGGTTTTTCTGCAGAGGCTGTTATTAATGCTGTGGATGGAACACTTCTTGGAAATTCATTTGCCCAAATAATTGATCAGGATTGGCAAGATCCAACGACTCAGTGGCAGGTTGACCCCTTTAATGGTGATCTCGCTGCAAAACTCGGTACCAATGCAATGTATGCCCTGGTTGGAGGAGACGATTTTGTAAATATGGTTGATGCAACTGGTGGTGGTAATTGCAGCGAATTTACGAGCAACGCAGATGTTGGGTATGGTGGAATCGACCTGTCCAGCGGCAACCTCATGATTGAGGCAGGCTCATATTCATGTGACCCAGGTGCAATGTGGTATCAGCAGTATGCAATTCTTTGCTTGGCTTATTAAATAAGAGAACTTTAGATTGATGCAGAGCACTTGAGATAAAAGAGAACTATCGAAATACAAGCCCTATTTATTCAATCGGAGCTTGTAATTTTCTTATTAAAATCACCATAAATAGCGGCATATACGGTATATACGGTATATGCCGCTATTTATAATTGCTCTTCATTAGAATTAGTAATACAATGAGACGTAATTACCCAATTTGGTCTATCAGTATGCGTCTGCAAAACATGAAAATCAAACACAAAATTTCATTTGGATTTTTAATCCCAATACTATCAATTATTCTCTTTATTTCTTTGACGTTTTATAGTAGTGCAAAAGACGAAGAGTTTATGGAAATGATTGAGGCAATTGATCATATTCGAATCTATAAACTCGAAGCGCGTAGAGCTGAAAAAGACTTTTTAATGCGACATGAAATGAAATATGTCGAGAAACATAAAAGACACATTGCAGAGATTCGTGAAAACATTGAAATCCTCTCACACCATGAATGGAATAAAAATGAAAAAGAACATCTCGATGGACTGAACGACCATGTCACGAATTATGTAAATCTATTCAGCCATGTTATAACATTGTCGGAACAAAAGGGGCTCACAGAAAAAAAAGGAAAACAGGGGGAATTTAGAGCGGTAACGCATGCAATTGAGACAGCAATTAAAGAACAAAAAGTCAGTTCGGATGTTAAAGCTCAAATGTTAATGTGCCGTAGACGTGAAAAAGATTATATGCTCAGAGGGCACGATAAATATATACAAAAACTTAAAGCCGATGTTGTAATACTAGATGAACTTTTTGATACCCATGCCGTTCCTGAGTTAAAACAGTTAAGTCAAGGGTATCTCGCTCGATTTCTTGAAATGGTAGCACTGGATAAAAAAATTATCGAAACCGTTAGCGAATTCCGTGCATCGATACACACCCTGGAAACAGTACAAGCTGAACTTTCGGAATCGTTGGAAAAAGAAAAAGAAAGTACAATGCAAAAAGTTCACACAATAATATTTGCCTTCTCGTTTATAACTATTGCAATGAATATTCTAGCTGCTTTTTTGTTAATCAGAAGTATTACCCGACCCCTGATCAAACTTATGAATTCAATTACCGATTTAGGTAAAGGGATACTCACCCACAAAAGTGGTATCACCTCGCTTGATGAAATTGGTCAAATGGCTACTGCTGCTGATGGTTCTATTGATTCTCTTAACTCAGTGGTGCTAAAGATTAGTGAAAATTCTGATGCACTATCGAGTTCTTCTGAAACCCTTACCATCACCACAAAATCAGTGGTACAATCTACTCAAAATATGAACAGTCGGTCTCAGGTAATTGCGCAATCAACGGAGCAGGTTTCTAACAAAATGAATAATATTGCTTCTGCCGCTGAGCAAATGAGTACCACCGTATCTACCTTTGCTTCTTCTATTGAAGAGATGAGTTTAAGCTCGAACGAGATAGTAAAAAGCTGCCAAAAGGAATCTGAAATTGTTGAAAATGCAAATATTCGTGTTCGATCGACCAATGATGTCATGAGTAAAATGCAAATATCAGCAAATGAAATAGGTAAAGTTCTCGATGTCATTAAAAACATTGCGGATCAAACAAACTTACTTGCCCTCAATGCAACAATAGAGGCGGCATCGGCTGGAGAGGCAGGCAAAGGTTTTGCTGTTGTTGCATCTGAAGTAAAAGAACTGGCAAAGCAAACAGCAGCTGCAACAGATGAAATAAGTAAACAAATCGATACTATGCGCAATGATACAAAAGAATCAGTGAAGTCCATCGAAGAAGTAAGTGCGGTCATTGAAGAAGTAAATGCTATATCACATACAATTGTAATTGCAATAGAACAACAAGCAGCAACTTTGAATGATATATCTAGTGGAGTAGGTAACGTTAATACTTCAGCTTCTGATGTATCTCAAAATGTTCAAGAATCTGCACATCTTATACAAGATGTCACTCATAATATTAGTGACTTAAATGATGACATTAATAAAGTAACAAACGAAATGAATACTTTTGAAGAAAATACCTTGAATCAATCAGGAATGGCCAAGGAATTAAAGGGTTCAGTGGCAGTATTTAAAGTGTCTTAATGGTGGATAAGCATTCCAAACAATTTAGACTCAAAACTTTGCTACTATTAACTCATGCTCAATTACATCAAAGAATTAGTCACCCTCAGAAAACCATCCTTCGTGGTGACGACACTGCTGTTTCTAGCGCTTCTTGCCCTCGCCAATGAGCAGTTTGGCTTAAAGAGGCTTCTCCTGAGATATAATACCAATGATGGTGCACAAATTCTTTCGAATATTTTTTACTACAGTGTTGCTCCCCTTGGAGTGTTGATCATCCATTTTTCATTCTACCGAAATCGTTCTCTTTTTGTAAAAGCCTTTGCAATCACCTTTATGGTAACACTCTGTTATGCGTTCTCTGTGAGCCTTGTACCTATTAATATTTTTGCTGATAGTGCATCCAATCGCATTGAGCGGGACTTTATATATAAAACAATGCCCTATGTCACGAGAGTTTCTATTGCAATTCTATTGATGGGGATGTGCGGTCTTTATTGGAAAAGGGAATCGGTTGGCTTTTGGGGGCTTCTCTCATTCCCGAGATCTATTGCAATCATCCGACCTTTTTTGATTGTTATTCCTCTAGTAATTCTGGTCTTCTCTTTTTCACCTTCCTTACATAACTTCTATCCCATATTTTATCACGGAGGGATGCCTGAGGTATTCGGTATACCGTTTATTGGAGCGCTCTGTCTCTATGAACTGTTTTACTTAGCGGGTTTTGTAGGTATAGAGCTAATGTTTCGAGGGCTGATGCTCCGTATGCTCTTTCCGGTTATAGGATGGGGGAGCCTCTACATATCATCGGCACTCTATTTTGTAGCACACTTTGGAAAGCCATATCCTGAACTGATCAGTTCATTTTTTGGTGGGCTGATATTGTGTTATATAGCACAGAAAACCAAAACCCTATGGAGTGGTATTCTGTTGCATATAGCGATTGCATTTTGTATGGACTTTTTTAGTGTCTTGCAGCGGATGTGGTGATCACAGCCTTATTTCTTTTTATGAAATCCAAAAGTACCTTGTACAATCTCTGCATCTGACTCAGCAATATCTTTTGGAGCATCAGTAGGATTTGGGGCAGCACGTTTTACGCGTACTTTATTACCATCAATCTCTTTGCCATTCATTTGCTTGATTGCGTATTTTGCTTCGCCCACTTTTGGAATCTCTACAAAGGCAAAGCCTTTCGATTTTTGGGTCTCTTGATCCAAAACGAGGTTGCAGTATTGAACGGGTCCAAACTCTTCAAACATTTTTTGGAGAGCTTCTTCGGTTGTCTTGGGTGATAGCCCACGGATAAGTATTTTCATGATGTCGCCTTTATTACAGGAGTAATTGTAGTGTTGATAAAAAAGCGATGGACGGGTTCTGCCAACGAATATTTTGATCGATAGTGCAAATATAGCATAATATTGAGGGATGTATAGTTCAGAACTTATTTAGGGCCTTCTCGATCACGAGTATGGTGTTGATAACCACATGAGACTTAATGGTCTTTTGAGTACTGCACCCACCTTTTTGTAACAGATACAGAAATGTAACTTTGTTCGAATAGTAAGTATAATAGCCAAAATTTGCTCAGAATCTGCATTCACTTGATATCTTTTCACAGATATCCATAATCAAGGCTTTACTATGAAACACCCCCACGATTCATTAAAACGCATAACTCAGCTCCTCATGGCAATGATCATTTTTCTCTGTTTGGGTTGCCTCGATTCTTTTACCGGCGATGGAGATGATAATAATAGTGGGATTCCAGATTCAACGGTGCATACCGTCATTGTATTTCCAACAGTAGCGGTGGATTTGACCGGAGCTACTCTTACTATGTATGGAACCAAGGAGGATTGGCGAGAGAGCAAGAATGCCCTTGGTGTGGGTGGGATTATCGATACTGAATTTGACACTTACTTTGACCTTACTGGGGCAAACTGGGACCTGGTCCCAATAGACACTGCAGGAGCAGCACACGTATATTTTCAGCTTAATGCGGCTTCGGGTGAACTACTCTGTATTGATTATGAGCAAACCTGGGGAAATGTTGAAACTGATCATCACCTTGTCTATCATCGTAATGATGGTACTGAATGTATGCATTCAATGCTCACCGAAACAGCTGTATTTGGAAATATTCGCATAGAGACAACAGTCGATGAAGATACGCTGTGGAGCGAGTGTATGAGTGATGACAAAGTTGCCCTCCACAAAGATTGGGCAGTAACCTACGATCCTGGAGAAATACTTTGTTCAGATGAAGTGATCTTTAGTGATGAAAATGTCGATCGGAGTCAGTATAGAATATTAGGGAATTCTATGGAGCTCAGCTATATTTACCGCGTTCCTGGTTTGGACTATGATAATCAACTCTCACTTAGTTTTAATGAATTTATATTAAATGAACAAGGTACAGAAATCACTTTTGTAGATGGCTACACTGAGCAAACATCTTTTCATTTTGAATTAACCGGTGGATCGGTAGGGGTTCCTTCAGTAAGTTCTGCAGCCCAGTCATCAGTTTCAGAAACGATGAGTTCTTCTGCCACTGTGGTGTCTTCAAGTGAAGTAATTTCATCTTCGAGTGAAGCAGTTGCTAGACTCACTGGGCCACTCGGAGCAAGTTTGACCGCACCAACAGTAAATGGAGTTACCATTCGCTTGAATAGCATAGATTCGACTCTCTACAACCCTATGGTGCCAGAGCAGGAGTATTTCTACACTGTAGATTCAATGCTCACTTATGGGAGCAAATCAGGTTTGGTATTTGCTTTTAGACTCAAAGATGCTTTTGATGATTTTATGCACAAAAATTCACTCCTCTGGTTACAAATACCAACGAGTGCAGTGACAGGTGATGTGATGACTGATTCATTGAGTGGACCAGGGAGTTATATACCTGTATCAGACAATGAGACAGCCATAACATGGAACGCCCCCGGTGGGCAGCGTCTGGGGCCTGTTGAATTGTGTTCTCTTCATATCGAAAACCCCTATGTCGCAGGGAGTACGACTCCATTTACGGGAAGTATCGAATGTCCAATAGAAGCATGGGCAAGTGGCTTTGATCCAATATGGCTTGCAGCACGGTTTTATGTGATACCCAAAGAGATTGAGCAATAGAGAAGTTCTTCCCGTAGGCATTATCCCAATAAAAGAAAACGGCTATAGTACAGAGATACTTTAGCCGTATTTTATACGATAAGGGTCAATGGTTTGAGGAATGTAGATTATCGATATAACGACATTACTGAATATGAGTCGTTGATAGCACTTTTAAGTGCTCCAATATCTGCTTGCCACTCTCCCATAGTTGGTGCGTCGCCATGATGAGTGCTTGCTTCAATAACCGTCTCGCGAATGAGATTTGACCACGCATCAATTTTCCCGTGGATTTGAGGGTGTATTCTGTCAAGATAGTCAGCAGCGGCAACACGGTATTCAGTATCAAACAACATAATGCCGGCAGTAAACTTATCACACATCATGTCGAGAAACTCTTCCGATGTATTGCAAGGGTAGAGGGCGGGGGCTCCGAGCTTTGGATTGCGAGAGTTATCAGTGACATCATAGAGTGAGTAGTCTAGGTCCCAGGCGACCATGTGAAATTTTTGTAACACTGGGTCTTCATAAAAAAAGTAGTTGTGGTTTGTGTATCCAGGTGAGGGGACGGTTACTTCATACCACCAACTCGGTTGGGTCCAACGAGTAGTTTTCCAATAAAAAGGACCATCACCATTGTTGATAGCGCGACTTACCATGAAAAAACGTACAATCTGCGATACGTCTGTCCAGTCAGTGAGGGCTGTTTTTACCGCCTCACCGTCAGATATTTTAAGGCGTTGAGCAAATTGGAGCATTCCCGATACATCGGGAGTTGAAGTATTGGAGCGGAGACCAGCAATATGTACGTAATCAGGATAGGGCTCTCCATTGATCATAAGGGGAGTGGTCTCTTTATAGATGTTTCCTTCATCGTTTGCAAAATAGTGGGGGCTGTTTTTGGCAAAGCGACTATCAATATTTTCAGTAAGGAGATAGAGGCCACTGAGTTGATTATTGATGAGTACTCGGACACACTGTGTTCTGGGTGAGGGCACTCCCATTTCTTGAAAGATCCAATATCCCGTTTTTTCTCTTAAATAACTTTGATAATTGTTCATTGAGTGGAGGTTTAATTTTTTTTGCCCATAAAACCGCCGCCCTTTGGAGGTGTCGTCCCAGCTAAACTTTATTTTAAAACTGAGCTTAGTGCAGGTTTTTGATCCCGGCCTCCCTGTAGTACACTTGGTAAAGGCTCCAAAAGATCCCTTGTAACGAAGGCCCACTTTTGATATAGTGTCTCCTTCAAATACGAGATCGCCTTCTACATAGTCCTCAACCCATGGATCGCGGTCGAGATAGGCGAGAGAGTCTGGGTGTATCAGTATGTTATAGGTACGTACAATAGATTCATCAAAAAGGTAGGCTGAATTGTCGTCGTGATTTTCATAGGGGAGAATGAGGGAGCTTGATGATTCTAATGCACTACTTGAGCTTATGGCTTCAGAAGAACTGAGAGGTGAAGCGTTACTCGAAGATACATCAACTGAAAGACCTTTACTGGAACTCGATTCTTGAGTTGACGAATGGGGATTGTGAGAGAGAGGCGAGCTGCTACTTGATAGTTTGTCTGTACCAGGTGTCGTGCTTGACGATTCTATAGAGTGGGAACTCTCAAGTGAACTCTCAACAGTATCAAGAGAAGAAGTCTCGGTACTGAGCTCAGAAGAGCCCTCTTGATAGGATTCAGATGAACTATCCCTGTCTGATAACGCAGATGGTGTGCTCTCACAGCTTGTGATGGTTAGGATTAGAAGAGAAGTGAGGAAATGGAGTAGAATATACCATCTCTGAGAATAGAGTGATTGAGAGTCTGTATGCATGATTGTTTTGTGCCCCAAAACGGTGTGTGTGGGCAAAAGGTAAATAATTACTGTGAAATGTACAGTAATTATGGTTGGTGGTCTCTTTCGAAGGAGGAATCTGTTATGGAATAATGATGGTATTACTTTTCATAGATACCACTATTTAATTGTTTTCATGGAAACCCATGCTATTTAAACAAGATAAACAACATTCCTGAAGGAAGGTGGGCCGGTAAATAAATGTCTGTCTGCTCAATAAGGGTTACCGGTATAATTTCTTCACCGGTTATAGAGTAAACAGCGTACTGAGTCTGACCAACTGGAGCAGTAATGATGTTTTGAGAATGGTGTGTATGTACTACGGGTAAGATAGTGTGGTTTTTGTAAGGTGTGCTCATCACTAAGGGGGCAATACTTTCAGAAGAATTGTGCAGAGATGAGAATGTATCTTCTACGGTACTTGAAGATGGGTGAAGTGTACTAGATTCATGGAATGCTGAAGAAGGTGTTTCTGAACTGAAAGATTCTAGTGCAGAACTGAGTAGAGAATCATTATTTGTTGAAGATGGGTAGGGAATCTCACTTGATGAACTTTCGGAAATGGTGTTAATTAATCCTACATTGTGCAGAATATGCGAACGCATATGTGTATAGGGGGCGGTTATACCGGCAGCATCTTCTATAGAAGCGTCAGATGTTTTATTGTTTGTCCAAGTATTGTTTTTTACGCCTGCATTCGTATTTTCATGTAAGTCTTCCGTGCAGTTTTGAGTAACATTATTTTCATAAGTCATATATTGGCTACTGTTGTCTGCATAGATTGCCGCCACACTATAGTCCATAGCCCAAGGTCCTCGAGTAATGTCATGTATATAATTGTCATATACGTGAGTGTCTCGTTGTAACGATAGGGTATAGATGCCGCCACCATCGTCATGGACACGCATAACATGATGAATGTGATTTTTAAATATTTTATTATTACCAAACTTAAAGTCTTTCCCTCTTGACTGATTTCCCACCTGAATACCCATGTAGGGCCCATAGGCAATGTCATTATTGTGCACCGAAACCGCATCAACAAATGAAAGTAATACCCCGATGCCATTTGAATACATCAGACCAATGTCTCTAATGGTGTTGTTAGCTACGCGATTAGAATCACATCCATCTGCAATGTCTTGAATTTGAGGCCCAAAAGGATTTGAATAGGTATCCATTACGATACCATTTGCGCTTATATATTGAATAACATTCCCAGTAATAGTGCTCTGCTTAACTGCACGATGAAAAACAATGCCTTCTCTGCCGGAGTTTCGAATAATATTTTCTTTAAACTCTATGTTTCGTGCAAACTGTACTTCAATCATACCGGGGGTGGTACCAAGATTTTGAGGATCAATATTCTGAGCTCCTTGAGTAAAGCTTGCTCCGCGGGTATTGGGTACTGTCCAGTTAGTATGAGTAAAAGTAATATTCTTAAAAGAAATATGAGTAACCGGCATTTCTTTCGTACCTTCAATAGATACGAGGGTAGGAAGTGTTGGGTAACTGAGAACAAGGGAGTTAATATCTATTCCTTGAGGAATGCAATAATAGAGTGTGGCATTCTCTTCATCAAGATACCACTCTTCGGGGGCATCGAGAAAGGCCAATGCATTTTCGAGGTGATAGGAATTGTTTTCATAATAGTAGGCTGGCTTATTAAAGGCATACTCAGTATCAGGGCTTGTAAATGATACCGTTGCCTGATCACCTGAGTAAGAGACGGCATCTATGTGCAAAATCATATGGTACCAATGAGGGTGAGTCACCATTTCTACTCCAGAGAGATCGGCCCATGGTTTTAGGTCATTGGCGTGTACGACATAGTGTTGGGTCTCCTTGTCTCCAGAAATTGTTTTAAAGAAGGGGCCATGAGTACTATTGTCCGTTTTATTGGGCTCACGAGCCCTTACTTGGGGGTAGTTGTTGGCATAGAGTTGTCGAAAAGATACTCCTGCCGTGACCGCTGCTTTATAAATATTCTTTGCGGCATCATAGAGTGTCCATCCTGAAATATTTTGAGCACTCGTTACGATGGCACGACCTCTGTTTAATGCCTGATATACAATGGGGGCCGTTGATGAACCCGTATCTTCTGGTTTTAGAGTAAAAGGTTGAGTGAGGGGATAATAGCCATCTTCGAGATAGATGGCTATAGTGTCGGTTGCGGTTTCTTTGATGACGTTGACTGCATCACGCGCAGCTTCGAGAGTCGCAAAGGGAGCGCTTTCGGAGCCACTGTTTGAATCGTGTCCGAATGGAGAGACGTACAGAGAGGTTACTGCAAATGAATGGGTAACCCACAGGAGGGTTATTACTAAAAGAATAGCATGTCTGTCCATAGGTATCTCTAAAAAAGGTAAATTATTATCTATAACGGAGTAACGTCCCGTTACAATGTGTGCCATAGAAAAGGATCATATCCTTCAATTAACCAATCTGCACCTTCTTTAAAATTATTCCATGTTGAATCAACATCTGTTTGCCAGGTAGACTCAGGAAAAGCACCACCCCATTGATAGTTGTCGGTTGTACGAATGTCACCATGCTTTTGATTCATTTCTATGGTTATATCACGAATCTGCTCTGTCCATCTTTGATACTGGATTAGAGCTCTTGGATAGACATCAGTTTCGAAAAAATCAATAGCCTCTGCGAGTTCGTTTTCTAAGAGTAAAAAGCCTCCAAAAAGTGTACTGCATTTTGATTTTTCACACGGTTTTGGAAATGGGTTGCCGGGTATAGGGGATACGGGGAATAGGAAAAATTCTCCTGGGAACGCATGTCCTTGATGGAGGGTATAGTCTAAATCCCAGGGAATGAGGGTTACTTTTTTATTATTCGGTTCTACGTACAGGTAGTAGTTTTTACCCTGCCAACCATCAAAGGGGCTCCATGGACTATCCCAGTGTCGAAGGAGGCGAGTGACCATAAGATGTGCAGCAATTTCTTTTGGGTTCATCCACTTTTTTATTACATCAGGAATAGTGAGTATATTTGCTTCACTGGCAGCTTTGGCGAACTCCATGGTTGTTGTAAGAGGGAGGTTATCATCTTCATTTGTTTTTAGTGTATTGCGCATAACTGATTCAGGCGTTATTTCATTGAAACCGTTTACGGGAAACATCTCTTTGAATAGGTGTCCTTCATTGTCTTCAAATCTTGACTTAATAAAGCGGCTATCAACCTGCTCAACTATGGCATAGAGCCCTTGCGGTTGACCATTGATTTGTACAACCGCATGGGTAGAACGGGAGGTGGTAACGCCCATTTCTCTAAATATCCAATAGCCAAGGCGTTCACGTAGTTGTGAAATATCCATATTCATAGAGTGGAACATAAGTTTTTTAAGGCCATAGAATTTTCTATCAGGGTATTCGTCTGTTTTAAATTTTATTTTCATAGAAAGCTTTTGACAACTCTTATGAGGTTGCGCACAGTGAGCCCCTGAATACTCGGTGTATCCTCCAGCAAATTGCCAAGAACCATTTTGTCCTTTATAACGTATCATTACATTGGGGATAGTATCATCTGGGCCAATGAGTGTTGCTGTTACATACTGTTCCTGCATAGGGTTGTCATCTAAAAAGGTCAAGTTTTCTTCACTTATCACTATGTTATAGGTTCTGATAGTGTCATCGGAAAAGACATAATTTTGTTTTTCATAGAGGCTATTAAGATACTCAGTGGGCGTTTCTTGCTCCTCACTTGAAATAATTTCTTCTGATGAAAGGCTAGACGATATTGTATGTTCGACTTCAGAGGAGGGTTGTACTTCATTGGGATTCATAGAAGAACCAGGAGTTTCCATGACTGTTTCGGAACTATTCGTTGATTCATACTCTGGAGAATGTTCTACTGAACTTTCTGCTGAACTCTCTGCTCGGTTTTCTGAAGAACTTTCCGGAGCGGTTGATTCTACACTGCTACATCCTTGCGATTGAAGATTGCACAGTACAATGGTCAGTGCATAAATAGTGTGTGATATTTTCATGTGTGTGTTCTCGTGATGTTGGTGGTTATTAGGTGTGTGTGTTTATGTACAATAGTTTGAATGATTTACTTTTCTTGGGGCGGTTACTATTCACAGGAATTATCCTGACGTAAAATACCCATGTTTTTAGTAAATTCTTCTTTTTTGCCTGATGTAAAGGTGAGAACAACTTTCCAAAAATAGACACCGCTCGCAACCTTACGTCCATCTAGACCTTTTATATTCCAGATGAGGTCATTGATAAAGTATTGCTCAATATCAGTTTGATCGTTTCGGTCCGAATTGGTAAACTCGCCACATTCCCCAAAGCTCTGTGACCAGTTGGTGATGTACTGTCCCAGATGACTATAGATATAGATGGTTGCAGTATAGATTCCTTGGTCTTTAAAAGTCCCTATTGCAAGTGAAGCAAAGCATCTATGGTCAAAGTTCCCCTCTGTCTGTATATCTTCACACCGTGCATTGGGGTCTAATATTCCATCAGTATAGTTATAAGGAGGGACCCACTGATTACTGAGAACTGCAGTTCCATATTTGGTTTCTTCAAGTAGTTCGTTATCTTCATTGTATACTGGGATTTCTTCAGTAGCAACGTTCTTGTCTGTAGTGTTATCAATTCCCACTACGGCATTACGAAAATTGATACCGAGACTACTTTTTGTTAATGCTGTTCCAGTAATTTCAACAAAGTTTTGTCGTGATTGGTTGTCGTAAATATCAGTGACACTATTGTTTGTATTAAAAGAAAGAGTATTACCTATTTTGGGAATAGCTGTATTCGGAGTATTCTCGAAAATGACCATGAGGGTGTTGATAGCAGTGCCAGACTTTGGTTTGGTGGTAATGGCAGGGGTGTAGGTATCTCCATTTACAGCTACCACACTAAACATTTCTTTCCAGCCATTGCTGGGAAAGTCAATGTCTTCAGAAAGAGTTATTTTGAACGTATCTGGTTGTAAGTGGTAGGTGTACTCGCCTGCATCGTCTTTGATAGCGTATTGTAGTGTTGCAGGTGTTGTTTTTTCTGCCTGTATCACTATGGGGCCGATCTTATCTTCTATAAGTACCGAACTATTGCCATAGGTAAGGCTTGGTGGGTTATCCACATCAGCCTCAGTAGCTGGCACAAAGGCATTGTCAAGAGTTATCATTACGGTTGTAGAATCGAGGAACTGTAATTCTTCTATGTCCGCAGTGATATCATTGACTCCTTCTGTTGGCCAGTCTATTGAGGTGATGTTTCGGGGGAGTTGTGGAAGTGGTCGATCAAAGGTTACATGAATAGTCTCTGCTATGCCATCACCATTTACATCGTAAATTTCTGCTTTGGTTACTTCGCCTTCTGGCGTCACTATCTCACCGCAGGGATCTACGGTTATCGTTACTTCGGTTTCACAAAAAATAGCAGGATCAAAATCTTCGGTAACCGATGTCTTAATAGCGTTGTTATACCGTACAAGGTAGGTGGTAGTTTTGTCGGGAGTGACAGTTGGTGTGGTATTGGTAAGGACTTTAGTCTCACCTTTTCTATCATACTGCCAATCAACAAAGTCTCCTCTGCCTTCTGCAGATATCTCAGTACTTTCGCCTTTACAAATAGTTTTATTTCCATAGGCGGTGAGTCGACATTTACCGCAATCTTCAACTATGACATTGACTGAATTATCTATAAGACAATGCCCGTCATCATAGGTGACTTCAAATTCAGTATCATCATATACGGTTGCAATAGGTGACATAAGATTTGAATGGTTGAGAAATGAAGCGGGGAGCCAGGTGTAGTGAGGGTCTGTTTCAATAATGTCTCGGGTGAGTTTGAGCGCATTAATAAAAGGACTTCCTTGTGTACCGTTAAGGAGTTGTATTGTTAATTCACCATCAGTGATGATGACGTTCTCTTCAATAATATAGGCACTATTTTTACCTACTTGTTCAATAAGATCGAGATTGGTTTTGAATCGGGTTCCTTCCACTTCTACATTAAATAGACGTTCGCCCGCATTGCTATAATAGGTCTCGGCAAACATCAAGGATAATCTATACGTACCATTGTCTACCTTTTTAGTAAGAGTCATGTCTCCGTCAGCATAAAGCTCTGCGTTGCTATAAAGTTCTGGGTCGTTAGTACCCGAGATAACAGCAACACTCCCACCCCTTGAATAGCCAAAGTTTTCTGATGCACTGTAGTCAATGTCATCACTTCCGCTATGGGCAACCCCTCCGAAGTTTACTGCCCATACCTGTTCTTGCTCCAAAACAGGTGCACTGTAATCTCTACTGCTGTAGTTGAGAATGGTTGGCTCTCCCTTACAGACATGTTGATCACCTCCGAAATTCATATCAATAGGTATTACTCTAATGGTAAGGTCTGAGGTGTCTTTACGGATACCGTCTTCAGTTTCTACATCGATAATGACCGTATATGCAAAAGGGCCTTCTCCCATATCGCTTTTGGGTGTGAAAAGATAGGCTGAGTCTCCGCTATTGGGGACTGGTTCGACCATGTCCCAATCAGTGGGGTTTTTACTACTCCAATCATAGGCAACTCCACCAGATCCAAGGAGGGCGATGGGTGTGTTGCAAGCAAGAGTATAATTCTTTATTCCGATTGTCCCGACCCCTACAAACGACTCTTCTTCTGAAAACCCTGAGTAATATCCTCCGCCACCGACATTGTCGTCTTGAAATACAGCACTTGCATTGAGGGCTTTATCCGAAGTAATATGTACATCAGCATTTTTTCCTCCAAAGATTGACGCATCGGTAATAGTATAGGTCACCCAATCTGAATTGCCCGTTACGGTCGTTGGACTTTGTGATAACAGAGTGCCATTTACCCGTACTTCTGCACCACCCTGTGTTAAAAATGAATATAAAGGGTTACCTACTTTTCCGATTCCTGATATATAAACCTCCTTGGTAGAATTACTGTTGAGAGGAGGAACCAAAATAAGACCACCGGTCTGAAGCTTGTCTGCACCTGCTAAAGTCTGGTAGGCGTAAATAT
>JAOPTX010000029.1:0-3724 GCA_051532055.1 Fibrobacterales bacterium | reverse complement strand
TGTTTTAAGGAGAGAGATAAGTTCACGCTGTTTGAAGATTGCTTGTTCGTCTTCTTGCTCATTTTCAATAAGCTGTTTAACGAGGTCAGCATCAAGTTGAGGAGCGAGTTTGTTTACAAGGTTAGTTGCGATCTGTGTACGGTTATTAACTGCAAGACGCATACCAAGTGCAAATTCTGCTGTATCTTCAAAAAGTGAGTTATTCCATGTAGGACCATACCCTTCAGCATTTTTTGCCCAAGGAGTATTAGGAAGGTTACCACCATAGATTGATGAACAACCCGTTGCATTACCAACGATCATACGGTCACCAAAAAGTTGTGAAATAAGTTTCACATATGGAGTTTCACCACAACCAGTACATGCGCCAGAGAACTCAAATAGAGGCTGTTGTACTTGTTGTTGTTTTAGTTTAGATGAGTCAATTCTTGAACGATCGAGTTCAGGGATTTTTGCGAAGAAGTCAAAGGCGTCTTGCATGTCATCTTTAGTTTCAAGAACGTCAGTCATGTTAATAGCTTTACGCTCTGGATTCTCTTTGTCTTTTGCTGGACAAGCATTTACACAAAGCTCACATCCGGTACAATCCTTTGGAGATACTTGGATAGAGTATAAGAGGTCTGCTTTCCATGCTTTGTCTTTTGCGCCAACTGCTTGGAACATTTCTGGAGAACCAGTAGTGTCAGACTCAGGGAATGCTTTTGAACGAATACATGCATGTGGACAAACAAATGCACATTTACCACATTGAATACAGAGATCAGATTCCCAAACTGGTGCAAATTGTGATAGATCACGTTTTTCCCATTTACAAGTATCTGTAGGGAATGTTCCGTCGAAAGGAATTGCTGATACTGGAAGATCATCACCTTTACCGGCAAGAATTGTACTGATTTGATTTTTAACAAAGTCAGGTGCTTCATCAGGCAATACATTTCCAACGTTTGTTTTTGAGTTGGCTTCACCAATGGCAACTGGATGTAAATGTTCTAGAGAGGCATTTACTGCGTCAATGTTCATCTGAACAATTTTGTCACCTTTTGAGCCGTACGTTTTTTTAATAGAGTCTTTGATCTTTTCGATCGCTTCATCTTTTGGAAGAACTTCAGAAATACCGAAGAAACATGCTTGCATAACAGTGTTAATTCGAGTACCCATACCTGCATCCATAGCCACTTTTAGTGCATCGATAACATAGAGCTTAATCTTTTTGTGTACTATGGTGTCTTGAAGTTGAATAGGGAGTGAATCCCATACTTTATTAGCGGCAACTGGAGTATTATAAAGGAATGTTCCACCTTCTTTAATTTGCTCAAGTACGTTGATAAAATGTATGAACTGAGGCTGGTGACATGCGATGAAATCAGCATTTGAAATGAGGTATGGAGCTTTGATTTCAGTTGGACCAAAACGTAGGTGAGAAGTAGTTACCGCACCAGATTTTTTTGAGTCATATACAAAATAGCCTTGGCCATAGAACTCAGGTGATTGAGTAATGATTTTAATAGAGTTTTTATTTGCTCCAACAGTACCATCTGCACCAAGACCATAGAACATCGCTTGGAAATAGTCATAGTCAAGTTTGTATGACGTATCATAATCAATAGATGTATGGGTAACGTCATCGTTGATACCAATCGTAAAGTGGTTCTTAGTAAGGTTTTCGAAAACACCTTTAACCATTGCTGGAGTAAACTCTTTGGAAGAGATACCGTAACGGCCACCAAGAGTGTTAAATGATTTGCCCGCTTCTGCGATTGCAGTAACTACGTCGAGGTATAATGGCTCGCCTGTAGATCCTGGCTCTTTACAACGATCGAGAACGATGATGTTTTTAGTTGAATCAGGAATTGCATTAAGGAATTGCTCTGATGGAAACGGTCTGTAAAGGTGTAAGTTGATCATACCAACTTTAGAACCATTTTTGTTCATGTTTACAACAGTCGCTTCAACAGTTTGAGTAGCAGAACCCATAAGAACAACAACAGTCTCTGCATCAGCAGCACCTTCATAGTCTACGAGGTCATATTTTCTACCAGTAAGTTTTGCAAATTTGTCCATCTGTGCTTGAACGATCCCAGGGCATGCATCATAATACTTATTTACTGTTTCACGAGCCTGAAAGTGAACATCAGGGTTTTGTGATGTTCCACGAAGAACTGGATTCTCGGGAGTCATTGCTCGTGCTCTGAATTCAGCAATAAGTTCAGAAGGAATCATCTCTTTGATTATTTCGTCTGAAAGCATTTCGATTTTTTGAAGTTCGTGTGAAGTTCTGAAGCCATCAAAAAAGTGAATGAAAGGGATTTTAGTTGCAAGAGTTGATGCGTGTGCGATAGTAGCCATATCGTGCGCTTCTTGTACAGAACCAGCAGCGAGGTTTGCAAAACCAGTTGCTCTTGTAGACATTACGTCTGCGTGGTCTCCAAAAATTGAAAGTGCTTGAGCAGCGATTGAACGTGCTGCAACGTGAATAACAAAGGGTGTCATTTCACCAGCGACTTTATACATTGTAGGGATCATGAGTAATAAGCCCTGAGATGCAGTAAAGGTACATGATAATGAGCCGGCCTGAAGAGCGCCGTGACATGATGCAACAGCGCCACCTTCAGATTGCATTTCAATTATGTTTGGTAGATCTCCCCAAAGGTTTTGTATGCCTTGAGCGGCCCATGCATCTGAATGCTCACCCATGTCTGATGATGGGGTGATAGGGTAAATACCGATAACTTCACTTGCACGATAGGCAACATGTGCGGCAGCTTCGTTACCATCAAGAGTTTTAAACACTTTACTCATTGTTTTCCTCACTATAATTGGTTTTAGTTATATAAATTCGCATTTATCATATTTTTTTCATGCGTCAAAAGTAATAAAAAAAGGTTTAATGCGTTTATCATGGAATGTTAAAACACGGCTTTATTTAATTTTTTGTCAAGATCCAGTGTTGTAATATCGCTATTGAGAATCAATATAGAATTAGTTTGTAATTGTATGTGAAAATATAACGTTATAGGGTTGTATTGAGACCAGTATCAGTAGACAAAGTGCCTTTTTTTGACAAAAAAAGGCTATTATCTACCTAAAGTGTAGGTGATAATACAGTAACGTTGTTACAAATTTAACGGAAAGCCTTGTTTTTGGTTTTTTTATGTGAAACATTTAACATGATAGCATGCGTATGATTGCTTTATGTTACATAAATAAAATTAGGGTACGAAAAAGGCGCCGAATTGAACGGCGCCTTTAATTTTGAGAATGGAGTGAGAGAGGTTAGCCCTCTTTCATCGCGTTTAAACGAATCCACTTCTGGTCAATATCATGCTGTGCCTCTTTGAGAAGGCGCTGTGATGTTTCTGGGTCACCTTTCATAAGGATGCGGAATCTATTTTCTGATTCAAAGACATCTTTCATAGTTACTTTGTCTGTTGGTGCTTTAGAATCGAGTTGGAATGGATTCTTGCCTTCATCCGTTTTACGCGGATCAAAGCGGTAAAGTGGCCAGTGCCCTGAGTTCACCATGATTTTTTGGTTATCAGCATTTTTGCTCATATCAATACCATGTTCGATACAGGGTGAGTATGCAAGAATGACTGATACACCAGGATAGGCTTCTGCTTCTCTAATTGCTTTCAGTGTTTGTGAGTCTTTAGCGCCCCATGCACTTTGAGTTACATAGATATTACCATAGCTCATTGCTATCATCCCGAAGTCTTTTTTACCA
>JAOPTX010000028.1:0-48874 GCA_051532055.1 Fibrobacterales bacterium | reverse complement strand
CAGTGGGTGACTATATTGCAGGACCTAATCATGTTCTTCCTACCAATGGAACGGCTCGTTTTTCATCGCCTCTTGGAGTGTATGATTATATGAAGCGTACTTCTATTATTGAGTATACTAAACAAGCAATCGATAAAAATGGTAAATTTGTATTTGATCTTGCGACAGATGAAGGCTTTATTCACCATGCTGCATCAGTAGCGAAGCGAATGAAATAAAGTAACTCAAAAATTAATATAAAATAAAACACCCCTATTTTCTTAAGAGAATAGGGGTGTTTTATTTGTCTTTTGTGTGAGTTTATCGCATAAACTATGGTTCTATGGTATAATAATACTATGCAGAGCCTTTTAAAATACAAGATTATTTGGGATGATTCGTTTAGTGTAGGTAATTCAAAAATGGATGCCCAGCATCGAATCATCATTAATAAAATAAATAAGTTAATTGATCTTTGTCACAATGATAATGCAATAAGTTATTCTCATATTTCTGAAGCAATTTGCTTTATGACAGAATATTCTCTCAAACATTTTGAAGCTGAAGAAAAAATGTTGATGAATGTTCATCTTCCTGTAGATGAATTAAAACAACATATAGAGTATCACAATGTCTTTATGGATAAGTCTACTTTTTTCTGTAAACGGGTATTAAAAGAGCACCGGATAATAATTCCAGAGATGGTTGAGTATTTTAGTTATTGGTGGAATGACCACATATTGATTCATGACATGGCTTATAAACAATTATTAAAACCTACGGTTGACAAAATTATCATATAAGTAAACAATAAAATCAGTTTGAGTGTATGTATGGTATAGCAATAGTTGTGAAAGTTTAACGTACAACAAGTGTTGTATGACACAGTCTCGTATTAATAATCTCAGCATAAAAATGAAAACTATCATTGGTTTTGGAGTTCCAGTTCTTGCTATTGTACTTGTGACACTTTTTACATTCTATAGCTTTGATGAGAAACTTGCTAAGTAAACTGTGCAAGCGACAGGTGAAATAGGAAAACAGATTGCTGGTATGCGAGAAAATACGAGTGCATCAGTTAAAGCAATTGAAGATATTACTTCTGTAATTGATGAGGTCAACTCTATCTCGCAAACAATTGTGAGCGCCGTAGAAGAACAGTCAGCAACAATTAACGAAATATCAAGTGGTATTGGGCAAGTAGGAGAGTCGAGCCAAGAGGTGTCGCGGAATGTACAAGAGTCATCTGCTGTCATAGCTGAAGTGTCTGAGAAAGTAAGCCTTTTAAGTGGGGCAATAAATACTATTAGTGATGGAATGAGTCAAATTAAAACGAGTGCAGAAGATATGAGTAACATGTCTGCAGACCTTAAGACTTCGGTCTCTGAATTTAAAGTGTCATAGAGGAATATCTAATAGCTACTATACAGACGATTTAAAAGCTACTCTCTTTTGAGTGTTTTTTTGCATATTGCGAAAAAAAAGGGAGTCGTGTGAACTGATGTTATAACTTTTTATTTTTTTTTCTGGTTTTTATTCTCATACATAAGTTTGTCGGCACGATCAATGATAGATTCGGGATGAATATCATCCTTAAGCATTTCGGTACACCCATAACTGATATACCACAAATGACCGTGTGCTTCAACAGAGCTCGCAGTAAATGATGCAGTAATTCTTTGAAGAATTATCTCGGCGCTATTAACAGAACAGTCAGGAAAGACAACCACAAATTCATCACCCCCTATGCGTGATGCTGAGTCTGATACTCGAATATTAGAGAGAATTGCATCGGAACAAAATTTGAGCATGGTATCACCCATTTTATGACCAAATTTGTCATTGATAGTTTTGAGGTCATTGAGATCTATAAAACATACAGAAAGTGAGGATTGTCGACGGATCGTTTGAAACATTGACTTTTTTAGAACTTCAAAGAGCGCTTTTCTATTGTAAAGTCCTGTAAGAGGGTCATGGGTTGCCTCCTGTTCTAGGAGTGAGAAAAGCCATTTCTGATGCACTTGATAGTTGCCAACGCGCCATCCTAAATAGAAGAGGAGAGGTCCAAGAAGAATAAACCCTGTTTGAAGACCAAACATGAGTTGGTTAGTTATCGCAGCTATTGTTACCTGAGGAATTGTGCAGAGAGCATAGAGTGTATGCTGGCTACTTGAACTGAATGGATGGGGGAGTTGTATTTTGAGTTCGGAGAAAACGATATGATCATCAGCAGTTTGAATAACTCCTTGCTTTTGAGTTATGATGGTTCGCCACTCAGTGGAATGTTGTAGGTCATAGCGATGATGTTCACGTTCAGGGAACATAAATCCCCACGTTTTACTGGAATCGGGTGAGGAGAGGTAGTACCCAGAGTTGTTGAGGATGTCAAGGGGAAGAAGTGAATTGCTCTGGGAGGTTGTTATTAAATCAAAGAGTGCACTTCCAGAATAATTAATTACAGCAACACCAATCAGTCTTTTATCAGTGTTAAAAATTGGAGCGCAAAACCGAATGACTGGTTTGTAGGGGGTTTCAATAATTCTATTTTCCATATTAAGGTCAATAGGAGAGATGTAAAGTCTTTGAGGGGGAAGTACTGAAGCTTTAGTGAAGTAGTATCGGTTGGCTTTATTTTGGAGTTGATATTGGGGGACAATGGTACCCGATTGGTATCCTATTTTATTGATTCGAATAAACTCATTGCCGATAGAGTCAAAGAGTCGAAGTTGCAGATATGCTTCGTCAGACTCTAATATTTGTTTTAGAGTAAGAGTCAGGTGTTTTTGAGCAAAAGGTTCTTTATTAAATGCCTCTAGAGTGAGTGAGTTGTTTACAATTAAATTGATTTCAGAAGCTATAAGTTTCATTTTTACATCAAATTTTGCCTGAATTGAATTAAACCGAGAGCGTTCTTCAGTGTGAAGCTTATCTATGAGTTTTTGGCTAATTGATAAATATATGATGACACAGACAGTTGTCAGAAAAAGAATTAAAACGAATCCATAAATAAAACCCCGCTTTCTACTTGTAGGCGGCTCTGAGCGTTCCTCGACGTGTTGTTTATGTAAAGCCTGAGAGTCTGGTGTCATGTCAATATTGTATCACATTGTATCTTAAAAAACAAAATAAACGCACTGGGAGGAGTGGATATTAAACAAAGTGTTTAATATGGTATGGTAGAGATAATGTTAATAGATATTCTTTCAAATATTTTACACTATTTCTGCACTATGCCCTTGAATCAAATCGATATCAATTATATATTTGTCCCACGACCGGGGAGTAGCTCAGCCTGGTAGAGCACCTGTTTTGGGAACAGGCGGTCGTAGGTTCGAATCCTGTCTCCCCGATATAAAAAAGCCATCTTAGGATGGCTTTTTTATTTTCTATTTATTTTTCGGATCTAATCATTTGACCCTTCACAATGGAAAATTCGACATTTTTTAATACACATTCATAGTACATTGCTTATTTGTGTACTTATATCAAACAAGAACAACTAGTTAAAATCCTTACAGCTAAAACTTCTAAAATGGGTTAATGCTGTACAATGTTACAATAACTCATTGAACTTCCCAAAAAAACAGGTAAAAGTAGTAAGCTTTTAGTATGAATGTACTGAACTATACACTAGCATTGTTAGCGGTTGTGTTGTTGGCAACGTCCCTATGGTCTCAAGAAACTGAAAAAATTTCAGCTGATGATCTCAACTATATGACGGAAGACTATGCGCCAGCCAATTATATGGAGAACGATACTCTTAAAGGGTTTTCAGTAGATCTTTTACATGCTCTATGGGATAAGATGGGGTATTCAGCTCAACCTATCCAGATGCTTCCTTGGGCTCGCGGGTATAATTACGTTCAAACCAAGGACAATCAGGTGCTTTTTACCATGGGTATGACAAAAGAACGCCGCAATTTGTTTAAGTGGGTAGGCCCGATTTTCTCGGCAAAACAAGTACTGGTCATGAAGAAAAGTCACTTTTCGGAAATGATTTCCTTGGAAGAGGCACAAAAGCTCTCTATTGGGGTTATCAGGGGAGATATTACCATTGATGCCCTCAAGGGTATTGGTGTGAAAGAAAAGCAGCTTCAATCAGTTTCAGATGTAAAACAAAACTTTAAGAAACTCAGTGTCGATCGAGTAGATGCAATAGCCTATACCGAGGATGGCTTTAATCAGTATATTGCGTTGAATAATATAGATCCAAGGCTGTATACTGTTGCATTTGTTATCAAAGAGACACAGCAGTTTTATGCATTTAGTAAAACGACGCCTGACTACCTTATTAGACAATTTCAACAGGCTCTTAAACAAATCTCAAAAGAGCATTATAGCATATTGAGAAAATATGGAATGGTAAAATAGCAACACCCATTTTTTGAGGAGAATCCATCCTCATTTCTGCTAAAAATTGGTACACTTTAGTAAAAGAGTAACCAGAGGTTGATATGAAAGAACTCCTTAAAAATGCAATGCTCGCAGGTGTGGGAATGGCTGCCCTCACCAAAGAGAAAGTTGAACAAACGGTCTCTGAGTTGACCAAAGATCTTGAGCTCACTGAAGAAGAGGGTAAAAAGATGGTAGCAACTCTGAGACAGAAAGCTGAGGATGAGGGAACTAAAATTAAAGAGTTGGTTAAAAGTGAATTTGATCAACTTAAAAAAGGTGTTGAGAGTATGAACCCTAATAGGGTCAATGATCTTGAGGCTAAGGTCGCCGAGTTACAAGATGAAATTGAACGACTCAAGAAAGGTTCCTAGGCGCGGCTAATGCGAGGACGCGATCTTCTTAATAAACTTGCGGGTAACCGACTTGTTGTACTGAGTCGATATCGGGAAATTGTCTCGGTACTCATATCCTATGGATTAGATGAACTCTTTTCTCATGACTTATTACCAGGAGAAGAGCCGAGTGGTTTTCGATTAGGTGCTTTTTTCCAGCGAGATTCAGCAGGAGAAAATCGGTGGGAGCGTGTCCGATTAGCATTGGAAGAACTTGGTCCAACTTTTGTGAAGCTGGGGCAAATTTTATCAAACCGTCCAGACCTACTGCCGGCAGAGCTTATTGAGGAGCTTGAACTTTTACAAGAGAATGCTCGTCCGCTTTCTGAAAAGGTTATAGAAACAACTCTTCTAGAGCAATTTAACGCACCAATCGATATAGTATTTGAAGAGTTTAATCGGATACCTTTGGCTTCTGCATCTATTGGGCAAGTGCATAGAGCGACTTTAAAATGTGGCGCAGATGTAGTAGTTAAAATTCTTAGACCGGGGATTAATAAGACCATTGCATCTGATTTGGATATCATGCGACAATTGGCAATGTTGGCCGTTCGTTATAATAGCTCTATTGCTCGATTTAACCCCGTTGCACTTATTGAGGAGTTCCGCAAAACCATTATGAAAGAGGTTAATTTTCTGAATGAAGCTTCGCATATTCAACGTTTTGCTCAACACTTTCAGGATACGAAAACTATTGTTGTGCCAAGATTGTATCACGACTATACTTCACACTCTGTATTGGTCATGGAGTATATTGAGGGGTATCGGCCCAGTGAAATAAGTAGGTTGAAAAATGAAGGGTTTGATCTTAAAAAAATAGCAACTGATGGAACGGGTCTCATTTTACAGCAGGTATTTATCAATGGCTTCTTCCATGCTGATCCCCACCCTGGTAATATTCGGATTTTAAAGGATGGAAGAATTTGTTTTCTAGATTTTGGTATGATGGGATCAATTCTACCTACGTGGAAAAGGGCTCTTGGGCAGGGGATGATTGCCCTCTCGAATAAAGATTACGAACGGTTGACCGATGGATTAATATTCTTGACTGGATGTAAAGATAGAGATATTCGCATGGCACTCATGGTTGATGTTCAGGAGCTTGTTGATAAATATTCGTACATGAACTTAAAGCACATTGATGTGGTAGAGTTTTCTGGTGAACTGTATAGTATGATTAAAAAATATCAACTTACGTTACCATACTCATTGTATTTACTTATTAAAGCCGTAGGGACAATAGAGGGAATTGCTCGTGGACTTGACCCCGATTTTAATCTTATGAAACAACTAAAGCCCTATGCGCGTAAATTAATTACCCAACAGCTTTCTCCAAAACAGGCAATTGAAAATGCGTTTATGAATAGTTATGATATGGTGAGTTTTTTGAGTGATATTCCCATGGAGACAAAAGATTTTATACGTAAGGTCAAAGAGGGACAGATTCAAATACAATTTATGCATAAAGGACTTGAAGATATTTCGGTGCGCATAGATCGAACGGGGCAAAAACTTGCATATGCAATTGTAATGGCTGCACTTATTGCGGGAGCGGCAATGGTAACCGTTGCAAAGGTTCCACCTCTTTGGCATGATGTCTCTCTTTTTGGGGTTGCAGGAATGGTGATTGCGCTCTTTTTAGGACTCAGGATTGTAATGAAGCGGTAATCATTAATCTACTCCTTTACATTGGTCGTTTCAAAACACAAATATTATTATATTTGTGTTTTGAATTTTGAGACTTCTGTGAGGACCTTCCTTTGAATTTCGCACAATGGAAAAAGATTGTACTTCTAACCTTTCCGGTATTTGTGGTGCATCTTATATTACGTATTGCACAGCTAGGAAGGGCTGATGCCTATGGTAATCCTTTCGTCGGGAAATTCTCTTGGTACATATTTCATGCAATAAGTTTCGATTGGATATGGATATTGTCACTGAATACCTGCATTGCAATCGTTGTAATTCTCTTTAAAGGACGTAATCGTTTTCCTTGGGTTACACTTCTTCTCCATACGGTAATAATTGTATTAACAATTATTGATAATGAAATCTATCGATTTTTGGGGGGGCACTTTAATATGAATATGTATTCTACCTATGGTAATAGTGCATCATATGCAATGGTTTTTGATTATCTTAAAGAGGATATGTCGATACCTTATTTTCAATTGATTCTGTTGCCAGGGAGTATATTTTTCCTCTGGCTTTTTTCAAAAAAGACGGTGGGATATGCTGAAACACACTTTTAATAAAATTATTTTCGGCTTTGTTGTTATGCTGGTTGTCAGTTATCTCTACACTCAGGTTCTTTGGCGTGGGGGCAATCGGGAACGCAAATTGCAACCCGTTCTTAAAACTCTATACAAAGAATTCACTACCTCGACCGATGTTTCTCTCACTACTGAAGATTATGATGGAGCAGTAAATGCGTTTCAACAAGAGTGGATGGAAATTCAGGGAGATAGCTCATTTCTTTTTAGTGAGAAAGAATTCCCCTATGTGAAAAAGAGCTTGCATGCACTTTGTAATGAGAAAGCAAAAACATATTCTTTTTGCGACGAAGATCGAGATGGTGACCAATTTGCAGCACGGAACGATTGTGATGATTACAATCCTTTGGCATATCCTGGAGCAATAGACATCCCGAGTAATGGTATCGACGAAAATTGTGATGGCGTTGATGACAAGCCCGTTAATGTCGTTCTTCTCATATTAGAAAGTCATCGTGGGCTTAATGCTGGATTTATGAAAGATGTTGGGGCTGTTCGTGACGGAACACCTTTTTTAAATAGTCATGCGCAGAAAAACCCATGGTGGAGTCATATGATGATTTCTGGCATTCCAACAATAGGGGCATTTACTGGTATGCATCTTTCCCTGATTCAGCATCAAAATACTTTTTTAGCATCAGCCTTTCCTACTCTAAAACAGCAGTCTTTTGTGAATATACTTGGGGACAAGGGATACCGAACCAAATTCTTTTCAGTGCCTGACCCCGCCTGGGACAATCAAACTCCGTGGCTCAACCAGTGGTATCAATCATGGGATTATAATAATAATGAAGAACGTGATGATCAACGTTTATCTGAAATGGCTGATTGGATGATTGATTCTTTAAGTAATGAACAGCCGTTTTTCCTGGCATCGATTACTAAAGTTAATCACTATCCATTTAATGAAGTCGATGGAATGGAGCCTCATGCAGAGGGAGCTGACTTACAGGAGCGTATGGTTAACTCTATGAGCTATACTGAGAATGCGGTTGCGGCTTGGTACAAAAAAATAAAATCTGAACCATGGTTTAAAAATACTGTGGTGATTGTAACGGCAGATCATGGGTTTCCGTTGGGTGAACATGCTGATGCTTCAATAAATAATGGACTCTTTCCCGAATGTCGTTGGCTCCCCTTTATGATTATTGGAGAACATCCAGAGCTCCCTGCAGCAGGTCCAGTAACCAACCCTGCATCGCAATACGATATTGCACCGACCATTCTCGACCTTGCGGGTATTCAAGAAACAAATCACTTTATGGGGCATAGTCTTTTACGGGCCGGCACACAAGAGCGTAATACGGTGCTTTGGGGGCGCAATCAATGGGCACTGTACACACGCGACTCGTTGACGATATATTTGCCAGTGAATGGTGGATCTGGTGCCCCGATGGTGTATAATCGATTCAGTGACCCTCGAGAAGAACACAATAGAGCTGCAGAGTATAGTGGTGTCGTTTCTGAACTACGCGATGAAATTGAAAAGCGTATGACACTCAATAGTTTTCTTATTGAAAATAACCGTATATGGAATCGAGAAACCAGATAATTATTTTCGCATTGTAAAATAATGTGACCTCTTATAAAACGATATCTGAAGCGAAGAATATTATCTATCTTCCCCTGTTAATAAATCACAGGGGAAGATCATGAATTCACTTATCCTTGCTGTAGTTGTTGGCATTGCCTATATCATAGCATACCGTACTTATGGTACATTTCTTTCTCAAAAGATATTTGCGATAAACCCAAATAATAAGGTGCCCTCTCATTCAAAACGAGATGGTGTGGACTTTGAGCCGACGGATAAGCATGTCCTTTTTGGGCATCATTTTACTTCAATTGCAGGTCTCGGACCTATTGTTGGCCCGGCAGTAGCCATTATTTGGGGGTGGGTTCCCGCGATGGTATGGGTACTCTTTGGATCTATTTTAATGGGGGCAGTACACGATTTTGGGTCGTTGGTTATGTCTCTCAGAAATGAAGGAAAATCAGTAGGTGAGATGGCAGGGGATATTATTAATCCTCGGGTACGCGGCCTTTTCTTAACAATTATCTTTTTTGCTCTTTGGATTGTTATTGCAGTTTTTGCTTTGATTATTGCACTTCTTTTCGGGATGTATCCCGAAGCGGTAATACCAGTGTGGTTTGAAATCCCTCTTGCGATAGGGGTTGGTTATCTCATGTATAAAAAAGGAATGAGTCACATAACGCTGGGTATCATTGGGGTAATAGTGATGTATGCCACCGTCGTTTTGGGGAGTTATGTGCCCTTTGAAATGCCTGCACTCTTTGGGTTCTCTGGATTGACCGTTTGGATGGTACTCTTATTGATATATGCTTATGGTGCTTCGACCTTACCGGTTACACTCCTTCTCCAACCAAGAGATTATCTTAATTCACACCAGTTGTTGATTGCTATGGGGTTACTGGTGTTGGGAGTTGTAATCGCGCAACCAGATATTGTTGCTCCAGCATTGGTCACTGATCCTGAAGGTGCGCCCCCGCTCTTACCTTTTCTCTTTGTAGTACTTGCCTGTGGGGCGGTCTCTGGCTTTCATAGTTTGGTCTCATCAGGGACCTCTTCGAAGCAATGCGATAATGAACGGAATGCAAAATTTATTGGGTATGGTGGAATGCTTGTTGAAGGCGCGATGGCTACTCTTGTTATTATTGCTATAGGGGCTGGACTTGGTATGGGGCTTAAAGGAGGTGATGGTGTCATACTTTTGGGTACTGAAGCCTTTAGTCACCATTATAGTAGCTGGGCTGCTGCAAAAGGCCTCTCAGCAAAGCTGGGAGCATTTGTAACGGGTTCTTCTAATATGATCGCTACTCTTGGGATTCCTGTTCAAATAACCATTGCTATTATGGGGGTCTTTCTTGTCTCTTTTGCGGCAACGACACTTGATTCTGCAACACGTATTCAGCGCTATGTCGTAACGGAACTTGCTGATGCGATGAATATTAAGCCTCTGAAAGGAAAACACCCGGCAACTGCCTTTGCTGTTATTACGGCCTTTATTCTTGCCTTTTCGAATGGCAATGGGAAAGGAGCTCTTGCGCTTTGGCCTCTTTTTGGGTCGATTAATCAGTTGCTGGCAGGGCTTGCTCTCTTAGTAATGACTATTTACTTGGTAAAACGAAATGTTTCAGCCTATTATACGGCAATCCCCATGGTATTTATGGTCGTCATGACAGGATGGGCTATGGTTTATAATTTACAGAACTTTTGGGAGAGTGAAAATTGGATGCTCTTTAGTATAGGGATAGCAGTATTTGTATTGGAAGTATGGATGATTATTGAGACAATCATTGTTTTTAGTACTTTAAAAAAAGGAGGCCCTCTCTTGAGTGATAAGAATGAGCTCTCTATTGCTGAAGAAGAGGGATAAATAAGTATTCTTCTTAAATAATTTTTAGCTGTTTTTAACCATAAACTCTCTATTTTATTGTTTTAATAAGGAGTTGGTCGACAGTAAAGTGTGATTCTTACATAATGTAAGAATATGGCCCCTCTTTCTCCTCTTTTTAGATATATATTTATCTCTACATAGAATTCGAGGGGATTGTCTAATGGTCAATTTTAACAAAATGTTAGGATTTGCAGTAATTGCATCACTTATGTCGTGTGCTACCGTGAACCCAAAAGTTGAAGATGAGAGTAGCTTTGAGAGCTCTTCTGAACCTACGAGTAGTGAATCAGTGGGTACTGATGACGAGCAATCTTCAGATTCTGGGAATAGTTCTGAAACGTCCGAAAGTTCTGATGGACAAAAATCAGTTGATGATCAGCAATCGAGTGGTGATATGGCTGATGAGAGTAGTGATGAACATACTTCATCAGAAGATGGCGATATGTCTTCAGATTCTTCAAATAAATCATCGTCGGACGGTATGGAAAGTTCTTCACTGGGTGCAATTAATAATGAATTGATGGATTCCAATTTAGATTATCTTGAATACAGTGCTACAGGAGACGAAATCGTCATTAATCGTGCAGAGTATAAAGAGAAACTGTACGGTTTTTGGTTAGGCCAATGTATTGCTAACTGGACTGGACTTATTACTGAGATGGATAAAATCGGTGGAAGTGGTAAGGGAGGCTTACCCTTTTATACAAGAGAAAACTGGGGAGGAGATGATATTGCCAGTATTTGGGCGGGGGCTCAAAGTAACCTTGCAGGAGGATTAATTGATTTTGTACTCGATCCAGAAGGTGATATTTGGGGAGCTGATGATGATACTGATATCGAGTATATCTATCAATATCTATTGTACCAGCATAAAACGAGTATTCTTACTGGTGAACAAATACGTGATGGTTGGGTGGAGCATGTGTATGATGAAAAAGATAATTCACCCTATGGCAAAGACTATAAAGATGATTTCGAAAATTATCTATGGGTTTCGAATCAAACTGCACATCAACTTATGATCAATGATAATATGGTACCTCCTGAAACAAGCGACCCAGCAAATAATTCCGACTTTTTTCAAATAGATGCTCAGTTAACGACAGAAATATTTGGCTTTTATGCACCCGCTCAACCGAATGTTGCTCTAAAAATGGCGCATCTCCCTATTCAGACAACGGCTCGCGAAAATGCTGAATGGATATCTGAATTTTATGTAATTATGTATTCACTTACATCGTATGTTGATCAAAGCTTATCAATGAAAGACCAGGTGATGTGGATGGGGGATAAAGCACGTCAACGCCTTCCTGATGACTCATACAGTGCAAAGATGTATGACTACGTTAAAGGTGAATATGAGGGTGGTTCAACATGGGAGGAAGCACGAGATGGTGTGTATCAACGGTATCAGGTTGATCAGGAAGATGGATATGACATTACTTCTAAAAACCTCGATTGTAATGGCTGTTTTGCCGCAGGGATAAACTTCGCCGCAAGTATTGTTAGCCTGTTGTATGGAGAAGGGGATATTGTTGAGACTATAAAAATTGGTGCACTTTGTGGATGGGACTCTGACAATCCGACAGCAACATGGGGTGGTATGCTCGGGTTTATGCTTGGAAAAGAGGGGGTAGAAACTGCCTTTGGAAGAACCTTTTCTGATGCCTTTAACATACATCGTACTCGTAAAGGCTTCCCTAATGATGGAATGGATACTTTTGATGCGATGGCAGAAATTGGGGTCTATATAGTAGACCGCGCAGTACAAGAGGAGATGGAAGGTGGTGTCGATCTTCGTAAGGATGTCTGGTTAATACCAGATTTGGGGACAACTATTCCAGCTGGTAGCTAGAATAGGGGTATCTTGGGCAAAAAGGTGATACAAAATATGTGTCGCCTTTTTTTGTGCCATAATTTATGTGATAGAAGGTTACTTTTCCCAACGCTTTAAACGGGGGATTCCTCTAGTAAGAAGCCAAGCAAGTATTCCATTCATACCATTTTTTTTCATCATTTTAATACAATATTTCTGAAATTTCTGAGCAGTATCAATGTCTGGTGGGTTGAGAAACTGACCATTTTCATAGCACATTGAGCAATATATTTCGTTGATTGTACCATCTGCATTGGTCCCACCGCCTTTGGGGTCTTTTTTCATTGGGTATCCGCATGATTGGCAAAAACTATTTTTTTTCATAGAAATCTTCCCTTTATATTGCTCTTAAGTATGTAAGAGATAAAGTAATACAAATACCTCAAATGTAAAAGGAACAATATGGTTTTTAGAGAATGTAAAGAGCAAATTAATATATATTACTTGTGGGACATGAAGGGACTATCAAGCAGGTTTGATCGTAATATATACACTGTTTACTCTATAATGAGGTAGATGATAAAACTGCGATCTTCATTAAATACACATACAAGAATATGTCTACAAATGTCAACAATTTGTTGCTCTAACTGGGGCTTAAAAAATAGATAGCATTCTATTGATATAGATTTATAATACATCAGACTAAATGTGAAGTTGGGGAAATATGAAAAAAATAATTGCATTGTTCGTTTTTGTGGGGCTTGTAGCTCTTGTCGGTTGTAGCCCAGCCGTTGAAGGGCCTTCTGAACAAGGGTCAAGTGATTTGGGAGAATCTTCTATCGAGTCGCTTGATGGTCATTCAAGTGATACTGAGAAAATAGAGAGTAGTGCCCCTCAAGAATCGAGTGAACAGTACTCATCCTCTTCAATGAATGAGAGTTCGAGTAGTTTTGTACAATCGTCTAATGAGCAAGTGATCGAGTCATCGAGTACGGAAAGCAGTTTTGATACGGTGAGCTCTTCAGAAGAGGCTGTATCGTCAAGTATTGAGGTGAGCGGTAATGAACTTGATCCAATAATCGAACAAAAAGTAGATAGTTTACTTGCTATGATGACACTCGAAGAGAAGGTGGGGCAGATGATTCAACCTTCTATGGCAGCGGTACTCTTTGGTTGGAATGAAATTAATAATCTTGCTGATTATAATATTGGTTCGGTCATTTGGGGCAGTAATGATCACGTCCCCAATAACGCAACGAGTTGGATGGATGAGGCTGATAAAGTGCAAGATGTGATGATGAATAGTCGTTTAAAAATACCGATGCTCGTGGGGATTGATGCCGTACATGGCAATAATTATCTCGAAGGAAGTGTGGTATTTCCCCATAATATAAATTTAGCTGCGAGTGGAGATGCAGTACTTGCAGAAGAAATTGGTCGTATTACGGCTCTCGAAACAGCTGCAGGTGGATCAAATTGGACTTTTGGTCCTTGTGTTACCGTTTCTCGAAACGAACGATGGGGGCGCGTATATGAAGGGCTGGGTGAAACGGCAGAGATTGCGACGCCACTCAGTAGAGCACTCGTCACGGGCTTACAAGGTGACCTGTTAGACTCAAAAACGATTGGTGCTACCGCGAAACATTTCTTAGGTGATGGCGCAACGCTTAACGGTATTGAGAGGGGAGAAGCTGAAATTAGTGATAAGGATCTCCGTGACATATATCTTCCGCCTTATGAAGCGGCTATTGATGCTGGTGTGACTGCCATAATGGCTGCCTTTAATAGCGTTAATGGGATACGTATGCATATGCATAAAGAGATTCTTACGGGTATTCTTAAGGAAGAACTAGGCTTTAATGGAGTGGTTGTTTCGGACTGGGAAGGATTTTGGGTTGAAGGTGGAACTGTAAAAGGAGCACTAGAAGCTGGTGTCGATATATTTATGGCTGTGGGTAACAATGAGAAAAAGTATACCAATGTACATGGCGAAATAGTACAACTCGTACAGAGTGGCCAAGTAGATGAAACGGTGGTTTCCGAATCTTGTCGAAGAATACTTCGTATGAAATTCCGATTGGGGCTTTTTGAAAACCCTTATGGAGATCGAAGCTTAATTCAACAGGTGGGGCTTGAAGAACATAAAGCTGTTGCCCGTGTAGCGGTTCAGAAATCAACAGTTGTTGCAAAAAATAGTAGTTCTTTTTTGCCTCTTAAGAAAAGTGGTAAAATTGCTGTGGCTGGTTGGCATGCAAATAATTTGAGCTTGCAATCGGGAGGATGGACACGTGGTTGGCAAGGATATAAAGAAGGTGATAATTGGGCTGATTATGATGGCGGTGTAGCGACCACTATACTTGAAGGTATTGAAGAAGTGGCATCGGGGGCAGAAATTGAATATTCGGTGACTCGTGTTGTGGCTGATGCAGATGTTGCTATAATTGTTGTCGGTGAAGAACCCTATGCAGAATGGATAGGGGATGATTATGCATGTAAGTCCAATGGTGGTATGCCAAGTAGTGCTATGGATTGTGAACGTGAAGGTCGTAATGCCCTCTATATTCCTAATGACCAAAGTGCAATAGTACGCGCCTATAAAGAAGCTGGTATTCCTTTTGTAGTGGTACTTATATCCGGACGCCCAATGATATTGGGTGATGAAATCGCTGCTTCTGATGCGTTTGTAATGTCATTTTTACCGGGCTCTGAAGGTGCGGGTGTTGCTGATGTTCTTTTTGGAGATGTTTCACCTACGGGAACATTACCGTATACTTGGCCCAAAAATTATGAACAAATACCAATCAATGATGGTGACGGTCAAGTGGGTGAATTTCCCCTTGGTCATGGGTTAACATGGTAAAGAGGGAGGGGTGACTAAAGAGTGGCATTGAACAGATGGTCGAAATGTTCTTTAATTATCTTTTGATATTTGCCGCTCTCCTTAACCATTATCATAGCACGTTTGATATCTATTACTTTATGAGCATACTTTTTATGAAGATAACTGTAGTTGATAATACTATCGATATTTTTTGTATGCACTGATAGAGTAGGGCATTGTGCTATTGCATCCATGAGTTGGGGGATATAGGCTGATTCAACAATTGCAACGTCTGCGTGAGCAAGACATACGGATTCTATAAGGTCACTATATTGTTTTAGAGGAATTGCCTTTATGGCGTTCTTTTTTAATTGTTGTTTAATTGAGTATGCACTTTCTAAAATGACGGCTTTTTTTTGAGAAAGATCAGCCCAGTGTTGTATCGTGGAAGGGGATTTCCCAATAACTGCAATAGAAAGCTTGACGAATGGCTCATCGATGACGATAAAGTTAGAATCTCGGTTTATGAATGTGAGGCCCTTGGTACTTCCTCCATCGATACTACCGAGATTAACTGCATCAAACTCACTCTCTGGGTTCATGGGGACAATCTCATATATATCCTCAGTGTATCGACTAATTGCTTGCCAGTAGTCATTGATTGCATTGTAGGCGGGACTGTTTTTAGGAGTATTTACTCCAAGTTTTAGTCTAAGTTGCGCGGTACAAAGGATACTGAAAATGCAGATTAGAAGTATTACTCTCATCATTGGATCTCACAAAGGTTAAAACGCTCTCTCGTATGGGTATTATACTGATAATCTGATGTAAAAATCTAGTAATTTCCTAAAGAGTGTCTTTTTTGAGTTAGTTGGTCCAATTTTATGACGATATCGCTGTTATGGTCCTTGGGCAAGGCCAAAAAAGAGTGCGCCTTCCTGCCAGACAGATACAGTAATAGTCTCACTCTTTACGGTATCGTCGGTGAGCAATTCAAGGGTTCCCTTGGCTTGAGCAACATAGAGTGTTACCGTAGAACCTAAAGGAGAACATAATTTCAACTGCGCAGCTCGGTTGCCTTGTACAGAACAGTAGAGCCCTCCAATAAGGGTATACTCTTCTAAGCGCTTGGACTGAGGAATAGCAAAAGCAAGTTCATTGAGATGGGTTGATACGGTACGATAATTGTCGCTTTTAATAGTAGGTGATTCACCCTTTAGGTGGTTCATTCTAATTTCAGCTACAGTACGAGTGATTGCGCTGTCTTGTCTATATTGCGAAATTCCGACTAGGAGTGCCGTTGACAGTATAAAGAGGGCTGCAACACGGAATATTTGTTTTTTTCGATAAGCCCGTTTGCCTTTGCTTATAATACGATTAACAGCATCGTCACTGAGTGCATGATCGGCATAGTGGTTGCGGAGTGTTTCATCAAGTTTATTCATCCTATCTCTCTCCTAAAGGCTATAATATTTTCTGCTTTTGTTTGATTAGGGTCCTCTTTGAAACCAAGGAGTCCCAGTAGTTTTTTTCGTCCTCGTGATATGTGACTGAGAACCGTTCCCCGGGGTTGGCCCGTGAGGTCGCTAATTTCTTGAGCAGTGTATTCTTCAATACATTGAAGATAAAGGGCTTCACGTTCATGCGGCGATATTTGTTCAAGAGCATCATAGACTCGTTTGAGAAGAAGCTGATTATCCATATCATCACACGATTCAGGTTGTTCTGTTGCCGCATCAAACTCGACCATGGGTACTGATTTTTTTCTGCGCCATTGATCGATAAATTTATTACGGATGACGGTGAATAAAAGTGGGCGCGATTCGATTGCTCCATTTTTTTCATAGAGTTTAATCCAGCTATCTTGTACTAAATCCTCAGCTTCTGCAGGTTCATTAGTCAGAGATAGAGCAAATCGATATCCGTCTTGTAGAAGTTCTAACTCTTTGGCGTCCATAGTTGTGGACCTTCTGGTGATAAGGTTTCATGGTAGAGACGAGTGGTGTAACCATTTGATTGCAGAAAAAGATATAAAAGTTGTGGATTACAAACTTGGACAACATGTGAGAATTCTCATTAATTATTATAATAGGTGCAATCGTATTTCTGATTTGATCGTTTACAGGGTATAACAGCCAATAACGTATTAAAAAAGGAATAATCATGAACAGAATACTCAAGAAAATCATCTCTTTTACACTTCTCACGCTGACACTCACTTTTGCAGGAGGGTGGGATGCTCAAAAGGGGCTGAACGAAATAACTCTTAAAGGGGAGCTTATCTGTACGGGATGCTCTCTTAAAAAGCTTGATGGAGCCAATGCTCAATGTAACCTCTATGCGCATCATGCACTTGGATTTCGCTCAGCTGATGGGACGATTTGGAACATTGTTGACAACGCAAAAGGCCACGACGTTATTCGCGCACATACCTTATTAGAACATAAAGAGGCAACTATTACTGGCTATATATACCCTATTGCCCATAATCTTGAAATTACTGGGATTAAAGTAGAAGGGATATCTAAAAGTAAAATCGCGAAAGCAGGATGGGAAGAGGATCAACTTATTGCAAAACGTTTATTAAATAGAAAGATAGGTGAAGTGCCCACTGGTGGAAAAGCTGCTCATAAACATTAATTGAATACTATAAAAGGAACACGCATTATGAAAAAGGTACTTCTGGTATTGTTCTTTGGAATGTTGACTCAGGTACATGCCGTTGAGATTGGTGATGCATTAGAAGAGTTTTCATTGAAACAGTCAAATGGTGAGATATTTCACTACTCAAAAAAGAATGAAAAGCCAGTCATGCTCATTTTTTGGGCAACATGGTGTACTCTGTGTAAAAAAGAAATTCCTCAGGTGCAGCAACTGTTTAATGATTTTAACACCAAGGGACTTCAGCTCCTTGCAATTAACGCTGGGATAAGTGATACGGAACCTCGCATGAAAGCATTTAAGAAAAAGTTTTCGATGGAGTATCCGGTTGCTTTTGATAGAGGGAGTTCTATCACTCAGTCATTGGGGGTGTCAGCAACACCAACTATAATCATTGCTGATGTCACCGGTGTCGTACGGTATGTTGCCGCAGTGCTTCCTGATGATTTATCAACTCACTTTAATGGATTATTGCATGAATAACGCAATCAATTGTCTCGCACAATCGTTTCTTAATCAAACACATCTAAATTAAAAAGGAATTACTCATGAAACATTTTTTACGTACACTCGCTATTGTAACAGTAATAATGGGATCATCTCTATGGGCAGGACAAAGTAACGCCCAAAGCTACAACGGTGTTGTCACCATTCAGAAATTTAATGCACAAGGTCTCTATCAGCCTCGTGTTGGAATTACTCTTGACGATGGCTCTTTTAAAGTGATTAACAATGAGTCAAAGGGGGCAAACCTTCTCCTCATTGGTGATCAACTAGAATCAAAGAAAATATCGGTAACCGCTCACTCTAAAGGCGGGAAGAATGTTACTGTCACAGAATATCACATTGCTGAGGTTACACCTGAACGTATTGAGTCTTTAGTACTTTGGGCTGAAAACGAATTAGGTGAGTAGTGGCACACTTGCCTCTATAGAGTCATTAATATAAGGCCTGAACTCTGAAAGGAGTTCAGGCCTTATTACGTCAATAATTTATATATTTGCCCATAAATATGTCGTGTTAGTATTGAGGATGAATTTATGGGTGATGGAACAAAAAGAGCAGATATTACTATTGGTGCCGCGGTATCTATTGTGCAAAAGCCTCATCAAAGATCGGGTGAACTCACCGAGGGCATTGTTGCTAAATTGTTAACGAAATCAGCAACCCATTCTCATGGTATTAAAGTAATGCTTGAATCGGGAATTGTGGGTCGAGTAAAGCAAGTAGGATAGTGGATACGTTGTCAATGCAAGAACTCCCTGTAGATAAGCATGCTTCTGAATTTTTAGAATTACTGGACACAAAGCCAGGAGTTGTAGTCAGTGCACCACCGGGTACAGGGAAATCTACTCGTATTCCTCTGTATTGTCGGGAGTGGAATAGTCGATCTTTTCGTGAAGATGGTAAGGCTGTTGTTGTTTTGCAGCCAAGGCGATTAGCGGCAATATCTTTGGCGAATCGTGTAGCAGAGGAAAGTGGTACTGCGATTGGACAAACGATTGGGTATGCGGTTCGAGGATCTCGAAAGCTGTCACCTCAAAGTGAAATTCAATTTCTTACCTATGGTTATTTTTATGAAGGGTTAAAGTCACCGGCGGCTCTTTCTCAAGTCGGAGTTCTGATACTTGATGAGTTTCATGAACGACATGTCGAGATGGACCTTATTTGGGCGTGGATGCATTATTTAAAGCAATCAGGAAAAGCAGTTCCAAAGCTGATTCTCATGTCTGCAACCCTTGATGAAGAATCAATTGCGAAGTATGTCGTAGAATGGGGGAGGCTTTCAATCGTGGCCACCATGCACCCAATTGTAACAACCTATCAAATAATAACGGCATCAGATAGGGTTGATACGCAGGTGGCAAAAGCGGTGAAGACTTGGGTAAGAAATGATCCAGAAGGAACCTGTCTTTGCTTTTTACCGGGATGGGGAGAGATTCAACAGGCTAAAAGAAAGCTTGAAGAAGACGTTTTGTATGGGCGCTTTGATATTGGTATCGAAGTCCTGCATGGCTCATTAACATTACAAGAACAAAAGCATGTGTGCCGTACTACTGATGAAACTCGTATTATATTAACAACAAATATTGCTGAAACATCACTCACTATTGCTGAAGTTACCGGTGTCATTGACTCTGGCTGGGAGAGAGAGGCTACATGGAATCCTGATAAGGGAGTAAATTCACTTGGCCTAAAGCATATTACTCTTCAAAGTGCGGAGCAACGGCGAGGGAGAGCGGGGCGTACGAGAGCGGGGTGGTGCATACGACTTTGGCACGAAAAGTGGGAGCGGGATTGGGACCAATTCTGGCAATCACAGTTATTAAAGCAAGAGTGGTCACGGTCTCTTTTAGGAATGCTGACACTACTGTCGAGGCATAACGAAGAGAATCCGATAGAAGCTCTTACAGAGATGCCGTGGATAACTGCACCGAATGAATCTATCCTTTCTACAAGTCTTGAAGTACTCAAAGAAGCTGAATGTATTGATTCTAATGGGAAACCACTTCTTGGTGGTGATTGGATGCTTTCACTTTCGGTACATCCTCGCTTTGCTCGGGTGCTTTTTTTATCCCGAGGGAGTGACCACTATAGACTATCTGCAGCGATGATTGCTCTTCTTGAAGGAGGGGGGCGTGGGGCTGATAGTACGGATCTATTGAATGCAGGGAATGAACTCGTTGAGTCTATTGAGCACCGAGGGAACAGATCTACGGGTTTTTCAAAAGAGGCTACCGATCTTTTTAAGAGCCTTTTACAAATGGAAAAGCGTGGAGATGGATCTTTTCTTAGTACGGACTCAAAGAGGAACATCGAAAATGATTTTGAAAATATTTGGTGTTCAGCTCTAGAGAGTCATATTGCAATTCTTACACAGTCAAACCGGTATCAACTGGCCTCTGGATTTGTAGGGACGATTACCATTGATGTTCATGGGGAGTATCCACCTGCGATTCTTGCACTTGATATTTGGGAGCAGTTTCGAGGGGGGAAACGTTCGGGAGCTATTCGGTCATGGGTGCCGCTTTCTCAAGATTTTTGGAATGAGTTTACCCAAGAGAAGAGTGTGACTGAATATCGATGTGTATGGACTGCTCAGGGTAAGAAAGTGTCGGTACTCAAAGAGAAGCGGTATAGAGACTGTGTCATTATGACAGAAAATGCATCAGAGGGAGAGTACCCTCTTGAAAGTATTGCAACATTTTTAGTAGAACAAATTAGTGCAGGAGTTGTTGACTCACCACTCAATAGCGATGAGTGTCAACCGTATCTCAATCGGTATACCCTGCTCGTAAAAACCTATCCTGAATATGGCTTCACCAATATAACGAGTGAAGATATCGAACTCATGCTTTATGAGTGGGTTGGGGAGAGCAGAACAATCAAAGAGTTGTCGATACCACGGTTTATTTCCCTCTTTTTAGAGTATATCTCTCCAGAAGCTAAAGGGCTCATGGAATCAATGTTTCCTAAGAGTATTCAATTACCTTCGGGAAAGAGAGCGAAGTTTACCTATTTTACTGATGCTCCCCCGGAATTGAGTGCACGCATTACCGATTTTGCGGGGATGGAAGGGGTGTATACCTTATGTGATGGTAGAGTTGAAGTGCTCTACAATCTGTTGGCGCCTAATTATAGGACGGCTCAAAAGACTAGGGACTTGACCGAATTCTGGGTTACCTCATATCCTGCTATAAAAAAAGAATTACGGGGCCGGTATCCAAGGCATCCATGGCCATAATGGTATGTCTGGACACTTTTATTTAATTAATAGTGTCTTAAGGCCAAATATGTGAAAGTGCGTTGAATTCAATAATTGGCCTTAATGCCTATTAAATACCTGTTTTTTTCTGAATGTAAATAATTACTTACACTAACGTGGACAAACGTGTCATTAGTGTGTGGGTGGAATGAGTGATTTTGAATAATGATGTATCATTGCAAAAGTATATTATGGGAGAATCAGTAGATATATGGGGAGGGGGCTCAACATGTATCTGGGACACATATAGAGGAATAACTCTTTTATATGAAATAAACAGGGTATACACACACATATCACTACCTATGTTTGATGATTGCATACAGTTTTAGGAACAATTAATCAGACCGATTATCGATATGTTTTTGTGTACCTCCATATATATTATTTTGGAGAAAATTATATGACACACATACAAAAAATAACCACCATTCTCATCCTAGGCATCTCTATGCTTTTCTTTACAGGGTGTTTTGAAGATACTACTAATCCTGATACAGCAAGTGAAAGCTCAAGTGAAGCAACTGATGATGGTTCATCTGAAGCGGTAGATTCTTCTGACGATACAAGTGATACAGATAAAAGTTCAACCCCAGAGGCTACTGATGATTCAAGCTCTGAAGAGGTTGAAGATTCAAGTTCTGATTACGTTGACGATTCAAGCTCTTCATCAGTTGTTGTTGAATCAAGTTCTTCTGTAGTTGATGAAAGTTCTTCATCAGTAACTGTTGAATCAAGTTCTTCGGTTGTTGTAGTGTCGAGTTCATCTGAATCTGCCCTTCTCGGTGGTGATCCACTCAGAGTACCTGCATCTAAAACGAGATCATGGGATATGCTTATGATGGGTGATGTAAAACTCCTTCTTAATAAATGGGGTTCTGATGCGAGAGCAGAAGCACAAGATTGCGGATCTACCTATGAAATTTGGGCAAAAGAAGATTTTACTTTTGGGTGGACCTTTGACAGACCTGATTGTGGATGGAATGAGACTAAAGGAGATTCTCCTGATTATCCAGAAATTGAAATTGGTGTAGCACCTTTTACAACTGCTGATCCTGAAGAAGATCCATTACGTAAGTCTACTTCTATACTCATTCCTATTCAAATTAAAGATGTAACATCAATGAACATTGATATTGATAATTTTAATATTGAAATGGGAGCAGATTCTTCGAGTTGGAATATTAATTTTGAAATGTGGCTTTCACAAGAAGACCCAACACTAACCAATACACCTAAACCTGAATTTGAGCTTATGACCTTTTGGGGCTGGAACAATAACCGTTGGGGATGTAAAATCGATAATGGTGCTTTAGAAAGTAAAAAGAATCTTGACGCAGGTTCTGCATCATATACTCTTTGTCATCAGCATGATGACTGGGGTGGAGATGAGCACAGTAAATGGGATTACTATCAATTCCGTCAAGGAGATGCACAAGATGGTAGTGCTGTCCGTAGTTTCACTGGTACTCTTGATGTTAAAGCGGCACTTGATTGGCTTGTTGCAAACACCAGCGCAACTGAAGACCTTTGGGTAACTCGTCTTGAGCTTGGTACAGAAATAGATAATAACACAGCAGGAACGGTTAGTTTCGACAATGTTATATTTGAAATTAATGGCGAAGAGCGTCAGCCAATATTCAAATAAGAATTATTGAGTAAGCTTACATAGTATACTGAAAAAGACCGCTCATACGAGCGGTCTTTTTTGTGATTTATATTATATCAATTGTATTAGGGTGTTGGTTTTTTTATACTCGATAGTTTCATTGAGTGGATTACTGAGAGATTGTTACACTTCTATGAATGTTAGTGTAATAGATTCTCTAGTACGAGTCTATTGTATGAAAGAGTGATTTAATGATGAGTATGGATACAATCACAAGACTTTCCATTATAGAAACAACAAANNTTTGTTGTTTCTATAATGGAAATAGGTATCTTACGGAAATTTACTCGGTAGGTTGTGCTTCACTAACCAATATTTTGAGTTCATTACTTTTGCGAATTACTCGTTTAAGAGAACCGGCATTTCTTCTTACCAGAGAACCATTTTTTACTACGCTGGTATTCACACCCTGGATCGTTGTATTGGCTGCAGTGATTTGCTCTTGAATTGCAGTAAGTTGTTGAACATGTGATGCTTCAATCTGTTTTAGAAGGGCATTGTTGTTCTCTAACGCTTCATTGAGTGCATTACTTTGTGAATAGTAGCCAATGAACATGAAAAGAATAAGGCCAGCAGCGATAACTCCACCGGCAGCACCGATAGTAGCAAAGCGAGTAATTTTGGCTTTAAGCAGGTCTATTGTTTCTGTAAGGCTACTTTTACTTGACTCGAGCTCTTGTGTGATTTGAGCTACACCCGATGCATTTTGAGCTATCTTTAAATGGTGTGTGGTCAGTTCATTACCCTGTTGTTTTAAAACGGTATCGTTTCTGTCGCTTTTGTCATGGAGCGTTACAAGGTCTTCGTTGTGTTTATCAACGTTTTTGGTAGCTGAAGAGAGTGCGGTTTCGATTGCACTCAATTTCTCGTTTGCATCTGACATAATCGTTCCTATAGTGTGTAGTGGTTGATTATGCCAAGATACTTATTTTCGGAGAGGTTTGGAGTATACTGTTTGTTTATGGAAAATTAGTTGTACGCTATTGTGGCTTGCTGTCTTGCGGAGAGATGTATCTTAAAAGTCCTTTAATAATGCTTAGTGTACACATGTCTGTAACTACATATGTACACCATTGACGCTTATTAGAACAGTTGACTCATACACGTTTCGCGGTCATTCAACACACCAACCTCTTTGTTATACTGAAGCTGTTGACCAGATGCAAAAGACATAATAATCTTCCAAAAGTAGACACCACTTGCTACTTCTCGGCCTTTTGAATCGGTTAAATCCCAGGCGAGGTCATTAATAAAGGCACCTTCTGTTGATGTTTGGGCTATTCGGTGAGCATTGTCAAATTCACCACAATAACCAAAATACTGTTTCCAGTGGGTGACATAGTGTCCGAGGTTATTATAGACAAATACTTCGGTGGTATAGGCCCCCATAGCCTCTTGAGTTAGGAGTGCATAGGATGCGAGACACCCTTTAGTAAATGGCTGAGCAACTTGAGGGTCGGTACAAGTTTGACCGATGGTATTATTATCATTTTTCGGAGAAAAATGAGGGGGGACGACAACGGGAGGGACCCAGGTCGGTGAGAGAGGAATAGGAATTAATTCAGAAGTGCCAGATATGAGTTCACCTGATTCAGTGAAAACAGGTACTTCAATAGTAGTCAGGGTTGGTGTAGTTAAACTTCCTGATGATTGTACAATGGGCTCTCTAAATGTTCCAAAAGAACTTTTATCAACGCCATCCATCCCTGTTACAATATGTCCTACTTTTAGAGCCTTGTTACCAAGGGAGTCGGTTATAGTAATTGCAGGATTGAGTGAGATGAGGTTATTGACAAGGATGGTATTTCTACTGGTACTTATATCAAGATACATCGTCCAATGAATACCATCATCTGAATAAGGAGGAGCGGCAAGAGTAGGAACTACAGCAACTGAATCTCTTAATACAGCGATAAGGCTATGTTTTAAAGAATCATTGAAGACTATCGCTTCAGAGAGTGTAATGCGGAGGGTGTCGGGCCTAATGTGATTACTCGTTGTACCATCTGCATGTTGAATAGCGTATCGTTCATAGTCTGATGACGATTTCCGAGCATCAATTATTATGGGTCCAATGCGGTTGAGTATGGTAACTGTTTGGTCAAGTACCTTAAGGTTGGGAAGATTCTCATCGTCTTGTTGAGTCGTGTGTTTTTTAAAAGGACTTTGTTCTGGGTATGACACAACGACTTTTGAATAATCGGTGCTGTCAGCCTCTGTATAAAATGAGATATACTCTTCTGATGCTGTGACCGATCGGGTTTCATCACTGGGCCAATGTATCGATTTAACGGTAGAGGGCAGTTCAGTGAGTGCGGTGTCAAAGGCTATTACTATTCTATCAGCGGTGCCATTATTGTTTGCATCGTATATCCATGAAAACTCTGGTTTTGGAATACGAATTGGTTCGGGATCAGGGATTGGTTCTATATAGGTTGCATTGATAGGTATAGTGATTGTCGAACTATCTCTTGGGTCGAGAGGGTTACGCCAAAAAAAGTTAAGATGTGTACTATCTTGAAGTTCGAATGCGCTGTTTTCGTGATGCGAAATATCAACAACTTCAACGGAGTAGGAGATGCTGCTGTACGGTGATATCATAGTGTTTAATAGAATAGTTTCACGCTCTTTGGTTGTTGAAGCAGTGATAGTTGGTTCATCAACTGATGAAGGTGTTGAAAGAGCAATACTGAGCTGACTTGTTTCAAAGGTGATTTCATTGAGTAGAGAGTCTTGTTGGTCAGTAACGGTTAGTGAAGCCGTTTCATAGCAGACTGCATCAAAAGGGGTGCCGGCAATAGATTGTCTCCCAATGGTAGTGAGGGTCTTTCCAGAAATGTCGATACTCAATCGTGCGGAAAATGCACTCGAAGTATCTGATTCTGCAACTGCTTCAAAGATGACGGTATTGGTATCTTCTGCAAGAGGAATAATATCTCCAGAAATGGTATACTTTTTTTCATTAGAATTAAGCAGTGAAAAATCATCCGTCGTATATGATTGAGTGCCATTTGATACAGTGAAGTTTCCTGGTGTTATTGAGGAAATTGCATCTTTGAGAATTTCTTGAATTGCACCATCAATGTTGTCATCATTATCGATGAGTATTTTGGAACCTTTTGTTTTTTTGATGAAAATTTCAAGACTATCGTTAATTGCGCTTTGTAGGGCAACAGTGTAAACTTTAGGGTGATCGCTAGAGTCATGCGTGTCTACATATTTTGAAAAATTATCATCATTCTCAGGATTACCATCTGTGAAAAATATAATGATACTGTTGTTTATAGACTCGGTTTCAAGGGGGTCGAGCCACTCAGTGGCAAGGGTAAATGCTTCGGTATATGAAGTACCTCCAAACTCTGATCCACAATTAAACCAATAGTCGTCTTTGTTATAAGTAGTTTGAGCATAAAGAGAATCTAATTGTATTTGGTCTAATGCTTTAGGGGAAACAGTGGTACTTGACTTTTCTGTTTGTCTTGTTCCTTTTCCATAGCCTCCACCTGAATATTTACCAGTGCCGGTACATACTCCACCTGAAAAGCCCATAAATCCAACTTTTGAATCGGGTACTTCTGCATAGATGGTTTCTATGGCTTTCTTAACAGCGATGGGAGTAAGAAAGGTAGGGTCATTTTGAGGAAATGTCATACTCCCACTCATGTCAATAGCAAATACAATATTTACCGGTGCAGTAAATATCGCATCATCAGGTAGGCAAATATTAAGGTCTTTGTCGGCTATGCGAGTGATGTTTTGGGGGAGATCAGGATAGAGGCCATTGAGGTCATCGAGAGTGATGCAGGTGTCTTGTGCAGTCACCATGTCACAGCGCACTGCCCCATTGTAGCTGTTTGGGTCGGGATTGATATAGAGAGGGATAGAATCGAAAAAGGTATGTCCTGAGTATTGACTATCGGTATACTCCGCAATGAGGGTGACTTTTTGATAAGGTTTTTCAGGGGAAAGCGATGTAGTAGTACCTGTGTTGTTCGAAAGTTGAGCATTGCTTGGGAGCGACCTGTTTAGCGACCATTTGATATCACTACTTTTTGTAGAAATTTCTATTCCTTCACCATTATAAACCCCTGCGCTATAGATCCTATTTTTCCCCACGGTTAAAAATGAATCTAGTCCATCTATCTGTAAGGAAGCAACATAGTCAGGTGGTGTTTCACCGTACACTTCCGCTTCGTAGAGTGAATAGCCATACACAGTAGCGCGTACAAGGAAGTTTATTTTAACATACTGCGCCGAAACAGGTGAGAAGTTAAGTCGATTTTGAAAGGGACCAGTTCCAGTATTTCGTTTATCTACTACTTCATCCCAGTGATTGTTGTCTGTTGATACTTCAATGGTAAAGTGTTCAGCGCCAGCAGCTTCCCAGGCGAGGTAGATTGAGTCAAGGAGAAAGGTGCCCTCTAAATCAATGATAATATGCCATGGTTTAGAAGAGTTTTCTTGACTTGCCCATCGACTTGTCATATTACCATCGACCATTCGTTCCAGAGGATACTGTGGAGATGGGTCATCGGTTGTGATGCTTTTATTGAGTGCAATGTTTGCACGTTGTGCAAAGAGAGGTGATTGTATGAAAAAAAATAGAGCAATTACTAAGGAAGCCCAACTCCTTACAGTGTATCTTGACATGTGTCCCCCGACGACAAGTATGTATGTATATGTATTTGTATAAGTATGGGCTTAACTTATATTAAAAATTACGGAGTAATTGATTGTAACGCCACATTTAACATCGAGTTTTCTTATTGTTTTGGCAGGTTCTTTATGGTTTTTAAATCATTGTCTACGGTGTGTTTTAGTTGTTTTGATAGTTATATAGTAATCAGTTTAATTTAAATATTTTAGGTTTCAGCTCTTGGGTGAAAAGTGTGATATAAACTCTTCTGTAGTACAAAATTGTATGTTTACCGATTAAAATGACAATCAGGTAATAGGGTAGGAGTGGAGATGGTTATATTTAGAATCTAATTGCTTTCCACAGAACTGGCACAAAGGTTGCTTATTCATAAATTATGAGACAGATTGTTTGGCTACACATATTCGTTGCATTGATTGTGACTATCCAAGGATGTGATGATCATAATAAAGAGAGGACTCCTTCTCGTCTTATTGTACATGTAGCTGCAAGTTTTTCAGATGTGATTGATGAGATCATATCGATATATGCTGAAAATCATGACATTGAAATTTTGGTGAATACAGGGTCGAGTGGTACCTTAGCACGGCAACTAGTGAGTGGGGCTCCGGGTGATATCTATATTTCGGCAAATACAGAATGGGCTGACTATCTTGATAGTATTGGTTTAGCAAATAATCATTCTCTCGCGCCTATAGCCCACAATAGCTTAGTACTCATTGGACAGAATGGGGCTCAGGCTGTTGTCATAGACTCTGCTTCTGCTTTTTTTACTCCAATACTAGCGGGTAGAATTGCTATTGGAGACCCTGCACATGTTCCGGCTGGCAAGTATGCAAGTGAAGCGCTCACCTATTATGGGTGGTTTGAGGGTCTTGCTCAGAATATTGTACCAACGAAGGATGTACGGTCGGCACTTATGGCTGTTGAAACAGGTGAAGTACCTTATGCTATAGTGTATGGGAGTGACGTACAGCGCTCTAAAAAGGTACATCTTCTCGGGGTTTTTCCGGAGCAGAGTCATTCACCTATAAGGTATACTGCAATACAGATTACTGGAACACCAGAAGCTTCTGTATTTTTTAAATTTCTATCCACTAAGAATGTTCAAGAGGTTTTTAATAAATATGGATTTGTACAGTAGATGATGCTTTCACCAGAACTAATAGAAGTTATTGGGCTTTCTCTCTATGTCGCATTAGTGAGTGTGGGTATTGCAACCCCTTTTGCGCTTGCATGTGCCTGGGGGTTACATACTTATGCGATTCCAGGGAAATCAGTTATCAATACTGTGTTACAGCTACCATTGGTGTTGCCACCTGTTGCATTAGGCTATCTGTTGATTCTCACTCTCGGGAAACATGGAGTAGTTGGCTCCTATCTCTTTGATATGTTTGGCATCCAACTGGCTTTCACATCAACAGCTGCAATTGTCGCTGCTGGTGTAGTGTCATTTCCCTTAATTTTACGGTCTATTCAAACTGCATTTGAGATGGCACCTCAAGGTCTCGAAACAGCTGCTGCAACTCTTGGTGCTGGGCCAGGGCGGCAATTTTTTACGATAACATTACCGTTGGTGGCTCCGGGAGTTCTGAGTGGAGCAGTTCTTGGTTTTGCCCGGGCACTTGGAGAGTTTGGTGCGACAATAACGTTTGCAGGTAATATTGCTGGGGCAACCCAGACACTACCTCTTAAAATATATGCACTCATGCAGGTTCCTGGTAAAGAAAATGAGGCTCTCGCAGTAACACTGTGTTCAGTACTTCTCGCTTTTGGCTCTATGGTGGTTGCTTCGTATGTTACGCACCGCAGTAAGAAAAAACGGAGGCGGATATGAGTCTATCGCTTAATTGCATAGTAGAACAGGGTGGAGAAATGTTCACCTATAACGCAGAATTTAATAACGGTTTTACTGGAATTTTTGGAAGATCGGGTAGTGGTAAAAGTACACTTCTTAATGTGATTGCTGGTATTGTTAAACCTTCTAAAGGCGTGGTCAAGCTTAACGGTACAATACTCACGGATAGTAATGCAGGAACTTGGCTATCGCCACATAAACGAAGTGTTGGTGTGGTTTTTCAAGAGAGTCGCCTTTTTCCTCATATGACGGTAGTGCAAAATTTGCGCTATAGCAAACCAGGTTTAGATAGGTTGAGTGAGGTTGCTTCATTACTTGATATAACAGGACTTCTTACAGCGTATCCTGAGACTCTTTCAGGTGGTGAAAAACAGCGAGTTGCTCTCGGGCGTACCTTATTACAAGAGCCTGATGTATTACTTCTTGATGAACCATTTTCTGCTCTTGATAGTGAACGAAGATATCAAATTATACCCTTTCTTAAAAAAATTCAGGCCCAGTATGCGCTCCCTATTTTAGTCGTATCCCATGAGCTTGCTGATATTATGCGACTCACTTCCCGTGTTGCGGTTATTGATGATAGGTCGATAGCATGGCAAGGTTCTATCGATCACCTTTTGTTTAATTCCGGTATACGGGGCATTGAACACGCGTCAGTGATTAATCGATTTATGGTTCGTAAAGAGGTTAAACAAATAAATGAAGTCACTGCATCAAGTCGACATAGTGTTGTAGTAGAACCTCGCCCATTTATTTGCACTGATGTTGCACTCTATATTGTGGGTGCAGATGTTGAGGAGAAAGAGGAAGGGACCTTTTTTGAATGTACCTTACACCCTGGTGCGATCTCTCTGGCAAAAAAGAAGGTGTGTGGGATATCTACAGCAAATCAAATTCGTGGAGTCATAAAGGAACTTATTGTCGAAGGAACGCAGGTGCGCTGCTTGATTGATTGTGGGTTTCCATTGTATACAGTAATCTCAATTGAATCCTTTCGTAGTTTAGAACTGGGTAAAGGGCAATTGATTTATTGTCTATTTAAGGCCAGTGCGGTACAGGTTGATTCTCTTTAGAAGAGCCAGCCAACATTCAGTCCGCTTCCTCCAAATACATAGGTCATTGTTTTTAAAATAGAATCATAATCTTCTACATCTTTTTCAAACTGAGTTTGTGGGTGGTTCTTGTAATTTGTGTAGTTTTTTTCCCAGTAGTATGGAATTGAAGGGCCGACCCGCCATTCTGCAAAAAAGCCTGATTTCCACTGAGTACGGCTTCCTACAAAGATCCCAAGAGTTCCAACATAGGATTGTATGTGTACTAATTTATCCATTTTTTCTCCAATGTTATAATCCCCATCCATTTGGGCCCAGTTTAATTGGGTACCTATAAACCAAGGGTCATCCTGGAGCTTGCTAAAGCCATAGTGGTAGCCGCCTAAAACAAACCAGCCATTTCTACTTGCGAGAGTGCCTACTTCAGTAGTAATGGTATGAATACTATCCATAGTTGCACTGTATTTTATGTGTGCATCAAAGGAGACAAGCGTTAAAAGGTTAGAGTGAATACTATGCTCTATGGATTGGAAGAAGGAACCTTCATTAGTCTGCGGGCATGGATTGATAATGGTATCGCAGTTACAAGTATTTGTATAGATGGTATCATGGATTGTTACGTAGATAAAATCACCTTCTTGCTTGGTCGTACCTGCAATTTGGGCATCTTCGAGGCTGTTATATTGTTCTGAATAAATAGTGGAGAGTAATAAAAGGCTGATAAATACCATTTTTATGTACATGAGAATTCCCGTTAAAGAAGATATTCTGGAAAAGTACAATCTAACGATATAGATGTGTAGCCAGTTAATAAATAAATGAGTGAAACCTAGTAAAAGGGACCGCTCTAAAGAGCTTGCCTCAATTGATGAAAGATGAGCTTATAGGATTCTAGGCCCAAATAAAATTGATGGCCAATATAACTTTGAAATTGGTTGAACTTGACTCAATAAGTTCATCTTGGGGAACCGTTATAAAGGAAAATATGTCTTTTGGGTTTAAAAGACGAAAATATCTTGGTCGATTGTTACCACTGGCCAATAGTAAAATACTGAGTCTCTTTTTTACTCTTAATATAGAGGTGATTAACTCCTGGAAGAAGGTGTCTTCTTTCTATTGAGAGAGAGTTGTTTCTACCGGTATCACTTATGAGTTCAATACCAGTGATGGAGAATATTGTTGCAGTGAAAGGAGATTCAGTTGTTGCGGTAATAATAATATGGCTCTCTGTCTGAGTTAAAGAGTAGCGGGGGGGCAATTGGTTGGAGGTCTCAGGGGATGAATTCGTGCTCTGTATGGTTAGAGAAAGTGATGTTTCGTAGATGTGTCCCAATGAGAATGTAAGTTCGATTTTAGTGCCATTATCCCAATAGAGAGCGTTTTGATCAAGTAAGGTTGTTTTTGGAAAACAGGATATTCTAGGGTCACAACGAGATGAATCAAGGGGGGCAACGTGGTATATGAGAAGCCCTGAAAGATTACTCGATGAGTATCGGCCTTTCTGAGTGCGATACTCAAGTAAAAGGTATTCGTCTGTATCCTGAGGGTTTTGTATTTGGTAAATGGGGCTATTCAATTTTGATGAGAGAGTAAGGGTGGTGTCGTGGTTGATAGATAGGTTGAATGAGGGAGACCATCTCTCATGGATTCTATAGAGTGGTGAGGGAGGAAGGGGGTTGCTAGGGTTCAGACCCGTGCCCATGAGGCCACTGTGGTTTGCTGATGATGCGTTTGAAGGGGTAATGTCAGGCCATTGAAAGAGAAGGTGCCCTAATTCGTGGCAGATTGTTCCGATAGAGAGCTGTCCTGGGGAATGAGTGTAGACCGGGACCACAGCATAGCGATCCACTGTGAAGTTGTGCCATGACGCCGTTTTTTCTAAAATGCTGATATGAGGCCATAGTGAATTTCCCCAACCTCCGCTTGGAGTGTCGGTGTAGAGAAGAGTAAGAGCGTCGATAATTCCATCTGCATCACTATCATATCTATCTGGGTTAAGGCCTGTTCCTTCAGTCAACCATTTTGTTACTTCATTGAGAAGGAGGTGATGATCTGATTGGTATTGCTGATAGGTGTAGTACTCTTTCGGGTGATTAGTAGTGTATTGAATTACGGTGTGCGTAATATCATAAGCTCCATTACTCATTGCTATGTAATAGTCTCGAACAGAACCATTGTTTCCGAACCGTGCATAGTCTGGCTGATTGTATAATCGTTCTATTGCAGCATTTGATATTTGTTTGTTTTTAGGGGTGTCGGCAAAATTAATGACAACGGCAAGTCCTTGTACTCCCTTCGCTGGGGAGGTGGGCATGCGATTCATTGAGGGGAATTGTGCCTGAATAAGGGTGGTGAACGTGAGGAGTATGAGTATTGATATTATACTATTCATTGAGTCTTGTTTTTTAGTAAAGAGGTAAATGGTCAGGGTGAACTCATAAAGAGAAAGAGGCCTCGTCTGCAAAGGTAGTGATTAGAGAAGCAAGGAATGAGTTTACGTTTTGTCATGTGTTCTGGCTGTGTGCCATTGAATACAAAGGTAGGATACTCTGAGGGCAATTCAAGTAAAGTTAGGGATACAGAGCTTGAGGAATTTGGTTGCACTGTTTTATGTAGTGTAAAGAAAATTACACAACAAGATAATTGTAGTGGGGTATGTTAAGCTGTGTAAAATTGTTGGAGTATGTTAATAAATGTGTTCATTTTGATTGTCTATAAAATAAAAAGCCAGTCTCATAGTAATGAGGCTGGCTTAAAATATTGTGCTCCGATACTTATCCCAAATTATCTGTTATAAATTTTTTAAGTGAGATACTATCATTTTCTATATCGAATGAACGTTGGGGCAGTTCCTCTATTCCTTTTAAATGTTCAGGACGATGAGGTTCAGTACCAAGAGCTTCGACAATTGACTCTCTGAATTTACATGCAAGTGCTGTCTCTGTTATAACCATTGGTACTTTTGGGTCACGATGTATTTTAGCTGCATGATACCCATCAGCTGTGTGAGTATCTATCTCGAGCTTATAGGTTTCAAATACTTCTTTAATAGAGGCAAGACGCTCAGCATGAGTACTTTTCTGAGAGAGAAAGCCATACCGTTCTTTCATTTTTGCAGTTGTAGCGGCATCAAGGGTAAAGCCTTTGCCGGCTTCAACATCTTTCCAGAAGGTTGCCAGTTTTTTAGAATCACGACCGACGAGATCAAAGACAAACCGTTCAAGGTTTGATGCTTTTGAAATGTCCATTGATGGGCTTGACGTTTGAAAAACTTTTTCATCGGGGCGTGGAAGATAGGCGCCTGTTTTGAAAAACTCATCGAGCACATCATTTTCATTGGTTGCAACAACGAGGTTTCTGATTGGTACACCCATCATACGTGCTATATGACCTGCACAGACATTGCCAAAGTTCCCTGAAGGTACAGTAAAGTCGACCGCATCGCCTACAGTTGGTGCAGCAGCGAGGTAGCCTTTAAAATAGTAGACCACTTGTGCAACAATGCGTCCCCAGTTAATGGAGTTTACTGCACCCACTTGGTACTCTTTCTTAAAATCTGCATCGTTATTAACTGCTTTAACAAGATCTTGACAGCCATCAAAAAATGAAGGAATGGTAATGTTAAAAATGTTGTTGTCTTGAAGGCTAAACATTTGAGCACGTTGAAAGTCGCTCATTTTACCTTTCGGTGAGAGCATGAAAACGTTGACACCTTTTTTGCCGCGCATTGCATATTCTGCTGCAGAGCCGGTGTCACCAGAGGTTGCGCCGACAATGTTTATTGTCTGATTGCGTTTCTCTAATACAAACTCAAAAAGATTGCCGAGGAGCTGCATGGCCATATCTTTAAAGGCGAGTGTGGGGCCATTAGAAAGTTCTTGTAGAAAGAGTGTCTCATCAAGTTGAGTCAGTGGAGTAATCTCATTCGCATGAGCAGGTTCACGGCCATTACAATACACTTCTTCAGTATATGTAGCATCGATTATTTCTTTAAGATCGGTGGGATCTATATCGGTAGCAAGTTTTGAGATGACACTATAGGCAAGATCAGCATAACTGAGAGAAGCCATATCGGCTAGTTCAGTAAGTGAAAACTGAGGATAGGATTCTGGAAGAGTCAAACCACCATCGGGGGCGAGGCCACCAAGAAGGATGTCAGAAAACTGTTGAGGCTCCATTCCGCCACGGGTCGATATATAATTCATAAAACGCTCAAAAAGGGTATTTTAGAGCCTAAATGTAGCACTTTTGCCCTATGTATGGGGTAGAATTCATAAAAAAGAGCCAATAGGTGTCCCTCTATTGGCTCTTTTCGCAGATATTCAAAGAGTTTACTCTAGTGAAATATCTGCTTGGGCATTCAAAATAATCTAATATGTTTTCAGTGCTCCTGTACTGTTCTTAATGTTAGCTGAGTGGCACTTGCGTGTAATATAACCTGCTTCTATTTCTGTTAGGTGGTATTGTATTACACTCATTGTGCTCCCTCTTCACCGAATAGGTCATTTGAGCTGATGGGTTCTATGGTGTAATTACCAGCTTGTGAAAATTCGTGTATAGAAAAACTGACCAAAAGTATGCTCATTATGCTGCTGAGTATAAGTGCTAATCCTTTCATTGTGTCCCCCGATGTATGTGTCATTCTATATGTTGGTACTTTCTAATGTGTGTGTATGTTAAAAGTATCTTTTAGTTTCTCTATAAATTACTTGAAGTCTCAAAATTAGGGAATTGATGTTGACATTTGTTGACGAATCACGCCTGTATTGGATGTCGTATTAAATTAACAGAGGAAAATAAAAAATAGACTCAATTGAGTGAAAAAATGCGGAGTTCTCTCTGAAAATAGAGAAGTGTGTCCCAAACGTTCTTCTCTATTTTTAACTCTCGCGGTTCCTAGTACTTGCCTATGGGGCTGTGCGAATCTTTTTCTAAAGTATGTTAAATAATGTTTACTGAATGCCGATATTGGCTGGGAAACCCTGTCACTATGTAAAATATACGTAAAGTGGGTGAGGGGTTTCGTTCTCTTTGCTATGTTTGCCGGTGTTCAGTAATAGTATTACTGTATGTGATGAGATACCATAGGGAATTATTTGAAGTGTCAAAGAAATACAAGGCATTTTATTATGGTTTACCTATGAAACGGGGACACACTGAGTATTATTAATATCAAAGTTCTTTGATATTAATAATACTGTATAATTAAGGCAGACTATGTATTTTCATAAATGCAATGTTGTTGGGTTGGCCAGCAAAAAGTTACTATTCACTGTATTACTTTCACTATTCATAACGCACTGTACTAATTCAATAGAGCCATTGTCGTTGAATGAATCTAAAGATGAAATTGCTCACAATGATTCACAAAATCCTTTGAGTCCAAGAATAAATGAAATGATAGCTCTCACAGATACTATTAATCGAATAAATGAAGTGTTAAGCCATGAAACAGACGCGGTCCGTATCAAGGGCTTTGTGAGAGGGCTTGAACAAAAAGTTGAACTTCTTAATGTACAGATTGATGATTTTAATAGAGTGTATGATTCTATTGTGTATGATTTAGAAGTGGAAATAGAATATTATGAATCTATTGATGAATCAGATAGTGTAACATATATGCAGACAGAGATTGAAAATTTGACTCGCTTTAAGTCGGAAACTCTTATGGTGATTGATAATAACAGTGCCTATTTTCAAATTAAAAATAGAGAAGAAAAAATCGAAAGTGATTTACCTGTAAGCAGTAGTGGTCAAGATGAAAAAGTATCGGTCATCTTACCTCCAAGTAAAGAAGAGTCTTCTTTTGTTTTTATAAGTTCATATGAAGAAATGATAAGTTCTACAAGTTCATCTGAAAAGATAGATGGTGATGCATTGATGTCGAGTTCTATAGAAGGTTCACGTTCCTCATCTATGCATAGTTCATCAGAAGCGAGTTCAGTAGCCTCTTCTGTGTTAGAATTTGATGAGGTTCTGGAATCATCATCGAACCAAGATCTCTCATTTAATAAACCAATTGTTTTTGCTGATACTACTGAAGTTTTAAATATCAAAACGTCAAATGAATATGTTCAAATAGAGAACGGTGTAAATGCTGATTTTACAGGGAATGGTCTTACAATGGAGCTTTGGGTTGAGTGGGATACTATAGAGCAGTATGCACATCTCATCCATCTTTCTAATGGTCGATTTAATAATTATATGATCGCGCTTGGAGTTGTTGTTGAAGGGTCAAATTATAAATTACAGTATACGGTGTGTAATGCGAAAGATGGTACTAATGATCAATCATGGAGTGGATTGAGTCTTGATAGTGTTTTTGTTCCTAATCAATGGACCCATGTAGCTCTGACTGTTACGCCAAATGGTGTGGTGTCTTTTTATGTCGATGGAATAGAGAAAGTGCGGTCGGAAAGTGGAAGCAAGGCTGTTCCTGTCAATACTGAGCGTTGGGTTAATTATCTCGGGAAAAGTGAAGAATCTTCTGATGGCCATTTTTATGGACGTATGGATAATGTACGTATTTGGAATCGTGCACGGACGGAAGATGAAATTATTAATAATCTCTATCATACTACTGCATTAATCGATGATATATCAGGCCTATTGTTAAGTTATGATTTTGAATATGATCCGAATGGTCCCCTGAAAGTACAGGACCATTCAGGTCAGAATACTTATGGAAACTTGAGAGGAATGACAGGTGTATTAGGTGTGTCTGGCAATTGGCGCCCTCAAGTGGATTTTAGCTCAAAATAATTTGTAATATTTTACTAATCGATAGTGCGGTCAATGTTGCATTCAGAATTCCGGTTATTTTTAAATTGATCGATAAGCCGGTAACTCCTGTGTAAGGAATGTTTTACTTGTTTGATTGCGTTTAGTGTATACATTTTTGTTGACTAATAATTGTTAAATGTTCTTTTTTGATGTTCCACAACCTATGGTATATACCGTATCTAGGGGTTGATGAGTAAAAAGTAATATTTTCTCATCCTGCCTTTTAGAGGGGGAGTGGCGCACTTGTAGTCTTTAATGACGAGTGTGTAGACTGAAATTTGCTCGCAGCAATGAATATCCTTCGCTTAAATCTCAACAGTACTTGCGCTAATTTTGTTTGTATCTTCTGTAGTTGTTGTAGATGTGAGGTCGAGTGCTTATTTTTAGCGCAGAATAGCGAATGCTGGGGCTTGCGCACACATACACAGAGGGCTCGAATGAAAATTCTAAAGAATATTAAATTGGGTGCATATATTAAAAATGCACTCTATGTTAGTCTCATTGCTACGACAGTTTTTGCGGCTGATGATACGTATAAACCAAAATATGGTGATGAACAATCCACTGATGATATAGAAATGGTTGAACAGGGAACAATTAATCCTGTAATAAACTTGAATGATCCACATACTGAGCCAATGATTCCTAAGTGGTCTCTTGGCTTTTGGCAATCCTATTGGGGTGAGGATAATGGGTATGGGTATCAAAATTCTTTTATTGATCATGCAGAGGCGCTCCGTGGTTTGGAAAACCAGTATGGTGATCATAAGCATCCTGCAGATGTTATGGTACTCGATATGTTTTGGAATGATAAAGAGTGGGGCTGGGATAATGATCTAAAAAACATGCAGTGGAGTTATGATCGATTCCCGGATCCTGAAAAAATGATTGATTCTCTTCATGATATGGGATTCAAGATTGTTCTTAATTACCACTCTGGTGGCTTTGGGCAGGAGTGGCTTCAAAAAATGCGTGAACATCTCGAATGGGGTGTCGATGTGGTATGGCTCGACTTTTGGACTGGTGGATCAGATTATGAGGCGCAAGTGTGGGAATTGCTCAGAGAAGTGTGGGGTGATGATAAGCGTCGTATTTTTATGGCGCGCCACTATATGCGTCCAAATAGAATGAATTATGAGAGTCCTGGTGATTGGGGCGATATGGGTGAGTTAAAGGCTCCCAACGAAGATGAGATAGAGAAGACTATGCCGATGCATTGGACTGGTGATAATGATGGGAGCTGGGAAGGATTGCAAGAGGCGATTGATGCAACGGTCTATAGTGAAGATGGTTCAATGGGTGGGTGGTCGTATGTTCATGCGGACTGCCCGGGGCACTTGCGCGGTGAAGACCCAGAATTAGCGAATCGTTGGATACAGCATGCTGACTTTTCACCCTTTACCCGGAATCATGGTGCGGGTGTTGATCGTGATGTATGGTCATGGGGAGAAAAAGTTGAAGAAAATTCTCATTTCTCAAGGATGCTACGCTATAGGCTCCTGCCCTATATCTATACCTATGTGTGGGATATTTATGATAAGGCAATGCCTCTTACTCGTCCTTTTAAATTAGCCTATCCTGGACAGCGTGATGACATTCGATATTCTTATATGTTTGGTGAGGAGTTTCTTGTGGCGCCTGTGTATAAAAAGCGTGAAGATTGGGCTGATGATAAAATGCCTGTCTGGCTCCCTGAGGGCGAAGAGTGGGTTGATTATTGGACTCACACTATTTTTGCAGGTGGCTCTATAGTTAATTATGATGTGAGTGAATCAAACGATAAGTATATTCCGTTGTTTGTGAAGCGTGGCTCAATTGTGCCAATGGGCCCTGAAATCTATAACATTGATCATGCTGTACATCCAGATCCTCTTACTCTTGATGTGTATCCTAAGCAGTCTGGAGACGCTTCATTTGCTATGTATGATGATGATGGTGAGTCAAATGGGTATACAAGAAATGAGTATGCACAGACGGTGTTTACTGTTTCTAAAGAGGCGAGTGATATTGAGGTGACCATTGGTGCGAGCAAGGGTAATTACTCGGGGAAGCCTACCTCTCGGGATTATATTGTTAAATTAAACTTACTTGATACCAATTATATTGCGGTAACTCACAATGATGATACGCTACGGTACATTGGTGATTATACACGTCTTCTCGCTGAAGGAGCTGGCGCTGGGGAGTGGTCAATAGACGGTGAACATGGAGTTCTGTATGTACGGATAGAGACTTCAGTGGATGCAGAAAACTCGATTATCTGTTTTGCAGGAGACTATGGGGTTGTATTAGAAAGTTCGTCCTCTGTAGTGGTCTCTTCAAATGATGAGTCTAAAGGTGAAAGCGATATGGCTACAGAAAGTAGTGACATTGTTGATAATGAGAGTAGCGATGGTGGCTTGTCTAGTGATGAAGAGGCTGGAGAAGGTGAAGTTCTTTCAAGTGAAGACGTTGCGTTGGTGCAGTACCCTTTCTTTGGTAAATCATTGAAAGATGGTATGGTGGTGGGAGTTGAGCGTGAACGCGTGACGGTGCCTGTAGGGGCTCATGAGCTCGTTTTTTATACTCTATCTGGTGAAGTACTATCACGACATGAAGTGACAGATGATGTTGCGGAGTTTGGTCTTCCTTCGTATGGCCAGGTACTCTATTATAGGTTTCAATAAAATGTACTTTTAACAAACGATTTATTTTATCAAGTGAGGGGGCGTTCTGCTCCCTTTTTTTGTGTTCAAAAATAGATATCTCTTAAGAATACTCTTTGTGTGTTAGTAGGGGGCAATTGATATACAAATGGTTTTTAGGTGCGTTTACACTGTATTTAGTTAAATCTAGTGAGTAAAGTATTGGGGGTATTTATGTTTTTTATTTGTTCCTCATGTAAAATATTACTTTACTGAGCTTTAAATGGGGGTTGTGGTGGCCGTATTTGTTTGATTTGGTATTCGCTAGTGAGTGAAATAATAAAAACTAGTGAGTAAATAAGAATAAATAATATACCTTTATGTCGGGAAAGTGATTGGATGCACTACACATGCATCTACTCAAACACACACACAATAAATCGCATGGTCACGCACAATTAGGGTGGGTATTTCTGAAATTCAGAATGCTCATTGTATCATTGGGGAACATATGTATCGGGTAGCGACAGTACAGCAATTAATGAAGGTGATGGGAGTTTTCTTTATTTCACTTATGCTCTTGTACTGTGGTGACGACAAGGTGGTCACCATTACTGAACTTGATACGACTGGAGAATTGGAATCTCATGAAGATATTCAAATTCTCAAAGAACGTGTGAATGATATTGCCTTATTGATAGATACATTGACTCTTATTGATCGAGCATTGTCAAAGGAGTCTGATCCCAGCCGAGTGGCTGTATTTGAAAGAGCGCTACAAGGGCGTGTTGAACTAATTACCATTCAGATTCAACAACTAAATACAACTATTGATTCTTTAGAACAATATAACTCAGAGACACTCGCTCTTGTTTCAGAAAACAGTGACCCCACGCTTGTTGCGGAGCAACATCAGTTGCGTGAGTTACTCCAACAATTTAAATCAGATGAATTGTTAAGGGTAGATGCCTTTCAGGGTATCGCCGAACATATGGTAAAAATTGACTCCTTACAATCTTCAAGTATACAGGCTCCTCCAATTGGTGTGAGTAGTAGTAACGATCCCTCAGATGTTTTGAGCTCGGTAAGTTCACATGCATGGTCCCTAGCATCCTCTTCTCTAGTAGAGGTGGACTTATCGACTCAAACATCTAGTTCTTCGTCAAATGGAGACGTAGATAATACACATACCGAAATTTCCTCATCAGCTGAATTATTGAGTAGTATAAGTCCAGTGAGTTCGGCTACTGATGATACTTTAATAATAGCATCGTCTTCCTCGAGTAAAGTTATAAGCTCTTCCTCGCTTTTTTCAAGTTCATCTATAGTTGTCGTTCTTTCTTCTAGTAGTGTTTCCCTTTCAAGTGTTCAAGTATTGTCATCGCAAGTTGTTTCCTCATCAGAGAGTTCATCGTCGGTTGATGAGTCGTCAGCAGTATTTATTGATGAAACAGAAATTTTAAATATCAACGAATGGAGTCATGTAACACTTCCGCGCTTTAATGATGACTGGGAGAATAATGGTATGACGATCGAGGCATGGGTTTTGTGGGATACCTTTAGTAATGATGCTCCAATTATACACCTTTCAAATGGATTGCATAATTATATGGTGGTTGTAGGAGTGAGTGTAAAAGGGAATAATTATAATGCTCTTAAATTTAATGTACTGAATAACGAAAGAGGAACTAATCCAGATGATTGGGCTGGGGCGTTACTTGATTCAGCTTTTGTAGCAGGGCAGTGGACTCATGTAGCTGTTACTGTCGCAATTGATGGCGTTGTTTCAATGTATATAAATGGTGCGGAGAAAAAGAGTGTAAATGCAGGTATGAAAGCGGTCCCCGCTAATACTGATCGAAACGTGAATTATCTTGGTAAAAGTGCTGTTAGTTCAGATGGACATTTTGATGGTAGAATAGATAATGTACGTATTTGGAATAGGGTTCGTACTTCAGTAGAAATTGAAGCAAATATGTATTCCGTTACACAACAGTTGGATTATACGAGTGGTTTAATTGTGAGTTATGATTTTAATTATTTGGATACTAATGTTGTATTTATAAAGGATCAATCGGGTAACAACAATGATGCACTATTAGAGGGCGCGAGCGGTAGTTATGGATCAACAGGAACATGGCGTTCACAAGTAGATTTTACATTACTGTGATTGTAAAGAAGAACAATAGACTTTGATTAGTGTCTGTACTGGAATAACCCCCAGTAAACAGTGCAGATGCCGTATCAAAACAAGATGCCCGAAGGAGTTCCCCAGATCTCCTTGGGCATTTTTTATTTATCTAGTTTGATGCGAATCTTTTTTCGAGTTGGTTGGCAAAGTCTTCATATTCAAAAGGTTTTGAGCCAAAGGTAGAGTCGACAACAACACACTGAGAATAGAGCTCGCCAATTTGTTTATCGGTGAGTGTTCTATCCATCCAAGGGAAGAGTATTTCATCCTCTTTTTTAATGTGCTCAGTGAGAAGTGCTGCATATCCAGATAAATTTTCTTCTATGGTATGGCTATTTTTGGCAGTTATACCGGCCAATGTATTTTTTACAAAGCTTCTTCCGGTGTCATGGTCAGTGTACATCACTTTCAATATATCGAGTTCTGGATCGAAAAAACCAAAAAGTATATCTTCTTCTTTAGCGTGATGATAGCCGTCGGCATAATTTTTAATAAAATCAATTGCCATTTCGATATCAGAAACTGTTTTGCTGAAATCGATTTTTAATTCTTCAATGAGGTAGGGAATTGCTGCTATAACCTTTTTAATGTAGACATGTTCATTCATCATTTTGCGGATAGCAGGCGAATATGATTCTTTGTTTACCGTCTTCTTCTCTTCAATTGTTGGGATTTCAAAAGGGGCATCTCCATAAATAACCGATCCCATTTCACTGATAAGTGATTTACTGGTTGTAGCATCGAGGTTGTGGATCTCTAAAATGTCAATCAACTTACAAGTACCTACATTACAATCAGAACATCCCACAGAATAGTTATTAAGAATTGTACCAATTTCTGGGTATTGCTCAAGAAGGGGTTTGATATATTGTTCAAGATATGCTTTCATAAATGCCTCGCTGTTGTTCTGAATATAAAGGTACATAGTTTCCCACAAAGGCCCCTTGATTGAAATCAACAAATTGGCCTTTGTGGTACGCAATAGCCATTAAAGACTGAAATGAAGGATTGTTTGAGAGAATATTAAAAAAAACTATTTTTAAGCTCTGTTATGTTTCGAGGTGATATATGATATCGCGTATTTTTGTTATTGGACTCGTCCTCTTTAACACTCTTTTTGCTGAAAACGAACCAGACCTTATGAAGTTGTCTTTTAATTGGCAACCTAAAAATGAGGTGAGATCCCAGGTCAGTATTGGCTTTTTAGCAGATGAAAATAAACTTTTTGCCATTGATTTAGTGAATGTCGGATACTCGTATATTGATAATAAGGTCTATGTGCCTTTAGAACTTGCAGTGCCATGGGTGTTCTATGGCTCTGGTGCGTATCTAGGAAAGGAGCATGGGATTCCACTGGTGGTAACTGGGATTATATTAAACAGCCTTGCTAACTTCAATGTGAGTCTTCAGTATATGTATGTGCAGCCCTATTTTTCTCATCGTTTTGAGGCGTATGTGGGTAACTGGGGGATGAGTGAAACACTTTCCCTTGGAATAACATTTTGGAAGGTCGATCTTGGTCTGTATAAGCGGTTTGCCACGGTTGATGCTATGAATCAGTGGGGAATTCGCTTAGGGGTCTTTTTTAGCAAAAGCCCCGAATCAATTTGGTAAATTATTGAGAACGTATGTGGTGTAGGTGAGTGGTGTCTAGAAGCTGAAGGCGAAGCCACCAACAGGAAAGAGCCCCCATCCTTCTCGATGATAAAATTCTTCTTGAGTATAGATGTTTTTTTGGTTGTAGATATTTTTTACATCGATAAATGATTGAATACTTGTTGACTTAAAGTTCCAAGTGTAGTTTATGCTTAAACTCAAAGTATGGGTTGCGTCATGCAGGTGCGAAAATCTCATCGTTTCATTGATACTTGTGGAACCAGTTGTTTGATTGTTAATAAATACTTCTTGCTTTTCACTATACGGAGTGCCAGCGGCAATGGAGTATTGTGTACTGATTTTTAGAGTATGCCATGGGTTCCAATGGATATGATTTGAGAATGACCAAGGAAGTGAACTCTCGTATGGCAACCAGTTTCCGAGCCTTTTTTCTTTATTGTATGCATAAGAAAACCCTACTTGTGCTTTTAGTCTTTTATTGAAATTCCCTTTGATGTGTGCATCAATGCCATACATTCTAAAAGTGCGCTTTGTATACCGATCAAAAATAGGCTCCTCAATAGTATGCACTTCATTATTGAATTTAACATAACTTTCAATAGTGACTATAAAGGACTTCCACATATTCCAATCAATGCCAAGGACTTGTTGAATACTTTCGCTAAAGTCAATGGGTAGATTGGGTGATTGCTGAAAATAGATTGCTGGACTTTGATGATAGATACCGCCAACGGACCTCAGGGTGATCGACGTTGTAGGGTACCACTGTATACCGTAGTGAGGACTGATGGCTGTAGTGTTAAGGAATTCGTCGTATGTTGTACGTACTCCCATTGTAATGTCTCCCTTCGGAAATCTATAGGTCCCTTCCGTGTATGCCGCTATGTCATAGAAACCTTCGTCGTATTTTTGGGTATAGTCTTGCTTGTTTAGCTCTGTTTGAAAAGAAGTATTGACTAAGTTGTATTGATTAAGAATTCCTCCTTGAATAGTGATATTATTAGTAAGGTTTGTGATGATATCACTGCCCCATAGAAGTCGATCTCCCCCTGAAGACTCATTAGAAATAGTATGAAAGGTGTGTGTGGTATCACTGGTGGTAATGTAAATACCTCGATCTCGCCACCATTTCTCTGTAATATTTCGAGTATTCCAAGCACTATAGAGAGAAAAAAGGCCATCATCAAGATAAGATGTCCATTTTAGGGCCGTAAATAGGTTCTGTGAGGTTTGTAAAACCTTTGTAGTGTCATATCTAATAATGGTGTCACTGGGATGGATGTACCTATGGTATTCAAGGGGTTCATCATATTCATCTTGAGCGCCTAATACATTAAGAGAGAGTTCAGAATGTTCAAATGCGTAGTTTGTTTTAACGTGAACATTTTGATAGCGTGGTATGCCGGGAAAGTCCACTATACCAACACTTTGTAGAAGGTCAAGTGCACTTTTTCGAGCCGTTACTCCATAACTTGCTTTACTATTGGTAAGGGGGATTGGGCCTTCAACCATTGCACCAGCGCCAGCGGCGTCAAAGGTGAATTTTCCGCTGTGGTTTGCGGTCGAACCTTTTTTAAAAATGATGTTCATGACTGAAGAAAGTTTATCAGGGTAATGAGCAGGAAACCCACCTGTTGTGTAATCGATACGTGATAGGAAATGAGGATTGATATTTCCAATGCCACCTCCAGTCTGTTGATTGTCTTCAAAATGATTAATGTTAAAAATAGGAATGCCATCGATGAGATAGGCATTTTCGTTTGAGCCTCCACCGCGAACATTGAGATTTGAAAGATTGTCTGCACTGTTGCTCGAGCCAGGAAGTGTTTTTATGTAATGGTTTATATCTTGCATGCCTCCAGGCATTTCGAGGATATCACTGCGTGATACTTTGTATTTGCTTGAGAATTCATTGTTACCCGGACGCATCTGTTTAAGGGTTTTTGAGGCGGTAACTTTAATTGTTTTATTTGTAATGGATGTAAGAGTATCAGTATTAGGGTTGCCAACATTCGTGTACATTGGGTGCAGAATTATTGCATGTTCAATATCTTGTCCCTGTGTAATTACAATATTTTCTAAAAGGAGTGGTTCGAGACTGTCTCCCCAGACTTGGAGTTCATGAAGACCACTGGTACAATTACTTAATGCGTAATTCCCCATTTGATCAGTGGTATCCATTTTGTCTTCGGGTAAAAGATAGAGTCGTACGTTGGCGAGCGGTTTGCCCGTCTGAGCATGGGTTACTGTCCCGTAGAGGCTGGCACTGCGTCCCCATGACATTGATACAAGAGTAAGAAGAAGCAGTATAAAACTGATATAGAACATGGTGTGCCTTTAGTACGTGTAAAAGGCCAAATGTATCAAATATTTAGGTAAGCGTATATCTAAGGGGTACATTAGTGTTGTTAAAATAATAATAACGAGTGCTTCTTACGGTTGTATAAAAGCTTTGTACTGAGATGAGCGGCTGTTTTTCATAAATTTGTGATCTACAGTAGCTTAGTAGTAATCTCGTTGTATCTGTTCAATAGTATTATCGTAAATGAATAATGGTACAATCACTTGCCAACTGTATCTTATTTAAGAATTAGAGAGGGTTTTGAGCCATTTTGAACAATTGGGGTGTTTGAACTGATATCCGTATGTACGGGTGATTTTTGAACCATCAACCTTTTTAAAGGGGGCGTCACTATTGGGGATAGTTTGTGGGATAGGTTTATTGAGTTGTTGTGCGGCAGCGGAATAAAAGTCCATTTTTGATGGATGGGATTCAGAGCATCCATTAAACGTTTCACTCCAGGCATTGTGCATTAGAATGGTATCAATGATTCCCAAACAATCATCTCGATGAATAATATTTACTGGGGCTCGAGGATTGCTGATTGACTTACCGGATGAGAAAAACTTGCCGGGATGTCTCTGTGGCCCTACTAATCCTGCAAACCGAACGATGGTGGTATCGAAAACTTGAGAATCGGTAAAATATTTCTCAATGATGACGAGGGGCGCATCTGATACTGTTGGTGCTTCTTCTGTAACAGTACTATTGGTTGCAACATATACAGAAGTAGAACTGATTAACAGTACAGAACGAATAGGAGATGATTCAATAATGGGGATGAGCCTTTTAAAGGCGGCACTATTTTTTGTGGGAATATTAATGAGAAGGAGGTGGCTATGAAAGAGTGTAGGATCAAGAGTATCAAAGCTCTCAATGTTGAAAAGATGGCCCTCAGCGCCTGCTTCTGTAATTTCAGAAATACGATGAGGGGTCGTTGTTGTTGCTTTTACGGAGTATCCCTTGTTGATACAGTGTATTATTAAAGGAAGGCCGAGCCAACCACTGCCGATTATGGTGATGCTTTTTTGACTTGATAGGTTCATGAGGGGCTCTTAAGATACTAACGGTAATAAACATAGTTATGCGTCACTGTTTTGGGATTAAAAGGAACGTATTCTACGGTGAGAGTAACAAAATGTATCAAGGTGTATCATTTGTGAATGAAGGTTTACGGGTAAACAGATAGACACTATATATGTTCTAAGAAATTGATATGGAACATAAATCATGGCAAAAGAATTGATTATTCTCGGGCACCCTAATGCTCAATCTTACTGTAATGAAATTGCAGAAACCTATTATAAAACAGCGGTATCGGCGGGTAGAGATATAGCGATGGTTAAATTATACGAACTAACCTTCTCACCCAATTTATCCGATGGGTATCATAAACGGACAGAGTTGGAGCCAGACCTTTTAAGGTGTCAAAAATTGATCGAAGAAGCGGAGCATATAGTATGGGTTTTTCCTATATGGTGGGCGACAATACCAGCATTGCTCAAAGGATTTGTTGACCGACTCTTTTTACCTGGTTGGGCGTTTAAGTCGGGAAAGAGTTTTCCAGAAAAACTATTGAAAGGAAAAACTTCTCAGCTTATGGTCACAATGGACTCACCCGTTTGGTATTATAAACTATTCACGAAACAACCGGTTAAGTACTCGTTTGCGCGAGGAACTCTAGGATTTTGCGGAATTAAAAATAAATCCATAACCTATTTTGCCCCTATCAAACAATCAACGCCTAAAAAGAGAGAAGCATGGCTCAAGAAGGTAGAGAAGATGGCTCGGTAGAGCCGAATGATTGAGTCACTACCCTTTTTGATAGAGGGTATAAATATAGGGGCGTGGGTCTCCATTGGGATTGGTAAAGCTGTATGATTCTGCATGGATCAAGGTGAATTGAGAGCCGAGTCTATGACGTATCTCATCTTCTGTGTAGCGATGTACTTCAAGGCCGGCACACTTTGGAGCGCCAGTATCAGAGAATTCAGCAATAAGTACATAGCCTTTGTGGTGGAGTGACTGTCTGAGTTGCGCAAAGTAGGCGTCAATATCTCGCTCTTCAGTTAAGAAGTGCAGAACTGCACGGTCTATCCAGACATCGATACTTTCAAGATCTATGCAAAGCGGTGTACTAATATCCCCAGCAACCCATTCAATTGGTTGGGTGTTCTCCGGTAATCGTTGTTTGAGTAATGTGAGTGCTTTGTCGCTCAGGTCATTTAATGTAAGTACGGCTGTTTTGCCTATCAGAGATTCGGCGAGAATTGAAGTGCCGACTCCCGCAATAAAGACATGTTTCTCGTTGAGATTGGGGATACGATCGAGGAGTGAAAACGTTTGTGATACTTCACTTTCGAACCAGCCAAGTTGCTCTTGACTCGTGTTGTTAAAAATGGTGTTCCAGTGCTCTTTTGTCATAGATTCTCCTCGATTTTTGAATGGTCTAGTGGTATTTTCTTTGTAATGTTAATGACTGTCGAAATTTTCTAAGATCCGTCATTTCTAAGTTGCATGTTCAATCGGAATTATTATTTCAAAAGTAGTTCCCTTC
>JAOPTX010000027.1:33122-37862 GCA_051532055.1 Fibrobacterales bacterium | reverse complement strand
TCTTAAAATACCTGAAAGCCTTACAGTTTCTACAAAGTTGAATGGCGTTACATCAAGATTGTGGAGAAGTGTGTATTTCAATTATGTAATATCAGATATTGGTTCTACAATAGTGATAACTTATATCGTATACTATACTAAAAAGGAGGGTCACTATGATTCGTAATGTTGGTTCACTCGATAGAAGTATCAGGATTGTAATAGGTTTAATAGGAATAGCTATCGGTGTATACTTTCAATCATTTTGGGGCGCACTCGGATTGGTGCCGTTAGTAACCGCACTCATTGGTTGGTGTCCACCCTATGCAATGCTGGGTATTACAACCTGTAAAACAAAACCAGAGTAGGAACGATCTCATCCTTTTTTATACAAATCTGAAAAGGCGACAGTCATATCCTTCTTTTCTCCATACCTCTCTAGTCAAAGGTGAGTGGTCATAATATATTTATATCATCACATTTTTTAGAGGTCATCATGCCATCAACGCTACTCGGCAAAAAAGCTCCCGCATTTGCGGTTAATAATCAAAACGAAGAGAAACGGAAATTAGGTGATTATGCCGATCAATGGCTCGTACTCTATTTTTACCCTAAGGACAATACCCCTGGGTGTACTGTTGAGGCAAAAGAGTTTACTGATGCTCTTTCAAAATTTAAAAAAGCAGGGGCGACTGTTGTTGGGGTGAGTCCGGACACTGAAAAGAAGCACTGTAACTTTATCGAAAAGCAGGGGCTCACCATTGAACTTCTCGCTGACCCAGAACAAAAAATGCTCGAAAAATATAAGGTATGGCAGCTTAAAAAGAACTATGGCCGTGAATACATGGGCGTCGTGCGCTCAACCTTTCTGATAGACCCTAAGGGGAAAGTAGTTAAGGTGTGGGACAAAGTTAGAGTAAAAGGTCATGTGGCTGAAGTGCTCGAGACTCTTCAAGAGTTGAGTAAATAGCTCTTAAACTCATGTTTCTAAAATCAATGAAGTCTAGTCCCCGAGAGTGTATCTTTCGGGGACATTTAATTATAATTTCAAAGCCTACATTGTTCTATTGTTGACAATTTCCAATATTGTAATAGATCGGTATTAAAATTGGTCAATAGGATATTTATACAATATATGGTGTGATAAATAATTATCTATACAATGTATGGGATATGTTGGCTTTAGAGCTACAATCGTCGCAACTCCATGATTTACAAAAGTTTACATAGATTTACCTCTACCAAAGCCGTGATTTTCCAGAAATAAGTATGGAAATAGCATAACTATAGAGAGCATCTACATAAGAATAAGGTCGAATACTAGATGACAAAAGAGATATACATTACCAAACGAAATGGTGAGAAAGAGAAACTTAATTTTGAAAAAATTCACAAGGTTCTTTTCTGGGCTACCGGTGGCCTAAAAAATGTATCGGTAAGTGATATTGAAATGAATGCTCATTTACATCTGTATGATGGGATTACTACTTCTGAGATTCACATGGTACTCGTTAAATCTGCATCAGAGATGATCTCAGAACGGTTTCCGGATTATCAATATGTTGCATCTCGGCTTCATATCTTTTATCTCAGAAAAGAGATTTTTGGTGAAGCACGGGATATGCCTACTATCGAAGAGGTTATTAAGGCCAATATTAAGAAAGGGGTTTATGATCCTGAAATTATCAACATGTACACTTCTGATGAATTGGAAATTCTCAATGACTTTATAAAGCACGATAGGGATTTTGATTTTGCCTATGCTGGTTTTAGACAGTTAGTTGATAAATACCTCTTACAAAATAGAACTACTGGTGAAATACATGAAACACCCCAGTATATGTATATGATGATATCCATGATACTCTTTAGTAAATATGAAGGCACGCGTCGTCTTCAGTTTATTCGCAAATTTTATAATGCGATCTCGTCATTCAAAATTAATTTACCGACTCCAATTATGTGTGGGGTTAGAACACCACTCCGACAGTACTCTTCATGTACATTAATTGATGTTGGTGATTCTATGCAAAGTATTATGAACAGTAATACTGCGGTTGGATACTACACTGCACAGCGTGCGGGCATCGGTCTCAACTTTGGAAGAGTGAGAGCTCAAGGGGCCCAAATTCGCAGTGGCGAAGTAGTGCATACTGGTGTGGTTCCCTTTTTAAAAATGTTTGAAGCAACAACAAAGAGTTGTACTCAAAACGGTGTTCGTGGAGGGAGTTCTACAGTCCATTTTCCATTTTGGCATCTTGAGATCGAAGATATTATTGTACTCAAAAATAATAAGGGAACTGAAGATAATCGTGTTCGTAAAATGGATTACTCCATTCAGTTCTGTCGTCTCTTTTATAAACGTGTAAAAGAGGATGGACACCTGACACTCTTTTCACCTCATGATGTTCCAGACCTTTATGCAGCAATGTTCAGCGGTAACAACGACGCATTTGAAGCACTCTATGAGAAATACGAAAAGTCTCGTGGAAAACGGAAGAAGAAAATTGGTGCACGTAAACTCTTTGAAGATATTTGTAAAGAGCGTGTAGAAACTGGTCGTATCTACATCATGAATACCGATAACTCCAATGCGCATAGTTCATTCACCGATCCTATTTTTCAAAGTAATCTTTGTCAAGAAATCACCCTACCAACGGCACCCATCAGCCATATTGATTGCGATGATGGTGAAATTGCTCTTTGCGTACTTTCGGCAGTTAATTTTGGTAAGACGCGACTCAATGAATTACCGGTTATCTGTGACCTTATTGTGCGTGCTCTTGATTATATCGTAGATTATCAAGATTATCCGGTCGCTGCTGCAAGTAAAATGAAAGACCGCCGATCTATCGGTATTGGTATTACAAATCTCGCCTATTATTTTGCAAAGAATAGAGTGAAGTATGGTTCCAAAGAGTCATTAGTGTTACTTGATGAATACATGGAACACATGCAGTATTACTGTATTAAAGCTTCTGTTGATCTCGCAAAAGAGTTTGGACCGTGTAAAGAGTTTAAACGCACCAAATATGGTCATGGAATTTTACCGATTGATACCTATAATAAAAATGTCGATTCACTGCATAGTCGTAAGCTCGCTCTTGATTGGGAGGCTTTAAGAGTAGACTTGAAAGAATATGGTATCCGTAACTCAGCCCTGACAGCAGTAATGCCTGCAGAAAGCTCTGCAGTGGTCTCAAATGCTACAAATGGTATTGAGCCTCCTCGAAGCCTTATGTCCATTAAGAAGTCTAAAAAAGGTACTCTAAAGCAATGCGTCCCCGATGTGAATAAAATAGGACAGCACTACATGACAGCATGGGAGATGCCGAGTAACGATGGATACATTGAAGTATGTGGTGTAATTCAGAAATATATTGACCAAGCGGTCTCAGCGAATCATTATTATAATCCTATGTATTATGATGAGGGCAACATACCTCTATCGGTTGTGATGCATGATATTATGTACCACTATTCACTTGGTGGAAAAACACTGTACTATGCAAACACCTATGATGGTAAAACAGATGAAGAAGATGCAGGATGTGCAGGCGGGGCCTGTTCGGTTTAGGAGACTTATATGAAAGAGATCATTAATTTAAAGCATGTTGACTATACCAAAGAACCGCTCTTCTTTGGGAAAGACCTCAGTATTCAGCGGTATGATATTTTCAAATACAAAAAGTTTTTTGATATTTATCAGCAGCAAATGTCATTCTTCTGGCGTCCAGAAGAAATTAACGTCTCACTCGATGGAGGGCAATTTAAAGGCCTTTCTGAAAATGAGAAGTGGATATTTACACAAAACCTTAAGTATCAAATTCTGCTCGATAGTGTGCAATCGAGAGCGATCCCCTTTATTGTTGAGCGTACTTCAAATCCTGAGTTTGAGGCAGCGGCCAAAGCGTGGGAGTTTTTTGAAACAATTCATAGTTACTCATATACGTATATTATCAAAAATATTTATTCAAACCCTTCTGAAGTATTTGATAATATTATTAATGATAAAGAGATCGTTAAACGCGCGACTTCAGTGACTGAGTATTATAATAAATTAATTGAAAATGTGCCAGATGAGTCACTCTATGATAAAAAGAAGAAGCTCTATCTTACATTAATATCGGTTAACATTCTTGAAGGAATTCGCTTTTATGTTTCCTTTGCATGCTCCTACTCTTTTGCAGAGCGGGGAACGATGGAGGGTAATGCGAAAATTATCTCTCTCATTAATCGAGATGAAAATATTCACTTAGCTATCACGCAAAACCTCCTTAACTTATTTAGAACTGAAAAAGATGAAGGGTTCCAAAAAGTGGTGAAGGATTGTGAGAAGACTGTTATAGAAATGTATCAGAAAGCAGCCGAAGAAGAAATGGAATGGGCACGGTACCTCTTTAAAGATGGCTCTATTCTTGGACTCAACGAAGAGATACTCATTAAGTACATGCAGTGGCTCACTAATAAGAGAATGAAAGCAATTGGTCTTGAGGGACTCTTTCCAACAGAGAGTAATCCAATTAACTGGATTAAAAACTGGACAGAGAGTAAGAATGTTCAGGTGGCTCCTCAAGAAACTGAAATTGAATCCTATAAAGTTGGCTCTTTCACCCATGATATCCACAACGTAAACTTCGACAAATTCGATTTTTAGTTTCCAAGGACGCAACTACTGCGTTATAGCTTGTTCGGCGTACCGTTAGTACGCTCTCACAAGCTATGCCTTGTATTTACATCCTTTGAAACTAAAAATAGTTG
>JAOPTX010000027.1:0-32977 GCA_051532055.1 Fibrobacterales bacterium | reverse complement strand
CTTGACGTACTTTTAGTACGCCTTTGCTGTCTATGCTTTGTATCTACTAACTCTGAAATTAAAAATGGTTGCTTTTGATTGCTTGTCGTACTTTCGTACGCCCTTTCTGCATTTTTGTGTTTTAAATATCGATATCTAGAAATTGTTTGACTACGAGACCGATACCGAAGGAAATTCCTGCAACGCCGAGACTCATGATAGACATCTCTAAAAAACGTTTCTTAAAAGGGACCTCTTTTGCTACAGATATATAAAAGGTGAAAATTGCTATGATGACGAGAGTTGTTACAACTGATATTCCCAGAGCGAGATAATAATCTGTTAAAAAATAAAACGGCATGATCAGGGCAAAGACCGTAACGACAAATGCAGTACCGGTGGTAAGGCCTGCAAGTACGGGATGTTTTTCATCATTTTCGGTCTTGGTAGCAATGTATTCTGATGAGCCCATTGAAAGAGAGGCTGCGATACCAGTAATGGTTGCAGTAAGGGCGATAAGTTGGGTGTTTTGTAACGCAAAGGTGAGGCCAGCTAGTGCCCCAAGCATCTCGACAATGGCATCACTCATGCCGAGCACAACCGACCCGATATACCAGAGACGTTTTTCGTCTAGAATGTCGATGAGTTCTTTTTCATGACGGTCTTCATCACGAATTATTTGTTCAATGTCAGGGACTTCATCAACGAGCATTGCATAATTTACTTGGGCTGTACCTTCACCTTTTTCTAGTCGTTTAATGGCAAAGGTAAAACCAAATATTTTTGCAAGAATAACGAAGAAAATAATTTTTCTTCGGTTAGGGCGGACTTCAATTCCACTAATTGACTTCAGTAGTTTATAGTGGCTCAGTTCGTCAGCGGCGATTCTTTTAAGTGTATTTTTATTATGAGATTCAGATACAGTTTTTGCGATAGCTTGGTAGATGTGGTATTCCGTTATCTCATTTTCTTGAGCTTTGATAATCTTTACGATAGTCTCTTGAGATGGCATAATGCTCCGAAGCAATGTTAAGCTGTGTAGGTAACAATATAAGTATTGATGGGTGATGAAAAAGAAAAACCTGAGAAGATAACTTTTCAGGTTTTAAAAATATATGACTATTCAGTATGTGTAGAGATTAGTGAGCAGCTACTGCTTCGGTAACCTGTGCCGTTTGAGTCTCATTTACATGTTTTTTACAAGTACCACGGAGGTATAGGTGGTGCTCTTTAACTTCAACAATATCCATCAGTGTTGAACTCAGAAGTTTTTGATCCACATCGAAGTCATGAATTGCATTGCATTTTTCACAAATAAAGTGGCCATGTACTGACGTGTCAGCATCATAGCGAGTTACTTGATCATCAATGGTGAGACTGAGTACTAATTTGTTTTTATAAAATTCTTTAAGAGTACTGTAAATAGTTGTTTTTGAAAGTGTAGGAATCTCTTCACGTAGATCACAAAAAATTTGATCGACACTAGGGTGGTTTTTCATGCGCACTAGGTAGTCATAGATTTTGATTCTCTGATGAGAAGGGCGAATGCCATGTTTTTTTAATTGTTCGCTTATACTTGCAACTGTTGCGATCATACTGAACTCCTATTGTTTCATTACATTTTGTAATGATTACAAACATTATTTTTGTACATATTAGTATAGCTAAATTGACGTAATTACTCAATATAATGTGGTTTTATTATTCAAAGTTGTAATACAAATTGAGAATATAACTCTGATATGGGTACAAGTTTGAGAAGGTGTAGCTCTTTGAGCAGGTAAATGAGTAGAGTTTTTTGACTTAAATACCTTAAATCAATACTGGAATATAGGCGATACTATAAAACCTGGCACCTAATATGTTGAGTTGATATCATTTGTAAGTGACAGGGCATTTTTAAAAACAAGGCAGGATAAAGCCAGTTGAAGTGTGATGACATCATTCAACTGGATAGTGACTCATACTTATACATGAGCATATGAGATGAATATTTTATTTATAGCGTTCTTTGTAATGCACTTTTAGATTTTCTACAATCCACCATACTGCAGGGCACACATCTGCATCGCGTTGAATAAATCCAAGCTGTTTCATAATACGACTTGTATCAGTATGTGGGTAAGCTTGGCACGATTTTGGACGGTTGTCATATATCGTACAGTTACAGCCTTCTTTTTCTAAGAAAGGGCAAGGGAGGCCGTTGAAAATCATTTCTCCATCATCACGGTCATTTCTGATATACTCTGCCATGAAGTCGCCATCACCCATATCGAGTGCGATAGCTATGGGACGTATATCTTTAAACTTCACAAGAGCAGGGAGTTTTGAACAACAGTTACCACAATCGAGGCAGTCAATTTGTTCAAATGCTTTTTCATGATATTCATGAGTCACTTCATCAAGATTGGGCGGGCGGCGACTTCTGAAATTTTTAATCAGCACTTTGGTAGATTTGGCAGATTGTTTCGCTAATTTGGGAAGGTCACGGAGCTCTGGAAATGGTATCATGAGATTACTATTACTAAAGGAATGTGCTAAAAATAGTTAAATTGATGCCACTCTGCCTCTATAACTAATAAAATGAGGATTTTGACCCTTGATACAGCGTGATTCAAGAACCCTCAAAAACTATTCAGATACATTATTTCGTGTAATTTTTTTATGTGCCTCAAAGATAGGGGCAAAGATATAGAACCTATTAATAGGGGCCGCAGATTCTAGGACAATATAGACATTAGAATCAATGTTATTTTTTTCTAAAGCATGGGTAATGTGGTCATCAAATTTGCGTTTAAATTTTTTGAATTTCATGGATGGCTTTTTGGCAATAGCTTTATAAATCACTTTATCGACTGTTTGAATACGTTTACGAGCAACTTTTCTATAGGCAAGTGGTTTGATTTGCCCTCCACGAATTTGGTGCTCACCAAAAGTCATACGAACATATGCCTTGCCATTCTTGTGTAAATTGACATAATCAAAACTTTCGAGGTCACGATTTTTGGTCTCAAGAACAATTCTATTGTGTTTGACTGAAATCACTTTATATGAGTGTTTTCCTAAAGTAAATCGTTTTCCTTTGCTCTTGCTGGTCAGCTTGACTGCTTCGTATTTTGTTGCAAATTGAGCATTGAAGATAAGGTCTCCTGAGAGGTTGGTGCCTGGCTTCTCCTCGCTCTGAAACTCAACTTTAATATTTTCCCACTTGTCGCTAAAAGCCTCTCCGGCAGATGCACCTGCAATGGTACGCACTCCCCATTTGGTCATTCCGGTATTATTAAATGATATCCGTTTTTGAGTTTTGTTTTTCATGCGAGTTTCAATCAGTTCCAAGTGAAATCGGTTTTTAAGGTCAGTCATGTTTTTGGGAAATTCACTGTTAAAAACAACTCTCTTTCTCCCAAATACACCATCTATAATGGAAACCTTTGAGTGGTTGTCGAGGTAGTTGAGCGCCTTTCTATAACTCTTTTTACTGTAGGGTGCTTCTTGTTTCCATGGGGCTTTAAACTCCTTTTTAAGATACTCCATTTTCGGTTTCTTAAAGAGATCTTTGGTAATCGCATAAATGTACTTCTCAACCTTAGCAATTTGTTTTGGAGTCCGTTCTGTCTCTTCGACATACTTGGGGCCCGAAAATAGGAGGTTTAGAGCAAATAAAGTGAAAAGAAGGGTGATTTTCATAGTAAATCTCAAGCTGCATCAATATGCGATAAATGTAGTTAATTTACTGAAAATATCAGGGAAGGTGTGGATATAGAACTAAGGCTCCCACTACAGAATGGTGGGAGCCTCAATTTTAAGATGTTTTATTTGATTTTCTTTGTGAATCTCTTCTTAACACCAAATTGGGGAGAATAGAGCCACACCGTTTCAATGGGTGCAGCAGTTTCTAAAACAAGGTAATTAGGATTTGTTTGTGAATGATTTTTAGAACGTTTCATAAGAGGCTCATGAAATAGTTTTTTAAAAGTCTTAAACGACATATCTGGATTTCCACTAAAAGCCTTGTACATCTCACGGTCGAGAGTTTCGAGGCCCTTTCCTGGTACGTCTCCAAATCCTTGGGCTTTTTCTGGGCCAACTTTTTTCGAATAACTTTGGAAATTAATTTTCTTGAGTTCCTTCCCTTTGGCGTTGAGGTTCACAAAGTCGAAGGCGCTCATATCCATTCCAGGTGCATCGATTATTATCTTATTATTAAAAACATCAACAACCTTAATGATGTGAGAGCCAAGTTTAAGCTCATTCCCTTTACTTTGTGGAGTAATTTTTAAGATGTTATGACCAGTAATACATTTTGCATTAATAGTAACACTTCCTTTAGCTTTGGTACTTGCAGGGACATCAGATTCAAATGTTGAGGTGACCCGAATCCAATTGTTATTATACGACTTTCCCTTACTGAAACCACTCGAAGATCGATTGCCCAATGACACCATACCGCTCTTTTTAAAGGGTACTTCAGCCCCTTTAGAGTCTTTCATAGAAGACTGAGATATTTCTAGAACAAGGTCGCCTTGATCTATGGTAAAGTTCTTAGGTAACTCAGAGGTGAAGGTAATGCGTTTTTTATTAAAAAATCCTTTCCCCAGTTCAACTTTTGCATTGTTATCGAGAGTTTTTAAGGCGTTGGTGTATACCTTCTTTGAGTGAGTAGGTTTTTTGTCCCATGGTTTTTTAAAGGCTTTCGGGCTATATTGGTACTCCTTCTTTTGAAAGATTTCTTGTGTACTTGAGTATATAAACTCTTCCATGGCCTCAATCTGTGCGGCGTTTGGTTGTGGTTGAGCTATCAGTAGGGAAGCTGGGATAAGCAGTGACGCTAACATTTTTTTCATTAGATGGTCCTTGAATACATTTTATAACTGTTTAGAAAATCTAATAATAAAAAGACTCTACCACTTTGAAACTTTATTTTCCCAGTTCAAATTCGAGAATCTAAATATCTATATTCAGTATTTATTAAAGGAGAGCTCTATGCTTGATTCCATTTTACATCAATTGAACCCTAAAAGGCTCTTCTATATTGATAGTGCTGGAGCACTGTTGACTGCAGTATTACTGGGGCTGGTGCTTGTTCAATTTGAGAGTCTGTTTGGGATGCCGCCCATGGTGCTCTATGGTCTTGCCCTCGTTGCTGTCGCATATAGTATCTATTCTCTGTTTTGTGCTGTTCTTCTGAAGGGATACCAACGGCCCTTTCTCTATGGAATTGCCGTGGCAAATTACTTCTACTGCTTTTTGACACTATTACTTGTTCTGCTCTATTTCTCTGAGCTGAGTTTTTATGGGGTGCTCTACTTTGTTGGTGAAGCGGGAATAATTATCACTATGGCGACTTTGGAATGTAAGATGGCATCCCGTTCTCCCATTTAATGAGAGCGTATTATCTAGAGTTATAGTCAGGCTCGATGCAGTGATCTCGGTGTGCACGTAATTATGTTGACATTAGATAATGTAATGATAAATGACTAAATAGATGTTTTATCTGCCATATTTGCGCACGCTATGTGCACGGAAATTGGATGATATTAGAGCGAAATACTTTGGTATGTGACATAAAATTCTATATTAGTCCTATGGAATTACGATTAGTCACAGAATATATTGATTATCGAGTGTATCTCGGTGAATATTATGCTTATAAAAAGAAGAAGAGTGCTGTGTTTTCTCATCGTTATTTTGCCCAAGCAGCTGGAATTTCATCATCATCATTTTTGCGCCGGGTTATTGATGGAGAAAGAAATCTTACTCGTCCAATGATCGATAAATTTAGCAAGGCACTCAATTTATCAGATAAAGAAGCAATTTATTTTAAAAACCTCGTACTGTTTAATCAAGCAAAGACCTCATCAGAGAAAAGCGAATGCTATGCGGTTCTTCGTTCCTTAAAAGGGGGCGTTAAAGAGGCAGTACTGCAAACGAATCAGTTTGACTATTTTAAGAATTGGTACACACCAGTGATTCGTGAATTAATAACCCTGTGTCCTCCAAAAATAAAAGCGAGTGAACTAGGGGCACTGATTATTCCACCTATTAGTGCAACCGAAGCTAAATATGCAATTAATACATTACTTGAGTTAGACCTCATAGCTCAAGAAAGCTCTGGTGGGTATACGCAGACTGATCAAAGTATTATTGCGGATAGTGCAATACAAAGTATGGCTGTGAGAAGTTATACAGATTCCATGCTTAAGCATGGAAGAGCTGCTCTAGAGATGAGTCGCGATGTGCGTCATATCTCAACTATGACTCTTGGTGTTTCTGAACAACAATATTCAGCACTGTGTGAAGAACTCAATGCCTTTAAAGATAGGGTGAAACAGATTGTTACTGACAACGATGATGCTTCAAGGGTTTATGAACTTAATTTTGAGCTTTTTCCTGTAAGTAAACCGGTACAAAAAGTGGAAAGGCCTCAGGATGCATAATAAGGTTCTCTTTTTCCTAGTTACTGGTATAATACTCATTGTGGGGTGTTCTCTCAGTGATGATGTTGCTGGCGGTACTACCGATTCAGGAAATGCTATTGTCGCCGGTAGTGTTGTAGAAAAGGGAGCCCCTGTAGTCGCAGCAAAGGTATCTATTCGTCCAGCAGACTTCCGATTTGGAGATGATAGAGCGGAAGGGGTGAAAGATACCGTTACCGATGCGAGTGGAACATTTTCACTTTCGGTTCCTGGAATGAATCAGTATACGGTGACGGTTCATTTTGAAGATACTCTTGGAGCGCGGTTACAGAATATTGATGCTGCTGACTCTTCTGCAAAAAGCCTTGCCTTTTCTCTCACTCCTAAAGGGGGGCTTTCAGGATCGATCCCAGGTGTAAATGGAGGAGAAGTATATTTAAAGGGTTCAGATGTAACAAGCTCCATCGATAGCCATGGCGGGTTCTTTTTCCCCAAGCTCGCTGAAGGAACCTATGATGTCGTCATTAAAGGTTCCAGTGGCGATTCGATAGTATTAGAATACGCTCCTGTGGTATCGGCTGAAGTTCAAGTGTTGCATAATATCTCGTCGAGTTTGGCGACATGGGATTCTCCACAGGTGGGGACGTACAGTGCTGATTCACTGTTAGTGTCACAATTCTTACAAGCCTCAACCTCTACATCAGAGCTCTCTGTCGATAGTGTGAGTACTGTGTCGGGGGGGCGAATACGTTCATTGGATTTGCGAAACTTACAGTTATCACAGTTAGATCCAACTATTCAGCGACTGAGTTTCCTCGATGTTCTTGATATTACGAGTAATCAATTAACCACACTTCCCAGTGAACTCGGTAATCTCCGAAGGCTCTCATATCTCATTGCCGACAGCAATGCACTCGGTACATTACCTGAGGCTCTCGCAGATTTAACAAATTTACAGTATTTGAAATTGTCTCATAATGCACTGCATGGTTTACCTGACAGCTATTATACATTTCCAAGACTTATAAAATTAGGGTTAGGAGCAAATCCCCTCGATTCGCTGCCAGCGGCTCTTGGTCAACTCACTACTTTGGAATTACTGGATATTTTTTCATGTGGCCTCAATGAACTACCCGAAAATATTGGCGCACTCACACAGCTTAAGGAGTTGTGGGCAAGTGATAATAACCTAACAGAACTCCCACAATCAATGAGTAGTCTTATATCATTGCAGACTCTACAATTAACCTTTAACAATATCAATGAAATAGAGTTTGCTATCGATGCATTAACACGGTTAACCTATCTCGATCTCTATAGCAATAAATTGGAACGTTTACCAGAAATAATAACTACCCTGAAACCAATTGAAAAACTAATTATTGGAAAAAACTTTTTGTGTAATGAATCAGATGCCCGTGTAACGTGGCTTACAACATATGCAGGAGGTGACTGGCTCTCCCAGCAAAATTGTCAGTAACCACACACTAAAACATTTACATACACCATAAATGGAGGCATCATGAAACTGTCTGTCATACCCCTATACCTTTTTTTGACCTGTATTACTTTGCCGGTCACATCGTTCGCCCAAAACACCCTTCCTCGGGATGGAGATGGGTGGACTCTTTTTATCCCTCATGCTGAAACTCAAATAGTATACGTGAGTACCAGTGGTAATGATGCAACGGGGGCTGCCTATACAGCTACGGATGCTGCAATAGGGGAAGACCCCTTCCTACCAACAGGGCAGGTGAAACCTTTTAAGACCATCAAAGCAGCAGCGGCAGCGGTACGTTCAGGTAAACCGGACTGGGTTTTATTAAAGAGAGGTGATGTCTGGGTCAATGAGGGGTTACAAAAGATGAGCGGTCTCTCTAAAGACGCTCCTTTTCTCTACGCTTCATACGGTACTGCACAGGAACGACCCCTCCTTAAAACGGGTAAAGGTGGGGGTATTGGGTATTGTTGTAAAAGCTTTAATAATGTTGCTTTTGTCGATCTCGATTTTTATGCTCATACCCGTAACCCTGATGATCCCGATTACATAAGTGGAGAAGGGTCAGGAGGCTTTAAAGTTTTTGTGGGAGATACATGGACGGGAACGGGAATGCTCATTGAAGGGTGTCGATTTCGCTTCTATACCGGCAACACTGTCCAGGCTTGGGGAACCCTTGATGATGTTGTTGTGCGCCGAACAGTAATACTCGACAATTACAGTACTGAATCCCATAGTCAAGGCTTTTATATCGCGGGTATTGGAGTGACTCTTGAAGAATGTGTATTTGATCATAATGGATGGTATAAGCAACAAGTAGACAAAGGAAATAAACAGGTTGATGGGCAGGCAACGATGTTTAATCATAATACTTACTTTGCCAATCCGCACAATGTCGTTATGCGAAATAACCTCTTTTTAAGAGCGTCGAGTATCGGTAATAAGTTTACTGCTAACGATGGGGAAGGGAGCGCTTCAAATATTGTTATTGATAACAACCTCTATGTTGAAGGGGAAATTGCTATGAGTATTGGAGGCAATAATGAGGATGGTGGATATCGATTTAAAAATGTCGAATTGACCAATAACGTAATGCTCGACATGGGGCGAGGACAACCAACCAATAGAACGCTTGGATGGTATATCGATATCAATGATTGGGATGGTGGGCTAGTGAAGGGGAACTATCTTCTCCATAATACAAACCCTGTCGTAACGAATGTATGGGGGTTTAATTTACAAGGAACAAGTCGTAATGTTACCCTCGATAGCAACGTGGTCTATGGACTGACCAATGCTCGGCAATTACTCTATATAGAAAACGGTGCAGAGTGCGATTCAATGGTGTTGAGTAACAATACCTTTCATTCGGAGAGTGGTACAGCTTCGCTCATTCGTCATGGGGGTGCTGATGTCTTAAACTACACATTTACACAAAACCACTATTACAATACCCTCCCTCGTAATGAGTGGTTTACTGTAGTTAAAGAGACACACACCCTCGACGATTGGTCGGTAATCAGTGGAGATGAGGGGGCCACTGAAACGGAACCTTCGTTCTTTGAGCCCACACGGGATATCGAAGGGTATATGGCCTCCCTTGGGAAAGAAGCGACCTTTGATGCTTTTATTACTGAGGTACGTAACCGGCATAAAAAGAACTGGCATAATGCTTTTGCAACAGAGAATATAAATACGTGGATTCGGAATGGATTTGTTAGCGAGGGAGAAGTTCCCGTTGATCCTGTTGTGGATGTGGCAGATTCTGTGGTAGTTGAGCAGCCGGTTGATACCGTTGTGAGTGAAGACTCTATAGCTGTCATTGTGCCCGATACTGATCCTGTGGTGATTGATAGTAGTGCTATTGATAGTGGTGTTTTAGATTCTCTGAACAGTAATGATACGCTTATTGCGGTCGATGTTCCCATTGTGTCTCAGGATTCAATTATTTCATCCTTTGCACTGGCGCCAATCAAAACACTTGGGGAAGGTACCTTTCAATTGTATGATTTGAGTGGTCGTAATCTGGGGCTTTTTAATGGGGAGTCTGCTCGAGTGATGTTTTCGCCGAATAGAGTTGTTGTTGTAAGGAAGGTTTTTAGGTAGGGGAAAGCTTGAAATAATAATTTAATGATGAGGTACTTTACTCAGATATAATACCTTCTCCAAACTGAATACTTGGAGAAGGTTTTTTTTGCTTTGTTTTATCGGCAGATTACCCAACCACCATTCTGGTAACTGAGAAACATAGGCAGGCTAAATACTGCATCATCAATGGGTCTTGATTTTAAAATTGGCTTACCTTGGCGATCGAGTACTTCTATAAGCTTTCCGCCTACATGATATTCAATATTCATATGTTCAAAATTTACCGGTTCCATTCCCCAGCCGGGGGTACTGAATAGTTCTGAATGGAAGAATGCACGTTGATCATTAAGGCGTTGTTCTACTGGTATATAATACATAGCAGCAAGTTCTTTAGCCTTTGGTGTGACAAGAGGTTCAATGACACCATAATTCTTTGTGTCCATTAGGGTATTGATTGAAGTGATATATTGCTTAAGGCTCTCTATGTCGATGATTTCCTCAGTGAGAGGTTCACCTTTGTCCCACAAAAACCCTGAATAGGGTAGAGTAATGGAGAATGTATCGCTGAGATTGATTGGAAACTCTGTACCGTGTTCCCATTTCCAATGGAGTTCTTTAACTGTTGATTCAACCTGATCTTGACCATTCACTTCTGTTTCAAATATTCTGACATCAAGGTATTGGTCTTCAAGTTCTTCCCAAAAATGGCCAGCTATAAATAAATTAACATCGATAGTATTGGTTCCATTAGTGACCCATTGATTTATACCGAGCTCTTTTTGAGGTAGGGTATTCTCTCTGTTTGCAATTACTGTAACGCCGTTGATAGCAATAGAATAGGCTACTTTGTGGGATTTGACATATATACTGGTGTATTTGTTCATTTAGAACCAGCCTAGCTTTTTAATCCAGAAAAAACCACAGCCGAGCAAAAATGTAATCCCAATACCTAGAAATATTTTAGCACCTAATATATTAACATGCTCAATTATAGCACGTTGAGGGCGTACTGGGTCATAAAAAATATCTATTGATTCTCCAATTGGGTAATCTTTAAAAAAAACATTTGCATCAGCTTCAGTGCCAAAAAATGGGTTACCCATCAACCTGAAAGTTGAACAAGTATAAGATTTAGAATTGACCTCATATCTATATGATACTTTAGGGAAATATTTAGTCAGGTCTCCACCGTTATCATGTTGTACGATATGATCAACAATGGTTGCGGTATTTTGCGTCCAAGTAAATGAACTGGATTGAACTTTGTAACTATAAATGCCAACCAAAGTAAATAAGGCGGCTACTATTGATAAAATTTGTAAAATTGTCATCTAGAATCCTTTTTAAAGTTAAAATAATTTAATTGGATCGGCTGTCCACTTTTTTCCTTCATATAATGTGCATGTATTTTTACTAGCCCACATCCCATCAAAAACAGTCCAGCTAATTTCTCCTTTTAGGAAACCAAATTCTATGTCTGAATTTAATTCCATAGACCAATCCTTACATTTGTTTTTCGCTTCTAATCCTAATCTCGATTTCGCTTCTATACCTGAGCCAATAGCCGCCTTTGCTTCTAGTACTTTACCGTTCGCAATGAGAGCAGAAAGAAAAAAGTTTATCCCAATACTTCCGCTAACTCCACCGCTCCCTTTGTAATCTGATATACCAGTTCTAGCTACCTCAATAGTAAATCCTATTTTGCCTTCAAATTCAACGCCACCTTTTATGTCGGCAATGTATTTCATCAGTGAGTCAGGAAGTCCAACTAAATTCCAAGCAGATACAGATAGTTCAATTTTTGCTGCAATTAGCGGCTTAAAGCCTCCATTAACGGAAAAAGCATAGAATACTTCATGGCTATTTGAGACCTCACTAAAGGCCCCTTTTGCTTCAACTTTTCCTACAAGTGCAGTAAACTCGACATCTGCACCAGGTAGCCAGCTTATTGCACCGGGTATTTTTTTAGCCATACTTTTAAAGAATGAAAAGTTCTTTGCAAGGTTCCATTCACGTGCTTCTTCGTTGTTGGGCCAAACATTTAATTGGGTAGTTACTGGGTTTGAACCTGTAGTAGTTATATTGATAATTTTAGGTGTGAGGGTAGGCTCTAACTTCCCATTCATTGGAATTAATCTATCCCATCTCATTGTTCCCGCGCTAGGGGCCGAGAAATTTCCTTGGTGATTTGATAAATCAATTGATTCAGTACTAAAAAAAGAATTATCCTCCCCATTTAATTCCAAGCCTATAGGTGTTGACTTGTAACTTGTTTGGGCTTTGATGAAAACTTTTTGTTTCAAATTTGGAGGGACTATATTTAATTCTCCGTTAGACGAAACTCTTTTTTCACCTTTATCATTTTCTGTCCAGATTGTGATACCATCGATTCGATCTAACCCTGAGGCATCAATCCCATCATAGGGCACAACCTCAATATCACAAAGCGCCTGATCATACGCCCCCGCCTCTTGAGTAGTAACCGCATCAGAAGCAGGCGTAGCAAGCACGGGAGGGTTTGGCTTTGGAAAGTACAGTAATTCAACCCGTTCATCAGTAGATGATTTGTATTCCGGGCACCCCGTTTCACTTTTAGGAAATGCAGTGGCACAAGGGAGAACACCATCAACTTTAGAGTGGAATCGTGTTTTAATTCTGCTTTTATCAACTTGACTCAAATAGAGTGCAAGGGAGCGAATAGTGTTGAAGAGCCCTTTCCAGCATTTTGGGCCCCACTCTCCATCAATGAGTAAATCTTGTTGACCACCATTGGATGAATTATATGTGCGTTGGAACCCCATGATCGCAGCGATCGTTTTAGCGCCATCATCACCGTCTACAGAGCCAGGATCACAATCCCAGCCATAACTATCAGAGAGTACCTTTAATGATTGCTGATAGTCTTTTATGGTGCCATATGAGGTACAGATAGTGCTCCAGTTTGATCGTCTGTCTTCAACAAGTGTTTTAATTGCCTTGGCACGAACTTCTGAGTCACTGAGGGTACTTGCGTGCCCATGAACCACAAGTTCATGATCAGCTCCCTTTACTCCTTGTTCAACATCATCATAGTGCCCAACATGTCGAAATGCGGTAGCAAGAGAATCAATGAGTGTCGCATTGGTGTCCAGACAAGGGATAAGGTTATCATGAGGGAACACATCACTGTGAATCTCTACCATGAAAATTTGTTTTTGTTTGCGGGGTAATTCAACCTCATTTGTCCCGACGCACTCTGCGCCATCGGCATCACAAAGTGTATTCAGTTTAACGACATATTTCTCACCGTCAGCTTTATTGGCCTTACTGTAAAAACCATTGTGCATAAGTAATTTAGCTTTCGCTGTGGCTTTTCCACCAGATACGGTACCATTAACTATGGGGAGGTCTTCTACCACTCCATCATGTTCAAGACTGATCTTGAATTGTATTGAACTGGGTTTACGGTCAGTGAGGTATTCAACATCTACTTCGAGTCCAATCTCTTTGTCTATACCGACTGTTTTGTCGAGCTCTTCTTCACTTTCCGGAATAATAAACTTTGCATTGGTCAGAGAAACTAATTCTTCTTGAATTTCTTCTTGCTCTTCTTCAACGGGTTGCTGAGCTTCTTGTGGCTCATCCTCTGCGTTATTCCCATTACTGCCACCGCCATTTGATTGGGAATTTCCACCTCCTGATGCAGGGCTACTTGAACCTCCACCACCACCTCCGCCTGACGCGGGATTGGGGCCAAGGCCACCACCGCCCCCACCGGACCGGGATCTTAATTTATTGCGGAGCTCGTCTTGAAGAGCTTCTTGTCTATCACGGTCAAATACGAAATCGTGATTAAGTGAATTAGGTGAAGGATGATGTAATGACATAAGTAAGCTTTAAGTAGGTAAATCAATAGAGTGTAATACTAGTTAAGCATTGAATAACAACCAAATAATATGGACAAATATTTACACGTTTGGGACTATTTTGTGAGCAAAAATGAGGGGTTCAACAGTTATTTGTAAACTCTTAGTAACATTGTTTTTCTTGTGAAAAATTGTGTTATAGGGGCTAAAAAAGATAAATTGGGTATAAAAAAAGGGAAGGACATCCCCAATTGTGTGCCCTTCCCTGTGGTCGTATGTGTAGTACGTGTATTCTTATAATCTGAACTAATAGAAAATTCCGAGAGCACTCAGACCAAGAAGAATGCTCTCGGATTGATTACATTACTCCGTAATCAAACTATTCATTGCATCAGAGTATTGATTGGCATTAAGGCCTACAATAAGATGCATAATGTCATCAGCGATAGATATCACACTGATGCCTTCCACTGAGTCAAAATTTACTTGGCCAGGGTTATGAACTGCAATGCGTAAACGGGTCTCAGCACAAGGCTCAACATGTTTAATGTTTTCAGCTCCACCAAGTGCTTTAACATAGTATTCTGCTTTATTCATTGCATCGGGGTCAACTGCTTCCGGAGTGCGAGTCGGTTGAGCTGATTGTGGAGCTGGAGCCATAGCTGCAGCGGTAGTCATGTCAGCTTCTGGTCCTGCTGTTTTTAAATACTCTTGCATATCAGTTTTAAGGTTGTCCGAGCGCGTTCCAAAAATTGCTTGGATGCCATTGCCGACAACCACAACACCAGCGGCTCCCATTGCTTTAAGGCGTGCTTGATCAACTTTATTGATATCGTGTACTGATATTCTGAGACGAGTAATACAGGCATCTAATGTGTTGATGTTGCTTCTACCGCCAAAGGCACGTACAAGTTGTAGAGAAAAATTGTCTTCTGAAACAGCTTCTCCCATTGCAATTGCTGTTTCATCTTCATCTTCACGACCCGGAGTAAGGAGGTTGAATTTGGTGATTGAAAAGCGGAATACACCATAATAAAGTGCAGCCCATGCAGGTCCAAGAATTAACAGGCCCCATCCATTTGTTGAACGACTATAGAGTAGAACATAATCAATCAACCCATGGGAGAATGAGGTTGAGTGTTTGATGTCTAACAAAATACAGACAACAAAGGATAGACCTGAAATAATTGCATGGAAAACGTAAAGGATCGGGGCAACAAAGATGAATGAGAATTCAAGTGGCTCGGTAATACCAGTTAGAAACGAGGTAAGTGCACCAGAGATCATGATACCGCCAATAAGGGTTCTTTTCTCTGGTTTAGCAGTATGCCAAATCGCAAGTGCTGCTGCAGGAAGACCCCACATTTTAAAGAGATAGCCACCTGCAAGGTTACCAGCTGTACCATCACCCGCCATATAGCGTTGGAGCTCACCAGAAATTGTTTTACCGGTTGCGGGGTCAAGAAAGTTTCCAATTTCAAAGAAGAATGGTGCATTCCAAATATGGTGCAATCCAAAAGGTATGAGACATCGTTCAATAAGGCCATACACACCAAAAGCAACAGTAGGGTTACCATGTGATGCCCAGTCAGAAAAGATATCAATACCTGCACCAATTGGTGTCCAGATAAAGAAAAGGATAAAGCCCATTGCAATTGCCGCGACAGCTGTTGCAATAGGAACAAATCTCTTACCGGCAAAAAAGCCAAGATAAGGCGGAAGCGATATCCGATAAAACTTGTTAAACATTATAGCAGCGAGTGAACCGGCAATAATACCACCAAACACCCCTGTTTTAATAGTGGGTATCCCCAGTACTAAATGAGTCGTTACGCCGGTAAAATCAGCAAGAGTGCCCATAGTAGCGATGAGTACAAAAAAGCCGACACATGATGCGAGGGCAGCGACACCGTCATTTTCAGTAAATCCAAGTGCAACACCTACCGCAAAAATAAGAGGCATAATGGTGAAAATTGCACCACCAGCAGCGGTCATGAGTTTCATAATGCTCAGGAGAAACTCTGGAGCCCATGGAATAAGTGAAGGGTCAATAGCACCAAGCCCAAGCAGAATACCAGCTGCAGGTAGGACCGATACGGGGAGCATAAGTGCTTTACCCATTTTTTGCAGGTTAGCAAAAGCACTTTTATGAATTGAAGTTGTTTGTGACATAAAGTATCCTACTTATTTAAGTGTGTTACACATTGATTGAACAAGTGTGCGTACGTCTGCAGCAGACTCTTGGGTAAGAGCTTGCTCAGCAAGGGTTTTACAATCTGCGAGACTCAGGTCTCTTATTTGTGCTTTTACAGCAGGTATGGCTGGAACGGTTGCACTGAGTTTATCAATGCCTAGTCCAATAAGGATTGGTACTGCATGTGCATCACTGGCAATGCCACCACAGACACTGATAGTAATACCATGAGCGTGGGCGCCATCTGCAGCCATTTTAATGAGTTTAAGGAGTCCTGGAGTTAATCCATCAGCGAGCGCTGCAAGTTTTGGATGTCCACGGTCAACTGCCATTGTGTATTGAGCGAGGTCGTTGGTTCCAACCGAAAAGAAGTCAACTTCTTTTGCAAATTGTTCAGCCATTGCTGCAACAACCGGTACTTCAACCATAATACCTGTTTTGGGCATTGCAACATTCATCGCATCAGCTTCTTCTTTTAGGATCTCTTTTGCTTTTTTAAATTCAGCAAGAGTAGAGATCATCGGGAACATAATTTCAATAGTTCCTTTAGCAGAAGCTTTGAGGATTGCTCTAAATTGCATTCTCAAAATTTCAGGACGGTTCAAACAGACACGAATACCACGTTCACCAAGAAATGGGTTCTCTTCTTTTGGAATCGGGAGATAGGGAAGTGGTTTATCTCCACCGACATCAAGTGTTCTAATGACAATAGGACGATCGTTACCAAGTGCAGATGCCATTGCACCATATACTTCTTCTTGTTCTTCTTCAGTCGGTGCTGATGCACGGTTTTGAAAAAGAAACTCAGAGCGCATAAGGCCAATACCTTCACCACCATTTACCACGCAATCTTCAACTTCCGGAAGACCACCAGCATTACCGACCACCATAACAGTATGTCCATCAGTGGTAGTTGCAGGTTTATCACTATTTGATTTGTCTTCTGTAAGTTTTGCTTCGAACTCAATAAGTTCTACTCTAACTGCTTTAATACGTTCATCAGTTGGATTAAGCTCAACTTCGCCTTTTGAACCATCTAAAATAATAGAGGTGCCATTTGCACTGTCCATTATACGCGCTTCAATTCCTGCTATGGCAGGTATTGCGAGTGATCGTGCGAGTATGGCGACGTGTGATGACGAGCCACCCTGGAGTGTACAAAAGCCTAGAACTTTAGTGCGGTCGAGTGTAGCTGTTTGAGATGGAGTAAGGTCATCAGCAACAAGAATAGTATTCTCGGGAATCTCAAGGTCTTTAGAGTCTCGACCTAAGATGATGTTGAGAGTACTTTCTCCAACGTCAATCATGTCATTTGCACGAGCAGCAAGGAGCTCACTTTTCAGTGATTGTAATGCTGTTGCTTGTTGAGTATAGGCTACTTGCCAAGCATATCCGGCTGACTTTCCTTTAGAAAGCTCTGATTCAGCAATATCTAAAAGTTCAGGGTCACGGAGAAGTTCAATATGTGCTTCAAAAATTTCTGATTCTTTTGAGTCAGACTCTTTTATCAGCGATTCTATAAGTTTAATAGAGCGTTCGATTGATTTTTCAAGAACCATTTTCTCTTCTGTAATATAAGAAGAGCCGTACTCTTCTACAATCAACACTTCTTTCTCTAGTTTAAACAGTGTACCGATTGCAATACCCGGAGATGCTGCTATACCCATGACACGATTAAGGTCACCCGAGAGAGGCTGTGTTTCATCTTGTGCTTCAAGAAAAACTTCTGCAGATGCATCACTACTGATAACATCTTCACCAAGACCGTTACAAATGAGGTCTGATAGCTCTTGTATAGCTTCTTTTGCATCAGGTCCTTGAGCGGACAGGATAACAGTTTGTCCGTTCCCAATTTCCATTTTCATTATAGCAGTGGTGCTTTTGGCATTTGCTTTATGAGAGCCGCAGATGATTTCGATACTACTTGAAAACTTTTTTGCTGCAGTAGAGAGCACTGCAGAGGGTCTTGCGTGGAGTCCAACAGGATTTGCAATGACCATTGGTGCAGAATTCTCTGATCCGAAGTCACCTGAATTAAAAGTGCTTGTCGCTGACTCATCTACCAGGGTGAGAGTCATTATGGTGTCATTACCTGCGGTAACAACGCCACTGTTTACTTGAAAAGAGACACGTTCGCTATTGGTAACCACAATTTGTGTAAGCAGACTTTTTGCATTGACCGCAACGTAATCCATTTCAAATTCAATTAGTGCATCCTTGGCTTTTACAGTATCACCTTCCTTGACTTTAGGGGTGAAGCCCTTGCCCTTAAGACTTACAGTATCAACACCAATATGCATCATAATTTCAACGCCTTCAGCTGTTGCAATTGTTACTGCATGGCATGAAGAGTGGATCTGTGATATTGTTCCAGCACAGGGGGCGTAGAGAATGTTCGAAGTTGGATCTATAGAGATGCCATCGCCCACCATTTTTTGTGCAAAGACAGGATCAGGTACTGTAGTAAGATCTACGAGGGGACCTGAAAGCGGAGCAATAATTGTGATACTCCCTTTTGCATTACCCATGAGGGCTCCTTTTGTGGTTTTATAAAATTGTCATGTGTCTATTAAAGATAGTCGTAAAACCTCATATTCAAATGACGAAAGTAATCAAAAACATGTCGATTATGATCATTTGGTAAGAAGGAATACTCTAAGTAATATTGTTGAAATGATACGGTATACTTATGGCAAGTTGTCTGAAGAAATTATTACAGACTATCTATTCTGTTGTAAATATTCCCGAGGAGAGGCCCCTAAAATCGCTTTAAATCGACGACTGAAGTGAAACTGGTCAGAATAACCTAATAGGTCAGAGACGATCCCGACACTGAATTCGCGCTTCAACAATTGGGCTGCATGATTCATTTTAACGGTATCGAGATACACTTTGGGAGAGGAACCGGTTTCTTTTTTAAAAACCCTTCGAAATTGTACTTCACTTAAATTGCAATACTGAGCCATTTGTGAACTGTCCCAGCTTTTTTCAGGATTTTTCTGAATAATAGCGGTGAGATTCTTGATCTTTGATTCACCCTCTTTAGGGGTGTTGTATTTATTATCAAAATGGATTTCGGTAATGAGGGTCATGAGCATGCTTGCAGCTCTAATTCTGTTTTCATTATCGCCAAGGGCAACCAACTCTAAAATAGGCATGAGTTTTCGTTGTTGGCCACATTCAAAGATGCCTTGATTCAATACACCACTCTGATGTAACGAATGGGGGAGGGTGCCAGTGAATGAGAGTGAGTCTATTACGGCCCCTTCATTACCAGCAGCGCAATCATAGGCGATATTGGCGAGTTGGATAATAATTTGAGATTCATTTACAGGAATACGGCCTGTTGCTTCACTCCAATACCACGCTGTGCCAGATACGATGTGAATAAGGGTGATAAATTCTTGAGTGAGAGGTGAGACGGTAACTCGAGAGGCTAATGTCTTTTCGTGTATTTCAAAGAGTAATTGAAAACCACAGATTTCAGGGATTTCAGATTCTGTATTAGAAACTGTTATTTTTGTTACTCCATCAGTATCTGATTTTGCTAAACAGATATTCTCAAATAACTCAAACATATTCACCTGTATTTATTGTTTTATCTAATGTACTTCCTTATGTAAGGATTTTAAATGGAAAAAGCCGAGGTTATCGGCTTTTTTAATAAGTAAAGAGTCATTGTTATTTTAAATAAAAAGGTCTGCCCCAAGATATGGAGCAGACCGATATAAAATGAATAGAGACTTGATTTTAGAATTAGAATTCAAAAAAGCAAGAAACACCTGTTTTAATGAGGTTTGAATCTTTTTTGCCTTCGATAACAACATTTCCTGGAAGAAGTACCGCAAAGAAAGGTTTAACGGTCATGCCTTCAAAGGCAACAATTTCTGCTTGAATGTTGATCTCTGTACCGATATCGGCAACGATCTCGTTATATGCAGTTACCCCCTGCTCCCAGTCGTCATTTAGTTCAGCTTCTGAATCATACTCATCAAGCTGAAGAGTACTGCCAGAGTCATCTCTTTTACCAATCAATGCATCTCCATCACTATCGACTAAGTCAGAATCGTCAACTTCTTTACTCGTGGTTCGGTCAGCAACTGGAGTATCAAAGTCATAAAGTTTTTTCTTTTGGCTCCAATATTTTTTCCCTTTTGCATCAACAAAAGCTTTATAGTTATCAGCATCCTGAAGCTGTATTTCATGACCTTCGACGAGATTTGCAATACCTGCTGCAACACCTACTTTGATGTTTTCATTAAATTTGTAGAAGGCCCATACAGATAGAGCATTTACTCCACCTTTTTCACCTTGAACATCACCAGGGGCACCATCAGCACCGTTTTGTCTGCCGTTATTTAAAATTCCCCATGGAAGGTCATCGATAATACCTGCGTTAGTGAGAAATTGCAATTTGTTATTATTGTACCAGTTGTCTTTAGATGATGAGTAAAAAATCTCACTTGTTGTTACAGACTCTTCATCTATGTCTTGATCTTGTTTACCATCGGCCCTTAAATATGAAAGTCCGAGCTCAACATCTCCAACGGTCAATTGTGTATAAAGGCTTAATGCTAAACCAGAATTTAGTATTGTAGGGGAGGTGGATTTGATATTGGTCATAGATAGAGTGTCACTCACATTGCCTGTAGAGTGAGTAATATATAATGGGACGTCAAGTGAGTCTTTTATTTGACTCCCATCATCATCTAAATATTTTTCAATCTCAAGGTCATAAGTAGTATAGTTACTTTCATAATTAAAATATGAAGCTTGAAGATTTACATCAAGTGCACCAAATGGCAATTGAAATTCGCCCCTAAAGTAGGGTGAGAACCAGTTTTGGCTGAAAAATTGTGTTTTTTCGCTAGTCAGTGGTGTTTGCTCTGCTCTTCTGCCAATGTAAAGAAAGCCAGCAGTTATGCTTGAATCAAGAAGATTAGCAGAAATATTTGCGGTGTACATCATTTCACCATCTTGATCTCTAGTATCAACCTTAGTTACTCCAGATGTGTCATTGAGGATCACATATGATTTGTGTTTAAGGTGAAACCAACCAGCTTGGAATTTAACCATGTTTTGTACAAAGTGACCAGTGTATTTTATACCAAATGCATCACGGTTTATAATCATCGAACTTGGATCATTGAAGGATTGAGAACCAAAACGAAGTTCTTGAGAACCAATTTGTTTCATATGGGATAAAGGGTTGAAATCTATGTCAGCATATATGTGTTTATGATTAATTGAACCGTCTTGGTTGGCATCGGTGTTATATCGTGAATCACCTGTACCTTTGGCACCACTCCACTTACCCCATAAAATACGGGCAGTCTGAAGTCTAACCATAAAAGAGAGGTTGTCGTTCCATTTATATGCAAGTTCAGGCCATGCACGAGTATATCCAAATGGTTCATTGGGAGTCGCTTGTTTGTCAGGATCGGTCTCAAAATTGTCATCGGCACTATTGTTATTAAAAAACTGGCCTGTTGTATGATTGTAATAGCCAAGTTGTTGAAAGGCTTTTAGACCTACTGAGAAACTTCTATTACTTTCAGAAGCTGGCTTAGCTTCAATAATATCGAGTGCTTGTGGGTTTTCTTGCACAACGAGCTCGGTTTCAGTAACAAGGTCGGTTGTCTCTAGGTTTGAATAGTCTGGTTCAGTTAATTCAGGGTATTGAGAGGTGCTATCATTCTCTGGTGTAGTAGAGTATGAATCAAACGGATCAGTGCTTGATGGGGATGTTGTATCAGTTGCATTACTGGTTGGTTCGGGTAGTGTATCAACTTGTGCAAATGAAGGAATAGCGAGTGAAGCTATACAGAGCATGGCTAATCGTTTTTTCATTTCTTCTCCTAGGGTGTATTTTGATTGTTTATATTGTTTTTATTGACTAATGAATACGGTACTGCATAAGCATATTTCAATTATTAAACTAATTCTATTATCTCATGTTCCCCAAAATTGATAATTACTTATTGAGTATGCGTTTTAATCTATATGATTTATTCTTGTATTCACAGTAAAAATCGATTAACAAAATAGTAAAGAAAAACAGAATGTTAAGCTGAGCTATGATTAAAATCATTACTATGAGTAACTTTTAAAACTATCTGGAATTGGGAAAATTCAATGGATTTAGCCAATATGTTTATTATGATCATGGAACATGACGCTTTTGATCACTGCGCTCTAGTGTTTACCATTGGTAACTATTTCTTTCCTGATTATGTGCCACTTTTAATATATATTAATAGCGAAATATGATACACCATACATATACAGGATGACTATGAAAAACATAAATAAAAAACAACCGATTGTCGCGGGGATAAAGTTAGGGGTACTTGCAACACTCGTAGCTCTTGCTCCAGCTTCTGCGGCATATGAAAGAATTACTTATGATAATATTGAAGCCGGTAATACTTTTGAACCTGCTACTGTAAAAGTTTTTGAAACCAATAAGGATGAGAAAAAGAAATTTGAAGAGGTTGTCACCGATGAAGAATTTTCTGGTGGAGACGCAAGTAACGGTGTTGTAATCGACCTTGATGCAACAGTTGCAAAACAACGTCAGCACATCGAGGGTATTGGTGGTGCAATGACTGAATCGACAACTTCTCAGATTTATCTTCTCGAACATTTAAATGGGGATAGTACTAAACTTAACGAAGTTATGGATGAAATATTTGGCCCTGATGGGTCTCACTTTTCTATGGTACGTGTAAGTGTTGCAAGTTGTGACTTTTCTCTTACTCCATATGTTTATGCTAACCAAGAAGATCTCAGTGATTTCACAATAGAGCGAGACATGGAAGTGACCGTTCCGGCTCTAGTAAAAGCAAGAGATTATTTTTCTAAAGGGAGTGAAGATCCTGAAGAGTTTAAAATCCTCGCGTCACCTTGGACGGCTCCACCTTGGATGAAAGATGGAACAGGCGCAAAAAATGGTTATGCAGGCGGTCGTCTTCAAGATAAATATTACCAAACCTTTGCTGATTATGTTGTAAAATTTATGGAAGAATATGAAAAAGTTGGGGCTCCAATTTGGGGACTTACGGCATTGAATGAGCCTCATGGTAATGGTGAAAACTGGGACATGATGTACTGGAAAGGTGAAGAACAAGGGCCATACGTATCAAATAATCTTTTACCAAAAATGGAAGAAAACGGTTTTTCTGGTATGCCAATATTTGGCTTTGATCAAAATAAAGATGATCATGATATTGAGTTTATCGATGCTATGTTAGAAAACTCAGCAGAAGGGGATTACACTGGAATTGCACTACACTGGTATAAATCTACTTATGATACTTACCCAAATATTTTAGAAAATTATCACAGAGATTACCCTAAAATGCAATTACTTGCAACTGAAGCAACAATTGATAATATGCGCGGTGATAATGCGGGTGAGGGTATTCCTGGAAATGGACCTGGTACACCAACTCCTCATCTTGATTTAGTTGATGATATCGCTCCACAAGGTGACTGTGGTTGGAAATGTCAAGGATCAGATTCAGACCCTCGCTGGAATATGCAATACCCATGGTATAGTAGTGATCACTGGTGGGACTGGTGGTGGGAACGTGTACATGGTTCATGGGGTATTAATATTCCAGAATACTCACAATTCCAACCTATTGTTGAGCCTATGTATAGATATGGTCGTGACATTATTCATAGTTTTAATCACTGGGTAACTGGTTGGGTTGATTGGAATATTGTTCTTAATGAGCAAGGTGGACCTAACTGGGCTGCTAACTGGTGTGCTTCACCTATTACAATTACTAATAGTGGTGATGTTCGTTATAACCCTACATTCTATCTTTTCCGTCACTTCTCTAAATATATTAGACCTGGTTCATATATTATTGATGTTAAAACAAACAATAATTCGTCGACAATGGATAATGGCGCACAAAATAACATTTCAGGTGATGACCACCTAGAAGTTACTGCTGCAATTACTCCGAATGGTGAAGTTGTTGTAGTGATCTTGAATGATGAAGATGACGCTACTGATTACTCTGTAAACATTGCGGGTAAATCATACGAAGGTTCTATTCAAGGGCATGCAGTACAAACACTCTTGATAGAAAACGGTACGATTCTTTCTTCATCATCTGAAGTATCTAGTTCATCAGTAGCAGGTGCTAGTTCAGATGTTTCGTCGAATGACTCATCTGATGACTCATCTGAAGAGTCATCTGTAGGTGACAATGAGTCTTCTGAAGGTAATGGAAGTTCTCTTGGTGAGTCTTCACAAGATGAAGAGTCGTCAATTTCAGGACTTTTCACTAGCCGCAAATTTTCAGCGAATTCTTCAATGTTCTCACGCCTTGTACAAGGTAAAAACATTGAGTTTTCTGCTAAAAAAGCGGGTGCACATACTCTCAATATCTTTGATATTACGGGTAAAAAAGTTGCATCACTTGATGCAGTTGCAAAAAATGCTGGTACTAACGTAACAGCATTAGGAAATGCGCCTCTTGGTGATGGCATGTATTTCATCGCAGCTGAAGAAAAATAATTAAACAATTTATCTAAAATTGTTAGCCACAGCTCATAAGAGCTGTGGCTTTTTTTATGTTTAGTCATACTAGCGTATGAAAAAAATTCTCTATCTCATATCAATTATTACTCTACTCAATCTCTTCGGTTGTGGTAAACCCGATGGTTATACTTTATTAAGGCAAGACCAGTTTGTGCGTGAAGCTGATCTTAAGGATGCTCCTCAGCCCGATATTATATGGTCAAAGCTTTCGCCGTTTGAACAATGGATTATAGCATCTGAATCAAAAACAATATCAAACCAACTCGCTCTAACGCTTCTGTATGGTGATAGTGTGAGAACTCTCAAAGAATATCTCCCTTTTGAATTACGAATTAAAGAGTTTTTAGCACATGTATCACCAAAAATGTATTCACTAGAGAATAACTTTGATAAGGGTCGCTTTTTATTTGAAGCTATGGTTTCTAATTTCTACCCAACTCTAAAAGAAGGATTGAAGGATTATATTCTCGATCAGAATAGCGTTAAAAGTCTTGTAGAGAATGGTGTGTATGGTGAAAAGAATACGGTATTGCTGTATGCATTATTAGCAGAGTATTTTGATCTTAATCCTCGGGTATTGAAAGCACCAACTCATAGCTATGTACAATTAATGCTCGGGGGTGATTCTGTTGTTAATGTTGAAACTACTGATGTTGAAGGATATAACTGGAATAGTTCTCGTAACGATTATTCTCAAATAGATACTACTTGGTTTTCAAAAAGGGGGTGGGTCGCAGCCTCAGCTTCGGACCAAAACCATATTGATACTCTTACCATAACCGAAATGATTCGGTTTGCCTATAGCTCACGATTTATGAAAGGTGCACGACAGTTCGAAAATGATATGGCATTTCTTGAGATGAAAGTCCTGATCATGGCTAATGACCCGCACTACACAGAACAATTACTCATTCATTATCAAGAGAAAATTGATTCATTAATGTCCCAGGGTGATACCCTGCAGCTCGACTTGTTTTTTAAAGTAATTCAGGGAAATTTTTCTAAAATGGTACATAACCCCAAACCCACCGAGGTCTATTATACCGCTTATCGTTGGGTGGCCTTAAACGAGGTGATTCGGCTGTATGTTCATAAAAAGTACTATGAGGTACTTGAACGGTTAGCGTCCTTGAATCGCTTTATACCAGCATATAATGTTAATAGCCAATATGCTCAGTATAATTTCAACTGGTATTTCAAAGGGATACTTGATGAGCTTATTGAAAAGGGACGTTATGGCGAAGCAATTACCCTCCACAATCGATATACTACGACTTGTGAATGGATAGATCAGTGTAAAAATAATTTAGGCTGGGTTTATATTTCGAGCATAGAGACGCTCTGGAAAAAAGAATCATGGAAAAAGGTGATTGACCTATATACTGAGTTTAATCGACAACCTTATGCTGCGCGTTTAAAGGAAAGTATAATCTCTAATAAAGAAGTGGCTTATGTTAACTGGTCTATTAAATATTCTAACGATGATGCTATAAATGATGCTCGAAAAGTATTGAATAGATGTTTATTTGAGATGCCAGAGGCTATGCAGTGTAAAGATCGATTAGATATAATTGACGGTCTATTGTGATGTGTTACGTGAAGTATTGCTTAGCCTTCTTTTTTGTATTAACAGTCCTATTTGCTTGCTCTACGTCGAAACCAGTAGCCCAAAGTCAGAAATATATTTCTGGAAATAGAATAGAATTTGGTGAGAGTAGGATGCCAATATGGTCACCCCTTACAGATTTTGAAGAGTGGGCAATTACAGGTGAACATAGTTCTCTGCGAAAAAAATTAGCACTCGCAATTGTAGCCTCAGGAGACGTAAGAACATGGGGTACATATCTGCCTCTGGAAAAAAAGGTGTTGGCATTTGTAAAAATAAAGACCTCACAAATAAGAAAAGAAAAAGATATTGAACAAAAAGGGTATATACTGTTTCACGAAATGCAAAAGTACTTTTATCCAAATGTGATTTCATCTCACCCAACATATAGTTTCAATCAAACAAGGCTTTCAGAACTATTAAAAGATGGTAATTATAATTGTATGAGTTCGGCATTGCTTTATCTGCTCCTTGCAGACTTTTATAATTTGAATGCAAAAGGAGTTTTAGTTCCCTATCATGCATTTGCACAAATAAACGATGGTCAAGGATCGACAATAGATGTCGAAACGACCAACCCTATTGGGTATCACCAGGTACACGACTCTGCTTATTATGGTTCTGGAGAGGTCGAATGGTACAGTGAAGAGGCCAAAGGTCCAACATATGAGGATTATCTCGAACGAAAAATAATATCATTGAAAAAAATGATAATACGGAACATGAGTAATCAACACACCAGTGACACTATAATGGCTGTAAGTGATAGAATGCGATTAGTTGAAATAAAAGTGTATTTGGAAGATAACAATGCTTATCATCTCTCACATTTAATTGACTTTTACCAAAGAGAAGCGAGACATCTTTTAAAAGAGGGTGACAGTCTCACTTTAGGACGTTTTTTTAGAAAGATAGGACCGAGGCTCTTTGAATTAGGGGAACGCTATAACCATTTGCCTGAGTATTATACAAAATACAGGGAATTACTTGAAGTGGGCTTTCAGCATTTACAAGTTGTAGATAAAGATGATTGGTTAAAAAGTTACCTTGAAGAATCTGTTGAGCTTTTTCCTGAAACAGATTCGAATCGTGTACTCCTTGTAAAATATTTTAATTAATGAAGTTATCAAGAGCCTTATAATGAACCTATTATTATCACCGTCTAAATATTTAATATTATTCTTTTTATTTATTTTTACATCATGTGGATATCAACAACAGGTGTTGAATAACTACTTAAAAAATCCAGAAAAAGAAGTCACTTTTACTACTGGATTGAATGATAAAAAATTTCCTATTGATTCTTTCAATTCTATTTCGATGAGTAAGGTGGAAACCTTTTATATTTATTCCTGGTGGTATAATATTCCTCGAAAAACCTGGAACTTCAGATATAACATTTATGATGGTGCAGGAAGACTGGTATGTATGAGTCATTTTGACTGGAAATTGGGTCCAGGAAGGAAATATAGAACTTGGCTCCCCTATACTTTTAATAAAAAAAGGGATATTCCGGGGAAATGGCGCATAGAACTGTATCTGGATGATACACTGGTGTCAGAGCACAAAATTCAGGTAAAAATATAGCCGTAATTTTTATAATTTCGTAAAGAATGGTGAGGTTGAATATTTATCCATGATATTTATACAGATATTGACCAGGAGAAACTATTTTTAAACCCAAAGTGCAATTAAGGAACAATATGCTTCAAAATATCGGACTTCCAGGACTTATAATCATTTTGGCAATTTTCCTCCTTCTATTTGGAGCAAAACGTATACCTGATATAGCAGAAAGCTTTGGCAAGGGTATCAAAAAGTTTAAAGATACTCAGAATGATGCTAAAAAAGAGATTGATCACAAATCTGATTCTGATTCTAAAGACGCCTAAGTCATTTATCCAATACGAGAGCGTTTCTCACTATGAGTGATACAGTTAGTACCATGCCTCTTATGACTCATCTTGGTGAGCTTAAAAATAGGGTCTTCAAAATTGCTTTGGCAGTATTCTTATCGGGTGCAACTTGCCTTTTTAACATTAAATATGTTTGGCAGTTTTTTCTTAATCCATATATTAAGAGTTCTGACATTAATATCATCAATATTGCCCCAACCGAAGCACTGATTATCGATTTCAAGGTTGCCTTTATGGCGGGTGCTATTATTGCCTCTCCCATCATTTTTTGGCAAGTGTATAGTTTTATTGCTCCGGCTCTGTATAAAAAAGAGAAGCGAGTTTTGATTCCTGCTGTTTTTTTCTCGGTACTCTTCTTTTTAATGGGGGCGGGTTTTGCCTTGGTAGTAGTTATACCTGCAAGTCTCTCATTTTTAGCAACCTATGGATCAAGTGTCGCTGAGCAAACGTGGACGCAAGCGAGCTACGCAAACTTTTTAATTCGTATGATGATGGTGTTTGCCATAATGTTTCAAATGCCAATTATTACCTCATTTCTTGCGGGCCTTAAACTGATAACTGCTCAGTTTCTCCTCGCACAGTTTAAAATCGCAATCCTCTTAATTTTTGTTGTGGCAGCAATGCTGACACCACCTGATCCTGTATCTATGGTGTTACTGGCATGCCCGATAATTGTACTCTATCTTTTGAGCGTTCTCTTAGCGTGGGTATTTAATCGTCAAGGAGGGGCTAATGCTTAATGGACTTGGAATGTATGAGGTACTCTTTATCCTTATTGCTTCACTTTTTTTAATAGATATTAAGAAAGTTGCTCGGCTCATTAAATGGTTCAGAGATCTAAAAGTTAAATGGTCAAACTTACAGCGCGATATTGAAGATCAGATTGCGGATCATCTAGATGAAACTCCACAAATTGCAAGTCAGCCAAAGGTATTAGCTACCGGAGCTGTTGCACTGGAACCTGTATCACGAGAACTTCCTCCACCAGTGTTGTTCGAGAAAGGAGAGCAAGAGAGATTAACTGCACAATTGATTCACCATATATCAAATTGGGACCTCTATCTTTCGGCCGACGCAATTGGTGGCTTCATGCCTCTTAAGAATGAACCTGACCTAACACCACTCTATCAAGAACTATTGATGGCTGGTAAAGAACTCTATTTACCGCGGGTTGAGGCCGATGAATCAGTGCGTTTTGTAGTTGTTTCAGACCTTGAAATGCTCGAAAGTGGGCCTTTTGGGAGAAAACAACCACCTGCACCAGAGTCTGAACGTGGTTTTCAGAGAAGCCTTGACTGTATATTGATTCCAGGACTCTTCTTTTCAGAAGCATATATGCGTATGAGTCATCGTAAAGATTTCTATGCAAACCTGCTCTCTGTTACCATTCCTACAAAAAGAGTAGGGGTTGGCTTTGCTTCACAAGTAGTTGAGGAATTTCCTACAGCACAAGAGGGCTCCCTTCACATGGACATTCTTGTTACCGATAGCGGTATCTCTCAAAAAGAGTCTAAGTTGTAATCATTTTAAAGATGATAATTTCTTTACAAATCCAAAAATATCATAAAAATAGTCAACGTAGAGTAGTAATATAGTACATATTTGTAAGATACAACTCTGTAACAGTAGTGCTATGCCAATATCAAGTTATGTAATAAATACGCTTCCCGAAAAGAAAGATCAAGTAGAAGTATTTCTTTCTAATATGGATCATATAGAAGTGATTCCTTCTGACAACAAAGATGTGTTTGTCGTTGTAGTAGATACTCCTGATATTGATGCCGATAAGATGGTAGAGCGAGCCTTAAAAGATATTGATGGTGTTATAGATGTTGCTTTTGCCTATGGATCAGTCGAAGAAGCTGTTTCACAACCCAGTGAGGATACCGTATAATGTCTGAAGTCTCAAGAAGATCGTTTTTAAAAAGTGTTGCAGCGGGCTCCGCTATTGCAGCAGCAACACAAATGTTTCCGGGAGCTGTGTTCGCAGGAACTCCTAAAGAAGAAGAACTCACTGGTGTTACATGGAATAAAGCGCCCTGTCGATTTTGTGGTGTAGGGTGCGGTGTAAAGATTGCTACCAAGAATGGTAAAGCAGTTGCAGTGAAAGGTGACCCAGAGAGTCCGGTAAACAAAGGTTATTGTTGTACAAAAGGTTACCATTCGGTACTGACTCTGTATGGTAAAGATCGTATTACTACAGCGAAAATTAAGAAGAATGGAAAAATGGTAGAAGTACCATTGAGCGAAGCCCTCGACCTTGTTGCAAGTAAAATGCAAGAGACTATTAAGGAACATGGTAAAGATGCGGTATCAATGTATGGGTCTGGACAATGGTCTATTCCTGATGGATATGTGGCTTCTAAGCTTTTTAAAGGTGCCATAGGTACGAATAATCTCGAAGCAAATGCACGCCTTTGTATGGCGAGTGCTGTTACAGGCTTTTTAACAAGCTTTGGGCTCGATGAACCAATGGGCTGTTATGAAGATATTGATCATGCTGATGTATTTATTACATGGGGCAACAATATGGCCGAGATGCACCCCGTGCTTTTTTCTCGTATTTTAGAACAAAAACAGAAGAGGGGAGTGACCATTGTCGACTTTGCTACTCGTACGACACGTACCAGTGCAGCGGCTGACCGTTCTATTTTGTTCAAGCCTCAGTCTGACTTAGCAGTAGCAAATGCAATTTGTTATGAAATTATTAACAACGGTTGGGTTGATAAAAACTTTGTCAAAAATCACTGTAATTTTAAGAAGGGTAAGACGAACCCCGGCTATGGCCTTGAAGAGCATTTTAAATTTAAAGAGAAGGCCGAAGGGATTGACTTTGAAGCATATAAAACATTCTTAGAAGACTATACTCCTGAAAAAGCAGAGAAGATCTCTGGAGTACCCGCAGCGGATATACGTTATATGGCACGTCTCTACGGTGACCCAAAGAAGAAAGTAATGTCACTTTGGTGCATGGGTATGAATCAACATACTCGTGGCACTTGGATAAATAACCTTGTTTATAATATTCACTTGCTTGTGGGTAAAATATCAACACCAGGTAACAGTCCCTTTTCACTCACGGGACAACCAAGTGCTTGTGGTACCGTTCGTGAAGTAGGAACTCTTACACATAAACTCCCTAAGGGTGTTGTGATGAAAGAGAAGTACCGTAAAATGGCTGCAGAAATTTGGAAAGTTCCGGTATCAAATATTGACCCTAAACCAACGCACCATACGGTTTCTATGTTTAGAGCACTTGATCGTGGTGATATAAAATTTATGTGGATACAAGTTACTAACCCAATGGTTACTATGCCTAACTTGAATCGGTATCGTAAAGGGTGCGAAAAAGATGGGCGCTTTATTGTGGTCTCAGATATCTATCCAACACCAACAACTGACGTTGCAGATGTGATTCTTCCTGCTGCAATGTGGATAGAGCGTGAAGGTATGTTTGGTAACTCAGAACGAAGAACACAACATCACGACCAATTAGTCAATCCACCGGGAGATGCGACGAGTGATGGATGGCAGCTGATTGAAGTTGCACGAAGAATGGGCTATGGTGACTTATTCCCATGGACTAAAGAAAATTACATTGAAAAAATTTGGGATGAGTATTCGCTCTTTCACCAAGGCGCTAAACATGGAATGGCACCATATGATGTATTGAAGAAAAATCCTGGAATGATCTGGCCCTATGTGAATGGAAAATCAACACAGTGGCGTTTTCATGGAAAGTATGACCCCGCTTGTAAAGGTGAAGGCTATGATTTCTACGGAAAACCTGATGGCAGAGCAATAATATGGCAGCGTCCTTATGAGCCAGCAGCGGAAGAGCCAGATGCAGATTATCCATTTTGGCTCAATACGGGTAGAGTTATTGAACATTGGCATTCAGGGTCTATGACGCGTCGAGTTCCAGCCCTTCATGCAGCAAGACCGCGTGCCTATTGTGAAATGAATATAGAAGATGCAAAACGTCTTGGTGTTTCAGATGGTGATAAAGTTCGTGTTAAATCTCGAAGAGGAGAGATAATTCTGCCTGCAGCAATTGAACAACGAGGGAACCCTCCGAAAGGGATGGTATTTGTGCCATTTTTTGATGAAGATAAATTGATCAATGATGTAACACTCGATGCATTTGACCATATATCCAAACAGCCAGACTATAAAAAGTGTGCTGTTACCGTGGAGAAAGTATAATGATTAAAAACCGTATTCTTTGTATAGCAGTACCATTTATGTTGGCCTTCTTTGGGTGTAACGGTAGTGATTCAAAAGCCAAACTACCTAATTCTGTAGTAGAGATACCCAAAGAAAAGATAGCAGAGGCTGAGCGTTCAATTAAGCAGTTTTATGAAAACCGGGCTTATGCAGGCGCGCCTCCTCAAATCAATCATCCCATAAGTGCAGAACGATTTATGGGGAAGGATTGTATGGCGTGTCACGAAACGGGTGGATATGTAAAAGAATGGGATAAATTTGCAATGCCTATTCCTCATGATGCTCTGCCAAATTGCCGTCAGTGCCATAGCCCTAAATTGGACAGTGCACTATTTAGAGGAAGTACTTTTCAATTTGCAAATGCACCCAAGAGAGGAAATCGCATAGCTCCTGGGATGCCTCCGATGATTCCTCATGATACGAAACTCAGAAAAAATTGTGCAACCTGTCATTTTGGCCCAACTGGAGTAAAAGAGATTCGCTCAACTCATGAAGAACGGCCAAATTGTACTGCTTGTCATATGCCTCTGCAATAGCGAGCGAGCGAGCAAAATAAGAGAGTTAGAAAAAAGTACTGAATATTTATTTAGTACTTTTTTCATATCTGTTTTTTACTAGTTTTTAACGTAGATAAGGACGATTATGTAG
>JAOPTX010000026.1:0-38821 GCA_051532055.1 Fibrobacterales bacterium | reverse complement strand
ATTACATAATTGAAATACACCCATCTCCACAATCTTGATGTAACGCCATTCAACTTTGTAGAAACTGTAAGGCTTTCAGGTATTTTAAGACTAATAATCTAACATTAGGAGATAATAATATGTTTACCCTACCCCGAACACTCATTTTGGCATCTATCGCACTGTTTGGATGTAGATCAAGCGGAGACACAATGCAGCACACCAATGCACTGATTAATGAAACAAGCCCCTATCTACAAATGCACGCCCATAATCCTGTTAACTGGTACCCTTGGGGTACTGAAGCTTTTGAAAAAGCAAAAACAGAAAACAAGTTGGTTATAATCAGTATTGGTTATGCCGCCTGCCATTGGTGCCACGTCATGGAACACGAAACATTTTCTGATGACACTGCCGCTGAAATGATGAATGAGCGTTTTGTTTCTATTAAAGTTGACCGCGAAGAGCGTCCCGATGTGGATCAAATATATATGGATGCCGTGCACCTTCTCTCAGGAAGTGGTGGGTGGCCCCTCAATGCAATAGCCCTCCCTGACGGACGCCCCATTTATGCCGGCACCTATTACCCTAAAAAGCAGTGGCTAGAACTTTTACAGAAACTTGACACTATCTATGCCACCGACCCTCAAAAAGTATTAATGCAAGCCGAGAACATCACCAATGGAATTAAGCGGGGTGATCTTGCGCGTTTAGGGGATTATAGTGATCACACTTTTATGGATCAAGATATTCAAAAGATTCATTCTCACATAATGAGTGGAATGGATATGACTCATGGTGGTACCGAAGGCGCTCCCAAATTCCCTATGCCCGTTGGTATTGAGTTTTTACTCCAGCACTCCTATTACTATGGAGAAGAATCAACTCACAAAGCAGTCTCACTCACTCTTGATAAAATGGCTATGGGAGGCATCTATGATCAACTCGGTGGCGCATTTGCTCGATACTCCGTTGACCGCTATTGGAAGGTCCCCCACTTTGAAAAAATGCTCTACGACAATGGGCAGCTCATTGAACTCTATTCTAAAGCATATAAACAGACCAAAAACCCTCTTTACAAAGAAACCGTCTATCAGACAATAGAGTTTCTGAATAGTGATATGAGTAGTGACAAAGACGCCTTTTACGCAGCATACGATGCAGACAGTGAGGGCGAAGAAGGAAAGTTTTATGCATGGAGTGCCAATGATATCGATCGTATTCTAGGAACTGATGCCCCTCTCTTTAAAGAGGTTTACACTATCAGTCAACGAGGAAATTGGGAACACGGCAAAAATGTTATCCACCGCGATGAGCACCTTGAGCACTTTGCTTCAAAACACAAGGTTCCCCTAGAAGACCTCCATCAAAAACTTCTTGAGAATAAAGCGTTGCTGTATAATGCCCGCTTAAAGCGAATCTCTCCGGCGCTTGATGACAAAATTATTACCTCATGGAACGCTCTGACTATTTCGGGCCTCGTCGCTGCCTATGAAGCCTTTAGCGAACCTTCTTTTCTGCACCGAGCTACGACCGCTATAACTTTTGTCCTCGACTCTCTCGCAACATCGGATGGTGGACTGTATCACAATTACAAAAAAGGGTCTCCCACAATTAGAGGCTTTTCTGATGATTATGCTTTTGTCATTAAAGCTCTCATTGAACTCTACGAAGCAACCTTTGATGAGCAATGGATTACCAAAGCAGACACCCTCATGGCCTACACCATTGAACACTTTTGGGATAATAAAGCCCACCTTTTTCAATATACCCCAAAAGAGAGTAATGAGTTAATTGCTGACAAATATGAGTCAGCTGATAATGTGACTCCTGCCTCAAACTCTGTTCTTGCAGAGAACCTCTTTAAACTTGGTGCGCTTTTAGATAAGACTCGCTATAATGAAATGCATAAGCGCATGGTCAACGTCGTCTATCGCAACCTTCCTAAAGGTGGCTACTACTACTCTAATTGGAGTCGACAACTCATGTACCACACTGCCCCCCATTATGAGGTAGCCATTGTTGGTCCAGAAGCTGAGAAAGTCAGAAATGAATTAGCCCAATATTATCTACCTAATACTATTCTCCTCGGTGGCGAAAGTGAAGGCACTCTTGCACTCCTTGAACATAAATTAGTTGCAGGAAAAACAACTATGTACGTCTGTCGTGGTAAGGTTTGTGATCTACCGACGACAAAAGTTGCAGATGTATTGAAACAGGTTCTTCCTCAGTATGAAACTCCTTAAAGGCCAACAGGCCCCACATTTTGTAACCAAAGATATTCATGGCAGAGAGATTTCTCTCTCGTCTATTAATAAACCAACCCTTCTTGCACTCTTTCGCTATGCAAGCTGCCCTATGTGTAATTTGCGGGTACACCAACTTGTTTCCGCTTACGATGAATTTAAAACCGCTGGAATAGATATTGTTGCTGTATTTGAATCACCTGTCGATTCTGTTCTTCAATCACTCGGTCAACGCTCCATTCCTTTTACAATCATTGCCGATCCAGATCAAATAATTTACTCGAAGTACGGTTCCGAAAAGTCCCTTTCAAAGTTTGCATGGAGCTTTATAGCACAATGGAAACAATTTATCAAGGCTATGGCAAAAGGTTTTTTACCCGGAAAGATTGATGCAACACTCACTCGACTTCCAGCTGACCTTTTAATTGATGGTGATGGAACTATTCTCACTGCACATTATGGAGCAGATATTGGGGATCATCTTTCCATTAAGGATATACTCTCTTCTGTTATAGAACCAGTAATAGATCCGTGCACTACTTACTAGAGCCCTTTAAAATACAACTTTAGCCTATACAAGCCAGTACTCTGTTTGTACTTTTAAAATATGAAATCATTACATTATATACAGCACGTACCATTTGAAGACCCTGGATACATTCTTGAATGGGCTGAAGAGCACTCGTTTGATATTAGTTCCACAAAACTTTATGATGGCGAGAGACTCCCTGATCTTTTAGAGACTGACCTCCTCGTTATTATGGGTGGCCCTATGGGCATTTATGACTATGAAGAGTACCCGTGGCTGAAAGCTGAAAAAGAGTTTTTGGAACGAGAGATAGATCAAGGAACCAAGATGATTGGAATTTGCCTTGGTGCACAGCTTATTGCCGATGTTCTTGGTGCAAAAGTCGCTCCAGGCCCTCAGAAAGAGATCGGCTGGTTCCAAATTGAGCGCCTTATGGGGGCAAAGACTCATCCCTATTTTGCCGATGTCCCCGATTCTATGGTAGCTATGCATTGGCATGGCGATCAATTTGAAATACCCAAAAATGCGATATCACTCTTTAGCTCAGAAGGGTGCGACACCCAAGGTTTTATTTATAATGACCAAGTCATCGGCTTTCAGTTTCATATTGAAAGCACCGGTAAAAGCCTCGACAATCTTATTACCCACTGTGGAGATGAATTAGTTGATGGTATTTTTATTCAGACTGAGTCGGCAATTCGTGAAAGTGCTCTCCATCATATGCAAAAAGCAAACAGTATATTGAGCACTGTGTGTAGACGTTTTTTAAACCTATAGTGTAAAGCCAGTATCAAATCAAGATATAAAAAAGAGCTTATTCTCTTGGGATAGGCTCTTTTTTATTAAACTGATAAAATGTCATTAATGCAAATGGCTCGACTAATTCTCTTCCATACTTTCTAAAATCATCTCACAAGTAAAGGTTGAATTAACCGGTACATACATTTGCATACTTAGGCTACCCAGTATTGTTTGAGTTTCACACGCGGTGCTTGAGGCAGGACAACTCGTCACTGCCGAGTTAGTCCCAGTGCATTGAGCCTCCATTGCTTGCTTATATTCACTTGATATATTTAGGTAGGTTGCACAATACATGCCAAAATCGCATGATGCCGATTCATTCCCTTGCTTTTCAGAAGGAAAGGTATACGTATCATCAGGGTCAGTAGTTGTATTATTAGTGCCATTATCCCCATCACTGTCACCATCGCCACCTGAATTATCTATATCCAGCTCATCAGAACACATTTGATCGTCTGGAAAGTCCTTACAAAAAGCTTGATTAAGCCTCATCATACAAACTAATTCTCCTGCTTGAGATTCCATTTCTGTTTCTTCATCTTTACATGCCTCTATGGATTCAAATTGTTCCATACTTGTTGTCATCTCAACCTCACAAGAAGTACCATCATATGATTGTGACATCTTTACAGACATAACGCCTTGTGATACATCAATCCTAACTTCTGATTCAAAGCCCTTATGAGAGTCTCTTACCGTATTACAATCTACTTTTTCCATGTCAACACCCGCAAAATCTCCATCTGTAGTAGTTATATCTATAAGGCAGTTATAGGCGATCGTTTGATCAATGATCATTTTTTGTTCAGTAATAGTCATTGAGCCACTATTACCTGTATCTTTAAAAGCATTTGCAGCATCCTCATCACAACCAAATGTGATAGAAGAATCAAATTCCCAGCTTTTAAAGGTCCAATATCCAACAACCGTTTCACTTGAACCCGTATAAGTAATACGTTCACATTCTTCAGTTTCTATTATTAACTCATCATCGTCCAAAATATACTTATACGTAACTTCTTCCTCTTCACAATCATCTGAAATTTCCAATGTAATAAGCACTTCATCATTGTAAGACTCTATAGCATTCTCTTCATAGAAATTGAACGAATTACTATACGAAGCACTATTTTGAGCAGCCTCTACAGCTGCTTTTTGCTCCTCTGCAATTTTCTCTTCAGTATCCTTTACTTCTTTCTCTTGAGTATCAACTTTCGCTTCGGCCTCGGTTACTTCAGACTGTTTTGTATCTAAAGCAGTTTTCGCCTCTTGGCATTCAGAAGTTTCACAATCGGCATCGTCCTCTACAGCATCATCATAATCTTCCTTTACCTCCTCCAGTTCAATTTTCGCACTGTCTAATTCTGCCTTAACACTATCAAGTTCTGCCTGTGCTGCTACAAGTTCTGGATTGGTATTTGTTTCTGCTGTTGTCGAACCAGAGTCATCAGATGTAAGACACCCAGTGAAAATTACTAGGGTACTCGCTATGACTAATAAAGCCTTTTTCATAGAAACCTCAATTATTGAATATGAAAAAATTATAGTAAATGGTCGGACCGGCTCGAGATAAAAGTGAAGTTTACCCCCCTCAAATTGCTACATATAACCATACTATTTGAGGTATTAATGTTTTACAAAGATCTTTGTTCTTTATCACAGTCCATTCGCACTTGCACCGATACCCTCAGGATAGCCTCACCTATTGGTTACAGTAGAGACAACAATCCTATTGATGGATTCACTTTTGGAACCGGTCCTTTAGCGGTAAGTCTCATTGCAGGGTCTCACGCCGATGAACCCGTTGGGCCAAAACTCCTTCGTAAACTAGTCAACTACCTCACCAGTATACCGAGTGATCATCCACTCCTTACGGACTACTCATGGTCGATTATCCCCCATGCAAATCCCGATGGTAAAAGAGACAATGACAAATGGTGGTCTGACACTGCCCATTCTGCTGAACTGATTCCTTACCTTACACAGAGTCAACGCGAGCTCCCTGGTGAAGATATTGAATTTGGGTACCCTAGGGATGAAAGAGACCCTGGAGCCCGTATTGAGAACAGAGAAATATATGATTGGTGGATCAGTCAAAATAAGTCATTTGATCTTCATGCCTCACTCCATGGAATGGCTTTTGCTGCAGGCCCGTGGTACCTTTTGGAAAGCGAATGGCAAACTCGTATTTCATTTTTAAAAGAACAGTGTCTTTCAGAAGTTGCAACAAAGGGATATAGTGTTCATGATATTGAACGCAATGGTGAAAAAGGTTTTTTCCGTCTCGGAAAAGGCTTTTGTACTCGTCCTGACTCTAATAATATGCGCGCTTTTTTCCTTGAAAAGGGTGATAGCGCAACAGCTGACCGTTTTTACCCCAGTTCTATGGAAGTAATGCGTTCGATCAGTGATGACTGCTTAACGGTTGTGTCAGAGATGCCTCTTTTCATTACCCCTGGAGTGGGCGAAATTCTCGGACCACCAGATCCTAAAGGGATGGAGTGGAAAGAAGATATTCTTAAGTGGCGTTCAGGCTCTTTAGAGAGTAATCAGATTCTAGATGAAGCAAATCAAAAAGGCCTCATAGCCATGTCTATAGATGATCAAATGTATTTTCAATGGCACCTTATTGCAACGTGCCTTGAACAAATTCGCCTCGATAGAGAGTAGCGCACCTCTTCTCTTCTTAGATATTCAATGTCAACTTTACACTATTTTTAAGAGTTGAAGCGAGAAGGTAGCAATCCCTTTTAATTTTGATATTTTCAATGAAGAACCCCCTTTAATTGGAGTGTATATGAACGAGAACCAACCAATAGAAACAGCAACTTTTGCTGGTGGATGTTTCTGGTGTATGGAGTCAGCATTTGCATCACTCTATGGAGTTCAATCAGTTGTTTCAGGTTATTCAGGTGGCCTGGAAGATAACCCGACTTACGAACAAGTATGTGGTGGCGCTACTGGCCATGCAGAAGTTATTCAGATCACTTATGATAGTTCTATCGTCAACTACACTGCTCTTATTGATTTTTTTTGGAAACAAATTGACCCAACTGATGCGGGTGGATCGTTCTTTGATCGGGGCCCCCAGTATCGTTCAGAAATATTTTACCATTCCCAACACCAGCAAGAGATCGCCCTGAATACAAAAAAAGAGATTGATTCCTCTGAAAGGTTTGATAATCCCGTAGTAACAGCCGTTACTCCATTTACAACATTTTGGGCTGCCGAAACACATCATCAGGAATACTATAAAAAGAACTCCAATCGATATAAACAATATCGTCATGGATCGGGACGAGACACATTTATCGAAGAACACTGGAACCGTCCAATGCAAAAAGACCAATCAACCAATACAGACAACACCAATCTTAAAGAGACTCTCTCTCCGATTCAGTTCCATGTCACAAAAGAGAACGGAACAGAAGCCCCTTTTCAAAATGAATACTGGGACAATAAAAAAGAAGGAATCTATGTTGATATTATCTCGGGTGAACCACTCTTTAGCTCACAAGATAAATTTGATTCAGGCACAGGGTGGCCAAGTTTTTTCTCCCCTATTGAACCACTCAACATCACAGAAGTGCATGATCATTCCCATGGTATGGAACGAGTTGAAGTACGCAGTGTACAGGGAGATGCCCATTTAGGACACCTCTTCCCTGATGGTCCTGCGCCAACCGGAATGCGATACTGTATAAATTCAGCATCACTCCGTTTTATCTCAAAAGAGGAACTGAGTGACTCACCTTATGGGCAGTATCTTTCCCTTTTTAAGGATTAAGATGTTTCACGACAAATAGTACCAAGGTTGAATCGAATCCATTAAACCAGCTTCTCTCTTTGCCTGCTGAAACGGTGAGAACATCCCCTACTTGCGCCTCAACATCTGTACCATCGATGATTGCAACGCCACCACCTTGAGCAACAAAGAAGGTTACATCAAAAGGAAGTGCATGCTTCATCATGTCTCCCCTCGACTCGATAGTTAATGTTACAAATTCCGTATTATGCGTAACGAGTTTCTTAATTCCCAAGCAGCCATTTTGATCAAAGACTACCTCTCCTTCATTCTGTGTTATATGCATTATACTCAATTTTTAAAAAATATATTCCCTCAATATAGTTGATATGACTGCTCAATTCCTTGATTTGAGTCAAAATAAAGGAATTGAAGCGTTATAGATCGTAGTAACTCCATCAGTAAGCAAACGAAATTTAGATTATCACGAATCATTTATAATTGTAATCTACTCTGGCGTAAGCACTTTTTTATGGTATAGCACTCAAAATATTATTAGAATGGTAAGAGAGCTAAGGGACACACTATGAAATTTGCCACACTAATAACTATTGCATTAGTTACACTAATTACAACAACAGTCAGTGCAAAACATTTGCAAATCAGTTATGTTAAAGAAAATTCGAATATAGGGTCCCAAGATGCAGTAGCACTAAATACCGTATTTATATCGGGGTATGAATTAAACTCTACACTGAAACAAAAATTATTTCCAAAGAATGCCGTCTTTGTCATACTTACTCATAAGAATAGTACCAACATTATCACCATACGTTCTCCCCATAACTGTGGAACCCGGATAACCAAAAGATGTATCGGTACTTATCTCTATGGTACCGATACTAATGGGAAAAAGTGGACTATTAATACCAAAGGGTATTTTTAAGAGTCCACTCATCATTGAATTCCATACCCGTGTCCCATCCTGTGTAAGGTTAGCCCGAGATATATTTTTTGAAAAGATACTGTAGTGCTGACACAGGATAGAAGAGTATCATTCGAGGCCCAGAATACCTCATGATGATCAATATTTTATTACGCATCTCATCAGAATAACAATGAATAGTGCACACATTACAGACAGGCTTTTTTTGTTTTATGGGACAATACTTGACCCGTTTCTCAGAGTACTCTGCAACGGTACGGCAATCAGGACAAAGGGTACCGTCATAGGAGTGATTCTTTGTGCAATAGAGAAGAATCATCTGATTAACAATTTTAACTTCATTAAAAGTAAAAGGGTAACTCATAACTACTCAGTATAAGTGTGTACGCTACTTTGCGCAGCGGGGAGATAGTTAACCCCAAACCAACATATTAACAATACCACAAAAGCCAACGCAAGAATCCGCAGGGAGACCACCGGAGTAATGGTTGGAATGAATCGAACATGTATATAGATCAAATAACAAGTCCAGGTGATAAAGGCCCATGTTTCTTTAGGATCCCATGCCCAATAGTGTCCCCAGGCTTCTTTAGCCCATAATGCACCAAAAAGAAGACCAAGGGTAAGAAACGCAAAACCAATATAGACAATATTATCAGCATCCTGCAGCGTATCATCAACAGGCTTCTGAGAGCGATGGAGCAGTAATCCCTTTAAGGCAAAAAGAGAAGCCGCACCGAGTAGAGCATAACTAAAGATATACACAACAACATGAGGTACAAACCATCCACTATGGAGTGCAGGCATTAAGGTTTTGTTGAGTACTTCTGGACGAAGTATATTGATTCCTAAAAAAAGAGCCGCTACAGTGTAGCTATATATAAGTAGCCATCTATAGCGCCACCGCACATACAGCGCCAAACCAATAATACTGATGAATGCTGCATAAAGGAGGCGTGTTTCGCCAAGGGTTCTCAGTGGTGGCCGTTCGAGAGTAACCCACAGTTCTTTTATAAAATAAAAGAGAATTAATGAACCTATAGAGACAACAGAAACCCCAACCCAATGACGCTTCCCTTCCTTCCATTTGAGTATAATACTCGAACCCAAAACCCAGCACGCAATAGCGCCCACGACATACAGAGGAAAATTAAGCCACATATTTTTCTCTCCTTACTTTACCGTACCAGAAAAGATACAGCGCACCAATAAGCATCATGGCAACACCGGTATAGACAACGGGGAGCCAAGGGTCCCTTACTAATTCAATGACACTCAGCTGTGACCATCGTCCCATACGGGTATCAAAGCTTACTTGATAAATGAGCCACCCTTCTCTCTTAATGGGCTTATTTACCTCAAGAGAGAGGCCCTTAAAGCGTGATTTTTCTTCTATAATATTGATAGTAGATCGAAAGCGTTTTGCTTCAGGGAGAGCCATAACAAAAGTCACAGAGTCATTTACTACGATACCCTTACGAGCAACAGAGAGGCTCCCGCAACTTACCCACTCTTCAATGGTAGTGTCCGAAACAGTATGCTTTAATTCTATTAACGCAGCAGGTGCTGCCCCTGGCTGATACACAGGCTGATACGAGCCATTTTCCATACTATAAGCAAGCTCGTGATAGCGTTTAACCGTGAAATCCCAATTTCCAATGGTCCCTCTCTTGCCTTCAATAATTTCGTACATACTTGTTTGAGGGTTGATAATAGTTCCCTGAGGGCCTATAGTTGCGAGCTTGGGATTAAATTCATCGACGGCAAAGTCGGTGAGTTCAATTAAAAAAGGAAAGACAATAGTATCGCCAGTATCAGTGATTCCTCTATCCGAGACACCTCCACCAACCGTAAGCTCCATTCGTGCTTTTTGTATATCGCCTGCTCCAAAAGCAAGTGACAGAGTGACAATAAGAAGCCCTAAATGGCTCATGACCACTCCCCAATTCCGTTTAGCAGGATGAAGAATATTTCGAAGTGTCGCAAAAGTAAGTGAGAGTATAAAGAAGAACACAATAAAGAAAAAGTACCATGTAGAGAGAACTGACCGAAAACCTAATGTATGAGTAAGTGACTCGTGATTCCCATAATCAATCCATTGAGGGAAGGTCCCCATAAGCATCACAACGAGGCACACACCAAATATTGAGACAATTGCTGCTTTGGCACCCGACAACCATTGTATGATAGGGTGTTTTTTGAAAAGGCCATAAATGAGTGTTGCTCCACAGAGTACCCCAAAGAAAAGTAAACCATTCCATGGCCACTGTAGGGAGCTCTCGCCTAATGTAGGAAGTATGACTTCGAGAAGAGTGCCTGTCGCGATAAGCCCAAACAAGATTAAAAAGCCCTCTGCAAAGCCCCAAGGGTAAGCCCAAATGGGCAGTGATTTTTGTGACATGCGTGACATTCTATAGCCTTACAAAAAATGAGCTGCGAAATTTACTCTCACAACTCATCAAAGTGAATCCCCATATGTCTGTATCATTTATTTATGGTATAGGCATAGGTAATCGAAACAGTAGATTTGAGCATCTCTGCAACCGAACAGTACTTATCAACAGCAAGTGCAAGAGCTCGTTCTAATTTTGCCGGGTCAATATCACCCTTAAAATCAAAAATGAGATGAATCGTATCATAGACCGAGGGAACAGTATCAACACGACTCCCTTGTACTTTAATCTCAAGATCTTCTACCGTTTGACGTTGTTTCTCGAGAATAGATAAAAGATCAAAAGAGCTACAGCCCGCAAGACCCATAAGTATCATCTCCATTGGACGGAGACCATCATCCGTGCCACCAATTTTTGCAGGACCGTCAAGTACTGCTTGATGACCCGTTTCATTAGAGGCGACAAATTTATATCCCGTATCTCTTTTAAGAGTAACTTCTACCACCCTAAGCCTGTTCGAAGCCCAGTGAAATGAGGTCAACAAACCCTTCAGCAAGAGGCTCTACCTCTTCAAAGCCATGCTCTTCTAATACAGGAGCAGCCATTTGAACACGTGCGCCACTACGACAGTAGAGATAGAGTTTTTTAGTTTTATCAAGGGAATCAGGAATAACATCCTGGTTCAACTGCGTGAGAGGGGCAAAGAGCGCCCCAGCAACATGACCTGCATCCCACTCTTCCTGTTCACGTACATCAACTAATTGTGCTGTACCATCAGCAATTTCTTCTTTTATATCGTCAAGATATGACATTCTTTACCTCTTGTTTACAAATAAATTGGTTGATAAATAGCGGTCGCCCCGGTCACAAATAATTGCAACTATGGTACCACTCTCTAATGTTTTAGCAAGCTCAACGGCAACATGTACCGCTCCCCCTGAACTCATCCCAGCAAAAATCCCCTCTTCTCGGGCAAGTCGCTGAGTCATCCGGACTGCGTCTGCTTCTGAAACATCAGCAACGACATCAACTCTATCCGGTTCAAATATTTTAGGAAGGTACTCTTTAGGCCATCTGCGAATCCCCGGTATATTGGAGTTCTCTGTTGGTTGACACCCGACAATTTGTACCTGTTCACTCTGTTCCTTAAGATATCGCGATACCCCCATAATGGTTCCCGTAGTCCCCATTGATGAAACAAAGTGTGTAACATCTCCATTGGTATCGTTCCATATTTCAGGCCCCGTACCTTCATAATGCGCCACCCAGTTATCTGGGTTCGCAAACTGATTTAAAATAACACAGCCATTTTCTTTGACTTGCTTATGGGCATAATCAATAGCACCTTCCATACTCCCCTCTGCAGGAGTAAGGGTAACCGTTGCACCAAAAGCTTCCATAGTGAGAACGCGTTCTTTTGAAGCATTGGCCGGCATAACAAGTTCAATAGTAAGTCCAAGCATGCTCGCTACCATTGCGAGTGCAATGCCAGTGTTACCACTTGTGGGCTCTATCAATTTAGAATTCTCATCAATTTCACCACGCTCTAAAGCTCTCTTAATCATCGAGTAGGCTGGACGGTCTTTTACTGACCCCGCTGGGTTGTTCCCTTCAAGCTTTACCAATACCTTAACATTTGGATTTGTATTAATCCGCTGTAGTTCTACAAGAGGGGTGTTCCCTATTAATTCAGTAATGTGCATATCACCTTCTAATACCGGTTTTTAACCTAAATTCTCAATGTTGTTATGATTATAAATATAAGTATCTCTGACTATTTGAACGTAAAATGCTCGGCTTTATAACAGTTTTACAACCTGTTGTTTAAAGTTGTACTCACCTCATTTCACAGGGGAAGTTTTATGATGAATGTTGCCCCTTCTCCAAGCTGACTTTTTACAAACATTTCTCCACCATGATGCTCAGTAATAATAAAGAATGAAACACTCAAACCAAGTCCTGTACCTGACCCTACGGATTTCGTAGTGAAAAATGGTTCAAATATTCTTTTCCGTACCTCTTCACTCATTCCGGGGCCGTTGTCCTCTATTTCGAGACACACCTGATTCGCTGTATCGTCCAAATATGTCCGAACGGTAAAGCAAGGCTTTTCTATATGAGCCTCTTGCATAGCTTGAGCACCATTTCTAAAAATATTGAGGAGTACCTGCTGTATCTTTGCAATCTCACACTCAACATCAGGGACATTATCCCCATAGTCTTTTACTATTTCAATCGCCCGAAAATCAAATTTTTTCTTGAGGTTAAAATCAGTCTCCGCAAGTTCAATAGTTGTATCAATAATATCACCCGCTTTTGCGGTCGTTTTCTCAGAATCACTCATTCGAGAAAAACTCAACATGTTTTCAACTATCTTTGAAACTCGAATGCCCGAGCTGTTAATATTCTCAACCATTTGTGGTATTTTTCGTTGCTCCATGTAGGTCTTGAGAGCAGAAAGATCGAGGTTAAGAGAGTCGGCAACCTGTTTATTCACGGGTGCTTCAAGGTTTTTGTAGATCCGATTAATCAATACATTTGAGCTTTGAATCATACCAGCAAGTGGATTGTTAATTTCGTGAGCCATACCAGCGGCAAGACCACCCACTGAGAGCATCTTCTCGCTCTGTACAATCATAGCATCCATTTGTACTTTTTCTGTTACATCATCAATACGTATCACTGCCCCAACAACTGCCTCCGTAATCAGTGGATACACTGTGATATCCTCATACCGAATAGCAGCCTCAACAGCATGCTCTTGGCGTAATTTTTGGTGAACCACTCCAGACTCTATACTTTCTATAATCATTGGGAGCATTGGCCCCAACTCAGGGAAAACCTCTACAATATTTTTGCCATAGGCCTCTTTTGAGTTAATACCACTATGCCGTTCAACCTTCGAATTCCAAAGGGTAACCATGCATTCTGCATTGAGCCCTATAAGGATTGAAGGCATAGAGTTGATAATATTGTCAATATACCCCTGCGCCTCTAATAGTTCGTCCGACATAGTGTTGAAGGCTTTTGATAATTTTCCTATTTCATCATTACCTCTAACCACAACTTTTTTACCTGGCTTTGCAAATTCAAGATTACTCATTGTTTTTTCTAACTCTTTAAGAGGAAATACAATAGAACGCGAAATAAATACTTTAATCAGAAAAAAGAGCACAACAAATAAAATTATAAGTTGAAGAGCTAACAATCCAAAAGCGATATTCTCATCAAGCTCTACATCGCGCATAGAGTAATTCATTTTTATATATCCAAGAGTTTCACCTACAACAGAGATACGCTGATAATAGGCTAATGACCTTTGATCATTATAGTCTTCAATAACAGAAAGAGAATGCTGCATCAGTCTGTTGGTGAATTGATTATCGAGTTTTTCTGAGGCGAGTTCCCCTGCTGAAGAGCGATAGAGCACTTCACCAACAGTATTGTATACAGTAATAGCGAGCATTCCTTGAACCTGATTCATCTGCTCAACACGAATTTTTATTGCTCGGAGCCGGCTCTCAAATATTTCATTTGCAAGTGCTTTACGATCCCGCTCGACCAGAGTATTGAGAAGAAGTGATATTTTTTCGGTGAACGCCTCAACTCTTTTTTGTTGATACACCACATGAATACCTGTAAATAGAACTGTACAAACAATAAACACAACTATAATAATTGCATTTATCTTCTTTTGTACCTTCCAATCATTCATAGCTTACTGTACGTATTTTACAAATTTAGGTGGCTTCTGTAACTGAAGAATCGGGATACCTTTATCTATAGGATCACCATTTTTATCAAAAGTGAGTACACCTGAAACCCCTTTATACCCTTTTGTCTTGGCTAAACTCTCTTTAATAGCAACTCGATCAAATGAATGAGCGCGTTCAATGGCATTTTTGAGTACCATTACCGCATCATAGGTTAAGGGTACCATAGAGTGATTTAGTTCACCCATTTTAGTCTCATACGCTGTTAGAAAATTCTTACTTGCGCTATACTCTTTATGCCACAGAGAGGTATAAAAACCTCTGTATTTCATATCACCCGAAAAAACAAAAATGTCTTCCCCCCAAGAGTCAGTCCCAACAAAATCACATTTAAGGCCTACACCCAATGCTTGTTTCATAATAAAACCCACATCGCGACTCTCACTTGGGATAAAAACAACATCAGGATTGAGAGATTTTATTTTTGTTAAAAACTTTTTATAATCAGTCTCAGTATCAAGATAGTCATAGGACAATAATACTGTACCGCCAAACTTTTCAAATTGACGTTTATAATATTTCGCGAGCTCAATACTATAAATCCGGTTTGCGTTGACAAGAATTACCGCAGTTCTCGCTTTCAAATCATTGTAAGAGAATTTGGCTATAACCTCACCTTGATACGTATCCAGAAAAGGTATTCTAAAAATATAGTCCCCAACAAGGGTAACCTTAGGGTTTGTAGCTGTCGGGGTAATCATGGGAATACCCGCCTGTTGTAGTACCTCGGCAGTTGCTATAGCAAAAGAGCTCCGAGCAGGACCTATGACTGCAATGACATTATCTTTGACCGCCTGCTTGGCAACGTTTTTTGACCCCAGAGAAGAACTCTCATTGTCGTACTCAATTGCCTCAATCTGTTTACCCCTAATACCACCACTACGATTAATTTCATCTATAGCATATTGTACACTGGGGAAAACATGACGATTCCCTTTTGACGCATCACCTGTTTTTGCAGCGAGAACTCCAAGGTATATTTTATTAGTATCTCTAGGCTGAGCAGGGCTCGCCTTTTGAGTAGTACTCGTATCTTTTGCACGAGGAGTTTTTTCATCCTGAGTACTACAGGAACAGAGAGAGATTATAAGAACCCCAAAAAGCAGCCCGAATATTGTTGGTTTCCGAAGTATAAACATAGCCTATCCACTTCTAAATACACTTACCTCATTATACTACTAAACTCTAAATTCTTCAAATTTTCAGGAAAAAGAACAAAAAAAGCCCCCTGAAAAAACAGGAGGCTTTTAAGATTATGTACAATTAGATTATTTTGAGTCGTATTTCGCTTCGCGTTCTGCGGCACGTTTATTCCATTCAGGAACAATAGTCTCCAAAAATTTCTTCTTATCAGCTTTCATTTTGTCTGGATCAAGGCCAATGAAACGCTGTGCTTTATCTTTAGTTGAGATGTCAGGATAAGGAACCTCTCCATCAAAACCAAGTTTTGGAAGGAGCTTCGCAAGTTTAATGCGTGCCTCTTGAGCTCTCTGGATACCAGTACTAATTACACGAGTGATTTCAACAGGAGCATGAAATGAAGCACCATGTGATGCTGCTGCATAATCCCAGCGCCACTGCGCATGACGAATATCTTGAAGAATATCTTTCATCTGTTCTTCTTTTGCGCCAACTTCCCATGCTTTACCCGCTTCGAGATGTGCTTTAACGAGAAGAATTTCGAGTTGATCACGAACATCAATTACTTTATCTTGGTTAGAGTAGACATTTGCTTTCAATTCTTCAGCACTTTCTCTATGGCAAACCTGACATGAGTTTGCGATATTATTGAGTGGTGATTGAATTCTGTGATCAGAAAATTTAACCGCACCTTGAGTCTTGTATGGCATGTGACAATCTGCACAGCTTACACCACGTTTTCCATGAATTCCTTGAAGGTGTACTTCGTACCCTGGATGCTGCGCTTTAAGCATTGGTGCTTTTGAAATTTTATGAGTCCAATCTTTAAACTTGATCTCATCATAATACTCTTCCATCGCCTCGACACTCATTCCTTTATCCCAAGGGAATGTCAGATAGGGTGATCCAGGTTTTACTTTTTTATCAAAATAGTACTCAACATGACACTGGGCGCAAACGAGTGAACGCATTTCATTATGAGTCGCATCATTGATATCTTTGCCTTGACGCTGAAATGCTTCAACAAGAGCAGGACGAGAGATTGCAAGTTCCATTGTTTCTGGATTGTGACAATCCGCACACCCAATAGGATTTACGATTTCTTCACCTTTATCAAACCATTTGCCTTTATAGAATTCAGCAACACCATCTTTACCATCTTTACCAAGCTCATTCATGAGTCTTGGTACATCGGGAGATTTACAGGTCCAGCAGGTTGCTGGCATAGGGCCATCACCTTTTTTCATTGGTGCACCTGTTCGTTGTATTTTATGAATATCATCAATCGCATAAAAGTGACCTTTTGATTGATTATACCCTTTAGAGAAGCCATAACCAGCCCAAAGAATGACTAAGCGCGGATCAACTTCAAGCATATCAATATCAACATTACCGTTGTGTTTTGATTTGAAGTCTTTTTTCGCAGTCTCTTTCCAGGTCTCTCCTTCGAGAGGATACTGTTTAATAAACTCTTCATTACGGGGCTCAAACTGTTTGAGCGGTTTAACCGGACGGTATGCAACTTTTGCTTCTACTCTTCTATTTACAATATCAGACGCAAGAAGTCCTCCAAGAACTATTGCAACTATTATTGCAAAAAAGAGAAGCCATCCAAGAATTGATTTGTTTTCTTTAGCCACTGTGACCACCTTATTTTTGTTTATTTATTGTTTTTTTTTGAATGTTCTTTGATCCACTCGGGTACTCGATCAGCGGGGCCGATTCCAATACCTGCATTTGGAGTGGAAGATAAACTTTTAACTGTACCATGAGGAACATGCCTATGACAATCCCAACAGCGCTTTTCACCCTTCTCATAATCATCATTATCATGACCCAGAAGACCAATATCGTGCACGAGGCTCTCATGACATCGCTTACAGTTCTCTTGAACTGCTTTTTTGCCCATTGGAGATATCGTAATAGCTTGTGGCTCTGCGTGTGCAGTAAACACTGCAGTATGAACCATACCATCTATTGCTTTATAGGCCATTTTCTTGACAATATTTTGTTGCGGGAGGTGACAGTCGACACAGGTACTAAAACGTCCATGTGAACTTCTTCTCCACGATACGTATTCACTCGTCATAACATGACAGTTAATACAGGTTTCTGGAGAGCTCGACGCATAACTCCACACTCGAGCTTGATATGCTGTATACATACCAATCCCAACCAAGATTGCTAACGCAATTACTATAGGGTATTTTAGTTTACCCAGACTATCGAAAAAGCTTCCCACAATTACCTTCACATTATGAAAAATCTGTAGAGTAAATTTTAACAATATTGTTATAAAGTGTGTTGAACTATTTTCCAACTTCGTAAAAACTTGTAATTAAGTCTTTTTTGGCCTTTAATAGCTATAATAGCCACTTTACTCCACAAACATAACGCTTACCTAATATGTAATCATATCAAATTTGTTCAAATAAGTTATGTTTATATCCATAAAGGCTACTATCTTCTCGTTTTTACAGGGCTCTTCGAAGATAGTTTGTAAGGGATAGCCTAATGAACATACAAAGTTATATGAACATCCGCGTGAGCCTCAATATGAAGACGTCATCAATAATTCTCAGTTTATTAGTCACCACATTCTTGTCGGCGACATCCTGTGTCGAAGCCAAAACAACTCAAGCAAATGATATCTCTGATATCGGAACTTCAGATGTGATTCAAGCAAATGATTCTGCCACATTTGCCGGCGGCTGCTTCTGGTGTATTGAGTCAGTTTTCGATGAATTAGAAGGAGTAGAATCTTCAATTTCTGGTTATGCTGGTGGTACAGAGCAAAACCCAACCTATTCTCAAGTATCATCGGGGGCCACAAGTCACACTGAAGTGGTCCGTGTCTATTTTGATTCCACCATCGTTACGTATAATCAGCTCGTCGAATTTTTCTGGAGACAGTATGACCCAACTGATGCAGGGGGCTCCTTTTATGACCGGGGTACCCAATATCGACCTGGAATTTTTTACCATACTAGTCATCAAAAACAGATTGCTGAGAAATCAATGGCTCAACTCAGTGAATACAACCCTTTTCCTAAGCCCATTGCAACAGAGCTCACCCAAGTAGGAGAATTTTGGCCTGCAGAAGAGTATCATCAGGATTATTACAAAAAAAGCCCTGATCACTACTATCGCTATCGTACCGGCTCTGGGAGAGATGCATTTATCGCAAAGTATTGGGCCACCCCCAGTCAATTTACCTATAGTCGCCCCCCTGTAGTAGCACTCAAAGATTCACTCACCGACTTACAATTTGCAGTAACTCAAAATAATGGCACAGAGCGCCCCTTTAATAATGAATACTGGGACAACAAAAAAGAGGGTATCTATGTTGATCTTGTCAGTAAGGAACCTCTTTTTAGCTCTACAACAAAATTTGTATCAGGAACAGGCTGGCCAAGTTTCCATACCCCTCTCGAATCTAATAATGTAATCGAGGTAGAAGACACCACTCTTGGCATGAAGCGTGTTGAAGTACGGAGTCGCTATGGAGATTCTCATTTGGGTCATGTTTTTGATGATGGTCCAGCCCCCACAGGACTCAGATATTGTCTGAATTCCGCTTCTATCGATTTTATACCAAAAGAAGAGCTTGAGGCACGAGGCTACATTCAATACCTCCCTCTTTTTTAGATCATTAAAAAAATATAATTGGCTTGCACCGCTACTCAACGGTGTTGGCTCTCTTTGCATTTAATCAAACACTATTTACTTGATCTGGTACCTTATATTTTGTTATACTAGATACATACAATCTCTCAATTAAAGGCAGCCTTGCAGACGCCCTCTATTATCGCCCTTGTTGCCTACGTACTCTCATCTGGTATTCTTATTTCTCAGTTAGATACTATTGAGCACAATCCCTCAATGCTGTTTTTTACAATAATTATGTTTTTCTCCATGACTACCTTATGGAAACAACGGATATCCAATAGGTTTATATACGGCATCCTCGCCTTTTCTATTGTTATAAAAGTCGGGTTTTTTCTCTTTCCGGTGAACGGGGATATTTTTCGGTACCTCTGGGAAGGAAAAATACAGCTCTACGGATTTAATCCCTTTGACGTTGCCCCCGACAGCCTAGAGCTCCTTGGTCTAAGAGATGGTATTTGGGGTAGGGTAAATCATAAAGATTACACTACAATCTATTGGCCCCTTGCACAGATGATTTTTAAAGTGATGTACGATCTATTTGGCTCGATAACCAGTTACCGTATTCTGTTTCTCATTTTTGATGTTGGCATGATCCTCATGCTCAGACAGATAATTCTCCTCAGAAAAAAACACATGAGTAATCTACTCCTCTATGGATTAAACCCACTTATTTTGATTTACACAATGGGCGAAGCACACCTCGAAATTTTACCGCTCTTTTTTATTGTTCTCGCCTATCTCCTCTATCTCAAAAAACAGTGGATTTGGCTCTATATCTCTGTAGGCCTCGCCATTATGATTAAAGCACCCTACATCATATTCCTCCCGCTTTTTATCAATCGAAAAAATGTCATACATCTCAGCTTTATATGCATCCCCTTTTACCTTATGTTTGCCTATCTAGAAACACCCATCGAACTGATACAAAGCCTAACTAAATTTACCACATCGCTCTCCTACAATGGTCTCCTCCATTCTCTCATCAGTTTAATCGTCAGCGAAAAAATAGCGACTCTCATTGTCTTTCCTGTTGCTGCGCTCCTGTATACCGCCATTTTCTTTGTGACGCCGATGCGTTCAAAAGCAATTTTTAATGCTGCTCTCATATTTATTCTCTGTAGCCCTACCTTCCATCCTTGGTACCTTATCATGATTACCCCATTTTTGGTACTCCACCCCTCACGCCCTGTGCTCCTCCTCCACCTTACTGTTATCCCTCTCGTCTTTAGGTACAATGATTTGGTCAGTGGAAATTTTTGGCATAATGAACTAATACTGCAACTGATAGAGTATGTTCCTTTTGTTCTTGCAACTCTATTCGTATTCGAACGTCAAATTAAAGAGCCATCTGTAGGGCTCAAACGATCAAAAATAAGCGTTATCATTCCCACCTTCAATGAAGGTAAAAATGTTGCCGCCTGTCTTGATTCTCTCACCTATCAAAAAGGAATCGAAGAGATCATCGTTGTTGATGGCGGCTCACATGATAAAACGCGAGATATTGCCCGTACCTTTGAAAATGTTTCAGTTATTATAGCAGAGAAAGGCAGGGGTAATCAAATACTGACGGGTATTGAAGAAGCGACCAGCAATGCTATTGCTGTAGTTCATGCTGACACTATACTCAAAGGTGGCGCTATTGAATCAATCATAGAAACCCTCGACCGATCACCAGCCGTACAGGGAGGTGCGCTTGGGGCACGATACACTGATACGTCCATGAAGTTTACCCTAACCCAACTCTTGAATACTCTCCGAGCAAAATACCTCGGAATCTCATTTGGAGATCAAGTTCAGTTTTTTAGAACGGCCTCAATTAAAGCTAAGTTACGTCCTTTTAGACTGATGGAAGATATTGAAATCGCCCTCCTTATTAAAGAGCAAGGAGACACCGTTTTTATCCCTGGATATGTTGAATGCAGTACCCGTACCTGGACAAAGCGAGGTTTTGTCGAAAACTTCAAAACAGTCATACAGCTCACAGGGCTCTTCTTGATTAAGCGCCGACTCGGTACGCTATCACAAGACTGCAACGAATTCTATTTAAAATATTATGGGAAATAACTCTCAGACATCCTGAATTGAAAGTAGGTCAGAGCCCATCCTTACTATATTTGTGCAATGCAACTTACACACCATACAAAAGCAATTGGCACAGGTCTACTCGTTATCTGTATCTGGGCGGGCTGGATCACCATCTCACGGCTCGGAGTACAATCTCACCTTACCCCTGCTGATATCACGTTATTAAGATACATCACGGCGGGACTATGTTCGATCCCTTTTGGAATCCATTACCGTATAACCTGGAAAAAAATCATTCAAGGTATCCCTATGGCACTTGGTGTTGGGTTCCCCTATACCCTACTCAGCTTTTACGCACTTAAACAAACCCAAGCTGCAAATGCGGGGGTACTCGTCAATGGACTACTCCCTGTATTCACTGCACTATTCTCCCTCGTTCTTTTTAAAGAGACCATACCGCTGCGGAGAGTAGTAGCGATACTCGGAATTTTTATAGCAAACACTCTCATGATTACCGGAGGCACGAGCACTCTCTTTTCCCTTGCATGGGTCATGCTCATTACCGCTGCAATAGTTTATACTATTCACATTATATCGGTGCGTGCCTTTCAATTTCACTACCGAGACATTCTTATAATCACCCCGCTTATTAATGTCATTCTGTTTACTCCTCTCTTTTTCCTCTTTGAATCTCACTTAACCACCGCACCATTGAGTGAGATTGTGTTACAATCATTCTATCAGGGGGTTGTGGTAAATATGATAGCAATCAGCTGTGTTGCCTATACCATTAAGCATCTCGGGTCTACCACAACATCACTCTTTATGTCATTCGTGCCCAGCGTAACCGCGTTACTTGCATTTTTCTTTTTAGGGGAACAACTCACTCCACAAGAGATCATAAGTATCATGCTCTGTAGTGGGTTTCTATTTCTGTATAATTATAAAAAGCGTCATTAGCTTTTTACGCTCTTCTATTGATTACATAGACTCCTACGAGGTAACATAGAATTGCCCCGATATAGATACTATGGAATGGTTCATTGAAACAGAGCACTGATACAATAGTGGTAATGATTGGTGCGATAAGAAGAAAGGTCGCTATGGTAAAAGGATCTTTGATCGCAAGTAAACTATTCACTGTTACTACCGTTACCCCATGGCAAAACCCGAGCAGTATGAGTATACCCAAAGAATAGAGACTCACATTGAACAGCGGCACCGACTGTGATACCATTATTATAGAGACCATACCTGTCCCCAGAGCCATTGTGTATGCACTTATAGTAAATGCGTCATAAAAGCTTCTTAGGTACTTACTCAAAAGAAGAAAGAGTGCATAGGATAGCCCGGCAGCCAGTGCATAAATATCGGTCAGACTCAGGGCAGTATCAGAGCTCATCTCACCCTCGCCCAACAATAGATAGCCCCCAAAAATCATAAGACCGGTACCTATCCCCAACCGTACTGTTGGAATAAATTTTAAAAATAGTATGGATATACAGGCGACCCAGAGAGGGAATGAGTTTACAAACAGAGTCGCTTTATAAGTACTTCCCTCCACTATTGCGGTATTCCAAAGTACCATATTAGCTGTAAAGAAAAAAGCCACTAAAACGACACCTTTCTTATTAATGGAAGGAAGGAGTTGTTGCTTTTTAAGTATGATAGGAATATAGAGAAATATGGATGCAAACAGCATTCGATACAGTGTTACCTGGAGCCCTGAAACTCCAGCAAGCTTAACGAGTATTGGACTGAGACCTACACTGAGTACTGCAATGATTATGAGTAATGGATACGACAGGTACAGTGCTCATTTTAATACAACGCTCGAAAGATACAAAGAAAACTATCTTCCGGGTTAATCGTCTTATTGTTCTTCCTCGCACTGAGCACTATGTCGTACTATACCCATTTTTCTGGTAAACTTCTCGTTCAAGCCACTATCAAATCTAACTGAGACCTGCCAATAGTATACGCCAGTACCTCCCATGCGACCTTCGCCATCTTTGAGGTCCCACGCAAGATCGTGAATAAATAAGTTTTCAATAGCACTTTGACGGATTCGATCTCTGTTTTCAAATTCGCCACACGCCCCAAATCGCTGGGACCATTGAGTGATAAATTGACCCAGATGATCATATATAAATACCCGCACCGTATAGGCCCCTTGTTCTTTATAGGTTCCTAATGCCAGGGAAGCATAACAACTGAGATCAAATGGTTCGGCAGTTTGTGTGTCTTCACACTCGCCTTCATCATCATCGCCACTCGTGGCTGTATAGACTACGGGAGGAACCCACTCTGGATTAAAGGGTATTGATTGGGAGGTACTCTCATTGAGCGCTTTACCCGACTCATCGAAGAGAGGAATACTGTGAATAGGTATAGCATGGGCTGCGGCTGTAGTTGCTCCAACAACCGGTGCACGAAATTGAGAGCTTAACAAAGCTGCCGCACCTTCGACACCACCCACTTCTACAAAACGTTCGGTAGCCGGGTTGCCTAATTGATCTGTTACCGGTGTAGTACTATTAAAGGATATATGATCTCCAACTCCCGTTACTGATGCTGATTTACTCGTATCAAGGACAAGCTTCCATTGTTTCGATTCAGATAGGTCGTCATCTTCATTTATAGATTTAGGTATTTCTAACAGTACCAGAGGGATCGTCTTTCCATCTTCGGTATTCAGAGTAAAGAGGGACTCCCACCCTTCTGCCGGGAGTGTTACCTTTTCTGAAAGAGTAATGAGCAAGGTATCTGGAGTACGATGGGTTGAAATCGAATCATCATCATGCCTAATTGCAAAATAGGCCATCTCTGCCGGAACTTTTTCAATTGAGACAATAACCGGCCCCACTCTATCTTCAATAAGGACTGAAGTCTCACCATAATCGAGGTACGGTGGTTTATTTTCATCAGCTTCAGTTGCCGCATCAAAAGCATCTTCGAGATCAAGCTTCACCGTCACTGAGTCAATGCGTATCGCATCTCTTTTGCGAACCTTTTCATTATTCTTTCCTTCTTTTGGCCAATCTATTGAGGTAAAATCAAAGAGATACTCAGAAACAGGTAGATCAAAGGTAACGATAATTGTTTCTGCACGTCCATCACTATCAGTATCAAAGATCTCAGCCTTCACAATATCGGGGTCGGGTAGGCACGGATCTACTACCACTGTGGTGGTTGCTTCACAAATAGTAGTTACCGAAAATTCCTCTCCTGGAGCATTTTTAACCGCCTCGTTATACCGAGCAGTATATTCAGTATTCGTTTCTGGACTTACTGTGGGTCGTTCATTAGTCAGTGTTTCCTTCTGACCATATTTCTCATATACCCACTCAACAAAAGAGCCTCGACCTGTTACACCTAGGGTCACCTCATCATTAGGGCATATTGTAACAGTATCTTTTGCTATGAGGTTACACTCTCCACAATTTTCAGTCGTTACAGAAATGACTTTCTCAGCGGCACAATGCCCATCATCATAACGAACATCGAACTCTGCATCGGTACCTACCGAAAAAATAGGAGACATAATATTGAGGTCACTCAGGAGTATATCAGAGCTCCAGGTATAACGATCATCAGTTGCAGTAAACGCATCAGGATCAGAAGAGACATTATTAAGGGTATCCGTCTCACCTTCACACATAAATATATTACCACCAAAATCTTCATCGAGCATATCTACAGTAATAGTGAGAGGAATCACTTTGGTCTCTTCGCACTCCTTACCGATGATCTCTACTTCAAACTCAAAGGGCCCTGTCCCCTCTCTACTATTTGGGGTAAAGTACAAGGTGTCATTATCAGCTGATGCGTCGCCCAACATATGCATATGGCCAGAGGGGCTACTCCACGTATAGCGTTTCCCTCCTGAAGCGATTAGGGGTACTTTAAGGTCGCAGGCAAGGGTGAAGTTATGGTGTCCTAAGTTATTTACACCGGCTTCTCCTGAAAGGGATGCGAAGTCAGAAAAGTATCCGCCTTTGGCTCCACCAGAAGTTGCTTCGAGGACTCCTAAGTGAAAAAGACCATCGCCATCATCTAAGGCTGTTGTGTTTTTAATTCGAAGAGTATACCCAATAGTGAGTAGTTCTCGAAACATTGATTTATTACTAAAATAGAACCAATCATCACTTCCAGATGTCGCTACTTCGGTAAAGTTTGAGCTTGCAATTTTTGTAAAGGGCCCACCATTAATGCTATATTCAAAGTTGTCCTTATTTGATTTTCTTGTAACTAAGCTGACATCAAATTGATCTGTGGAATCCCCCGTTTTAGTTGAAAGAGATGTATCAATTGGTATAAGATTCGTACCAAGTGGTATTTGGGTACGAACAAGGGTAACATCCTGAGAGCCAGTACAGACAATAGGCGGTACGATGTTCCCCCCTACCTCATCAAAATAGCCAGTCCCTTGAAACAGGTGGACACGTTGTCCAGGCTCTTTTACCGAAAAATAATTAGCTTCATGTTCCAATAATATACCGATAGCCACACCTTTCCCATTAATAGGATATTCAACACTATTATATACAATCGTCGTTAATCCATCGTCAACCGAAGTAATAAATGCTGTCTCTTCTGATTTGCGCTGAGCATTTTCTAATTCTCCTCGAATAACAATAAACTCCGAGCCAGCCAATGCATCTGGTACGAGTTGATCACCCATGGTATCTTGCCCACTTAACTTCCCTGGGTCTGTAACTGAATCATCTTTATACATTACGACAATAGGTTTATCAGAGGTGATAGAGCTTCCGCCAACATGGCCATCAGGCCGCATTACATCAACGGTATCGTTAAGAGCTATTTCAACAGACGACCCGTTAAAAGTTTCTCCCTCCATAAGAGTTATGATAAATCCATCTCCAGCGTTATAGACACCACTACTTACGCCATTATTGTCATTTACAATTACGTTCTTTGGTACTATGGTGATTTTTGTATTATCTTCTGTAGCAACAATATCAAAAGCACTGCGACCATCATAAGATTTCTGATGATTTTCCCAACGATCTCGCCCAGGCACGGTAAATGCATATCCTTCAGCACTCTTTCCCTTGAGAGTTGTTATGTCACGGTTCAATAGTGCGTATCGATCAATATAAGCAGTAAAACGGGCATCACCCCCTGAGTTTTGTGATTCTGCTGATATAAACAGTCCGCGGGTATCAATAATACCTCTTCGCCCAGGAAGTCCACTCTCAATCCAGTTAGTATCATTTTGGTGTTTTGCCTTGTCTATTTTTCCAATAATTTCTAATAGAGAGAATTCACCAGATGCACCAGCAGCTATATCTACAGTACCCACAAGACGATCATTTTCTGCGGGCATTTTAATAGTAACTGTAATAGCATCACCAAGAGAAGCAAACCTGAGTACAGCATGACTGTCGTGACTATAATCCGCCTTTCCATGACCGGAGGCTAAATCAGGTATTGCTGCCCAATATTCGGTATAGCCATTTGCACTAACAGAAACCATAGCGCACAGTAAAAATGATGTAATAAACTGTAAAATATTAATAATGTCCCCGTTTGTTTATATGCATACACGACTCTTTCTTTAATTTCACACATTCCATCCCCATAGAATATGATTGAGCTATTTGTGTATGTCCATACTAAATGTATATTAAACAAGAAGGGTTGTTCTGTAAAGAAGTGGTTTACAATTGAGGTGGTGTTTATAGAGTTATTTGAGGGAGGAAGTTTGTTTTAGGTCAAAATGTCTAGCTACTATGATTGATACCTAGCCAAACTATCAGTTTCGGTTGTCTCTCATGCTCAGGAACTATAAGGTAACTTATCTAGAATATCTTTAACATCCATTTCAATTCTTGAAAAAGCAAACCAGCTTTTACCTAAGTCCTTAAGTGAAGCTCCGATGTGATACACTCCATCCTTATCAATAATCAAAAATCTATCATGTGACTGGGAAAACTGTCTAATTGTTATTTCGGGATACTGTTCATTATGCTTCTGCAGATCCAGCTCCATTTGCTTAGATATTTTTTTGGTATAGATCTTCGCACTCACATCGGTATTACGTTTTGACAGGAGAGTTAATACCGTATCATCTATGAAGTTATCTATAACAATTATTGACTGCTTTGCTGATCTAATAAGGTCTGTACTAAATCTATGTGCATCATATACTTGTCCGTCATAGAAAACACCTTGTTTTGGCAACTCTTGCAAACTTAAAGCGTCAAATACTTTTTCAAACAACTGCTCATGCTTAGCAACTTTTGCCTCAACACAATCAATTCTATGGTGGACTAATGTATTCACTTCCTTATTACGACGAAGTGCTACAAATGCCCTCATTATGTGAAGATGAACTTCAATTGCTTTTTTGCTCTTAAGCACCCCTGATAAACTCGCAACTCCCTGTTCAGTAAAAAAATAAGGATTCGTACCGCCGAAATATTTAACTGGTGGTATCGCAAATTGCGATACCATTGATTTTAGTTCAGAATCGCCGATTTGAAACATAAAATCAGAAGGAAATCGTTCAATATTTCTTTTTACCTGCTCTCTGAGACGAATTGGTTTAACACCATATAACTCAGCAATGTCTTTATCTAACATCACCTGTATGCCCCTGACCGTATATATCTTAGATTTTAGATTTTTTTCAAATGACATCACATCGTTTTTTAGCATACTATCCATACGTTCTCCATATATTATAAAATAGGCAGGCAAGTAGATAGTTAACCCTCCGTAGACTGATCCTCATGGATCACCACACTTCGGGGCGACAGAATAGGTAATCCCATCACGCGTAATACACACACAAACATACACTGTATGTTTGTGAGATGTTAATTACCGCTCTTCGCGCTAATCTACCTTGTTGGTCGTACCAATAGCGGGTTTTAATTATTTAAAACTTTAACATTACCAAGAGTTCTTTTAGTGAATATTACAAGAGAGATTACCGTCCAATATAACTCCCCACTCCTTACCCCGGCAACTGCCCCATCACCATCGGCATATCCTTATCAGTCAGTTCATCCGTGATAAAGATTACACATAGTCGGGTGAAGTGCAACCTCATTATTAACTGACGTAATAAGTAGAGGTTAAGCCGCCTTCAGCATCATTTTGGGCGGTAGCCCACCATTAGCTTTATGCGGTCGTTCATTATTATAACTCCATAACCGTTTTGTGGCAAGGTATTGGGCGTGCTCTATACTCTCAAACAGGTTCAAATTGAGCCACTTATGTTATAGGAATCATTACGGATATGTTGTGGTAAATACTTAGCACCGATGCTGCGGAGCACATTTTACATTACAACCGCGCCCTTGCATAGCGACACCATACAAAGAAGTACAAACTAGCCCGCACACAACTGAAAGGTTAAAGCTACACCATGTGCTTGATGACATTTTATACTCAGTAACCGAGAAACCAATCAACTCATGATAGGTACAGATCAGCGTAACCTGAACCAGATGTACAAAGCATTTGTAATGTTGCTCTCTGCAAAGAGTGGTTTTTATCCAACCTTTTTGACATCAAAAAGGTTGGGCCGACTCCAGTGCGGTTGCATGTACGAGCAGCAGATTTCATCTGCGACCAGTACAAGACGCGCTGGGAACTCTATAAAAAGGAAAAAAGGAAAACAAATGAGAAGATAAATAGAAATGGAAATCGAACTAATAATGATGAGATAGAGCGAATAACTTCACAACCAGGGGCCTAAGCCCCTCAATTTAGGAACTAAACGTCCGCCTCTCCGTCGCAACCTTCCCAAGCCCCCTTTTCTTCCACTGCTTATGCCTCATTTTACAGAGGTGCGGTGATAAGAACTCTAACCCAAGCTTCTTGATAATTGCCGGAGTTGCAGTACAAAAATGTTTACACTGTACTTTTTGAATATGCTTGTTAAAAGTATCAAGATCTCCATCTGCCTCTTTGAGCGCATCAGTCACATACCCAAGGTAATCATACGGGCCAGAATCACACCGTCCATGAGAGTTATAGAAATCCAAAAAGCACGAGCGTTTTGAATCAACGCCATATTGCTCTGGATTCTCAAACAAGGGAGCACCGGGTTCAATTTGCACCGGTAAACAGAAAATGCCATCAATAATTTTACCAAACCGTTTCTTTAAGTCTTTACTTAACGCAACAGTTTCTTGTATGTCAGAAGCACTCTCACCGGGAATTCCCGCAGTAAAATAAAGTATGGTTGACACATTACATTCAAGCAAGGTTTCCATAGTTTTGTACAACGCTTCATTGCTATAATAAAATGATTTATTCTCTCTGCGCACTTTTTCGGACCCCGTTTCAGGAGAAAGAGCAATGAGCGAACGGTTACCTTGAGTATTTTCTTTGAAGGTACGAATGAATGCTTCAGAAGGGAGTCCCCAGCATTCAAAAGTAACACCGCAGTCTATTCCATTCTCCCCAATAGCATTAAGCCATTCGAGGTTCCAGCGATCATCCACAGGAGTCGGCTCAAAACAGGTTATAAAACCGGTATACCCATGATCGATTGCACTTTTCATAGTCTCAATAACCGAATCAACACTGCGCACACTAAAATCGGTACGGTTACAAATACTCTTCTGTGCATCACTGCCTCCCCCACAAAAAGTACAATTTGCAGGGCACCCTCTTCCGAGCGCTAACGGGAACAAAGACTCAGCACCTAAGCGCATTTTTAAGTTTTGAGAAACCGATTCGTGATTCATCCAAAACATAGGCATTCTATAATATTCTCTATACTTTTGTGCATTATCTAACAGAGCAAGATTGGCATAATCCAATGCACTGAGCGCCGCTCCATCTGCCACATAGGTTGTACCATTATGAATAACCTCTCCAGATGCTGTACGCCAAACACAATTCTTCACCGCTTCAAAATCCTTATTTTCGGTTACCGCTGTTTGAGCAAATGATACAATTCCTCCTTCAGCATCTCCGGTAATAATTGCGTCGATATAATCAAATTCACTAAGTATCTCTTCGGCAAAGCGACTGGCAGTCAAGCCCCCAAGTACAATAACCGTATCGGGATTTTTTCTTTTAATTTTTTGAGCGACATCAATCACATCAAAGGACTGATAGTGCCAGTGGAGCGAGAGTCCAACCACAGGGACTTTATGTTCGTTCACCCAATCGGCAATAGAAAAGGATTCATCTAAAATTGTTTCGAGACCTAAATGTTTAATGCGTGACCGTACCGCATGACGATTTAAGAGGTCACAGATTGCAAAGACACCCATGGGTATATAATTGATAAAGGTAAATTCATCTAAGGGTTTGTAATAATTACTTGGTTTGGGAACATGAACAAACAAAAAATCCAAAGACTGATCAGCAACAGAACTGTGCATCTATACTCCTTTATAGTATATTGTGGTATCCTTTCATGTTATGAAAGCGAAACCCGATTACCCAAATTAATATATATTAAGAATATTTCAATATCGTTCAATACTTGCAGAGAATGAGTAATTGATATAACCATTGAGAAAAGGTCGTTATTTTCGAGTAGTACAGGTATATACGCCCTATTTAATAGTATCATATCTCATACCTTCAGCTATTTTTTGAGAAGCCTCTTTTGTTTAATAAGAATCAAAAAATGATGTATAGTACTAGAAATGCAATTACCTCCATTGCCATTATTTTAATGCTTTCATCCATAGCATATTCAAATACAGTCATTCGCATTACCAATGGGGAATGGGAACCTTATTTATCTGAATATAGCTATCAATACGGACTAGCATCTCATATTGTAACAGAGGCTTTTAGACTTGAAGAAATCACCGTTGAATGGGGGTTTTTCCCCTGGAAACGTTCATATTTTTTGGCAAAACATGGAGAGTGGGATGCCACTGCAGTCTGGTGGGATAGTGAGGATGGTCGCAGTAATTTTCTCCTTTCAACACCTGTAGTCTCTACGTCATTTGTATTTTTTCACCTTAAAAGTCGCACCATCCAATGGAATACCATGGATGATCTGAAGCGTTATAGAATGGGTGGTACAGGAGGATATGAATATGGTCTCGATTTAATGACCGCCATAAAGAACAAAGAAATACCCATTGAATTCGTGCCTACTGACGAGCAAAACTTAAAAAAACTACTCCTCGACAGACTCGATATATTCCCTAATGATCCAATAGTAGGATATGCCCAAATCCGAAATACATTCTCCCCAGATATTGCTCAAAAGTTTACTCACCATCCAAAAGTTTTTAATCCTAACACTCTCCACCTTTTTATTTCAAATAAAAGCAAGAACAAGAAGTTTTTCCTCGAAAAATTCAATTCGGGACTTAATAAATTAAAGGAAAGTGGTAGATTTGACCAAATGTTCAAAGATATGGAGTCTGGTAGATACGATAAGCAAAAAGACATTTGGGTAAAGCACTGAATACCTCACTTCGTTACGTACACATAGAAGTGTACGCTCATATATATCCGATCTACATATACACTGAGAACTCTTTAATAGATACATACTTTTACTATCCCGACATGTGACAGAACCTATGAGGTGACTTACCTATGTACCCTAGATTATTACTGATATTCCTCTGTTTTCACAGTATATTAACTGGTCAAAGCCTCATTACCACCGTGACCATTAATGAAGTTTCTGGTACGAGCACATTAAATTACCCCGTAACCATGGGCCTCCCCTTGGTCCAAGGAGATGCACGCGATGCAGTCACCGCGTATATCAATGGTTCTCCAGTTCCAACACAGACTGACATTAAAGTCACCTATACTGATGGAACCATTCGTCATTGTATTATCAGTTTTATTGTCCCAGAACTACAAGCCAATAGCAGTGTCTCAGTTCAATTATTTAGTGGAGGCAGCAACGCCAATACCTACTCTTTAAAAAAAGGAGACCTTTTAGAAAGTGATTTCGAAGCCCTCGTAACCTTTGATTTTTATCCAGATTCAATAATGTCTCAATCGTCGTTAACGGCATCTACTTCTAGTAGAGCCATACTCGAAAAGTCATCCGACCATACAGCTTGGCTTGCAGGTGAAATCGTCACTGAATTTCTTATTCAAGATGCATCTCTTAATCCACACAACAGTATCAACATTCAATATCAGGTCAGGAAATACCCTGGCTGGAATGGCACGAGAGTATCAGTAGTTGCAGAAAATGCATGGCATGACACCCGTGGCAATGTCTACTATGATGTTGATTTACAATTGGGCCACTCCAACCCCACCCAGGTATTTGCTAAAGAAAAGGTCAAGCATTACCATGACTCCCGGTGGAGACGCGTTTTTTGGATTGGTGATGAACCCCCTCGCAGTAGTGTACAGTACGATTTAGAATATTTGATTTCTACAGGCTATATTCCCCCGTACGATACCGCTCTGGGAGTAGCCGAACAAAGCATTGATAAGATCTATACCTCATGGGATAATGAAACTCATTGGCAAAAGGGTACCAAAGAGATCATGAGCTGGGGGTTGATCTCCCCAGTAATGGGTATGGCAGGCGGAAGAGCCGATTTGGGTGTATTACCTGGATGGGCTGTCACCTATCTGCAATCAATGGATTGGCGGGCAGAAGAAGTCGTCCTTCGACTGGGTGAACAAGCAGGGAGCTTTCCCGCTCATATACGGAATAGAGCAACGGGACTCATCGCAACCATCGATGACTTTCCTAAGAAAAACCCCTACAACTGGGCAGGGGGAGATTATTTATATGGATTTGAACAGGGTGATATGAATAGCCCTATGACACTCGATAATTCCCACAAGCCATCGTTGTCATTAATCCCCTATCTCATAACAGGTGATTACTTCTATATGGAAGAACAGATGTTCTGGGGTAACTCATCTCTACTGTTATACCACTATGTCTATACCAGAGAAAAAGAAAAAGGTATTGTTAAAGGCTCAGAAAGAGCAGCAGCGTGGGGTCTCCGCAGCATGGTTGAATCAGCAGTCATTGCCCCTGATAATTCTATGGAACAGGCATACTTTAATGAAAAAATTAAAAATACAATAGACCATAATGTCGCCCATTTGGATACCGCTTACAAAAATAACCCATTCGGATATTTCACCTTAAATGGTCAACACCGTGAACCAGACTTCCCCAACAGTCCGCTCCCCTATGACACAATACAGCATGGCTGTAGCCCGTGGATGAACAATTACTACATCGCAACTCTTGATCAAATGGTGCGCCTCGGTTTTAATGAGATGGCTGTAGTGAGAGATCATATGCTCAAATTCCCTATAGGTACCCTGTCGAACCATCCACAGTTTAACAAGTATGATGCGAGCGCCTATAGAATTTTACAATCGATGAAATGTGATGAATGTTCTACTGAGGATTACATTCTTCCCACGGATTGGTCTGAACTCTACCGTTGGAATTTTGATGGAAGAATAGAATCTCACCCATCAGAATGGCCCGCTCCCAAAGGTGGACATGATTATTTAACTATTCTTCACTATGTTATGGCGATTGCAGCTCGGGTAAATATAGACGGAGCCCAAAAAGCCTATGATGAACTCCACTCACACATGGTTTCAAAGGGCACTGAAATATTCAGAACAACAGAAAGCCCTCAATGGTATCTTTCTTCTCCGGTTCCAAAAGCAGTGAGCACCGGAAACACTGACAGCATTCCCCCTATCATAACCGACATTTATACGAGCCCCCTCACTCAATCTCTCTTTTCAATCCAAACGTCAGTGCAGCGCACTACGATTCGAGTTAGTATCAATACTCATTTTCAAGAGAAGATCACTGCACCCATTAAGTATTCTCTATACACGTTAAATGGAGTGCGCGTGAAGGAACAAATCCACTCACCTCTATCTGAAAACGCTGGACTTTGGGTGATAAACACTTATAATAAAGGCTTATATTTGGTGAAAGTTGCTTTTGGCACAAGCAGTCGTTATGCACTTGTTCCCGTGCTGTAATACTTGTGAATGAGCGCAGTAGTTATATGCGCTCTGAAAGAACACTCCGAATTTTTTCTGCCAATTCATCATTACGAAACGGCTTCATTAAAAATCCTTTAATACCACTTTGTATGGCGGTTGTTTCATCAATCATCTTTCCATAACCAGTACAAAGCACAATGGGAACACCTCTCTTTATATCTTGAACTTTTGCTGCCAACTCGACCCCTGTTAGGTGAGGCATGGTCTGATCGGTCACAATGAGATCGAATGATTCTGGATCAGAGGTAAATGCATCAAGCGCCTTTGTACTTTCATTAAATACCGTAACACGATACCCTAAATCCATAAGTTGTTCAGCAAATACTTCACCCAAAACATACTCATCATCGATCAAAAGAATATGTTCTTTACCCCCTATAACGTCACCTTCTTTTTCTTCGTCCGGTATAATTTTTACTTCGGTTGCCGGTAAATATATTTCAAATGTCGAACCGTTACCCAGAGCAGAAGTAACAACAATATTCCCTTCAAAGTTCTGTACAATACCAAATACTACTGCGAGGCCCATACCGGTGCCTTCTCCAACCTCTTTAGTGGTAAAGAACGGATCGAATATTGCTTTAAGTACTTCTTCTGACATACCGCAGCCACTATCTTTTACCCTTATTACCGAGTATCGCCCTGGTACGATTATTCCAAAACGCCCTTCAAACTCCTCATCTACCTCCGTGTTATAGCACGCCATTTCCAATGCACCTTTATCTTCCATAGCATAGGCTGCATTGATACAAAGGTTGAACACTATTTCATGAATTTTTACGGGGTCAGCAAGAATGGGATAAGAGTTTTCATCACAGTGACACTTAAATTCTATTGATGAAGGGAGACTTGCCTTGAGCATTACCAGGGTTTCTTCAATAATCGGAGGCAACCTCAACGCGACCTTCTCCTCTTGAATTTGCCGACTGAAAGCCAAGATTTGTGAGACAAGTCCCTTTGCACGATCTCCTGCTTTCAGAATCTGTTCACTGTAATTCCCTATAATACTCCCCGATTCTGATTTGCTACAGATAAGATCACCATAGCCAATAATAGCTCCAAGGATATTGTTAAAATCATGGGCAATCCCCCCTGCAAGCTGTCCAATAGCTTCCATTTTCTCTGTAGTCAATAGACGGTTTTCCATTTTTTTCCGTACCGTAACATCAGAGGAGACTCCAATAAACCGACGAGGCTCACCATTTTCATCTCTATAGAGCTTAGCCCGTGCATCGACCCACGCTCGTTGTCCATTGGGTTTCTCAATTTCATATTCAAGGAACAACACATCAGATTCTTTCGATGTCGCCATAAACTCTTCAGTCTGTTGAGTTACAGATGTACGAAACTCAGGAGCGAGTAATGCAAGGAAGTCATCAAACGTACCACCAAATGACTCCTTAGTTACGCCAAAAATACTCAGAACTTCATCAGACCAGGTTATAGTATCACTTTTAATGTCCCACTCCAAAATACCCATGTTAGCCGATTTCATAGCGAGCTGAAGTTGCTCATTCATATTCTGTAGCCGATTTTTAATGTCTTTGGCACCCGTAATATCTTGGAACACGCCAACAACGAGCTGATCGCCATTGCCATCAACTTGAACATTTCCCATTGCTCTCACGGCTATGTTATTACCCTTACTTGTAATAATGCCAAGCTCAACATCAAAGGGCTCTCCCTGTTCAATTGCGTGAGATACAGCCTCTTGAATGATATCTTTTGACTCCGGATCATAAAAATTAATAGCTTCTTCTACCGTAGGCTCATAGCTCCGCTCGAGTTCATGAATCCGATATACTTCATCGGTCCATGTAAGAGTATTAGAACTCAGATTAATACACCAACCACCAACCTTCGCAATCTCACCTGTTTTATTTAGTAATATTTCATTCGACTCAATTTGGATATGAGCCGACTCAAGTTCACTATTCTTTAAATTAATTACTTCACTTGAATATTTAAGTTTTTCATTGGCGGCAATAAGTTCACTAATCAACTGATCTTTTGATTTTTCTTCAAACGAGTGCATTACGAAGCCTTTGCTTACATTTCAGCATAATTACAGATACTATTAATCATAGAATAAGCCACTCATTTATGGAAAAAAAAGAGTGAAATTGGCTTAAATCACCATTTTACTCTCACGACCAACTCTATAATGAAGTCAATTGCCACGGAGTCAATCCCTCTATGCTTTTTCTGTTCTTTTAACTCTAGGGCTCGTTTAGATACTCAATCATCTGGAGGGAATACCGTTCTATATTTGACTCTATTTGGTTATATTCCTTCAACCAATCATTCTCAGATGGAGCGCCATACACTCCCTTTGGAAGCCATGGCCGGATATCACCCAATGTAGTATTGAGTTCCGCGGTAACCGGACTCAGTTGGTTTTTCCACTGCACAATATTCTCATTTATATTTGGATATACATCATCACGAAATTTCATGACTGCTTGGCGATACTCTGTTTCAAACAAAGAGAACCCCTTCAATAACTTATTGAGGTACTCAGGTTGAGCGCTCCCTGCGTGCGGGGTTACAGCCTGATCAACACCTGGCCATAGTTCTCCCTCATGCAATATATGATCCATATCCCAGGGCACAAGGGTAAATTTCTTACGATCTAGGTCTTCATACAAATAATAGTTCTTCAATCCCTCTGGACTCCACGGACCATCATAATGCCAAATCAAACGATTAACCATCATATGTGCAATAATTTCATCAATATCCATCCATTGCTCAATCACCTCTTTGATAGAGCTCTCATCCGCAGCAATTATATCTTCTGCAAATTCCTCCATAAGCGCCACAGAGGGGTTTTCATCTTCATTGGTCTTCAGTGCGTTTAAATATTCCTGAGCATTGTGTGGCTGATCATCTGAGTCGATGGGTAAAATTTCTTTATAAAGATTACCTTTTCCATTATCAAAATTGGCCCGTGTAAAACGCCCATCTATCTGTTCAACGAGAGCATACAGCCCATTATCTTTGCCATTTATCTGAACTTTTGCATGGACTGCACGGGGGGCCTTAACACCCATTGCTCTGAAAAGCCAATAGCCAAGGCGTTCTCTGACTTGAGACCGGTCGCCATTCATACTATGAAACTGTAACTTTTTAAGCTCATAAAATCTCCTATCCGGATCAGAACTGGTATTAAACTTAATTTTCAAAGAAAGTTTCTGACACGTACGGTGGCCCTCAACAATAAACTCTCCAGCAACTATACCCAAGCCACTTAAACAGTGCTCTGCATATGATGTCCACCATGCCCCCAAATTGCCTTTATATCGTACTGCAACATTATCATACCGCTCTCCTTCAACTTCAAGAGAAGCTGAATAGTAAATTTCTGCAGATGGATCGGAGTCCATAGCAGCCAAATCAGAAGAGTCAATAATAATATTATATACACGCAACTCATCTTGGTCAAAGACATGCTCTATTTCGGCATTCATGCGGTCACGGCGTTCTGTTGCAGTTTCTTCATCACTACTTATAGTTGGACTATCATCAGAAGATAGATCTACAGAAGATCCCTCGTCAGATGAGTTAAATAGCATAGCTGAGCTTGATAGCGCAGCATCTGAACTTACGATACTGCTGCTCCTTTCTAGAGTTACAGTAGATGAGACCCCCTCTTCTGCACCCGAAAGAAGACTACTACTCTGTTCCTCACTCCGCTCTGAACTCTCGTCCGAAATACTTGAAGAAGAGCTCTTGCGGTCAGTATTTGTATCAGTCAGCACGGTTTCGGAGCATGCTGTAAGAAAAACAATCAACCATAGAACAATGATGAAGAATATTCGAGTGGGATCGCGGAAAAGTATCTGTATCATGAAGAGTCACCTATTGTTAACAACTGTATAGAGGCCCCCCTAAAAAGCCTCATCTTTCTGAGTATAAACTTAAAATTACCATAACAGATTCTCAAGTAAACTTTCAACATACAGACAGTGCACAAGACAGAAGAGAATTATCGATATACAACTGACTGCCCCCTCTCTTAATTTAATACCAAAATCACCTCTAAAACCTCCTCTCCCACTCTAAAAAACATATATTACCAGCGACCTCACACACACACTGGGACACAGGTGAGGCATACAAAAAGTACCATACTTTATGAAAAAAACAATTGCGCTACTCCTTACCCTAGGAGCACTTTCTCTTTGGTTTCCTATAATCAAAGAATCCCTTGAATCACGGCACCATTGGAGCAAAAAACTTGAAAAACGGAGACACAAAGCCTCATTTGCTCAGTGGCGCAACGACTTCGAAGTTGCAGCTCCGGGAACAAATATCGACTCAATTGATGCCGCACTCCGCACAGAGCGGTTTTTAGGTCAGCAACCCAATACGAGTCAAACACCGATACCTGCTCCTGCCCCTGGAGACCATTCCCGCATAGCCGATGGCATGGTATCTGGTTACTGGGTAGAAAAAGGTCCAAATTCAGTGGCAGGCCGCATTAACGGTCTCGATAAAGATCATACAACCAGTACCCTCTATGCAACTTCTGACGGGGGAATCGTTTGGAAAAAAACTCCCACTGAATCTGATTGGGAGGCGCTGA
>JAOPTX010000025.1:0-75448 GCA_051532055.1 Fibrobacterales bacterium | reverse complement strand
CGATAATTGAACTCATTGATGAAATGCTCGAAGCAAACGTAGAACTTGTAGTTTGTGAACGCATTCATCAGCTTAATAAATTTTTAGCAATAGCCGAAGAGTCTGAATGGGGTACTGAATACCTCGACTTTAAACTCTCTATCAAAATGGTTGATGGAGTTGACGAAGCTATTGATCACATTGAAAAGTATGGATCCGGACACACTGAGGCGATTGTTGCCAATGATGTACTGGTTCAGGATAAATTTTTAAGTTCAATTGATAGTTCTTCTATCATGGTTAATGCTTCAACCCGATTTGCCGATGGTGGTGAATATGGACTTGGCGCAGAAGTCGGAATAAGTACAGACAAATTGCATGCTCGCGGCCCAATGGGTGTAGACAGCCTGACAACATACAAATGGATTGTTCGTGGAGATGGTCATATCCGAGAATAATCAGCCACAAATGTGGTTGTACAGCGCTGGCTAAAGGACTCCTGGTAGGTCAATTATGACATACCTCTCTTCCTTTTTTCAGAATACAATTTTTTTACCCCACTTATATTGTAAGTAGGGTTAATAGGATTTAACTATATGCAAAAAGCAAAACGCGAAATATTAATCAGTTCAACTCCTTATGACAAACGTATCGCTATTGTCGAAAATGGGCAGCTTTCTGAAATCGTATCAGAAAACCTCGAAACAGAGCGTGTCCTCGGTAATATATATAAAGGTGTTGTTCAAAAAGTTCTTCCTGGGCTCCAGGCGGCATTTGTAGAGCTCGGCCTCGAAAAAGCTGGATTCCTTCATGTAGATGATGTTATTGATCGTAACGTATTTCTTCAAGAGCAGTACGGTGATGATGATGACGAAAAAGTTAAAGATGTAAAACCAACAATTGATAAACTTCTTAAGTCTGGACAAGAGATCATTGTTCAAATAACTAAAGAGCCTATCTCTACCAAAGGTGCACGTCTTACTACTCACCTTACCTTTCCCGACCGGTTTTTAGTCTGTATGCCTGGTACAAACTTCATTGGTGTCTCAAAAAAAGAACGCGATTACGCGCGCCGTAGAGACCTCAAAAAATTCATCCGTACAATCAAATCTCGTAATGTAGGTTATATTGTACGCACCAATGGCCTTGGGGCAAACGAAAAAGAACTTGAAGCTCAAATGAAAACTCTTGAAGGTAAATGGGCCACTTGTCAAAAAAACATTGAAGAAGGCGTCGCGCCATGTGTTGCTCTTGAGGAGTCCAATTCAGCAGAAACAACACTCAGAGACTACTTTTCTGAAAGCACTGATTTTGTCTATATTGACAACAAAGAAGAGTATACTCGCATGAAGAATTACCTCACCGAGCTCTCTCCTGATAAAGCGAAGAAAGTAAAACTTTGGAGTTCAAATGACTCACTCTTTGAGACTTTTGGAATTGAAGAAGAGTACGAAAGAACTCTCCACAGCCAAGTTAAACTTAAAAGAGGCGGCTATCTGGTAATTGACCAGACTGAAGCGCTTGTTGCCATTGATATTAATACTGGACCAAAAGTACACGGTAAAGATCAGGCAAAAAATATTCTTGAGACCAACATCGATGCAGCTCGTGAGATTTGCAAACAGATGCGCCTCAGAGATATGGGTGGCCTTATTGTTATTGACTTTATCGATATGGACTCTGATGAACACCAAGAAAAGGTTGTTTCTGAGTTCAAAAAAGCAATTAGAAGAGACAGCGCTCCTGTAAGCTTTTCAGCACTCTCTCAATTTGGTCTTATGGAAGTGACTCGTAAAAGAGTGCGCGCAAACATATTGACTGAAAAAACTGACACTTGTCCTTGTTGCGACGGCGATGGTTTTATTTACACTGAAGAAACTCTTCTTTCCAACATTGACCGCTGGTTAGCTCGCTGCCAAACAGCTGCTAAGTACAAAGAAATCTCTCTCGTTATATCTACTGAAATGGTTGATGTACTAATGGATAATAGAGCACTCTACTTTCACTACCTCAACGAGAAATATTCAATGAAAATTGAGCTTGTTGAGAATGAAGATGCTTATATAAATGAATTCTGGATGATCGATACCAAAAATAGTGAAGATATCACTGAGACCTACGAGTATTCAAAATAATTGTTGGATTGCAAATTTTAATCTTTTAACCCTTATTTTTACGCTTAGGTAAAAAATAAGGGTTTCAAAAGAGTATTTATTTAGTATATTTGCATCCACCTAATGCGAGGGTGGCGGAATTGGCAGACGCACCAGACTTAGGATCTGGCGCCTTCGGGTGTGGGGGTTCGACTCCCCCCCTTCGCATTTCTTCTAATTTAATCAAACATAATCACAGAGGTTCCCCTTGAACGTTACTGTCTCAGAGCCAAAGTCTACTCAAAAACAACTCGAAATTGAGATTCCACAAGAGAATATCAAAGAGTCTTTTGAAGCAAAAATTAAAAAATATGGAAAAGAGATCTCCATTAAAGGTTTCCGCAAAGGAAAAGTACCTAAAAATGTTGTAGTAGCTCGTTTCGGTCCAAGTATCCGTCAAGAGGCGGTCGAAGAGACTATCGACGCGGTTATTAAAGAAGAGTTTAAAAAGAACAATATTGAACCCGTTGCTCCTGCAAATCTTCAAAATTTTGAAGATGATGAGAAAGGTCCAATTAAACTTACTGTTATTGTCGATATTGACCCAGAAATTGAGATCACAAAGTATGAAAAACTTGGTGTAAAACTCGCTGCGGTAAAAGTATCTGATAAAGATGTGAAGGAAGACCTTGAGCGTATGATGAAAAGCATCGCTGAAGAGAAAACTATCACACGTAAAGCCAAAAAAGGTGATGTAGTTGTCGGGGAATACCTCGAAGTTAAAATCGGTGAAGAGCCATCTACTATCCCTGAAAAACCAGACTTCCGTATTGAGATTGGTTCAAGTCAAACAAAAGAGTTTGATGCAGCCCTCAAAGGTGTAAAAGCTGGTGAAGAGATAGAAGTATCATTTTCCTACCCAAAAGACTTCTTTCAAGAAGACCTCAGAGAGAAAGCAGCATATTTCAAACTTAACGTTACTGAAGTTAAAGAGCTTACTGTTCCTGAACTTGATGATGAGGCTGCGAAAAAATTTGGTGCTGAGAGTGCTGATGCTCTTACTGCACAAACAAAAGAACGCCTTGAAAAATATAAAGGTGACGAAGCTCGTTACGAAGCTCACAAAAAAGCCGTTGATAAACTTATTGATTCAAATAAATTTGAAATTCCTGAATCACGTATTTATCAATACGCTAAAAACATTATAAATCAGCAAAATCAGGGTCAAGATCACGAACCAGTTGAACCAACTGAGGAAGAGATTGAACAAAGTCGTGAAAATGCTGAAAGAGATATCAAAAAATACCGCATTATTGATTATATTTCAAAAAACGAAAAGATCAAAGTAAACCAGTCGGATGTAGATGCTCGCATCAAAGAGATGGCAGATATGTACGGTATGGACTTTGAGCAAATGAAAGCTTCACTCCGTTCTTCGGGACACGTTGTGAACATCCGTGAAGAGTTAAAATATGAGAAAACTCTAAACTGGCTTGTTGGCATTCGTGACGAAGAAGAGTAAAAGGATTTAAAATATGTTAATACCAACGGTCATTGAGAACACAGGTCGCGGTGAGAGAGCTTATGATATCTACTCACGCCTCCTCAAAGAACGAATCATCTTCCTCGGTACCGGTATTGACGATCAGGTAGCCAATAATATTATGGCTCAGCTCATATTCCTCGAATATGAAGATCCTGAAAAAGATATCACACTCTATATCAATAGCCCAGGTGGATATGTTTCATCTGGACTTGCTATTTTTGATACCATGCAACATATTAAACCTGATATACAAACAATTTGTATTGGCTCATGTATTAGTATGGGAGCAGTACTTCTTGCAAGTGGTACCAAAGGGAAACGTTATGCGCTCCCTAATTCTAGAGTTATGCTTCACCAACCAAGTGGTAGTGCTACTGGTCAATCAACTGACATTCAAATTCACGCAAAAGAGATCATAAAAACTAAAGCGACCCTTAACGGTATTCTTTCTGATGCATCTGGAAGACCTATTGAAGAGGTAAAAGACAAGACTGATCGTGACTTTTTTATGAGTGCTGAAGAAGCTATTGAATTTGGTATTATTGACGAAATATTCTATCCCAAAACGAAGTAATTAATTACTTCATAAGAACTTATGTACCATAGCGGAAAAAATCACCCAAGAGTGAACTGTTCATTTTGCGGCAAATCAGCCGAGCAAGTCGATAAAATTATTACCGGCCCTCCAGGTATTTGTGTTTGTAACGAATGTGTTACTATGTGCCACAAAATCATTACTGAAGAGATGAAACGTGCAAAGGCATCTAATGTAGCTGCTGCATTTGATCTGCCCTCACCAGCGGAGATCAGAGAACATCTTGATGAGTATGTTATTGGTCAAAATGACGCTAAAGTAACACTTGCTGTAGCTGTTTATAATCACTATAAACGAGTAGTTCATAAAAACCTTGATGAATCGGGGCCAACCCTCGAAAAATCAAATATTCTTTTCCTTGGGCCTACCGGCTCAGGGAAAACGTTATTGGCCCAATCCATTGCAAAATTTATCAATGTTCCCTTTGCCATCGTTGATGCTACCGTTCTCACTGAAGCAGGGTATGTGGGCGAAGATGTCGATAATATTATTGTAAAACTCCTCCAAGCAGCAGAGTATGACGTTGAAAAAGCTGAACGAGGCATCATATTTATTGATGAAATCGACAAAATTTCAAGAAAAAGCGCCAACCCTTCAATTACTCGAGATGTATCAGGTGAAGGTGTACAACAAGGACTTTTAAAGCTTCTTGAAGGTACTACTGCTTCTGTTCCACCTAAAGGTGGCCGTAAACATCCTGAGCAAAACCTCGTGCAAGTTAACACTAAAAATGTTCTTTTTATCTGTGGTGGTGCTTTTGAATCACTCGACAAAGTTATTGCACGCCGTGTTAAACAATCAGGTATGGGCTTTGGTGCCGATGTACAAAGCAAAAAAGATCACAATATCGGTGAACTTTTTAGAATGGCTGAACCAGAAGACCTTATTCAATTTGGTATGATCCCAGAAATCGTTGGACGAATTCCTATGCTTGTGGGGTTAGATGAACTTGACGAAGAAGCACTTCTTCAAATACTGACTGAACCTAAAAACGCATTAGTTAAGCAGTATAAAAAACTTTTCGAGATCGACAATGTGAAACTCACCTTTGACGAGTCTGCGCTTAAAGCAATTGTTGCCAAAACAATTTCACGAAAAACTGGTGCACGAGGACTACGATCAATCATAGAAACATCACTCCTTAAAGCAATGTATGAGATTCCCACTCAGAAATCTATTCAAGAGTGTATCATCAATGAATCTGTTATTTCCGATGGTGCTAAACCTGAATATATCTATAAGTCAAACAAAAAAGATGTTGATAGTAAAATTGCCTCATAAGGGAATTTTACTTTACTTTTTTACCCATTAATTACTCATTTTCTTACTCTCAAATATGACTTAAATTACCTACAGAGGGTAATTTAGCGTATATTTAAAATATAAGGTGTATACAATATACTCTTATTAATGAGACTTACTTGCCTTGCTTTAACGAAAGGATCCTGTATGGAAATTGAAATTTGTGGTGCCGCAAAAACTGTCACCGGCTCTCAACATATTATCCGTGCCTGTGGCAAAACACTATTACTAGATTGTGGCTTATTTCAGGGCCATAAGAAGGAGGCCTATGAAATTAATCACGACTTCCCCTTTGACCCATCAGAAATCGATGCAGTTCTGCTCTCTCATGCACACATGGATCACAGCGGTAACTTGCCAAAGCTGATTAAAGACGGCTTTAAAGGCAAGATATTTACTACTCCTGCAACTATTGACCTCTGTAAAATAATGCTCAGAGATTCAGCATATCTTCAACAACTCGAGATAGATTGGATCAATAATATCCGTCGAAAAAACAATCAAAAGCCATTACAAGTACTCTATGACGATAAGGATGTGGATATCTGTATCAGTCATTTTGAACCCATTAAATACGATGTAGAATTTGAGATATTTGAAGGAATAAAAGTGACCTATCGAGATGCTGGCCATATTTTAGGTTCTGCAGGAATTGTGATTGAAGCCGACGATAAGGGTACCACTAAACGGCTCGGGTATTCGGGTGATATAGGTGTCGCTGGAAAACCTATTCTCAGAGACCCCAACTTACCTCGAGCACTTGATGCACTCATTATGGAATGTACCTATGGTAATCGCCATCACAATCCATATGAGAATGTTGAAGATGAACTCGCAGAAACTATTTGTGAAGTAACCTCTAAAGGAGGCAAACTGATAATTCCAGCATTTGCAGTTGGAAGGACACAGCTTCTCGTATACATCATGCACAAACTCTATGATCAAGGAAGAATACCTGATATTCCTATTTTTGTTGATAGCCCACTCGCACGAAAAGCGACTGAAATTTATAGAAAACATCCTCATATTATGGACCGTGAAACCCAACGGGTCTTTCTTGAAGATGAAGAGGACCCATTTACTTTTAATCGATTAACCTATGTTGATACCGCAGAAGAGTCCAAGGCACTCAATAACCTCTCATACCCACACGTGGTTATTTCTTCTTCAGGAATGGCTGAGGGTGGACGAATACTCCACCACCTAAAGAGTGGCCTCACAGACCGTAAAAACATGGTTCTCTTTGTTGGGTATGCCGCGAAACACACGCTTGCTCGAAAGATCATGGATGGTGAGACCTTAGTAAAAATAATGCGTGAAGAGGTTCAGGTTAAATGTCAGGTTAAAACCATTGATGGTTTTAGTGGTCATGCCGACAGAAAGGCACTTATTAATTATGTAAACATGTCTGAACCAAGTAAACTTAAGAATATATTCCTCGTTCATGGTGAGCCAGAACAAGCTGAATCATTTATTGATGCTTTACGCAGCCAAGGTTATGAGAATGTAACCTACGCTGACTTAAAAAAGACCTACACTATTTAGATAATACACCAGGAAGCTATAGAGCCTAGCTCTCTGGTGTTATTTACTCTTATGATTGATATCGATACACTTCATCAAGATGTTCGCTTGAGTTAACTGATATCTCAAGGTCTTTAATAATGCCATTTTCTAAACTATAGACCCATCCATGAATATATGGGTAATCACCTGAAATCCACTCTTCTTGTATAGCCGAAACCATAGAGAGGTTATTCACCTGTTCAGAAATATTAAGTTCAACAAACCTCTTGTGACGTTTATCTGGGTCTGAGATTGCATCCAGCTCTTTTTTATGTAACCTATACACATCTTTAATATGTACCAACCAATTATCCAAAAAACCAAACTTTTCATTACTCATAGCAGCCTGAACCCCACCACATCCATAGTGACCACAAACAATAATATGCTTCACCTTCAGCACTTTCACTGCATAATTAACAACGCTTAAGAGGTTTGAGTCAGTATGGACAACCATATTTGCAATATTTCTATGAACAAAGATTGAGCCAGGATGTTTATTCGTTATCTCAGTAGCGGGAACACGACTATCTGAGCACCCTATCCAAAGATATTCGGGTGACTGCCCATCTTTTAACGAATTAAAAAAGTTTGGGTCCGCTTCACTCATTGTTTCAACCCATTCTTTGTTTCCAGCTAATAGACTCTTAATCGACTCTGACATTCTGTTCCTCCATTTAACCGGAGTAAAATGTATGTTATCAACCACTATTTGGGTAGCCTTTCTTACGAGAATTTCACCCCTCGATTAACATAATGTAAAAGAGTATTGTCTGCCTTACTCAGACGCCTACAAGCCTCACGAGCTATATTTAGAGTGATATAGCCAAAGAGCTTAGGGTCTTCATGAAAAAATGTCATAAGAGCCTTTTTGGTGAGAACCAACAACTCGACGCTTCCATGAGCAATTGCCGTTGCACTATGAGGTTGAATGCCAATTGCTGAGGTTTCACCCAAGCAATTTCCGACACTAAACTCAGCTATGACTAATGGGCTGTGGTTGTAATTCAATACTACTTTGACACTCCCTTCTAGAATGATAAATATCTCGGAAGGTGAGCCACCTTCTTCAAATATTGTCTCTCCATCAACGTAGGTAACTCGCTCTAACGTTTTAAATACCGCCGCAAGATGTATATCACTTAAGCCTCCAAAGAGGGATATTTTGTTGAGAATCGATAAGACACGATCGATATCAGTAAAGGGAATGGGTACATGGGTATTCATTTCTACCTCCATATCCTCTTTAGTATACAGAAAAAAAAGCTATTGAGCCATAAAACAAACTATGCAACTTAGTATTGCACGACTACAACTCTGATTTTTTAGTTTTTAGACAATCCTAAACTCATGGAAGAACGTATATTTGGTGTACCACAGGGAGATGGCCATGAAAGTTGTTAAAGTATATGAATCAGAAAGCTTTACGGAGGCTCAAAAGGAGTCCATTACCACCTTCTTATCTGAGGCAAAAGCACTTGATCCACTCTCCATTTTACCAGCGCGATACTCTATAGAGGGGCACCCTAATTTAGTACAACAAGATGATGCGGTTCGTGTAATGGTTGAGACTCAAGGGGTTGCAGCACTTCCCATTACCTGTGTAAATGATGCGGTAATTGGTATTGGCACCCTTCCTAATCTCGATCAAGTACGTCGCTACATAGACAATGCTTCTACTGCAAGCCAAATTGATGATTGTTGTGGTGGTGGGTGCTGTAGTACCTAATAAAGTCGATTAATTATTCATCACTAATTCAATACTAGCCATTTAGTTTATCGAGCTCTACCATTGAGTCTGTATTCATTATTGCAATACTTTTAAAATCTTCATTAATACACAAAAATGCATCAGTGACATCAGGACAGAAATGTTTGCTGCGCTCTTCTTTAATTATTGCAACTGCTTCAGAGTGAGAATAAGCATCTCGGTAAAGTGTAATACTAATGAGAGCATCATAGACATCAACGAGCCCCATAATACGACTAAAGATTGAAACCTCTGCCCCCTTAAGGCCACGAGGATAGCCTGCACCATCCCATCGCTCATGGTGGCAATAAACGATATCACTTGCAAACATTAAAAACTCTGTGTTATTAAGCTTATTTTCTATACCTTTGAGAGCCTCATAACCTGCAGTGGTATGGGTTTTTACTTTATCAAATTCTTGAGGACTCAGTGTCCCTTTTTTGTGAAGGATAGAGTCAGGAACAGCAGCTTTTCCAATGTCGTGTAATGGCGCAGCCAAAAAGAGTGACATGATTTGAGTATCAGATATCTCTTCCCGATATGCATCACTTTTTTGTAACTCTATTGCTAATGCTTTTGCATAATTTTGCATACGTTTTACATGTCCTTTCGGCTCTGTAGAACGATAATCCGATGCTGCATCAATAAAATCTAATAGAATCGTTTGCGTAATGGCAAACTCATTGGTCTCCATTATTGCATTGATATTGGATATTTGCGATGGATTAAGCGCACAATAATTTTTAATTCGGTTGAGAAGTGCACAATCAAAAATAGGGACTTCAACAATATCTACATTTGACTGTTCAAAGAGCCTTGGATATTTCTCTATTTTCTCTTTGGGTACAAAACAGAGAAAGGGAAGTGCTTTAAATTGTTCAATTGAGTGTAACAACTCTATCACATACAGAGTATCTGGAGCTGTTTTTTCAACGAGTACTAAGCTTGGAAAAATATTACGTGCAAGAGTTGGCAGCTCAGTTTTATCATAAGTAATGTGTAATAGATACCGACCTTTCAATAAGGATTCAAGGTATTTAACAAATTTTTCTGAGTAGGCGAAAACAAGGATTGTATTCATAGCATAGGTATCTTCGTTAGATTGGCTTAAATATACACAAATTCAGTGGATACTCTATACATAGAACGTAAAAAAAGAGCACCTTTTTCAAAGTGCTCTTTTAGATGAGTGCCCTACAAACCAGTGAGGTGTTATGAGATTAGAGGCCTGGCCTGAGGAGCTTTCATATATGCTGAAATTGCATGGACGCGAGTAGTGTTCCCTGCAAGCTTTTTGCGACACTCAGCGAGTCGCTGAGCAACATTTTGTTGTATTTTAATATTTTGACGTCTCAGCAGTGGTTCAAGGTCAAAAATACGAGCACGCTTCTCTGCAACAAATGCCTCTTCTGCCTTCGAGAGTGTGCCAGATTGAAGCGCCTGGTCCATCGCTTCTTTACTCTCTTTAGAGAGTGCTTGGGTTTTATTTAAGATTCTATGGCGGTGATCTGTGTGTTTCACAATGTCTTCATCAACCCCAACAATTAAACTTTCCCCAACTTCAAGTGCAAGTTGAAAAAGGGTGTAGAGTTTTTCGAGTCTTTCTGATATTTCTTCAACAACAGCCTGCATAGTTTACCCCACAATACTCACATATGATTTTTGATTAACACGCATATCAACGCTTCCACTTTTACGACACTGATCAGCAGCATCCATCCATGCCTCTCTCAAAGTCTGGAGCATCTCTTGAATTTGTACTATATGTTCTTTATTGTTTTTCAAATTTGCTTCGCTGAGATGGTAGTTATAGAATTCATATAACCAATAGAGATTTTGAGCAATATCACCACCTTTATCATGATCAAGGGCGCAACTAAGCTCTGTGATACCATCTTGTACCTTAAAAATTGCTTTCGTTCGTAACTCTATTTTGTTGTTATCAACTGCTTCCACCGCTTTTTTACACCATTTAATGCAGTGGTCATAAATCATAACAATGAGTTGACCACGGTCTGCAGTTTCGATATCAGTATTAGTATACGCAGATTTAATCTGAGAGCTCACCTTTGAAGCGTAGCTACTTGCTGTTGCAGCATTCATCTGTTTTCCGTAAGCATTATATCCTGTACTCATCTCATTCCCCTTTTACATTCCCGACATTGCAGACATAAATGAACTACTTTGTGATTGCAATCGAGACATACTCTGCTCCATATCACTGAACTGTTTAACTAATCGGCTTTTAAATGCTTCAACTTTATCCCAAAGGTTCTCTATTTTATCTTCGTAATCACGAACCCTTTTTTCATTGGACTCTTTTGTCTGTTTAAAGAGCCCATCTACATAATCATTATGTGCTTCATATAAATTATGAAGTTTACTTGCTAACCCATGAGTAAATTCCATGGTGCCCGTACCTGTTCCCGAAGGAGCTTTCACAGAGAGTCCATTAGCCTCGCCACTTTTGGCAATTAATATCTGCCCAATTCGTTTCGCGGCAACACCGTTAATCGTATCATTATCAGCATCAATAACAAAACTTCCCGTTTGGGTTTCATCAGTGTACTTACCCATTTCGTGGAGGTTATTATCTGAATTACCCTGAGCAACAAAGAGTGCACGCACCCCTTCAAAATCCATAGAGAGTGCTTTTTCGAGATCTTCCGAGTCTATCTCTAAATGACCTGATGTAGAATTTGTTGTAATCCCAATACGTGAAAGTGAAGTGTACTGAGTTTGCGTCGACAACTCTTCAATAGCACCTGTCATCATGTTCCGGAGCTCTTGTTTTAGGCGTCTTACCGTTGAATCTCCTGAGAAAACCCCTTTATCTTCAACTTCAGATTGCGAACTACTATCGCCTGCTTCTTTTTCTTTAACATTAACTTTTGATTTTTCATCAATGAAATCCATCACTGAATTAAACTGTTCTATAAAGCCTTTTATGCGTTCTTCAATACCTTTATAATCACGAGTTAAAGAAACTTTAACCGCTTCACCTGGAACCTCTGGAAGCCCATGAAAATTAATTTTTGTACCGCGTACAGTGTTTTCATCAGAATTTGATTGCGCACTCATTGCAAGGCCATCAATCTTATAAAATGATTTTTTGCCCTCTGCAAGTACGTTATTAAAAAGATTCACTACTTTTGAACCACCCATATTGAGTGAAGAACCATCTGCATCTACATCATTGAATGTAAGATCAAGGGTCATTTCATTAAGCCCACCCGTTATGTCTTGTAGTACAATTTCACCTGATTGATTAAGTGATGCATTTACGGTACCACCATAAGCCCCTTCAATTGCAGTAAGAAGGTTACCAACAGTATCTACTGCTGGATTAAATACAAAGTCCGTCGCTGCAATAGCAGATCCATCAGCCATAGTACCATTAATGGTTATACTATCATTTAAACTTAAATTATTTAGTCCAAGGCCTGTTGATAGCTTATCAAGCTCATCTGTTTCTGAAATCGCCATTCCTGCTTGATTAACGAGATTAAATTCAGAGCGAACCGCCTGTGTTACAGCCCCCCCATTTTCAGATAAAAAACCGAGACCAGCCGCGCCCAACACACTGCCAATGGTATCTTTCATGAAAAAACCATCGGTACCTTCATCTATACTTGTTATGATAAGACGGTGGTCATTGTCAGAAAGAGAAAGAATTGATGCACTAATACCCGCTCCATCAGTACTATTAATTTTTGTAGCGATATCCTTGAGCGTATCAGTTGCCGCTATCTCTATTTCTATTGTTGTTTCTGTAGGATCATTTTCAATAGCTGATTTCGTTTTTGATACTTCGAAAGTACCCGTCAGTCCAGCAGTTGATGTAAATGAACTAAATGATTGTGAGCCAGCTTTCTGTTTTGAAGCAAGCTGCTGTACTTCTATTTCAAACGAACCAGCTGAAGCGCCTTCATCACCTTCTAGGGTAACAACATCATCATCATCAGATTTTGATGTGAATAGATTAAATGAATCTTTGTCTGCCATATTTTTGGCGAGACCTGCTAATGTTCCAATTCGGCCAGTAAGGTCGTTAAATGACTCTTGTCTTGCCTCTACAACTTTTTTCTTGTTTTCAACACGGGCAACACGAGTCATCTCAATTTCTGAGAGTCCATCAATGATAGCATTTGTATCTATCCCCGAGACCATGCCTCCTGCAGATAATCCAGCCATTTTATAACCTCATGTTCCTCTGTAACCTCTATTACTTTATATCGACTCTTTAAAAGTGGCACTTAATGGTTTTTTCATTTTCTCACTGTTTAACCCATTGAAAACAGTGGATTTAGCCCTTATTAAAGTAATTTGTCCGTTTTTACCTGAAACTCTACACAAACAATATTCCTGTAGTCACCATAAAAAAGCCTTTACACCACAAACTCCCCAAATATTTAAGGACTAAAATTTCGATTTATGCAAAGTAGAACAAGGCGGGTGAAGACGAAAGGCACGAAGCATACATCAGTATGTGAATGTCTTGAGGATGAACACAACGCAGTAATGCGAAGCAGAAATCTAAATTTTTATTTTGGGGACTTGGGGAGATCCCACAGGTCTTCATACTCCCGATCGTCCCAGAGGTTTTGGGCGGTATCCTTCCATCGATTAATAGAGACCAGAAGTGCATGCTGACTAGGATTACTCTTATCCTGTTCAAGCTCTGATTTAATACGATCAAGAACACTCATAAACTGCCTCGCTTCTTTCTCTCTTCCTCCAACACGGAGTAATAGCGCGGCAATAACATAACAGGTGCGATATTCAACATCTTCACTGGGGTAATCAGAGTTTTCGAAAGCCACTTTGTAAAAATCAAGGGATTCTTTAAGAGCTAGCGTATCATCATTCCCTTGCATTTGCTCAAAAAGGGCTATTTTAAGAGCGTATGATCCTGCTTTATAGGCAGCATAAGGGCCTTTGTCTATAATTTCAATCTGTGCCCGCATTATTGCCAATCTATAGGATAAAATGGACTGTTTTATATCTTTTTTCGACTCAAAAAGGTTATTTGTACCGCTATTTTCATTAAAAAAGGTACTTCTGTTCTCAGTATCTTCTTCCAGTTGATTAATAATTATCCGAGAAAGTTGAGAAGGCTTTTCCGACCGGGTCACATTTGAGAATGTGATAAAATCATTTCTGTCGGGACTTGCAAAATAACATTTATTACAAACGGTTACCGCACAGCGGTTATAGTCAACACTTTGAAACCCACTCGCCCCAGAATAGGTTGGTGCAAAAAAACGGTTATTCGTAATAACCAGTGACTTTGCTTTAAGTGCTTGTGAATTGAGATCTACGGTACCACATACTGGGCAGGTAACTTTGATGGTATATATCGGCGACTCCAAACTCGAGTCTGCCTCTGATTCAACTTCATCGCTTTCAACCTCAAAATCATCACGTAATGCTTTGATATTTTTCATAGCAACTCGCTCGCCAAACTTTTCGATATACTTATCGATTAGAGCGGTATCATCATTGAGAAACAGTCCGAGTCTTTTTCTTACACTTTCATCAGCCACTAGAGCGCCCCTATTCATTTGTACCCAGGCAAGGCATGCAAGGTATCTATCCAATTTTCCAATTCAAACCAGCAATACACCCCAGAACAAGGACAAAACCACTTGAAATAGGTATACTAGTTAATGTAATTTATTATACCATATTTGTTGAAAAATGGACCTTAAATCCCCCTCTTTTAAATTTTTCGTTCTCTACCCTTTGGCTCTCCTCTATAGGGGGGCATCACTAATACACAAAAAGTTGTTTTTGGGTTCCCCAAAAAAGCAGACATCATTGACCCCACTTTTACGTATTGGAGGGCTCTCATCTGGGGGAGAACACAAAACTCCTGTCACCCAATACCTATGCCAACACTTTTCAAATAGCGGCTACTCCTGCGCAATTCTCGCATATGATATCTATAATTCTGGCAAAGGAAGTGATGTAAGAGTACTTCCCCATGCTACCTCAATATTCGGCTCAGATGAGGCTCAAATCCACGCTAATACCAATGCCTCTCCAGTCTATGCCACACGAAATAGATTTAAGAGCTGGAAAAGTTTATCTACTCAGGGATTTGACCTCATACTTTCTGACGGTGGTATTGAGGACCCTAGACTCGATGAAGCGTATACCATTTGCTTACAAAAATACCCATTTCCATCATCTCTCAAGGATATTCTCCCTATAGGTCGCCATAGGAGTTTTCTCAAAGATCATTCTACAATTAATGAAGTTTGGTGTCATAACTCAGTTCCACAAGAACAGACTGCCTTTGATACGTATTCGTTTTTTGCAGAGAACTCTAAACCACTTAACGCACAGGGGAAATCTCTTTCAGAAGATCTGGCAGTCACTGTCATCACTGCTATTGCTGATAATAGTGGATTCGTACGCCACTTGCAACAAAATAATTACAGAGTGGACACTATAATATCACTTACTAATCACAGTCGAATCTTCGCCGATAAGTTAGTGGGTTATTGCAATAAAAATCCAGATGATATTTTTGTGATAACCGATAAAGATGCTGTGAAATGCTCATCCGACACACTCAAAAAATTCAATATTTATACCTCTTCATTAAAAGTATCTACTGAGAGGAGCTTAAAAGAATTGGAAGAAAAGGTTTTCTCAAACTAGAGGTCATCATTTTTTTATCGTGAGGCCTAAAGGTTTCCTAGCTTATTAAAAACATGCCTTAAGCTCTATTTTTAGACTTATCTGCATACATGAGCTCATCAACTTTTGCCAACACCTCTTCAAATGACTCTCCAATACCAATCTGAATAAGGCCATATGAGAAAGAGACATTAAAGGAGTTACCTTGTGTTTTTACCGGCTTCTTTTTGAGTTCAGCTCGTATTTTTTCAAGCTCTGTTTCAAGAAAATAAAGATTTTGATTTTCACAATAGAGCAAAAACTCATCGCCTCCATAACGAATAATTCGAATAGAGTTTTCTATAGTCTGTAGTTTTTTCATTAGGTAACAGATGAGAGAAAGAACTTTATCACCCACCAAATGGCCATAAGTATCATTCACTTCTTTAAAGGTATCTAGGTCAACTAATGCCATTGAACCTTTCACTTTAAATTGCTGATCATTTAAAAGAACATCCCGGAGCCATTTTCTATTATAAGCCCCAGTCAATGCATCTTCATGGATATCATTTTCAAGTTCTTGTAACCGTTGTTCAAGTTTTTGTATATCTGTTTGAGCTTGCTTAAGAGCTGACTGGTCATTATTAACCATCGCTGTAGAAGCTGTGCTCGTGGTAGTTTTTAATGAATCAAAACTTTCTCGAGTCTGTTTATCAAATGCCTCTAACTGCAAAATTGAATTTTCTAATAGGTCATCACTCACTTTACCATCAAGTACTGCTTCAGAATCAAACCCAAGATCTTGAGCTACTTCTAAAAAAGTCTTTTCAAAAATTTTTGGCGTGATTATATCAATCTCTGTAACCTTTTTTAAGGCTATATCCGAAATTTTTTTAATATCAAATTCTCTTAGCATCACATATCCACAATTTGCAGTTCAGTATTAACATAAGTAAAATAACACACCACTTTGACATATTTGTTCCATTATACCCAAGGTGCTTTAGTCTACCTAGAATGAGTGTACCGATTTTTTAGAAAACTTACCACTATTTTACTCATCTATTTTCTGAAATTCGGTAGATTGGCCAGTACACACTCACTTCAATCACCGATTAGTACTCCTAAATACCTTAAAAAAAGCTATTTTTACCCTCATGATTGAAAAAGTACAGAAAGTAATAGAGAAATACGATGAAATTGAGAGTGAGCTCGGCCAACCCGATGTGGTAGCTGATCAGGCACGATTTTCAAAACTCAACAAAAATTACAAGAGTCTTGAAGAAGCGGTCATTGCCGGAAAAAAGTATATCGAGATGGTCAACGAACGCACTGACTGGAAAGAGATACTCTCAGATGGAAGTGACCAAGAAATGGTTGATATGGCTAAATCCGAACTCTCAAGTTTAGAAAAAGCAATTCCCGAAATGGAAGATCGCCTTCAATTCCTCCTCGTACCCAAAGACCCTCATGATACTAAAGATGTTATCATGGAAATCCGTGCTGGTGCAGGTGGTGATGAATCATCGATTTTTACTGGTGATCTATTGCGTATGTATCGTGCCTACTGTGAAAAAGCAGGCTTTAAAACAACCCTTCTCAGTGCAAGTGAAGGTACTGCCGGTGGCTATAAAGAGGTAAAACTCAATATTTCTGGTAATTCAGCCTATGGAACATTCAAGTTTGAAAGTGGTATCCACCGCGTTCAACGGGTGCCCGAAACTGAGAGCCAGGGTAGAGTTCATACTTCTGCTGCAACCGTAGCTGTCCTCCCTGAAGCCGAAGAAGTTGATATTGATATCAACCCCGCTGATCTTAAAGTTGACACCTACCGCGCATCTGGTGCAGGTGGTCAGCACGTGAATAAAACAGACTCTGCTATCCGCATTACCCACATTCCAACTGGAGTGGTGGTGAGTTGTCAGGATGAAAAATCTCAGCACAAGAATAAAGCAAAAGCAATGAAAGAGCTCTCTTCACGAATTCTTGATGCAGAAATTGCAAAAGCTCAGGCAGTCCAGGCTGCAGAACGAAAATCAAAAGTTGGAACCGGTGACCGTTCTGGTAAAATCAGAACCTACAATTACCCGCAAGGTCGTTTTACCGATCACCGTATTAATCTTACACTCTATCGCCTTGAACAGATTATCAATGGTGATATTCAAGAGGTGATTGATGCACTCCAACTTGCTGAATCACAAGAAAAACTCGGTCAGATGGAGAATGTTGGATAGTAATGCCGACTATACTTGAGATCATCAATAAGACTACCTCTTTTTTTGAGAGTAAAGGTATCGATAATGCAAAGTATGATGCGCAGCATCTCATTGCATTTGGTCTTGGTATGGAGCGCATGGACCTCTACCTCAAATTTGATCAACCCCTTCAGGAAGAAGATCTTACCGCACTCCGCCCTCTTGTAGGTCGTCGAGGCAATCGAGAGCCTTTGCAACATATTGTTGGTAAAACAGGGTTTAGAAACCTTGACCTCAAATGCGATAATCGCGCCCTCATTCCTCGGCCTGATACAGAAGGTATTGTTGATATTGTTTCTGAATTAACCAAAGAAAAAGAGCACCTTTCAATACTTGATATTGGAGTGGGCACTGGTGCAATTATTCTTTCAATTGCACAAGAGATCACTGGCCACACATACACCGGAACAGATATTTCTCATGAAGCGCTGAGCCTTGCTCAGGAAAATGCAATACAGAATAACTTAACTGACACAATCCGTTTTTTACAAGCTGACCTTTTCTCAAGTGAAGTATTAAAAACTCAAAGGCCCTTTGATATTATTGTATCAAATCCGCCTTACATTACATCCCAAGTGATTACCGAGCTTGAACCAGAGGTGAAAGAGTACGACCCTATGCTTGCCCTTGATGGTGGAACCACTGGACTCGATTGGTATACTCAGTTTTTTAATGAAGTATCTCCTTTTCTTAAGGAAGAGGGGTTCATAGTCCTAGAAATTGGCTATGATCAAAAACAAGCTCTCACCCAATTGATAGAGTCAACAATTGGTATCTCACTCATTGAAGTAAAGAAAGACTACTCCGAAAATGACCGTTTCGTCATAGCTCAGAAAAAATAATTACCAGCTAACGCCCTGTTCTGATCCCCTTGGATCTCAAAACTAAAGCAAAGCAAATTACAAGTAAGGTTCAATAGATCTAATCGTCATTGATACAGAATTCATTTGAAAATTATAACTTAATTTTATTCAAGAATTTCTTAGTTATTTCACATGAAGAGTGCAGGATATGTACCTCTCATTGGTGCGAAAAAGTATCGCCGGCATACTCTAGTATGTCAAGATCCTTTTGAGTATCAAGGAGTGTACAGAGCCTGTGCTATTCCTAGTGCTTTATCCATTCTCGGTTTAACTGCGGAATATCTTCAAGAAGCTGAATAGTCTTCGGATGTTTAGGGTGAAAAGTCACCTGATCAGGATCACCCTGCTCTATAATTTTGCCACTATCCATAATCATAATCGTATCTGAAACATAGTAGGCAAGGCCTAAATCATGGGTAATAAATACAATGGTCATCTTCAGTTCTTTTTTTAGCTTGAGAAGATAGTCAAGAATATTGGAACGAGAACAAGCGTCTACCATCGAAGTTGGCTCATCAGCTATCAACACTTGTGGTCTAATTATAAATATGCGCGCAATGAGCAATCGTTGCATCTGTCCACCTGAAAGCTCGAACGGATATTTATTCAAGAACTCATCAGGTTTAAGGTTTACATCTTCAAGTGCTTTACGTACAATCTTATCCTGCTGACTCTTCGATGGTTTTACCGTAAAAAGGTTAAAAGACATCTTGAGCTGTTTTTCAACATTAAAAAATTGGTTAAACGCCGAAAACGGGTCTTGGAAAATACACTGTACTGATTTCCAGTGGTTTTTAGGATTACTCAGGGTTTTGCCATCATACTGCAATTCACCTGATGTTGGTTTCTGAAGATTTAATAACATTTTTGCGAGAACTGTTTTCCCGCAGCCAGAGCCGCCAACAATAGAGACAATCGATTGGTCTTTAATATTAAAGCTTACATTATCAACTGCTACTAAAGCGCCTTTTCCTGAGCCAAAAACACAACTCAAGTCCCGTGCCTGAAATTTATATCCATTAGCCGACATAATTACACCTCACCAATCTATCGTGTACTGTTCTTAAGCTTTGACGCTCTGTCTCACATTCAGGCGTTGCCATTTTGCACCTATCAGCAAAACGACATCCAACTGTTTCATCTGCGAGATTCGGTGGCGCACCCTCTATGGCCTCAGGCTTCCGGTCTTTTTGACCAGCCTCAGGTTCTATCATTGAACCCATCAGTGCTTTTGTATAGGGCTGTATTGGATTAAATATCACCTGTTCTGTACTTCCTACTTCAACAAACTCACCTGCATACATAATGGCAATCTTATTTGCCACATGTCTCAACAGGGGAAGCTCATGAGTAATAAAGATCATAGATGATATAATCTCTTTATCCATAAGATTGAAAAGAAGTGATATCACTTGCTTTTGAGTCGATACATCAAGGGCTGAGGTTGGCTCATCAGCAATCACAACCTTTGGATTCATAATCGTCGAAATACCAATAACCACCCGTTGTTTTACCCCTGCAGGTATTTCACACGGATACGCATTAAGCACTCTATCAGCATCAAGTCCAATTAATGAGAATCGTTCTCTCAATCGTTCTAAAATCTCTTTCTTAGATACCTTACCAAGATGTGACTGCATCACATCGCTCGCAAAGTCTTTAATTTTTCTTGTTGGATTCAAAGAGTTGAGCGCTCCTTGAGGAATGATAGCAATCTCTTTAGCGAGAATATCACGTCGAATCTGATCTTGGCTCATATCCGTGATAGATTGATCTCCCAGGGCTACTGAGCCATAACTATGATGGAGTGGAGCCATATAAAGGCCCATACATGCATTCACTAGAGTCGACTTGCCGCAGCCTGATTCACCGGCAACTCCCAGAATATCACCTTTCTGCAACTCAAAATCAACACCATCAACTGCCTGTATCTTAACGCCAAAACGGGTTAAATAGTGTGCACCCAAATTATCTACTGTAAATATTGCCGACATAGGTCCTCCTATTTTCTTAGACGGGGATTAAATACCCCTTCCATTGATGTATTAATGATATAGAGTGAAAATTGTATCAGAGTGAGAAGAATAACCGCAGGTAAAAACGCCCACCATGCCCCATCTGTCAACGCTTCATTTGCAATAGCATCTTGTAATATTTTACCGAGAGATTCTGAATCGTAGGGCCCTAAGCCCATAATACTCAAGCCTGCTTCAGTCATAATTGCAGAGCTGAGCTGTATAATAAACACCATAAATACATAAGACATTATGTAGGGGAGAATATGTTGAATTACAATAGCGAAGGTACCGTAGCCATTTACCTTTGCAAGATTCACATGATCTCTATTCTTTAGACTTACCGCTTGTGAGCGAACTGCACGTGCCGTCCAGGTCCACTGCATAAGCCCAATCATAATTGCTATAAGCGTTAATGATCGACCGCTTTCTAAACTATTACTAATAAGGATCAGGATAATAAACACAGGAATGGTCATAAACATATTTGTGACCAGTGTAAGAAGGTTATCTACAATGCCTCCCTTATACCCACTATAGATGCCAATGAGTGTCCCTAACACTGTTGCGATACTACCTGCGAGTAACCCAACATAGAGTGATGAGCGTAACCCCGCTACAAGTACCGCCCACATATCTTTCCCCATGGCATTGGTACCAAGGATTAACCCATTTTCTGGCCCTACATAAGGGAGACCCACTCGTGTAAATGCATCAGCGTCGGTAAACCATGGCCCAATAAGTGCAATGAGCATAACTATTGAGAGAATAATGGAGCCAATAATAAAAAGAGGACTTTTTGTAAGTTGCGAAAATATTTTCATATATACTCCTATTGACCCGCTTTAATACGTGGATCTAAAAAGCCAAGAAGAATATCAACCGTAAAGTTTGCTATCAGTACTGCACAGGTAATAAGTAACGCACTTGCTTGAATGACCGGGGTATCAAATGATATGGTTGCATTAAGCAGGGCCATGCCAACACCAGGGTAAGAAAAAATCATCTCTACTAATACTGCCCCAGAAATCATTACCCCAAGGGCAATAGCAAGGCCAGTCAGTTGGGGTAGTATTGCATTTCTGAAAGTGTAATAGAGTATTTTTTTCTCTGACACACCGAGCTGCTTTGCATACCGTATATAATCAGTACCCAGCTCATAGATACACATTGAACGCATGCCTATTGCCTGACTTCCTACAACACCGAGAAATACTGACATAAAGGGGAGGGTATAGTGCGCTGCAACATTTTCGAAAAACACCCAACTCCACTCTGGAGTCAAGGCATCAGAATAGGCTCCAATTGCTGGAAACCACTCAAGCTCTATACCAAAAATATAGACAAGTAAAATAGCAAAACTAAAGGCGGGTATTGAACTGGTAAACTGAGAGAATGGATAAAAGAGGTTATCAAATATACCTCGTTTGTAGGCCGCAAGTGCTCCTAATAGATTACCAACAAGCCAGCCAAGTAATATTGTCGGCACTTGAATGGCAAGGGTCCATGGTATTGACTCGCTCAGTATTTCATAAACTCGCTTTGGATATTTTGCAATTGAGAGTCCAAGATCACCAGACAGAATCATTCCGAAATATTGTACAAACTGCTGAACCAGTGTCTTTCTCAGTGGTATTCCATCCTCATCTCGTAAAATAACTTCACGAGCCTCACCAGTGATAGAGTCACGGACTGTCACCGTTTGGAGTACTTCAAATTCTAATAAATAGGCTTCTTCCTTCTCTTGAGCGGCCTCAGTCTCTAAATTTGCGGTTGCCTTAGCAAGAAGACTATCATAGGGGTCTTTTTCACTCATGCGAGGAAGAATAAAAGTGACGATCGTTGCAATAATAAAAGTTGCAATATACCAAAGGCCCCTTTGAAAAATATAGCGTAGGGTAGGGTTCATCTACTTGGTCTCCTTCACGGATTTAATCTGCCAAAGCGCTTTGATCCCTGCCGCGTGTACTAATTGAGAAGGCGGGGCATAAGGATTGGATGAGTTCGGAAAGTTACTCCAGTGTTTCGTACTGTATTCGTAGTACATCTGTGGACGATACACCACTGGTAACACAGGGAGCTCTTTCATCACAATTTGATTGAGTACTCTATAAGATTGTTTTAGGGCTATAGTATCAGTAAGAGTCGGAATTACATTTAATATACTATCGAGCATTGCATTTTTATATCTGCCATAATTACGACTCATACGTTCTCCTTCTTTACGCCAGTCTCGTGCACCACAAACGGTTTCAAATCGAGACCAAGGCCGAGAAGGGATAATGTCAGGAGCAGGATTATCCAGCATAACGTCGAATTTCCCCAGAGGCCTATCACCATAAAAAAGAGAGGCATCAATAAATTTTTGACGGATATCTATGCCTGCTTCACGCATACTCTTAACCGCTATTCGAACGATAGATTCCCAATCTGACCATCCAACCGGTGATTGAATATAGAGCGTTGGAATAACGGAGCCATCAGGCCCCCGCATCTCTTCTAGCTCACCTTTTGAATTAAATGTCGACCGATAACCCGCTTCAGCTAAAATCTTTTTTGCTTCACCAATATCAAAGCGGACTCCCAAGCTGTCTGCATCACCTTTATGAAAATAACGCGCTTCATTTCCAAAGGGAAGGATCAAACCAGAACTCAGTGAATCACTATATCCCGAAACTGCAAGATCTCTGATATCAGCATAATTAATTGCAAAGGCCATGGCCCGTCTAAACTGAATATCATCGAGTGGTTTACGGGTCACATTAGGCACAAACATTGGCATAGAACCTGCAATAAAATAAGGAGGCTCCGGAAACCACGCTTTAACTCCTTTACGCTCTTTCAACCATATGCGTGGTATAAATGTCTCTGAAATATCAAGGTTTCCTTGTTGAAGTGCCAAGCTGTAGTGATCATTTGATTTGTATATAGGGTGGATAATATATTTGGGGGCGGGCAGCTTTCCATTATATAGTACTTTATTCCCCCAATAGTTAGGGTCACGTATTAGTACTATCTTTTCTGGAGACTCTTCAAAAATTTTGTATGGACCTGAACCCACAGGACTATTATCCAGTCGATTTTGCTTAACTACACTTATATCGCCAGAAGCCTCTGTTAACATTACTCCAAAAATATGTTCGGGAATTATATTAGTACCCCCTAAAATATCCATGACAATCAAAGGGTTATTTCGGCTTTTATTAACCACAAAGGTCAGTTTATATGGATTCAGGCTATCAATAACTATTGCATCAAAGGTTTTGTCGGGCTCATCAAAATTCTTTCTCTTTAACCCAAGTTGCTCTATGTCTATTTCTGATATGTAATCCCAGACATGACTCACAGGAACATTTTTATAGCGCTGACCAATTTCAAAAGAAAACTTCACATCTTTTGCCGTCACTGGTTTCCCATCATTCCAATGAGCATAAGGATTGAGAATTACACTAATTCCATTTTTCTCATGGGAATAACTTTGCGCCAACAGTGGTTCAACCTCTCCCGTGAGCATATTAAACATCAAAAGAGATTCATAAACCAAATTAACTTGACCATTGCTGGGCCATGCCGGCCAATCACTGAGAGGATTAAAAGTTGTAGCTTCACCCCATTGAGAGCCACCAATAAAAAGGCATTCTGATCGAGGGTATTTGGAATCACTCTCTTTAACTTTGCCGCAATTCATCACAAATAACGACAACAAAGAGAGGAGTACTAATAAGAAGCATCTCTTCATAAATATTCCTAGAGCGTATTGATCGGACCAATGTAATAAAATGCATTTGGAATTTATATGGATTACCCTTTTTAAAATAAATGCCTCAATATTTAGTGCACTGTTTAGCATTCTATATTTTCAACCTACTATTTTATTTTTGAACCGGTCATTCCTCGTGAATGCACATCTTTTAATTGCGCAAATATATACAAAAGCAAAAAAGCTAATAGCAACATCATTATATTGTACAATTGACAACAAGCGATAACTCCATATAATAACACAACTTTTGGCAATATTTTTCAATTTTTGTTTTGTTCTCTTACACTATTAATATAAATTCATCCGTGAAATATTAATGATGACTCGTGGGTCAATTTGTTCGATTTGCTCTCAAATCCATGCTGATTTACACAAGACATTACACAAAAGATAGGGAAAACGATGGCACAAAAAACTGTTTATCTTGGCAACGCAGTAAAGCATAACGAAAAGACTGAAGTTACCGGTCAATATGTTTCTATCAACGAAGAAACATTCTATAAAATTTCAAACTTCAACCAGATGGATCCTTTTTTCATCAGTGTTGTGAGTGACTCTGATCACTGGATCTATATTTCTACAAAAGGTGGACTTTCTGCCGGTAGAATTAATTCTGAAAACGCACTTTTCCCTTACTATACCGACGACAAAATTACGAACAACTCAAGCTATACCGGTTCACGCACTGTAGCACTTGTTACCAAAGAAGGTAAAACGTCACTTTGGGAACCATTCTCTGAGAACTTTGATGGGGTCTATAACATTTCCCGCAACATCTATAAAAACGTTGTTGGTGATAAACTTATTTTCGAAGAGATTAATAACGACCTCGGTGTTGCTTTTCAATATGGTTGGAGCACATCGGATAAATTTGGTTTTGTTAAAACCTCAAAACTCACGAATACTGGCGCAGGAAATATCACTGTTGAGATCCTTGATGGTATCGAAAACCTCCTCCCGTATGGTGTTGAGCAAGATGCACAAATGGCTGTAAGTTGCCTTGTTGATGCGTACAAAAAGAATGAACTTGACCCAGCATCTGGTCTTGGTATGTACTCTATGAGTTCTATCTTGGTAGACCGTGCTGAGCCATCTGAAGCACTTTCAACTACTACTGTTTGGTCAGAAGGCCTTAAAGGTTCTAAAAAGCTTGTATCATCTATTCAACTCGATGAGTTCCGTAATGGTTTCCCTGTTATTGAAGAAACTGATGTTCGTGGACGCTGTGGCGCCTACTTTGTTAATGCAGAGATCTCACTTGCCGCTAATGCTTCGGAAGAGTGGAACATTATTGCAGAGATCAATCAAGGTCCTTCAGAAGTAAAAGACCTTATCGCTTATATTAAAGCAGACAAAAACATTCGCGCAGAAGTATACGCTGATGTTACAGAAGGTTCAGATAATCTTTCACGCATCGTTGGTAACGCTGATGGTCTTCAAGTTACTGAAGATGTACTCAGCTCAAATCACCACTTCTCGAACGTTCTTTTTAACGTAATGCGTGGTGGACTTTTTGATGACAACTACACTGTCGGCAAAAGCGATCTCATCAACTTCGTAAAAAACTTTAACTCTAAAGTATACGCTCAATTTGAAGGTTTCTTTGCAGGTCTTGCTGACACAATGCACTACTCTGACCTTATCAAAGCGGCAACAGCAAAACGTGATGCAAACCTCGAACGTCTTTGTTATGAGTATCTTCCACTCACCTTTAGTCGCCGTCACGGTGATCCATCTCGTCCATGGAATAAATTTGCTATTGAACTTAAAAATGAAGATGGTTCAAAGCTTCTTAACTTCCAAGGTAACTGGAGAGATATTTTCCAAAACTGGGAAGCGCTATCGTTCTCAATTCCTAACTTTATTGAGTCAATGATCTGTAAATTCGTGAATGCAACAACTGCTGACGGATACAACCCATACCGTATCACCAAAAAAGGTATCGACTGGGAAAAGCTCGATGCACACGACCCTTGGTCAAACATCGGTTACTGGGGTGATCATCAGATCATCTATCTCCTAAAATTCCTTGAGTTCTCTAAAGACCACCACCCAGGTACTCTTAAAGAGTTCTTAACCAAAGAGATTTTTGCCTATGCAAACGTCCCTTATAGCCTTAAATCATACGACGATCTTCTCAAAGACCCACGTAACACCATCGACTATGATGATTCACGTGATGCTCTTATAAATAGCCGTACTGAAGAAGTTGGTTCTGACGGAAAACTTATCTGGAACCATGAAGGTTCGGTAATGCATGTCAATCTTACAGAAAAACTTCTTGCTGCTGTTCTTTCAAAGCTTTCTAACTTCATACCTGAAGGTGGAATTTGGATGAACACCCAACGTCCAGAATGGAATGATGCAAACAATGCTCTTGTAGGTTTTGGTGTTTCAATGGTAACACTTTACTACACTCGTCGTTACCAGCAGTACATGCTCGACCTCTTCAAATCAATAGACCTCCAAGAAGTAGAGCTCTCTAAAGAGATCCACAACCTTCTCGTTTCGATCAATGCAACTTTTGAAGATCACAAAGACCTTCTCGCAGGTAAAATCAACGATGCTGACCGTAAAGCAGTACTTGATCGCCTTGGTAAAGCAGGATGTGACTTCAGAACTGACGTGTATAAAAACGCATTCTCTGGTGACCGTGTTGTAGCTAAAACAGCTGACCTTATCAAATTCTTCGAGATCTCACTTGAGTATATTGATCACACAATCCGTGCAAACAGACGTGAAGATGGCCTTTATCATGCATACAACCTTATGACAGCAACTGAGTCTGGTGTTGAAGTGAAATACCTCTACGAAATGCTCGAAGGCCAGGTATCAGTACTCTCTTCTGGCTACCTGAGCCCTAAAGAAGCGATTGATGTACTCACGTCACTCAGAAAATCAGCGATCTACACAGAGCGTCAACACTCATACCTTCTGTATCCGAATCGTGAACTTACCCGCTTTGTCGATAAAAACATTATCCCAAAAGCTGAGTTTGATAAATCTGAACTCCTTAAAACGCTCATTGCCAATGGCGACACTTCTCTCGTAGAGCTTGACTCTCAGGGTGAATACCACTTCAACGGTTCATTCAACAACGTTGACAGCGCTAAGGCAGTATTAACTACTCTTAAATCTAATGGCTATGCAGATCTCGTTGCCAAAGACGAGAGCCTTATAGAAGAGATCTTTGAAGGCATCTTTAACCACATAGCATTTACGGGCCGTTCAGGCGGCATGTATGCCTATGAAGGCCTCGGGTCAATCTACTGGCACATGGTATCAAAACTCCTCCTTGCCGCTCTTGAAAACTATCAAGCAGCAGTTGAGCAAGGTGAAGATGCTGAGACTGTTGGAAAACTCGTTGACCTCTACTATGACATCCGTGCAGGCATTGGCTTCAACAAAGATCCTAAAGTATATGGTGCATTCCCAACAGACCCATACTCACACACTCCAGGATTCGCCGGCGCAAAACAGCCAGGTATGACTGGTCAAGTGAAAGAAGAGGTGATTACTCGCCAAATCGAACTTGGTGTAGTTGTTAAAGAAGGTCAAATCACCTTTAACCCAGTAATCCTCAGAAAATCAGAGTTCCTCTCTGCCCCATCAGCACTCAAGTATTTTGATGTAGCGGGTGACAAGCAGTCTGTAACACTTGAAACTGCACAACTTGGCTTTACCTACTGTCAGGTTCCTGTAGTCTACTCTCTTGCAGAAGAGACCTCTATTATTGTTACCAAAAAAGATGGCTCTACAACTGCTATTAAAGGTGAAATTATTGATGCTGAGACCTCTATGGCAATCTTTGATAAGAAAGGTGCTATTGTTAAAGTAGAAGTGGCTCTTAAGCCTCGCCTTGCATAATTACTATATGATATATCAGAAGAGCATTATCCGATTGGGTAATGCTCTTCTATTTTGATAAAGTTAAGGCCTCCAGATTTTCGGAGGCCTTTTTTATTTCTTAGGTCTATTTTCTGAAACTACTATCTAGTAATTGCTCCGTTAATTACTGTTTGATACTGCAATTGCTGTGGTAACAATGGCACCCAGAGCTGTAATAATTGCCGCGATACCTGGGAGAATAATTCCCCACTGAGTTTGAGGTTCTGGAGCATCAGGTGGAATAAAGGGCTTTTCTGGAACTACAATTTTTGCGCCAGGAACGATTTCAGGTGAAGAGAAAAACCCCTGAGATAACTTTAAGCTTTTACCATTAGGATATCTAACGTAGGCTTTTCTTACATCCGCCGTATCAAGTGCACCACCCGCACCATAATCAATATAATCTTCCCAGTCATAGCTCTCTCGATAAGAAACCTTTGTCGGGTTCAAGACAGACCCTGAAATCTCAACAGTGTTATTATTTTTATCAATAGTAACTGTATCACCACTATTCAAATACCAGGTTTGCTCAAACTCAACATCTTCGCCATCAAATTCTGCATCAACTGGAATTGGCTCAATGCCATCTCTTCTTTGTAAACGCAAAGAGAAAATATTAGCACGAGGGCGCACTCCACCTGCTTTAAATATTACTGACTCCATAGATTCCTGAGCCGAGGTTAATACATATTTACCAGGTGTTCTAAACTCACCTCTCATAATAACATAACCAGCATCTTCTTTCTTAATATCTCGTCTAAAAATAATCACATCACCTGCCGATATCAGAGTACTATTAAAGAGAGGACCTTTTGCCAATTTATAAGTACGAGTCTCAAATGCATTCTCTGAGTCAAATAACGGCTTGTTGATCTCAACATTATTTGAATCTATATCAAAAGGGAGTCCTTCAAGCCTTTTCACAATAACATCTAAATTGAGGTCTTCTGAATAGTCAAGAGTCAGAGGTTCTTTATCTGGCGCAAGAACGACAATAGGAAGTTTAGGATCCATTTTATCGGTGTCAAAAGTAAAGACTTCAGTATTTTGTTGAAGAATGACGCTCTCAGGGTCATCCTTGACAAGGTCTACTTTTAAATAACTCACTTTCCCCAATTCATCTTTAAACTTCACATAGACTTCACTCAATCCTCCTGCTTTAATACCTAGCCCCTGCCTCAGTGCCGCAGCAAGAGTCATCCCCTCTGCATAAGGTACTTCAATCGGCTCACGTACATACCCTCTGATACTTATTTTCCTAAACGCAGTATCTAAGTCCTGCATCTTATGATACGCACTAATAGTATCCTTATCCTGTAAAATAATTGATTTCAAAAAATCACTATCGGTGAGATCAATGGAAACAGCAATTTTGTTAGTGTCTAGGTCGCTCACGACTTCACCCTTTGGTTTAAAGCCAGGACGCAGACCACCATGTAAATTTATAAAGGTAAAAGCTGTAGTTCCCTCTTTTGGAAGGGTATATTTGCCCGGGTTTTTAAAACCATCTCCCTTGAGATAGACAAAGTTTCCAGAAAGTGCTTCAATTACATTTGCATAAGCCTCATCACCATCAGCCATCTCAATTTTGGAGTAATCTTTCGTGAGATCAACCGCTAAATACTCAAATGCCTTACGGGGATCTGTACGTTTATTGAGTGGAACCGGACGCCTAATTTCAATCACTGATGACACTGGGGCATCATTCTTAAGGCCTGCCGCCCAAGTGACTAATTTATCAAAGGTCTCACCTATTTTAAGTTCATAGACCCCTTCTCTGCGAACGAAACCCTTCACATCTACCACATTTTCTCGTTGCCCAAAATATATAACATCATCATTTTGCAAAGTTATCTTTGGCATTTTCCCGGTCTCTAAAAAAGCATAGAGGTCAAAGGTGGCCATTTTCTTATTATTTCGGATTACTTGAATATTACGTAAGGAACCATAATTATTTGGCCCTTTAGTTAGAAGTAACACCTTCCAAAAAGGGTAGTAGGGCGGAACAACTTCTGATCCATGATTTTTAACATTTCCGCTAAAATGAATTCTATAGGCATGTACAGCAAGTAGACTCACATCACCCTGTGATCCCACTTTTTTCATGGCCCGCTGTACAATTGTTTTCAACTTTCTATAGGTGAGACCAATTGCTTGTATTTTTTTATTGATCAAATCAAAGAAAACATCTCCTCCCTTACCGACCGTGTAGGTCTTCTCTATGTTTTGACTTCCCCAAAGTTGCAGATGAATTTTATCACCCTCCACAACCTTATAATCCTCTGGAACGTCACTTACATTTGATTCAATAGTTACTTCTTGTTCAAATACTTCAAGACCATAAATACGAAATTTGCGATCAATACTATCCTGTGAAAGACTATCATTAAAAAGACTATCATGGAAAAGACTATCAAGAAAAACTAAACTATCTAATGTGTAGGGGCTTAAATTGATACTATCACCGACCAATGCTTCATCAGATACTAAGATCGTGTCAATCTCTGCACTGTCGAGAATAGACCGAAGACTATCTAGTTTAATTTGCTCCTCATACTGAAGAATCATATCAGTAGAATCTCTTTTGCTCAAGCCAAGCACCTTCAGTGACCCTTGTTTAGGATTACCATTTTCATCACGCTGCATAAACTCTTGCTGAGCTCCACCCGTATTACCTTGATTATTCGCAGGGTTTCCATTTTGATTATTCACCATTTGACTCAACTGCTGCATTTGCTCTGGTGTTAAATTTTCACCATAGGCAAAAAGGCCATAAACTGAAAGTATAAGGAGTACCAATACTGATTTTTTCATAGGAATTTCTTTATAAAATGGGTGATAACAATTAGTTAGGAATTATAGAAAAAAAGGAGCTCCTGTGGGTAGGCTATGTATAGAATTCAGAATTCAGAATTGTTATTTCACGTAGCGAACACTTGTACTCAACTGCTTTCCATCCCACTCTATGAGGCGCCACCCGGGGGTTGTACTTGCGATTTCAAACTCAGCGTTATTTTCTTTTATTTGAATTTGAGTAGAGGGCGTAATATACATTGTTTGGTGATCATTAAATTGTATTGTTTTTTCGGTATGATAATGACCGGTGAAAATATGATGAATGTTCTTCAGGGGTGTAAAAGCCTTCTTGACCTCATCTCTATTTTTAAGAGCATAGTGACTATCCATAAATTGACAATCTGCCAACTGAATTGGATGATGTACAAATACTAAAATATCACCGGTATAGTTGTCAGAATGATTTTTTACCCAATGGAGCTGTTGACTACTCATCGTTCCAGGAGTACTATCGAGAAACAACATCCGCTTCTTGTTAAAGTCAACCTTAAAATAGAGCTCACCATCATGAATATGCTCTTTAAGTTCAAAAGCGTTGCATAATATATCTACTTTATCATGATTCCCTGACATCACCTCATAGAGCACAGGATAGCGAGACATCTCCTCAATAACCCATTCATAAGCCTCAGGCTCTCCATTTTCAAGAGCAATATCGCCACTGAGAACAACCAAGTCAACCCCAATAGCAACAACATCTTCCATGACTCTATGGAAATGCTCTCGGGTATCCACACCATTTGATACCGCATCGGTAGGACCGATATGTATATCAGAGATTTGAGCAATGCGGATAGTGTCGGCCATTAAGCTTACTTCTATTGGAAATGTGTATCAAATAATACCAAAAAGGTGAGCAAAAAGCCATCATTTTGGTACTCAGAGTTTAGAATTCTAAATTCTATCAGTGTACCACTTGTAGAGACGTCCAATGCCATCATCAAGTTCAATAGTATGCTTCCAGCCCAATTTATGGAGCATAGTAACATCTTGGAGTTTTTTCATGGTACCATCTGGTTTATCAGTATCAAACACTAGCTTTCCTCCAAACCCGACAATTTCTTTCACCTTTTGGGCCAATTCACCTATCGTCAAGTCTATACCGGTGCCAATGTTGATATGTGTATTAATTACTTGGCCTGTTGGAAGGTTTTTTACAATATCTTGAAAATCTATAGATTCGAGAAGATGGACACACGCATCTGCCATATCATCCGAATACAAGAACTCTCTCATTGGCTTTCCCGTTCCCCATATTGTAACGGAATCACCTGTCACTCCATATTTCGATAGAGTCTCTTGAGCCTCTTCCATAGTTGAAACACCAAGGTTACCCAATACACCCTTCTCGTCTCCCGCCTCCAGAAGCTTAGCTAAATGCATTTTTCGGATAAGCGCCGGAAGTACATGAGACTTTTCTAGGTCAAAATTATCATTTTCCCCATAGAGGTTTGTAGGCATTACTGCGATAAAATTTGTGCCATACTGAACATTATAAGCTTCGCACATTTTGAGCCCTGCTATCTTTGCTATCGCATAGGGTTCATTAGTATACTCAAGCTCAGAAGTTAGGAGGCATTGTTCAGGCATAGGCTGAGGGGCCAGTTTAGGGTAAATACAGCTAGAGCCTAAGAAAAGAAGCTTTTTTACTCCAGATACATAACACTGATGAATAACATTATTTTGAATCTGGAGGTTTTCATAGATAAAATCTGCACGATAAGTGTTGTTTGCAACTATGCCACCAACTTTTGCTGCAGCAAGGATCACATAGTCAGGTTTTTCTTGTTCAAAAAATTCAGCAACTACTTTTTGATCTCTGAGGTCAAGCTCTAAAAAAGACCTTCCTATGATGTTTGTGTACCCTTTAGACTTAAGGTTTCGAACGAGTGCACTTCCTACAAGGCCCATGTGACCTGCTACATAAATTTTTGCTGATTTTTCCATTTTTATCCTATACGTTCAAAAAAAGGCCTTCCATTCCTGGAAGGCCTACTTATATAATATTATTGTAACCTAATGTTCTCTAAGAATTTTTTCTTTAGCAACTTTTTTCAAATCAGATTCCATCATCAAACGGACCAGTTCTTCAAATGATGTTGCCGTAGGATTCCAGCCAAGCTTTTCTCGAGCCTTTGTTGGGTCTCCTAAAAGCTGCTCAACCTCTGTAGGTCTAAAATATTGAGGATCTACTTCTACCAATACTTTACCTGAAGCTTTATCAATACCTTTTTCATCAACACCAACACCTTGCCATTCTATGTCAATACCTGCATGTTTAAATGAAAGGGTAACAAATTCCCGAACAGAGTGCATCTCGCCCGTTGCAATTACCCAATCTTCTGGTTTGTCAGCTTGAAGAATAAGCCACATACACTCAACATAATCTTTAGCAAAGCCCCAGTCACGAAGCGCATCCATATTACCGAGATACAGCTTCTCTTGAAGACCTTCTTTAATTCTAGACGCTGCAAGGGTAATTTTTCGAGTAACAAATGTTTCACCTCGGCGCGGTGACTCATGATTAAAGAGGATACCATTACAAGCAAAAATATCATACGCTTCACGATAGTTTTTTGTAATCCAATATCCATACAATTTAGCAACACCATAAGGTGATCGTGGGTAAAATGGGGTTGTCTCTGTTTGTGGTACTTCTGCTACTTTACCATACAGTTCTGACGTTGATGCTTGGTATATGCGGCATGTTTTTTCCATTCCTAAAAAACGTACTGCTTCGAGTATTCGAAGGGTGCCTATACCATCAGTATCCGCGGTAAATTCTGGTACTTCAAACGATACTTTTACATGAGATTGGGCTGCGAGATTATAGATTTCAGCAGGGTTTACATCTTTTATGATACGGATTAAGTTTGATGAATCTGTCATGTCTCCATAATGGAGTTTTATTTTTTTGTTATGGATGTCTTTGATAAGATCATCAATGTATAGATGTTCTATTCTTTCAGTATTAAATGAAGATGATCGACGAATTATTCCATGGACTTCATATCCTTTTTCCAGTAATAATTCAGCTAAATATGATCCATCTTGACCTGTAATACCTGTAATTAGGGCTATTTTTGACACTTGTTACTCCAAAATATCATATTTCAATCAATATGATAAAAATACTAAAAGATTAATAAATTCTCAGCTCTTCTCTAATGCTTTTCCCATTTTCTTTTCACCAATCAACGGTTCATACAAGTAAACGGCAACAAATAATATTAAGCATGGGTGATTTACTAGTTTCTACCTTTTCCAAGTTTTAAAAGAAAGAGCCTAATCTCAATTACTTACCAATTTTATCGATGTTGAATTTTGCTTTTGTGGGCCGTTATTTAGATTTTTTTGTATTAAGTCGATATAAAATAATTTCTTTATGTTCACTCCACCACCCAAGTATAAATGCAAATAAACAACCAATAATTAATCCAAGAACGCCCCCCGCAATCAGTATAAGCTTCTTTTTAGGTTTAGATTTTGAAATAGGCACTGTAGGCTCCTGAACAACATTGAATTCAGGTATTTTTTTAATCTCTTCAATTTTAGCAAGTTCAAGTTGCTTTCTGAACTCAATAACTAATTGATTATATATTTCAACTTCTCGTATTAACCTTTGTTGACTCAACATTAAATTTGGTGAGTTAATATTCATATTATTTTCACGAAATTTCTTTAATTTTGCCTCTGCAGATTTCAAATCATTTTTAAATTCTTTATACCTCTCTTCTACAAACAATCGCTCTTTTTTTGCTTTAGAGCTCTTCTCACTCTCTGAATATGCCTTTAAAAGATACAGCAGGTAATTATTTATTTCATATGACAAAACAGGATCAATCGTTTGAATAGTTAGTGAAAATGCAGTTGCCGTTCTTTCAAACTGTATGGTTTGAGATAAATAACCGTATAAGGAGTTATGTATTAGCATTTGTTTTGTTACATAACTTTTCTCTAAATTAATGCCGCTAAAGTCAAGCTTAAGTATCTCTAATAACGTTAAAGAATCACCCGAACTCAAGCACCACTTTCTAAAAATCAGTGAATCTAGTAGTAACGGTGATTTTAGTATTTCATCATAATGAGCCTCATAATCTTCCGTAGATGCCCCCCCCATATTAACTCCCGCTAAAGCGGCCAAACTAGATAATTGCCCCGCCCCACCACCAGACTTCTGATTTGGGAGCCATTTTGATACAGAATCAAACTGGGGTGTTAAAACAATAGGTAGTAATCCAGCGATAACTGTAAACAACACAAAGGTTACGCCAATAATAAGTCTTCGATCCCAAAGTATTTTAATTAATGTCATTAAGTCTATTTCATCATCTTCAATTTGAACTTGCGGATTTTCACTCATTTTATAAATCTCGAACTAAATTTTGCTAATTTACACTACAATTGATAAACAAATGTAGTTATTTATGAAAATATTAATACTAGTAACCTTTTTTGCCAGCTTTATATGGGGCTATTACAGTCAACTAAACCACCCGTATACATTAAAGACATTTGACGCCCTCCCCCTTGAGCAAGAACACCATAATAGCATTATCTCCCCACTTCCTATCTCACATATATATCCAAGTTATTGCAATCCAAATAGTTCTAAAGTATGTGATTCTTATAACCTTTCATATTCTGATTCTAATAAGTTTATTGGCGTTAAAGCTATTGGAGGTATAGAATATAGATATCAAGAAATATATTCAAATACAACAAAAGCATTCGATGGTGGAATTATTCTTGGGGCAAAGCACTCTTTTATGGACCTTTACCTTGATGCACGACTATTTTCTGAATTTCATTCTCAAGATAAAGTGCCCTCCTATGACCGAGAATTTGTCGATAAACAAACTGAAGCTGTCAATGATCAGGCCTCATTTACTTCATATGCACGGTATAGAGGAAACATGAATTTTTATTTTGGCATCGGCACTATCTCAATTGCTAGGGACGCTATTCACTGGGGGCCTGGAATTTATAATAATATGATTTTCAATCAAAATGCTATCCCATTTAATCACTTAACATATCAAACACAAATTGGACCTCTCAAAGTTATTACTCTCTATGGAAAATTGTTATTAGAAAACACAGGCCCATCGGAACTTAACAAATTTGACAGAGACCTATATGCTCACCGATATGAGCTATCCATTCTAAAAAACATTACACTTGGTATCAGTGAACAAATGATATTGTTTGAAAATAACCAACCTTTTTTATTTGTTCCATTTGTACCATTATTCATTGAAAAAGGGCTTGTCGATGAAAATAGTAACAATGGTAATTTATCAATAGATGTATGTTACAGATTTCCAAACATAGCCAAAATTTACTCTGAATTCTTTTTAGATGACATGGAATCGCCTGGAACATTATTTACAAAGGGCTTTATTCAAAACAAGTGGGGGTTACTACTTGGTTCACATTTTATTTATGATTTAAACAACTTTTCAAATGGTTTTATTTTTGAATACGCACGATTAGAGCCATATGCATATACTCATTTTGAACCAAATACAGCCCAAATAGCCAATCAGGGGTACCCACTTGGAAACCAATTGGGTCCTAATTCTCAAGTTTTAAACTTTAAGATATATACTAGGTATAAGAAATTTCATTATTTTTCAATTAAATTTGATATTACACAAAAGGGTGATGATTATGGCTCTCATATAGATGACCTAACCCCTCATGGTCATACATATGAGAATGGAAAAACATTTTTAAAAGGCGCTGAGCCTGAATACTCTTTTGAGCCATACTTTTCCACACAATGGAAATATTTAAAGCTAGAAGGCAGTTATACCTTTGCAAAATATGATAAATTATTATTCAGGTCTTCTATACAGTTTTAAAAACCAATTTAACCCATACCCATGCAACATTACCAGACAATTTGTACTGGGGTACTTGTATCTTCTGAAGCACCATCACCAAATTGACCATTTGTGTTATATCCTGTTGCCCACAAGCTACCATTTGTTTTTAATATCATGGTATGAAGGTACCCAGCAGAAACTCCTGTAACTCCTGTAATAACTTGAACTGGAGTAGCTTTATCTTCTGTAGTGCTATCACCAAGTTGGCCGTGAGAATTAGACCCTGCCGCCCATAAGGTTCCGCCTGTTTTTAATATCATGGTATAATATTGCCCGGCAGAAACAGCCGTAACTCCTGTCATGACTTGAACTGGAGTAGCTTTGTCTTCTGTAGTTCCATCACCAAGTTGGCCGTGAGAATTGGACCCTGTTGCCCATAAGGTGCCATCAACCTTTAATATCATCGTGTGGTATTCACCAGTAGAAATTGCCGCAACTCCTGTCATGACCTGAATAGGGGTAGCCTTATCTTCCATGGTACCATCACCAAGTTGACCGTGAGAATTAGATCCTGTTGCCCACAAGGTGCCATCTGCTTTTAATATCATCGTATGTAGGTACCCAGCAGAAACTGCCATAACTTCTGTCATGACTTGAGCAGGGATAGTTCTCATTGCTGTAATTCCTGCAGTACCGTCACCAAGTTGACCATGAGGACTAAATCCCGTAGCCCATAAGGTACCATCCGTTTTTAATATCATAGTGTGATATTCCCCAGAAGAAACTGCAGTAACTTCTGTCATGACTTGAACAGGTACTGTTTTCATTTCTGTAGTGCCATCGCCAAGTTGACCGTGTGAATTACCTCCCGTAGCCAATAAGGAGCCGTCTACTTTTAATATCATCGTATGATAGATTCCTGCAGAAACAGCCATAACTCCTGTCATGACTTGAAGAGGCGCTGTTTTCATTTCTGTAGTGCCATCACCAAATTGACCTAGAGAATTATCTCCTGTAGCCCATAAGGTACCGTCTGTTTTTAATACAAATGTATTATAGCTCCCAATACAGACTTGCTTATAATCATTTTTTCCAAAAAAACTAGATGAAGATATCGATACAGAACTGCTACTCTCCACAGTACTAGATGGGGGTATCGATACAGAATTGCTACTCTCCACAGTACTAGATGGGGGTATCGATACGGAACTGCTACTCTCCACAGTACTAGATGAGGGTATCGATACTAAACCGCTGCTTTCCACAATACTAGATAAAGGTATCGATACGGAACCGCTACTCTCCATAGTACTAGATGAGAGTAGCGATACTGAACTACTACTTACCTTCAAACTAGGTGAAGACACAACGCCTTCACTTTCACTTGCTAACCCATCAATACATGCTTGAATTGAAAATAGAATTAAAACTGATAAAATCATCATATAGTATTTCATAACATTTTCACCATAAATTTTCATACACCTACTCTTCATCAAGCTGTTCAAATCCACTATTATTATCTAATACATAGGATTCTAAGTCAATATCAAATTTATCAATACTGATTTTTATTAGACTTGTTATTTCTCCATCCTTATTGATATTGCATATATAATTATGTTATTGCAACAGCTTTCTTTTTCGCGGTAAATTTGAAACTCTACCTCCCCAACCTCACGGCCATACATATGAGAATGGAAAAACGTTTTTATAAGGCATTGGGCCTGAATACTCTTTTGAACCATATTTTCAACGCAATGGAAATATTTAAAGCTAGAGGGTAGTTATACCTTTGCAAAGCATAACCGACTTTTACTAAGGTCTTCCATTCAATTTTAACATAAACCTTTTGCTATTCAAATCTAGATCGTGCTAAGTCATACCACCAATCTATAGAACACCCACCTTTTAATGAAGGGCTATATGGTCCAGATATTTCACTATTTTTTGATTCATACCATAAATATTGATCACTTCGATATTTTTTTACATCATAAACTTCTACTTCATCATTTTGACAGGCCCATGAGTACTCATTGTCACCACAATCAACTTTAAAACCGTTTGGCGTCACCTTATAAATTTTTTCTGAATTAGGGTCTTTAGTCGACGTAGCAAACAAACTTCCCTTGGAGTAATCTTCAAAATAAATATGTATATCTGTGCGTAAACTATCGATGGTAGAATAATCAAAAGCTATAATACTATCGATTTGGCTTGAGTCTAAATTTTCCGTATTATCAATAGGCCAGCAGTTTGGAAAATAAAACGGGTCATCAAAAAAGTATATTGTAACATCAATTATGGGCTTCCAGTTATCTACAGCCAACTCTTTTTCTATTAAAGTCCTTTGTTGCAATAACTTTTCAAACATTTTTTGTTCCAACTCTGAATCTATCTTAACCCAATAGTAAGTGTTAAAGTTTGAAAAAATTATTGTACTGTCTAGCAGCTCAACTGGTAAGATAGGATCTTCGCTTATTACATCAAATGTATAGTCCATAACAACGTTTGAATCATTAACAAAATCAAACACAATAGTTGGCTGTTTATCTGGCTCATACCTATCTCCAAAACCAAACAAAACTCCGTTATTTTCAACAACATCTGTTGGATTAATACTAATTGGGTGTTGCCCAACGACAGAATCCATTTGAATGTTTTTTACTCGAATAGCGCGATTTTCACCATATACAACATCAAAGGGGTAATTTGTATAACCCTCTACACCTACATCATATATTACTAAGGAGTCAGATAAGCTATATAGGTTTTTGATAACTGGATAAAAACGGATACCACTTTTAAAATATTCCGTAGTTTGAAAACTTAGAGTGTCTTTTATTGAATCTTTAAATACCCAAAGCTCACTAAAAAAGCCAAATTTACCAGTACTTTGAATAGTTGTGTGCACATAAATACTTGATTCGGATGCTTTTGAGGTGTAATATTCAATCTTATCCTCATAATTGCTCCTCTCAAATTTATCATATAGAACAGGTTTTTGATTATCTATCACTGACTGAAGAAACAAGTAATTTTCATTATGGAGACTACTACTTTTAGTTAAACAGTCTATTGTAATTGAGTCAGCTTCCTGAAAAGTAATAGAGCTATCAATTAACCCTTCTATATGGTAATAATTCTCACATGAAACAAATGTATCTTGTACCGAAGATGAGCTAATAAAAGAGTTACTTAATTCAACAGGGCTAGAACTAAGCTGATCTAAAACAATCGTGGAACTTTCATGTTGCTCATGGGATTTTTGACTTGAACTTACAACTTGTTGTTTGTTGCTATCAATACTATTACTTAGATTTTGAGTTGCGGTTGAGCTGCTCGGAGTATCAACATTGAGACTATTGTTTCTATCACAAAAGCAGAGTGTTAAGGTTATAAGTAATATCAAGGCCCTCATTTGGTTTCTTCCTTTTCTACACAGTTTGGACAAAAACCTTGCTCTTTTGCCCATTTATATGGCCAATCAATATCTAAATTTAAATTTATTGATGGGAAGTATGGCCCACTAATTATTCCTTCTGCAGATTTATACCATATATAGTGATCCTTAAATATATTGTTATAGTCTAGAATTGTAACATCTTCATTTTTACATTCACTTGAAGTAGAGTAATTTCCACAATCGAAATAAACAGATTGTGGATCAACAATATAAATTTTCTCGCCATTATAATCCTCGCTTATTGTTGCATATAATGTTCCTTCAGAAAAATCTTTAAAATATATATCTAACGATATTCTTAGACTATCAACCACCGAATAATCAACACCATATAAGCTATCTTTAGTAAGAGAGTCTAATTCACCTACTAATCTAGCACCATAAGGAAAATAAACAGGGTCCTTGCAATAGTATAGTGAAACATTGAATACTGGGTGCTCCTTTGGAGTAACTAGTTTTTGCTCGTTTACTTCTCTATTAGTTAGTAACTGTTCATACATCCTTTTTTCATCAAGTGTTTTTATTTTACCTAGTCGATAACTTATACCATCAGAAAACAAAACTGTACTATCCATCAACTCTATTGGCCAAATAGAGTCTGTTCTATAGCCATATGGCCCTACATTCGCGGTTGGAAAGTAAAACTTGAAAACACTTTTCTGCCCCATTAATAAATTAGTTACAAGAACCGTATCTAAGCCAAATCCAAACAATACTCCATTATTAATTATTGCATTTACGACCCTAAAATTAACTGGAGTTTGAATTATTAAAGAATCTCCTTGGATGTCTTTAGCTCTCAACATATAGTCTACGCCATATTTAGAATCAAAAATATATGATATACCGGACCCATAACTTCCAAAGGCTGAGTAAACTATCGTTGAATCTGTTATAGAATATATACTTCCTACATCTGGACTGAAAGGTCTACCAAATGCTCCTGGCTCCCCATTAACTAGTGGATTATTTATCGTTCCATTTTCACCTATTAGCATAGTATCATAATTCGACCAATCACCATAGTTATATTGTTGAACTAATATTCTACTTGATGCTTTTGAACTATAAGCATATTCACCAGCATAAGATACATAGTGGCTAGTGTTATCCCAAGAGTATACTGAATAAGGTTTTTGATTATCAACTAAAGCTTTAAAAAACAAATTTCTATCATTATAAATATTGATTTTTTCTGAAAAACATTTGGTAGTGATCGAATCCATTTTATCAAGGTTAATAATGCTATCCATTATCCCTAGACTATGGTAATGACTCTCACATGAAATAAATGAATCTTGTATCGAAGCTGAGCTAATAAAGGAGTTGTTGGATTCAACATGACCAGAGCTAAGTTGAGCCAAAACAACAGTAGAACTTTCATTTTGCTCAAGAGACTTTTGACTTGAGCTTTGATTTAGGGCTTCGTTTGAGCTGCTCGGAGTATCAATAGCCAAACTACTATTTCTGTCACAAAAACAGAGAGTAAAAACAACAAAGAATATACCGAACTTCATATTCTTTACCTAAATAAAAAACAAATATCTCTTCTAAAGATATATTTGTTTGATTTAAATACGTGCATTATTCTGAGAACATTTGGCTAGGTTATAGTGTTCTTTTTCCACCAATGTTTTGTCATGCTAATTCTTAACTTCAGTTGATAAGGTATTTTATTGTGAATCAACCCTAGCCTATACCCTATATATTTACACCCTAGCCTAATAACCATAGATGGTATCAACAAAAATTGCTTTTCTTTAAATATTAGCTTGAGCTCTGATTTAACATAACGCATACCTTCGCTTTCAGCATGCCCAAACTCATCAAGTAGCCAATTGTTATTTTTGTGAAAAGCCCCTATATCAAAATACCTTTTAAACTCTTCAATTGGTGTGTAATCGTGAGAATGATACACCTTAGCCTCTGGCTCATAGGCTATTGTATACCCCTTAATAAGCATTTTTGCGACAGCTACGGTATCCTCACCAAATATCAAATTTGTTTCAAAAAAGTTAACACCTTCCAGTGCTTCTTTCCTATATGCTGAAAATGAGTTTGAGAAAAAACATGTTTTTATCCCATATTGCCTTTTATGGCTTATTTCTCGCGTATATGCCCTATCCGGGTAATTAAATAATCTCAGGTGTTTTTCAAAAAACTGAGCATTTAGTCGTGGCAACTGACGCCCATAAATTGCGGTTACCTGCTCATTTTGAAACCCAGAAACAAGGTTTTCTATTGTTTTATCATCAAATATTACACTATCTTGAGTTAAGAAAACAAGAATATCGCCAATTGCCCTTTTTGCAGCTAAAGTTCGCGTTCCTCCATGATCAAACTCTGCCTGAGGAACTATGGTTGGGTCAACGTTATAAGAGCGAGCTATTTCAACTGTACGATCTTTTGACGAAGAATCATAGATAAGAATTTCATCAATTTTAATAGTTTGTTTATTTAATTGTTTTAATTGATTTTCAAGAAAAGGTTCGGCATTATAGGTTGGAATTATAACAGATATTTTCATAATAACCTATAAAGATTGAACAATTGAAATAATTTTTTTTGCTGATTTTTCCCAGCTAAAATATTTGACTCGTTCATATCCTTTTCCTATAAGCTCTTTCCGTTTACTCTCATCGGTATGAAGTGTTTGAATTGCGTTTGAGATTGAAGGTGTGTCCTCAGGGTTTACATAAATTACCGCATCAGCACAAACTTCTGGTAGGCTTGATGTATCAGAAGTTATTACAGGGCACCCCATAGACATGGCTTCTATTGGCGGCAGACCAAAACCTTCATAATATGATGGATATACAAACGCTACTGCGTATTTGTATAATGAGGCTAATTCTGAATCTGAAACATATCCCGTAAATACAATTTTGTCTGAATTATTTTCACCAAGCATAGTTTCGCCATAAATTTTTTTATTTTTCGCACCAGCAATGACAAGCTTAACATCTTGCAGTTGTAGATTATTAAAGCCTTCAATCAAACCCTCAAAATTTTTCCTTGGATTTAAACTTGATACTCCAAGGAAATACATTCCATAGTTCTTGCCAAATTCTGAATCCGCATTTTCTTTAAACTCTTTTGAAACAGAATTATAAACAACTTCAATTTTATCCAATGGAATATTAAGTTGGGCGTTTATTTCATTTTTAGAAAACTCACTTACTGTCAATACCCTTAATGCTCTTTTAGCTAGTTTTGGAACTAAAAAATTATAATAGTAATAAAACTTCTTAGAAACCCAGTTTCTGTTCGTAAAAATAATATCATGTACACATACTATTGATTTCTTACAGAAATACGGCCCAGTAAATGAAAAGTTTAATAAAGTATAGTCGTCTTGCTTTTTTAGAAAGTTATACAAACTAACTTGTTCCCACACTTGATTTTTAAAATGTTCAACACCTGTTACGGCGAAATCTTTGTAAATCAAATCATCTTTTTGTTTCTCTGGAACTAATATTTCAACATTTGGGTGATGTTTTATCAACTCTTTAGTGATCTCAATTGCAAACCGCTGGGTTCCAGTGGTTTTTTGAGTTAAGAACCTTCCATTTACATATATTTTTTTCATTCACAATACTATATTTAGGTAAGTGCTCTAAATATAAGAAAATGAATTTTTTATCGAAATATATTTTATTTACAACAATTGCTGCTTTATTTAGTGAGGCTGCACGATACCAAAGTGGAATTGATATAAAGCTTTTTTATTTAATTCTAGGTCAGAATTTTTTGCTTTTTCTTTTTGGTTCAAAATTGAGATTTTCATATAAACATATTTTTATTATTGCTGGACTGCTTTTTCTTGCCATATGTACGTCATTTCTTTTAGACTCCCCAATAAAAGCAGCTGTAAGTCAAATTATTGGAATTAGTATTACTACTATCTATTTTTATAATTTTTTCCGATATATTAAATTACCCCCATCTGAAGTCTTCAAATACTTCTCTAGAATTGCATTTTATGTTTCGGTACTTGGAGTTATAATTTTTTTCTGGGATTTTATTCAAAAAGGGCGCTTCATTAGACTACACAGTATTATGTTGGAACCTGCACACTACTCTATGGTTACACTACCAGCCTTCTTTTATTATTTTAATAATAAAAATAATAAAATTAAATCCTTTATTTTGGGCTTAGCTATCATTCTTAGTTCATCGTCAGTTGGGTTTCTTGGCTTAGCCATATGTATCATGCTATACATTAAAAAGCGTTTTATTATTATTACTGCTATTCTTTTGGTTGCCTTTTTTCAAACAATGTACTTCACTAGTGAGAACTTTCGGTTTCGTATTGATGACACTGTTTTAGCTATAAAAACACTAAGTGTAAGTGGCGTGAACCTTAGCACATACGCAATCATAACAAACTCTTATGTTGCTATAAAAAGCTTTGAAGACAGCCCATTAATCGGGCATGGACTAGGCTCTCATGAAACATCTTACTACAAACACATTAATAAGTTACATGGAGTCAATAAAGATAACAAGATTTTTTTCGGTATTAATGCTGCAGATGCAAATTCTCTTTTCTTAAGAGTTCTCTCAGATTTTGGTTTATTTGGAATTCTTTGTGTGTTCTTTTATATTATATATTATTATTCAAAAAAAGACTTAAAGAATCAAATACCAAACATTATTTCGAATTCATGCCTCGTATACTTTTCCCTTAAACTCTTAAGAGAAGGGCATTATTTTTCTCCAGAAATGTACTTTTTCTTTTTTATGTATATTTTTATATACAAGGAGACAAAAGAAAAAAGGCTTACTAACTGTTTGAAATAACATTTCTATAAACAGAAATATATTCGCTAATAATTGTCTCTTCTAAAAAAGATTTACTTATATCTCTGGCATTAGACGACAGTGAACTCAAATTAACATTGCTTATTTTATATATACTTTTTGCTAAATTACCGCCGATGAATGGATCATAGATAAACCCTGTAACACCCTCTTTAACCATTGCTTGTGTGCCACCTGTATTACTTGCAACAACAGGAATTCCATAAGTGTAGGCTTCTATTAAGGTTCTAGGAAAAGGCTCATGCCAAAGTGAACAAATAATCAAAATATTAATTTGCCGATATATATTATCAACTTTCTCATAACCCATAAACTTTACAGTATCACTAGAATAAGTATCCACCATATAATTATAATACTTTTCAGTTTCTCCTTTCCCAAAAATCAGAAGCTTTGAACCATTCGATTTAGCAAGGTTAAACTCCTGGATTAACTTTTCAACTCCCTTTGTAGGGCTAATCAATCCAACATATCCAAAAACAAGTTTATTATTATTTACCTTATTTTCATGGTTTTCACTAAGCTGCGGAGAAGGGTTATAGATATGAGTCTTTACTTTTGCATTTTTAAAGTATTCATCTTTTAAATGTCTTTGCAATATAAAATCACTAACCCCAACAACAGCATCCACCTTTTTACTCAATATTTTTTTTGGTATAGAATATATCTTTGCCGTTAGAGGAAGGGGGTCTGCATTTTTACCATTATAAAACATGGTAGATTTTGGGCATAACAAATAATAATCACGCATAGTATGAACGATAGGAATATTCATACTTTTCACTACTCTCCATACATTAACTGAAAAGCCACATAAATTGTTTGAGTGTACAACATTTGGTTCTTCAATTTTGAGTATCTTTCTGATTTTATTTGAAGCAAAAGGATTGAACGAATCAATCAAGTGCCAAAAAGGTTTCAAGTAAAAAGGTTGTTGCTTTCCATAAAACCCCCAATATAAGTTGGGCACTTTTACATAATAGACTTTAATGCCATCAACAGAATCAATATAATCTTTATTTGATGTTGAAACAATAACAGGTTCAATGGATTGTTTTTTTAAAGCTCCTGCTAATAATCTCACAGAATTTTCTGCTCCACCAACAACATTTGGATAAAAAAATGTATTAAAAAATAGAACCTTCATTTTACACCACTTTTTTTTTCAAGTTTCCAGTTAATCCCAAGTAAATCGCTGAGGCAATTATTCTAAACCTTGACTCTCGAAAAAGAGCTTTAGTTTTAGCAGCGTTTATCATTAGATGTAATAAAAAATAAAAGAACATGTTTAAGAAATATATTCCTTTATTATTAGTAGTAGTTCTACTCTCAAAATAAACTCTATTTCTTAAACTATAAAAAACCCTAAAATTTGGTGCAGTCTCATCAAATAAAGGTGACCGATATGTTTTTTGAGATTGATCCCATGATACATCAACATCTTCAAGTTTACTTTTACCTACTAAATATATATTGCACACGTTGTTTATCTGGCTCGTATAACTTGTATCATCACTATAAAGAAACAGGTCAGGGTTGGGGTATCCTATTTTATCAATTATACTTTTTGATAAAAGCAATCCTCCATACGGAGCATAAGCAAGCTTAGCTAAAGGGGTGTACTCTTTCGGTTTTTTGGGAACTAGGACTTTAACAACCTTATCTACCATATGAAAGCCATAGAAGCTATTATGTGTCACTTTATGTTCTATTCCATTTGATGCATTCAGATACTCTTTGCGCTCAGGCCTCAGTGAAACAAGTGCAAGATCTACTGGATTATGTAAAATACAGGCAGCCTTGAGCAATTGTTCAACCGTATCTGAAAACACCCGGGTATCATCATCAAGTGTATAAATATACTCAGCACTTAATATTTCAACCGCATACTTTATACCAGTATAAAACCCATTTGCTGAACCGGTATTTAATTCCAAGTTTATTACTTTGATATTAAAATTATACTCTGATACTCTATCATTTAAATTGTAGGAACAAGCGTTGTTAACTATCACCAGACATTTAATTTGTGGAACAGTCTCTAAAGAGTCTATAACTTTTTTTAGATGCCTCCACCTATCTCCATATGTTACAACAACTGTCGTTATTTCCATTATATTTTTTTCCGAATTTGATAGTTACCCAAAATAAAATCCTTAAATCCAAATAAGTAAGCCTTTATTTTTTTTAACTTGTTTGATTCAAACATAACCATCAGGATTAGTTCATATAGTGTAAATTTAATTTTCTGTAAAACCCATTTAGGATTACTTGTAAAGTACTTAACAAATACATATAACATATTTCTCGTTTTATAATATTTTCTTAAGGCAGAGTGATGTGTTGGATAGAAAGTAAAGCCAAATAATTCATGCTTTTTTTGATCGCCTAATTGATGCTTTAAAGTGGCGCCCTTCACTTGGTACGTATAAAGCCCAAATTTTGCAGCTCGTAAACATATTTCAAAATCTACATAATCAATAAACATTTTTTCATCATGGTACCCTACTTTTTCAAGTAAGCTAACATTAACCAAAGATCCGGAACTTATACAAACTGGAATTTGTAAAATCTGCGACTCTTCCAATGCCTGTGTCGTTTCACTTTGATTATATTCCTGAATGGTTGAAGTGCAAATAAATGCTTCTGGTTTTAATTCAAAAGACCTAATTAGATTTAAAACTGACTGCTTATCAATTTCACTATCTTGATCCATCATCAAGCAATATTTATAGGAGTGTTTATTGGCGTAAGCTAGTCCCTGATTAAATGCTTTTGCTATTCCATAGTTTTGCATGTTGCCGACATACTGAACCCCCGGTAACCCAAGTAAACGGTCTTTAAAAGAAGTACTTGAATTATCGATAACAATCAACTCAGCAAATATTTTGCTGTGTTTAACTATTCTATTAAATTCATTTTCATGAGGGTTATACAGGACAACAACTGCCACAGCTTGATTTAAGAGATGATTGTGTTTTGTGTCTGCCATTTTAATTGTAGGGAAAAATTGTGTTGTTCTCCTAAATATAAGTATTTACCGTACATCTAAAAGCCCACCAATAAATCTACATGCCAAATAACCTGTATTATACATATCTCTTATCTAACAAGATCCTTTTGTCATAATTGCAAAAATTATTTATTATATTTCGTTAAAATTTTCCCATTCAGACCAACACCTATTTGATAATTTGTTTTTTAAAACTAAATATTTTCGGAAAAAGAGCTCTATTGGTATTATATCATGTTTTTTAACTCCTTAGATTTTGCAATATTCCTGCCAATAATTTTTGTATTATACTGGTTTGTTTTCAATAAAAACCTTAAACAGCAGAATTGCCTAGTTCTTGTTGCCAGCTATCTTTTTTATGGGTGGTGGGATTGGAGATTTTTATCCCTAATACTGTTCAGCACAATAGTTGATTATACAGTAGGACTAAAACTATCTACAACTCAACAACCTTCTAAAAGAAAAACACTTCTTTGGATAAGTATAATAACAAACCTAGGCTTTCTTGGATTTTTTAAATATTACAACTTCTTCCTAGATAATTTTATCTCCGCATTCACCTTCATGGGCTATGATATCCAGGCAAGCTCTTTAAACATTATCTTACCTGTAGGTATTAGCTTTTATACATTTCAAACCCTAAGCTATACTATTGATATTTATAGGCAAAAACTCAAACCTACAAAAGATTTTATTGCTTTTTCTACATTCGTCAGTTTTTTTCCACAATTAGTCGCTGGCCCCATAGAACGTGCATCAAACCTATTGCCTCAATTTTATAAAAAAAGATCTTTTGACTATTTTAATGCCACAGATGGGTTACGCCAAATATTATGGGGCCTTTTTAAAAAAATTGTTATAGCTGATAATTGCGCTGAATTTGCAAACCTAATCTTCAACAACTCCAATGATTACAATGGTAGCACACTTATTTTAGGCGCTATTTTCTTCAGCTTTCAAATATATGGTGACTTTTCAGGGTATTCTGATATTGCTATTGGTACGTCCCGTCTATTTGGATTTACTCTTATGCGAAATTTCGCGTATCCATATTTTTCAAGAGATATAGCAGAATTCTGGAGAAGATGGCACATTTCACTCTCTACCTGGTTTCGCGATTATTTGTACATTCCACTTGGAGGAAGCCATGGTACAGCCTCGAAAAGAGTTAAAAATGTTTTCATTATTTTCATAGTCAGTGGATTTTGGCATGGGGCAAATTGGACATTTATTGCGTGGGGAGGGTTAAATGCATTATTTTTTCTACCACTTTTACTTCTCAATAAAAACCGCCAAAACTTCGATATTGTTGCAAAAGACAAAACCATACCCTCTTTTTATGAGTTGTGGCAAATGCTTTCTACATTTAGCATGGTTGTTCTCGCGTGGATATTTTTCAGAGCAGACAACATTGAACATGCAATAAATTATATCAATACAATATTTTCTTTGTCCACTTTTTCTATTCCGGATATCAACGTAAAAAAACAAGCATTGAAAATACTTCTTTTTGTAGGCGTCTTTACAATATTTGAATGGAATGGAAGAGCCCATCAATACGCAATTGAATCTTTTGGTTCTAAAAAACCTCGCTTCTTTCGCTGGACTTTCTATTTCATAACAATATTTCTCATTTTATTTTATGGCGCTCAAGAACAACAATTCATTTACTTTCAGTTTTAATTATGACAAAATTTTTAAAAACCATATCGCTCTTCTTCTTAACTTCAATACTTCTAATTGTTGTTTTATTTATTGTTACTAATATTTTTGTGCGCCTTAACACAGGTCCTTTTCTCCTCGAGTCAAAAGTTCACACACTCTTTATTGGTGATTCTCAAGTTGAATACGCCATTAATGACAGCTTAATTAGTGGCTCCAAAAATATCGCAACAAGCAGCGAAGCATTAATGTATTCCTATTATAAGTTGATAAAACTAAAGGAACTTAACCCCCACATTGATACAGTTTTTCTAGGTTTCAGCTTTCACACACTATCATCATATTATGATCCGATAATTTATTGTAACCACCTTACTTCCAAATTTTTATATCATGTTCCACTCACAAAGCAACTCTTTTTACTTACAAAGACAGAAAAACCTCTTAACTTATTTATTAAAACTACCCTGGAAGAATTCACTAATTTTTTCCAAGGTAGGTCTGAAACAATTGGATCTTTTAAAAACTATGTGACGGATGTTCATATCAACGATAAACTAATATATGAGAGGGCAAATGGACAATTCTACTCAGATAAAACATTACAAAAGTTTTCTAATATTCAACTAGCTTATTTAGATAAGTTTTATGCATACTGCAAACAAAAAAATATAACGCTCATTTTATTGAATACCCCTAAACACCCTAAGTATGTCAACCTTGTTCCCGAAAGCTTTAAGGAAAAATATAGCTCATTAATTACTTACTATAGTATTTCAAAATTTGATTTTAATAGTTTAGAGCTTACTGACAACGATTATTTACCTGATGGTGATCACCTGACAAGCTCAGGGGCTAATAAAGCAAGTCGTGTATTGGCTAACTGGATTAATAATTAATTTTAGTTTACTTAACTTGGAAATTATCAAATATTTCTATTAATTCAATAACTTACACGCCTTATTTTAATTCATAAACTTTTATTCCGCAAAAATAGAGCATCTTGTAATTATTAACTTTTCTCAATTCAATAATTTTGATCCCTAAAATTCTTATATAAGCTTCTTTTCTATTTAACATCTTTAATACACGTATCTCAAATATAAATGGAATTAAATACCTATAATCTTTTGTCAGTAAAAACATTTGATGAATTACTTTCGGAATGTCATCGGTTTTAAAATTCAAGTCTTTTAAAATGTTTATTAATTCAGGAATATTATCCAGCTTTCCAGTTGATAACTCTGCATGAATTGTATTTTTAATCCACTCAATAAATTTTAATGGTGGCCGCCGTTCAGGAAAATACCTGTCCTTCCACTCTTTAACCAGCCGAATCTGTCTGACACTATTTTTATGGATATTGCTATCGTGATGACGATAACTTACCCCTGGTTGACTAAGTAATTTGAAGGTAAGGTGTTCGTTTTTAACCATATAATTAAAAATTTTAGTTCTTAATATAATATCATCGCCCAGTAAATCGTCATCAAATCCATTTACAGTCAATACTGCTTCTTTTTTAAATAAAGTTCCCTGAATATAAAAGGTTCCAATATACTTATACTCTAACTCTAATAACTCACTAGCATTATTATAGTCTTCTGTAGACCAATCAAGGTATAATACGTCTCTTTCTATAATATTACTTTTACCATCAATATAATCTGTTGATGTATTAGCAACAAACACAAGATTGTTGTCTTTATTAAAAAAAGGAACCTTTGAAGAGAGCGATTTTTTTTTAACAACATCATCTAAGGCAATAAAAAACAGGAATTCTCCATTAGCTTTAGATATTAAAGTATTAAAGTTTTTTGCAATATTCCCAGAGTTATTTTGCAATATAATGGTCATTGGTATTGGAGATTTTTTTTCACACTTTTTTAAAATATCTGAGCTACCATCTTGTGACCCATCATCTAAAGCAATAATCTCAATACTAGTATATTCCTGGCTCCAGATACTTTTAATACACTCTTCTAAATACTCTCCATGATTATAACCTAAGCAACAAAATGAAACTAAACCCTTAATTGTTTTTGTATTACTATTTACATTCATAATTGAACTTTTTTAAAGATTGGAAGGTTTAATAATTAGCAAAGGTTATATTGGCTTTTTTCTAGAAAATTTATTCATAATTATTTCAATTTCTGGGCTCTTAAACAAGTATGATGGAATTAAAAAGGATACTACAGCGACAACTGTTCCAACTAAAATTTGCAAATAATTGTTCGAAACTAAAAGCATACCCTGGTATACTGAAAACGCCATAATTAAAGTAGAAATAAAGGTTTTTCTAAAGTCATACAACTGCTTAAGTGCGCCATACCCTATCAATTTTCCCGGAAAATAGGAATTAACAAAAAAAGCAATCCAAGAAGTACAAACTATTCCAATTGCAATTGCGTTCAAACCAATAGGAAAAGTAATTATCATAGATAAAATTAATACAGGCGCCATAAGTAAATCCACCTTAAGAAATAGTCCTGGCTTTCCTAATGAGTTTAGTGTACTCATGTTTAATTCATTAATAGGGGTTATCATTCTGGAAAAACAAAGCCATTGTAATAGTGGTACTATAGGTAACCACTTTTCAGTTAACACAACTATGATCAGTGGTTTTGCTAACAAAGCAAATAAAGTCATAGCAGGAATTGTGCAAAACGCCATCACGCTTGTTACTTTTCTGTTTACTTCTAATAGTTTTGATTTATCATTTTGCAATGAGCTTAGCAGAGGAAAAGATACACTTCTTGCAATGTTAGACATTAATCCGGATGGTATATCTACAAATTGTCTTGCCCGCGTAAAATAACCCACATCTTCAATTTTATAGTATTTTCCTATAACAACCATATAAATGTTACTATAGATTGTGCCATAAATTCCCGCTATGACAAGTTTAGATCCAAACGTGAACAACCTCTTAAATGACTCTATAGAAAAAGCATGCCTAGGTATCCACTTAATCATAAGTGAAAGTGTTATAACAACTATAGTGGACCGTAAAACATTTTGATATACTAATGCCCAGACTCCAAAACCAGTATATGCCATATAGATACCTGCGCTACCGCTAACAACAGTTCCTATTAAATTAACTTTTGCAAGCGACTTAAAATCCATTACCAGGTTTAGCTTTGCCAAATGAACCACTGTTAATGAGTTTAAAACAAATGTGATGCACATTACCCGTAATATACTTATCAACTCAGGTTTGTTATAAAAGTCAGCTACTAACGGTGCAGCAAAATAAAGAATACAATACAGAGCCACACTCATTGTGACATTAAAATAAAAAGATGTAGAGTAGTCTGTATCTGTACAATCCTGTTTTTGAATTAATGCATGTGATATGCCACCATTGACCATTATTTGAGAGAGTGCTATAAATATTGTAATCATGCCAATAATTCCATAATCACTAGGATCAAGAATTCTTGCCAATATCACACTTAATACAAAGGATACTACTTGTATAGAAACCTTTTCTACAGCACTCCAAATAAAATTCTTTAGCAATTTTTGCCTTTTTTTTCTGATTTAAACTGAACTGAATGTATTATGACCATTTGTTTATTTTTTCAATAACAAACTTTACTTCATCATCATTCATACAAGGGTTAATTGGTAGGCTAAGGGCCTCATTGTGGATTAACTCTGTAATGGGAAATGAAAAATTTTTCATTTCACAATATGCTTCTTGTTGATGTGGCGGTATTGGATAATGAATTAAAGTCTGTATTCCATTTTCTGATAAGTATGATTGTAATAATTCTCGTTTATTAGTTCTTATCACAAACAGGTGCCAGACATGTCTTTCTCTATTAAAAACTTTGGGTAAAGTAATTTTTGGGTTTTTTATAGCATCAATATACTTTTGTGCAATATTTCGGCGGCGCTCAATTTCTTTATCAAGGAACTTTAATTTTACATCTAAAACAGCAGCTTGAATTTCATCCAACCTACTGTTTATTCCTTTGTATTTATTGATGTATTTTTTTTCAGACCCATAATTCCCTAACGCCCGGACAACCTCTGCCAATATATCATCATTTGTGGTAACTGCACCACCATCTCCTAAAGCTCCAAGGTTTTTGCCAGGATAAAAACTAAAACCACTAGCATCACCAAGATTGCCGGCTCGTTGATGATTAAAGTATGCACCATGAGCTTGGGCAGAATCTTCGATTACCTTTAGATTATATTTTTTTGCAATACTATTTATTCCTGTCATTTCAGTAGTTTGCCCATATAAATGAACTGTCAGGATGGCTTTTGTTCTATCGGTAATACTATGTTCAATTAGTTTTTCATTAATTAAATATGTATTAGGATCAGGTTCAACAAGAACAGGTTTTAAATTATTTTCTGAAATGGCAAGAACAGATGCTATATATGTATTTGCGGGAACAATTATTTCATCGCCTTCAGAAAACTCACCAAGCTCCTTGTAGGCCCGAATAATTAAAATTAGTGCGTCTAATCCATTAGCAACACCTATACAGTGTTTAGCTCCACAATAACGAGCAAAATTTTTCTCAAATTCTTTTACTTTATTACCCAGCAGGTACCAGCCTGAATCTACTACAGTATTTATAGCCTCTTTTATTTCAACACTATATTGGTCATTTATTTTTTTTAAACTTAAAAAATCAACCTTCATATCTAACACCTCCATCAACAGGCAAAACAACCCACCCTGGTGTACGATGAGCCATATCAGAGTCCCTACTTGAACCTGTCGTACTTGGGGTCCATTTTTCAGGGACAATCACAATTTTCTCCTCGTCTCTATTTAAAAAGCCACCCCAAAAACCAAAGCTGGAATTTGATGAAATCTGGTGTTTACATTTTGAAATAAGGTATAGATCAAAGTATCCTGTATCATTATCATTCACATCTACAACTAAATAGGTTAAACCTTCAGGTAGTTGTGGAATAATATTTTTTTTTATCCATTCAACATCATTTGAAAAAAAGTAAAGCTTTGTTTTTTCTACGCCTTTTTCACCAATAATATGATTTATTGCTGTCAAATAATAGCCAGTGGTTAAAATACAGAGACCTAAGCTTACAAAATCACCTCTTCGAATGTGAATAGCTATGGACTCATCGAACATTTTAATATCACCAACAATATCTTTATTTTTTTGGTTTAATTCCAATTGGTCTAAATTTAATGTATCATGAAGCTCTTCATTGACACACTCAAGGTATTTCCAGTGTTCATAATAACCATCAATATACATTGGTGTATTTTGCATAAAACCTTTGTCATTATAAATATACGGATATTCATTATTTACATGAAAATATTTTTTATACAATTGAATTTCTTCACTTGTAGCTATTTCGAAATCAAGGTTTGGAAAAAGGTTCGACAACTCAAAGCTTCTTGAAAATTTTTTATCACAATCCATTCCATTTTCATTAAACCAAGTTAAATCATATTTAATTTTTAAACCTGTTCGTTTCTCAACATATTTCCCAAGAGTATATTTGACCATTGTGGAACACAACCCGCCATCCACCATAACAATGGCAAATTTTCCTATGTTTTGTTTATTAAGTTTAAAAGAACCAATTAAGTATTTAATTATTTTTAGTAGTTTCATGCGTTTTCTTTATTAACGTTTTTTGAAGAATTAATTTAATTGTAAGAGTAGGGTTCTCACACAATCAAATTATTCATCTAAATTATAAGTTTTTCCTGCTTGGTCTTTTTTATCTAATCCCAAAACCACACCTTTTTTTGTAACAAACCCAGAGTGTTCAGCAGGTACCCCATACCAAAGTTCATAGGGGTTTACATCCTTTGTAAGAACGCTTCCCGCACCAATCATTGCATATTCACCTATTGTTCTTCCACCAACAATAGTAGAGTTAGCACCAATACTCGCACACTTATCGATCATTGTTTTTAAAAAAGTTTCGGGGTATTTTTTTGATCGTGGCAGCAGATCATTTGTAAACGTTACATTTGGACCAATAAAAACATTATCCTGAAGTTGAACGCCATCCCACAATTGGACACCAGACTTCACTGTAACATTGTTTCCAATTTTTACATCATTTTCTATTAAAACGTTTGCACAAATATTACAGTTTGATCCTATAACTGCATTTTCAAACACAACACAAAATTGCCATATAGTAGTGTCACAACCTATTTGTTTTGATTTAACATCAGCTAATGGATGAATAAATAACATTATTTTTTAATTTCCAAAAATTCACTATAGTTTCTAACATAATCCTCTTCGCTATACACATGAGAAGCTAGCACCAAACATATTGCCCCTGAAGAAAAATTTACCAACTCCCGCCAAATGCCTGGAACTACTAGTAAACCAAAGTTTGGTCTATTTAATGTTATAGTGCGCTTAACTTTTCCATCATCTAATATCACATCAAAACAACCACTTGCTGCTACCAATAGTTGGCGTAACTCCCTATGAGCATGACCTCCACGGCTTTCACCACCAGGAACATCATATAAATAATATACTCTATTAACATCAAATGGTATTGTATTTGAATTTTCAACTATAGTCATATTTCCCTGTTCGTGGCTTTTTTTAGGAAGCTCTATTACAGAACAGTTATAAACCGTAGAGGTTTGTAATACTGAATTATCGTTTTGCATGGCTTTCCTTTTGAAACCTAAAGAAGTCACGCATATAATCTTTCTCATTGTATTGAGTAGAAGCCATTATAAAAGCCAAAGAATTTGTTGAAAAGTTTTTCATTTGACGCCAAATTCCCTTTGGAACATATAAACCATAATAAGACCGGTTAAGAGAGAATATTTTTTTGTCAACACCATCATTTAATACAATATCAAAGCTACCTGAAAGAGCCACAATACACTCACACTGCTCTTTGAAAGCGTGACCACCTCGAACTTCTCCACCTGGAACATCATAAATCCAATATGTTCGTTCAATTTTAAAAGGAAGGTGATTATTGCTCTCGATAAAAGATAGATTTCCTCTCCTATCAAGAATTTTGGGAAGATCTATTAATTTGCAATCATCAATTGAAGACATATGTATACCCTACTTTTCCAAATACCACTCAACAGTCTTCAAAATACCACTCTCAAAATTCTCATCAGCCTTCCATCCTAGCTCTTTCTCAATCTTATCAGCATCAATTGCATAGCGGCGATCATGTCCTGCACGATCTTTAACAAAACTAATAAGCTCTTTATATGGCTTACCATCTTTAGCTGGAGACTTTTCATCCAGTATCTTACAGATTGTCTCTACAATATAGAGGTTATCACGTTCGTTTCTTCCGCCAATATTATAGGTTTCACCTTCTCTACCATTATGATAGGCCAAGTCTATCCCTTTACCATGATCAAGAACATATAACCAGTCACGGATATTTTTGCCATCACCATATACTGGGATATTTTCACCCGCTAAACACTTTCTAATGATAGTAGGGATTAATTTTTCATCATGCTGTTTAGGTCCATAATTATTTGAACAATTAGTTGTAACAACATTCATACCATAGGTATGAAAATAACTGCGTACGATTAAATCAGATGCAGCTTTTGAAGCAGAATAAGGAGAGTTTGGAGCATATGGGGTCTCTTCAGTAAAAAGACCTGTCTCACCTAATGTACCATATACTTCATCTGTTGACACATGGTGAAAGCGACACCCTTCGTATTCTTTTTTATAAGTAAAGGGAGCATCCATCCAATAGTTACGTGCTACATCAATAAGAGTAAAAGTTCCATTCACATTAGTTTTAATAAATACTTCAGGTCCTTCAATGGAATTATCAACATGAGATTCTGCAGCAAAATGTACTACTCCACGAATATCATATTTTTCAAAGAGAGACTGAACAAAGGGTCTATCACAAATATCACCTTTTTCAAATGCATATTGTGGGTGACTTTCAACCTCTTTCAGGTTCTCTAAATTACCTGCATAGGTAAGTAGGTCAAGATTTATCACTTTATAAGAAGGGTTTTTCTCAATAAAATACGGGATAAATACTGAGCCAATAAAACCTGCTCCACCGGTTACAAGAATTGATTTTTCTAATTCCATACTATCATACCATTCAAAAGCATTTGTATACTTTTGGAAAACTTAAAATTTGACTAAAAAGATACATTTTCACCCCAAATAACCAATCAACTAGATTAGTAATTAGAGCTTATTCTGATAAAAGAGAAATACACTCTCTTAAACTTTCACGCCAGTGAGGGATTGATACTCCAAATTCAGTTTTTAACTTAGATTTATCCATAACACTAAAATGAGGCCTTGGTGCTGGAAGTGGATAATTCTTAGCTTCAATAGGGGATACTGTACACTCAATCTCGGCATATTCATGAATAGCACAGGTAAAGTCATACCAACTGGCAACACCTTCATTGCTATAATGAAAGGTTCCACTTATATTTTCAATTTTCTTAATATTATCAATAAGTCCAAGAATACACTCAGCTAAATCTCTGGCATAGGTAGGACTTCCTACTTGATCATACACAATTCCAATTTTTTCTCTCTCTGTTCCTAGTTTCATCATGGTTTTGACAAAATTATTCCCAAATGCCGAGTAAAGCCATGATGTTCTAATGATTATTGAATCGGAGTTTTCTAATAGTACCGCTTGTTCTCCATCATATTTTGTCTTACCATATACAGATATTGGGTTTACAACATCGGATTCTTTATAAGGGTGAGCTTGGGTACCATCAAAGACAAAATCAGTTGAAACTTGAATAAGTTTAAATCCATGAATTTTAGCAGCTTTTGCTAAGTTTTTAGGACCAATATGATTAATTTTATCGGCCAATTCTCTATTTTCTTCTGCTTTATCTACTGCTGTATACGCTGCACAATTAATACAAATATCTATTTTTGATTGATTGTGTAGAAATAACTCAATAGTATTTGGGTCCGTTATGTCTAATTGAGATACATCTGTCAAAATAAGTTTTACATCATAATTTGAAGCTAAAGCTTGAATTTCACTACCCAATTGACCATTTGAACCTGTTACGAGTATCCTTTTCATAACATATCCTTCATGTCACTCAATGTTGGTTGTTTTTCATCTTTTCCGGATAACTGTACCTTATCAAGATCAATTTTCCAATCAATACCTATTTCAGGGTCATTCCAAAGAAGTCCACGATCATATTCAGGGGCATAATAATTATCAACCTTATAACTAAATATAGCTGTTTCTGTTAATACAGCAAATCCATGAGCAAATCCTTTCGGTACCCAAAGCTGACGCTTATTTTCAGCAGATAATTCAACAGCTACATGCTTTCCCAAAGTCGGGGAGTCTTTTCGAATATCAACTGCTACATCTAAAACAGTACCTACTATAACTCTCACTAGTTTTTGTTGATTATAGGGCGGAAGTTGATAATGGAGTCCTCTCACTATTCCATAAGATGATTTTGATTCATTATCCTGAACAAAGTCTACTTTGCCCATGTTCTCATCAAACTCTTTTTGGTTAAAACTCTCAAAAAAGTATCCACGATCATCTTCAAATACTCTAGGCTCTAAAATTACTACTTCTGGGATTTCTGTTTTTATAAATTTCATTAAAAATATTTCTTTATATCTTCTTTAAGTTTAGTTGTTGATATTTCTGGTGTACGGTCCAAATATACAACTTCACAGAGATCTTTGCAAAAGTCAAATTTTCCTTCCCAATCATCACCCATAACCAGAATGTCTGCATTAAATTTTTGTATATATTCTCGTTTCAAATCGAGACTTTCTTCGAAAAATACTTCATCCACATATCGCAATGACTTCACAATTTCAGCACGATCATTTTCACTATAAACAGGCTTTTTATCTTTTTTCGTTAGATTTAGGGCATCTGTCGAAACCCCCGCTATAAGATAGTCACCAAGTTTACGTGCACGTTTAAATATATTTATATGCCCAATGTGGAGTAAATCGTAAGTTCCAAAAGTAATGATTCGCTTCATACTGAGCTCCTTATATTCACAGAACCTAATTGATCATGCAAAAAGAATTTTTTTTAAATTTAATTTATTATAAATAAAGATTTATAATAGGTCGTTTTGGGCAAGATGTATCAAATATTGCCCATACTGATTCTTTTTTAGTGGTTCAGCAAGCTTAAGTAATTCATTTTTGCCAATATATCCCATTCTAAATGCGATTTCTTCAAGACAAGCAACCTTTAAACCCTGACGTTTTTCAATGGTTTCAATAAAACTCGAAGCCTCCATTAAAGAGTCGTGAGTACCAGTGTCTAACCACGCAAAACCACGTCCAAGAGCCTCTAATTTTAACTGTTTCCGCTCTAAAAAGACCTGATTAACAGTCGTAATTTCAAGTTCACCACGAGGTGATGGTTTGATATTTTTTGCCACCTCAACAACATCATTCGTATAAAAATAGAGTCCCACCACCGCATTATTTGATTTTGGCTTTTCTGGTTTTTCTTCAATAGAGAGAACGGTTCCCTCGGCATCGATCTCTGCAACGCCGTAACGCTCTGGATCATGTACAAAGTACCCAAATATGGTAGCTTCCCGTTTTTGAGCTGCTCTTTGTACAGAGGTTTGAAGTTTTTCTGTGAAGCCTTGCCCATAGAAGAGGTTATCTCCAAGTACTAGAGCAACATCATCATTACCAATAAACTCTTCACCAATAATAAAGGCTTGCGCAAGTCCATCAGGCGATGGTTGTATTGCATATTCAAGTTGTATTCCAATATCTGCCCCATCACCAAGAAGTTCTTCAAAACGCCCAATATCTTGAGGAGTTGATATAATAAGAACTTCTTTAATACCTGCAAGCATGAGTACCGAAAGAGGGTAATAGATCATTGGTTTATCATAAATAGGGAGCAGTTGTTTACTGATACCTTTTGTAATAGGGTAGAGACGGGTTCCTGATCCCCCTGCAAGAATAATACCTTTCATATATCAGTTCCTAATTACACTCTAAACTTTATTGAGATGTAATATTTAAAATTTCCGGGAATACAGACCTAATTCTGTATTCTTTAGTGCAAAATCTACCAAATTTTGGTTTAAAATTTGTTAAAATGCTATTTTTCGTCACAATATATAGAAGAATTTTGGATATCTCATGATTAATATTATTATTTGCGGTGGTGCAGGTACGCGACTTTGGCCTATCAGTAGAACACTCCTCCCTAAACAGTTTGTAAAGCTCTTTTCTGGACGTTCCCTCTTTATGGAAACGGTTGCCCGTAATCAAGAAGTGTGCAATAGTGAATTTGTTGTTTCTAATCAAGCACAGCAGTTTTTAGCGGAAGATCAGCTCAGTGAGCTTAAAGTTACCAACAACAGATATTTGCTAGAACCTGTTGGAAGAAATACCGCCCCTGCAATTGCACTCCCGTGTTTAACGTTAGATCCTGATGATATCGTACTGGTAACTCCATCTGATCAACTTATTACCAAACAAGACGCCTACTTAAAAGCAGTAGAAGAAGCAAAAAAACTTGCTGAAGCGGGGCACCTGGTAACCTTTGGCATTAAACCTACTTTCCCTGAAACAGGTTTTGGGTATTTAGAGGCAAATGGTAATGATGTGGTTAAATTCCGAGAGAAACCAACAAAAGAGAAGGCTGAAGAGTATATCTCAAAAGGTAATTTCTACTGGAATTCAGGTATGTTTTGCTTTAAAGCAGGCGTATTTCTTGAAGAATTGAAGAAATATAACCCAGAAATGCTTGAAACCTGTAAAGCAGCTCTTAAAGAAACCAGCGGTGATAAGATACTCATTGAAAAAGATGATATGCTCAACATCCCTAAAGACTCAATTGACTACGCTGTTATGGAAAAATCAGATATTGTAAAAGTAGTTCCTGCAGATATCGGATGGTCTGATCTTGGCAGTTTTGATGCATTGTATGATGAACTTCCAAAAGATAGTGACGGTAATACTGAAGCTGAAAACTTGATTAATGTTGAATCCAAGAATAACTTAGTTCTTACCAGTGGTCGTAAAGTTGCTCTTGTAGATGTTGAAGATATGATTGTCATCGATACTCCTGATGCTCTTCTAGTTACCAAGAAAGGTTCTTCTCAAAAAGTTAAAGATGTTGTGAACCAACTTGAAAAAGAGGGTTCTGATCTTCATCATAACAATATTACTACCTATCGCCCTTGGGGCTCTTATACCATTCTTCAAGATTATAAAGGATATAAAGTAAAACGTATTGTGGTTAAATCTGGCAAGCGTATCTCTCTTCAAAAACATATGCATCGATCTGAACACTGGGTTGTGGTAAGTGGTACCGCTACGGTTACCGTTGATAAAAAAGAGATGATTGTTCGCCCTAATGAGTCGACTTATATTCCAATTGGAACTGAGCATCGACTTGAGAATCAAGGTATTGTCGATCTTGTGATTATTGAGGCTCAGGTTGGTGAATATACGGGCGAGGATGATATTATTCGAATTGAAGACGATTACAATAGAGTTTAACAGATTTAACCGAGCTGCAGCGCTATTACTGCGTTGCTCTCATATCACCGTACGTTAAGTACGGTTTCAATCGAGCGCCTTGTACTAACACTCCATCTCGTCGAAATTGATTTTTTTTTAAAAAAATATTGTTAACTTATTAACTAATAACGTAGGCTTTTCGTGACTGAAGGGCTTTTTTGTTTCCCTAACTCGGAAATACAATTATTCAAACTTTTTCTTGATTTTCATTGTCTTTTGTTGAAAGGTAGGGTATGCTGTTATATATGAGAGGGAAATAGACAACTTAGTATTTATAATACACTAAGTTGTCACCATTATATCAACAAAATGTTGAAAACTTTTTCTATCAACATGAGTTATTGAAAGAAATCTTGGTCTATCAACATGAAATGTTAGAGATACATAAGTCAACTTTTCAATGTTGAAAAGTGCCCTAATGGTTCAATGCTTATCAAGAATGCTCCATTTTGATAAGACTCTTAAAATACTGTGAGTTATAAGAGTTTTCAACACTATCAACGTCTCTATTACTAATACTTTATTTATTAATCTATATAAAATATAAAAGAAACATTGAGCATCTGATTAATCGATATTTATATGATAAGAGTATCTAAAAAGACTTAAAAGGATACATAAAGGAGGAGTTGAGCCTTGATAATTGAGGTCTTGGTGATATGAGTATCGTAAGAATGCTAAAAAGAGGTTGTTGATAGCTTAAAATGGAAAACCTTCTTTTGGAACTCTGTTGATAGAATGGTGAAAACTTTGTTCTTGGTTTTATGCTGAGGAGTGTATTGCAGTTTACTGTGAATAAAAAAACACTCCTAGATATCTAAGAGTGTTATTAAAAGTATGCTGTATGTTGATAGGTGTATTATTGAGCTGAAAAGACTTGTTAATCAGATCCAAAGAGGTCTCTTGTGTATACTTTGGCTGCAACATCTTCTAGTTGAGCTTCCATTCTATTAGAAACTATAACATCACATTCACTTTTAAAGGTATCAAGGTCACGAATTACTTTTGAATTGAAAAATTCATCATCTTTCATTACTGGTTCATAGATAACCACTTCAATGCCTTTGGCTTTGATGCGTTTCATGATCCCTTGAATAGATGATGCACGGAAGTTATCTGAACCAGACTTCATGATAAGACGATAGATGCCCACTTTTTTAGGATTTCTATTAATGATAGAGTCGGCAATAAAGTCTTTGCGCATACTATTTGCATCAACAATAGCCCCAATTATTGAATTAGGGACATTTTTATAGTTAGCTCTGAGTTGTTTGGTGTCTTTAGGGAGGCAGTACCCACCATACCCAAATGATGGATTATTATAGTGAGAGCCGATTCTAGGATCGAGACCAACACCTTCAATTATTTGACGACTATTGAGTCCATGAGTTTCGGCATAAGAATCAAGTTCATTAAAATAGGCTACTCTCATTGCGAGATAGGTATTAGAGAAGAGCTTTACTCCTTCAGCTTCTGTAGAGTTGGTATGAAGGACTGTAATATCTTCTTTTATTGCACCTTCAACTAATAGATTAGCAAAAATAGTGGCGCGTTCACTCTGTTCGCCAATGATTATGCGAGAAGGGTAGAGGTTATCATGAAGAGCTTTGCCTTCACGGAGAAATTCAGGTGAAAAAATGATATTTTCACACTTAAGATCCTCTTTAATTTGTTGAGTATATCCAACAGGAACTGTTGACTTTATAATCATGGTGGCCGTTGGATTAATAGCGATTACATCTTTTATTACTGCTTCGACTGATGAAGTGTTAAAATAGTTGGTTTCAACATCATAATCTGTAGGCGTTGCGATGATTACATATTCTGCATTGGTATACGCCAGATTTTTGTCAGTTGTAGCAGTAAAATTGAGGCTTTTATTTGCTAAAAAATCCTCGATTTCAACATCGACAATGGGAGATTTTTTTTGGTTGAGAAGTGTTACTTTCTCTTCAATTATATCAATAGCGACAACTTCGTTATTTTGTGCTAAAAGCATTGCATTTGATAGTCCAACATAGCCCGTACCGGCAACAGCAATTTTCATTTAAAACCTTTAAAAAATTCGTCAATAAGTGACTTATAGTGGGTATTAATGTAGAAAAAAGCGGTAAAAAGGTGCATGTATGAGTGGTATTTGATCTGTGGGTGCTGAACTAATGACAATTCACTCTCTCTCTAAAATGCAAATACTATTATTTATGAATGTCAGTTGATTCCTTCTCATTTTATTTGGAGTATGTTTTGTCAATATTTAGAAAGTGCTTTGTATTTCTGGCAGTGGTCAGTCTAGTGATTCAAGCGGCTGAAAAAAGTAAGTGGCGACATAGTGTGGAGCTTTCAATAAATCCTGGAATCTATCAATCAATTGAAAATAGTACGTTTGGTTTGGATACCTTAGAAAAATTTGGTGGGAATTGGAGCGCGCTCTCTGTGGATGCGGAGTTTGCAACAAGTTGGGAAAAAATACCCGCAATAGTAAACATAGTGGCCGATGAACGGTATGGAGATTGGCTTCGTTTTTATTTTAATTATGGAATATCAAGGGATATGGAGGCTTTTTATCAAGAAAGGAGCCTCAATATACCGCAAGGTACCAATGAATTTGAGATAAACTACCCTTACGAATCATGGGTAGCTGTTGAAAATTCATTGATATCGGCTAAAATAGGACGTCAAAAAATAGTACTTGGCCCTTCTCCCGATAGAGGAGTAGCATTTTCAGGAGCCCCCTATTATGATGCTTTTCAATCACACCTTACTATAGATAATTTTAGCTGGACTTTTGTATTTACATCAATAAACCCTTATTTGGGGGGAATGCCTTATAGTTCAGGCGAATTTCCAGTTGGCTCTGAAGAGTATTTGCAGAGGCAAAATAGTGTTACTCCTAATCAACATAGAGTATTTTCTGAACCCTATAAGAGTATTGCAGTTCATAGATATCAGTTTACCGCGGGATGCTTTACTGTTGCAGCTATGGAGCAGATAATAATTGGAGGGAAAGCACCTGATTTAAGAGATGTTAATCCGTTTATTATGTGGCATCATAGTTATGGCGATGGCTTTAGTAATACGGTTACCTCGCTCGATATCGCATTTGAGTCAAATAAGTTAGGAAAGCTTTATTTGGAAGGGGCTCTTGATGATGTGCAATATGGTGAGACAGAACATGATGGAAATCCAACTATTTTTGCATGGTTACTCGGATGGAATAAGACATTTACCTTTGATAACAATGAGATAGAAGTGCTTCTCGAAGGAATCTACACCGATCCACTTTTTGGTAATAGTAGGCTTCCACTGCTCAAACATACTAATCGAACAGTTTATAAGAGTAATTATCGAGATAGAGAGGAGCCCAGTTTTGTGGATACCTATGTGGTTGATTATCCAGTGGGTTATTATAGAGGGCCCGATAAACTCGATTTTTGGTTGGATATTGAGTACCGTAGAAAAAAGAGAGAGATCGGTCTGCAACTTGCGTATTTGAATTCAGGAGAACATACACTCTATAGTGACTATTATGGTGCAAATGGCCCAAAATGGGCATTAAGCGGTAATACAATTCAGGAAATTCGATCACAGTTCTTTATAAAAACTCCCCTCCCTGGGGATTTAGATGGAAAATTAGCTATGTTATACCGGTACTTTCCATGGGAAGACCAGAAGAATGATGTAGAGATTGAACTCTCATTTTCACGACGGATATCCCTGCTTAATTAACTTATAGTTTCATTAATAGTGTGATAATTAATGAACTGATACCATAGGATTAGAGATGGCTGGACAACCTGTAGCAGAAAAACAACCAATTGCAACTCTCGCAAAAGTTAAAAATAGAATCGGCATAGCCTCAGGTAAAGGAGGAGTCGGGAAATCATCAGTTACTGCAAATTTAGCAATGGCCCTTTCGCTTTCAGGAGCAAAAGTTGGCATTATGGATGCTGATATTTATGGTCCATCTCAAGTGCTTATGTTTAATTTGGGTGATGCAAAACCTGAAGTTATTGATGGAAAATTGCAACCGGTTGAAACTTTTGGTGGTATTAAAGTTATCTCTATGGGAATGCTTGTTGATCCGGAAAAAGCCGTAATCTGGCGTGGCCCAAAAGTTCATCAAATGATTGAGCAATTTATGAAACAAGTGGAGTGGGGAGAACTTGATTACCTCCTTATTGACCTTCCTCCAGGAACAGGTGATGTGCAATTAACTCTCACTCAAAGTGGCGAGCTCACAGGCGCCCTTGTCGTAACAACACCACAAGAGGTGAGTGTTATAGATGCGCGTAAAGGGATAGCAATGTTTAATACTGTGAGTGTTCCTGTATTTGGCCTTATTGAAAACATGTCATATTTTGTTTGTGATAACTGTGATAAAAAGCATTACATCTTCCCATCCGGTGGTGGAAAGTCACTATCTGATCAGTTTAGTGTACCTGTTTTAGCAGAACTCCCTATGGATCCAAGTATTGCACAAGGTGCTGATAATGGTAAACCAATTGTCTATGCAGATCCCAATTCACCTACAGCTGCAGCGTTTATAGAATTGGCAGGTAAAGTGGTGAACATTACTGGGTAAATAAGAAGAGTATTATAGAGTGTGAAGAGTCAGAAGTTGTATACGCTTCTGACTCTTTTTGTCTACAATAGTTGTGTCAAATATCTGCCTGTAGATCCCGTTTTATACGGTTATTTCAAATAAATATTGTTATAATGGTAATGAGAATTTGTTTGACAGTAAGTAAAATAATTCCAATATTTAATTTTTGGAACTTTGACGCAACTATAAGAAAATCAAAGAATTATGAGCGAAACCAGCGAAACTCTATACTTCCGTGACCTCGGCCGGTATGATACCCTCACCGTGGTAGAAGAAAAAGCACTCCTCCATTTAGTGAAAAAGGGTGATAATATTGCCCTTAAGAGACTTATTTTGGGTAATTTACGATTTGTTATCAGTGTTGCCCGTAAGTATCAAGGGCGAGGATTATCACTTCTTGAACTGATTAATGAAGGAAACCTTGGTCTTTATAAGGCTGCAAAAAGATTTGATGACTCCAAAGGTGTGAAATTCATTTCATACGCCGTTTGGTGGATCCGTCAATCGATTCAAAAAGCTCTCTTTGAGTATGTTGGTGCGGTAAGAATTCCTCCTAATAAGCTCGCTATGGTTAACCGTTTTAAAAAACGCCTCATGGAAAATAATGGTGACTACAATGTGACTATTTCTGAGGCAGAATTTGCGGGTAGAGAAAAAGAAATTGCTGAGGTAATGGAAAAAATTATCGAGGTATCTCTTGACACTCCAATTAGTGATGGTGATGTTGATTCCGTTAGTACTCTTCTCGATGTACTTGGTGATGATCCTAAGCAAGAAGATAAAAATGAGAAAAGAGAGTTGAAAGATGTAATTTCTGAAATTCTCTATGAGTTACCCGAGCGTGAAGGTAAAGTACTCAAAATGTTTTTCGGCCTCGAAAATTCTCGTGAATATACACTTGATGAGATTGGAAAAGAGATGAAACTTACTCGTGAACGAGTACGACAAATTAAAAATAAAACCCTTCGTAAGCTTTTGAAGTCTAAGGATTATAAAGACATTCTTGGTGATTTCAAAGATCTTGAATAATAAGAGCAGATGATAAAATTAATTAAGTTCTCTACTTATCTTTTTTTGACGTTAATAGTATGTGCACTTGTGGGGATGGGAGGCTACCAAGCCTTTGATATCCTTTTTTCTCGTACTATAAAACCAGAATATGTTCCCTTTGGATTAGATATTGGGACGGAACTTGATATTGGTCGAGATTACTCTGTACCAAAGGAGTTACCTAAGCTTGACCCAGCTGATCAAAAACTCTATAAACAGGCAATTCAATATCATGAAATGAAAGGGGTTAAATCTTCAAAGAAAATATTTGATGGTCTGATTAAAAAATATCCTGAAGAGTTTGCAATCTACTTCTATGCATCAAAAAATATTCTTTCATATCAGGAACTTACTAAATCATTACTTGATGATGTACGCGTCTATATTCAACAAGCGAAATCACTTAATCCAGAACACCCCGCTCTTTACTTTATAACTGGGCAATATAATCTACTGATGAATAATAATGATCAGGCACTGAAATCCTTTGAAAAGTCTATTGAATTATCTCCAATATATGCACCATCATACTTTGAACTCGCACTCATTAATCTTCAAGGTAAAAAATACCCTTCGTCACTCGAGTATCTCAAATATTCAATCACGTTAGATACTGAGTCTTTAGAAAAACAGTACTCTATGTTAGCCCACATTTACCATAATACCGCTGATCTTGATACCTGTTTTAGGGTGGTTAATTATGCAATTGATCAATTTCCTTATAATAAAAGTCTTCTTTATTTAAAAGGGCTGTTACTTGAATATGATGGTGATGTTGATGAAGCACGAGAGACCTATAATAAAATTTTAAAATTGGATCCAGAAAGTAATGAGGCGCAGAAAGCTCTTACAACACTTGGACAAAAAATTCCTCCTATTAAATCAAAACCTCCTATTGAAGGAAACTCCATAAGTAGTATAGTGCTCTTAGATAGTTTGGTGAATGACCGGCCTAAAAATGGCTGGTTACGTTATGCACTTGGTGTGGCTTATTTGAATAGCGGTAATAGTGATAAAGCAGAGATAGAGTTTGATAAGGCCCGCTTATATGAGACATCCCTAAAGTCATTGAATTCTGCAGGAAAAGCATTTGAAGTGGCAGTTGTAAAGTCTAAGGAAATAGTAAAACCGGTTGTTAACAAAAGTCAAAAAGAGTTGGCTCTTGAAAAACAAGTTAAAGATATGATTTCTCAATCTGACAAAAAAGTGATTGAAGTTGAGAAGAAAAAAATAGTTCTTTTAGAAGGTAAGGTTGAGTTAGGGCATTTTCTTGTGCCTTGGGGAGCTACTGAAAAAGAGTTTTTCAAACGATATCCAATCTCTGACTTTAAGAAAATTAGAAATGGTGTGTATAAAGAAACTTTTTATGTAGATGACATTTTACATGAACATGTTGTACGATTTAATAAGAACAGCTTTTGGGGGGTACATGTATATCTTACAGATACAACCAAAGCTTATATCGATCTTCTTGGTTCAACAATACGTGCAAATGCTCGTATTTCCGGAAGTGGTACTCACCTTGGTGAGAAAAAATGTCCTGGATTCAAATCTTTTGAATCTTTTACCTGGAACAAAACTAAAGATAACTATGAGTTGATTACACAGTTTGCAGGTAAAAGTTGGCAGGTTCGTATGATGAGGATGTCTCCTGATCAATACAATCATAAACGAATTACTATCTGCTCTGTTATACCTCGGCTCGTTGAATTTAAGACGAGATAACAGTATGAAGTACGGTACAATTGATTCTTTTCAAGCTGGTGTAGCGATACCACTTTTTTCATTGCGTTCAGAAGAGGGATGTGGTGTTGGTGAATTTAATGATCTATTACCATTTGCTCAGTGGTGTAAAAAGTGTGATTTAGATCTTATTCAGCTGTTGCCTGTAAATGATACAGGGGAAGAGTCTTCTCCTTATGGAGCAAAGAGTGCTTTTGCATTAAACCCTATTTTTCTTCATCTAGATTCAATAGAGGGAGTTTCTAAATACACAGCGCTTCTGAAAAAGAAGAAAAAGTATTTTAATGACAGTGAACGAGTTCTTTATTCTGAATTGTATCGTTTTAAAATGGAAATTTTAAAAAAAGTATATACTGATCAATCATCAATTGTAGCAGGAGATACTCAGTTCCATAAGTGGATTGAAAGTAACTCTTGGGTGAGAACGTATTGTGCTTATTCTGTTTTAAAAGAGAAGAATAGTAAAAAGTCATGGCAAGAATGGGGAGATGAGAAGAACCCTACAATTAAGATGATTGATACACTTTGGGAAAAAGAGTGGGAAGAGGTTCTCTTTTATGCCTGGGTGCAATTCATTGCAGAAGATCAGTTTTTGAAAGTAGTTCAGTCTCTTGATGCTATCGGTGTAAAAATTAAAGGTGATATTCCCATTTTAATAAATGAGGATAGTGCCGATGTATGGGGAATGCGGAAATTCTTTGATTTAAGTATGCGTGCAGGTGCCCCACCAGACATGTTTAGTTATACTGGTCAAAATTGGGGTTTCCCTTGCTATAAATGGGAAACTATAGAGAAGGATGATTTCTCTTGGTGGAAAATGCGATTAGCGCAATCTGCTAAATTCTTTCATGCTATTAGGATTGATCATGTACTTGGGTTCTTTAGAATTTGGCAGACACAAGAATCTGAACAGAGTGGAATGCTTGGGGTATTTAATCCTTATAAACCAATTACTATAGATACTCTCCAAGGTATGGGCTTTTCAGATCAGACTATTCGTTATTTGACTCACCCTGTTTACTCAAAAGAGTATATATGTGACCTAATGGGAGAGTATTGTGGCGAAGCAATATCACGATACTTCTCTGAAATTGAGCCAGGTGAATTTAAATTAGGCGAAAGTGTTGATAGCGAGAAAAAAATAAATTCTTTGAATGAGTCTTCAGAAGTTAAAGACATTCTCAGAACTATATATTGGAATAGAGTTTTTATATCTCATACAGAAGGTGAGTATTACCCTTTTTGGTACTACTATGATGCACCAGTGTTTACAGGCCTTCCTGATCATGAACAGAAGGTATTGGGTGATTTGATAAATCACAACAATGGTATTCAAGAAGAAATTTGGGAGCATTTTGGACGAAAGCTCTTAGGGATGATGGCGCAAGAGACTGATATGCTTGTTTGCGCTGAGGATTTGGGAGTAGTTCCAAATTGTGTCGGTAAAGTACTTCAAGAACTTGGAATGCTTAGTTTGAAAATCGAACGATGGGCGAGAGACTATCATGCAGATGGGGCTCCATTTATTAATCCGAGTCACTATCCTCGTCTCTCTGTTTGTTCACCTTCGTGTCACGATTCATCCACATTACGTGGGTATTGGGAAGAGGAATGGGATAGAGAAAACTATTATCCACTTCTTAATAACGAAGGAGAATGTCCTACTGAATTAACAAGTGCACTTGCTCGTAAAATTATTGAACGGAATCTTAATTCTAATTCACTCTTAACTATTATTCCTTTTCAAGATTATATGGCTCTTGATGGTTCGATGATTAAGGATGAAAACCCTGATGATGAGAGGATTAATATTCCCGGTACAATGGATGAAACCAACTGGACTTGGAGAATGGATAAGAGCATTGAAGAATTACTTAAGTCAAAAACTTATAATAAACTCTTAAAAGATGTAATCTCAATTCGGAAAAATAAAAGTATTGATTTGTAAGTATAAGTATCCTAAAAATTAAACTTTATTTTTAGGATACTTCTTTAGTCGGGAATATTAAAGACGAGTCGAAAACCAGTAAAATCTTTTGACTCAATAATTTTATTAGCAACTCTTCGCTCGAAGGCCATACAAGAACTACTCTTATTTTCGCTCCAACTACATCCTCGTACAACTCCAAGTGAATCATTATATTGAGGTCCCGTTGGGTCTACTACTCCTTCTTGATTTTGATACGCCGTTGAGTCGTAAGTATCCTGTACCCATTCCCATGCATTCCCAAGAATATCGTATAGACCATAGGCATTTGGGATGAGGCTTCCAACTGAATTAGGACCATCACTATTAAACCAAGCATATTGGTTTACGATTGCAGTTGTGGTATCATCCCCCCAGTAATAATTTGATGTTGTATCACCGCGAGCTGCATATTCCCATTCTGCTTCAGTGGGAAGTCGAAAGCCGGCCACTGAATCTTGGACAAGGAGGTTAGTGAATTTTTCTGCACTGGTAGGTTGAACATATATAAACTCTATGTTGTCATAAGTATAGACTGTATCAGTACCGTATCGTTTACTCATCTCATTTGCATATCGGATAGCTGAGTACCAATTTACTTTTGTTTTGGGGCAGTTAAGACAGCTCGTGTCGAGAATACTAATTTCAGATTCAGTAATAAAATGATATTGTGTGACAGTAACTTCTGTTGTGTCCATCCAGAAATCACTAACCGTTACTTGATGCCTCGGAGATTCATCACTTTCTCCTATTGTATCACTCCCCATTGTAAATGTTCCACCCGGAATAAGCACCATTCCATCAGGTGAAATTGTTTTGAAATTACCTATAACAGTATCCGATACAATGGAGTCAATACCACCATTATTAAATACAGCATCAACAGTCCAGTAATAGAGAGTGTTAATATTAAGCCCTTCTAAATCATAAAAATTAGTATCTATAAAAGATATGGTATCAATAAGCTCTGTGGGAGTAACCCCATATCGAATACGGTATACTAGTAATGAATCAGGATAGGTTCGTTCCCAACGAAGTCGCGCTTGATAAAACCCAATTATATCTTCAGGAATCAAACCTTCTTGTAATGTATCAATAGGGAAAATAAGTGTAGGAATCGTATCCATAACAGTGACAGTCATAGTGTCTTTAAATTGTTGTGACTTTACATAAATATGTTCGAGAGTGACGGGATAGCGATATTCACCAGGAGTTGTTTGTGCGGCAATAACAGTATCTTGATTTGAGGTCACCAGTGTATCTATTTGTGACTGTGTTGTAGTATCTCTGGAGATATACCATATACGTAGTACATTTTTATCTTCAATAGAGTCAGGGGTTGTTAAAATTACCGGACTATTTATTGATACAATAGTATCACTTTCAAGAAAGGGAACCAAAATTTTATTTGCAGGGTCAAACGCATTATTCCAATTAGGATATGGATTTTTTTCTGCACACCCAATAAATATGAGTGAAAGAAAAATGGCGTATATGATTTTATATCTATTCATATTAAAATGCAAAGGTTACAAAAAATCCTGCGGTTAAAAAAAATGATAATCCATAGTAAATAGATGCTTTTGCTATATGAGTATCTATCTGCTTTTCTAAACTGTCATAGTTATTTCTTGTAGAATTAAATTCTTCATCAGGTGCATTATCATCAAGTTCAAGATATTGACCATAGACTTTATGTTGTTGAGCTAATTTATCTTCAGCATCACCAGTGTGTAAAAAACCCATGGTTGCCATTCCAAGGCTCGATACCCCTAAGGTTATTCTACTTACTAACCACAGTGTTTCAGTAGTCTCTTTACTTCGTTTAAATTCAATCTCTTTTTTATAGATATCTTTCACTGATTCTTTTGTTGATGAATATTTTTTCGAAATACTTTGAGATGTAGAGTCTTCTATAGTTGGCTTAATATTGAGTGACTTGATCACATTCTCAATTGATGTAGTGTCAGAAGGTATAGTTTTTTTACCACTCACTGTATTAGTGGTGTCTGTCGAGACTACTGCCGACTTTTGAGAAAAGCTCATTTGTATTGCTGCTAGTACCAATATCACAATTACTTTCTGCATTTTATTATCACGTTTATGTACCTACAAAAAATATAACACTATTCCCTGTATAAGCAGTGTAAAATCAATCACTTACACTGTCTACTCTATTAAAATCTCATGCTCTATGGACCAAGATGTACAACCAAATTACCGGCTGCATTACCTCTCATTTCTGCATACATATACACTACATCAGTATCAGCATCACCAATGTATGATGCTGCACCGTCAACGGTAAGGTTACCCGCTATATCCGTATTACCTGTTGCACCGGTTACTATAAATTTGTCGGTGTTGATGGTAAGATTTGCTGCTCCGATATTTACATTACCAGTTAACGTTGATACTCCTGATGCTGCGAGTGTAGTAAAGCTACCTGCAGAAGTACCTCCAGTGATGTCTGATGTCAGTGCGATAGTACCAGCGGCATCTTGAAAGGTAACTACTGTAGTACCCGCACTTAGAGAAGCTGGAGCGGCAACTTGAAGGATGTCAGTTCCATTGTCTTCATCTTCATAGAATTGTATTGCGCCTGCTGAAGTAGTTCCTCTATTTAATTGTAGCATACCATTTACTCTCGTAGAACCACCATCATTAACCCAGAATTTTGGTGAACCATTTAACTCTACACGGAAATCCCCTGTTGACGTAAGGTCGACTATTGTGTGTGCTGTACTATTGTTAGTAATTTTTAATTCTTCTGCATCGCTTTGAGTAATTTCAGTGCTTGCAGTAAGTGCTCCCCCTAGTTGAACATCATTTGTTGCTAATATTAAACCATTAGAAGCAGTTGTCAGTTCACCAGATGGTGCTGCAGCCCAACCAATTGCATTAGCTCCGGTCATTGTAAGTAACTGTCCATTAGTACCTTTAGCTAGTCTTACCCAGTCAGTGCCATCAAAATACATCATATCTCTATCGGCTTCAGAAGCGAGTGAGATATCAGTTCCAGCTACCGCGTCAGTTGCAATGGTAACTGCACCAGTACTTGCCATAGTCACATCTCCCGAGACAGCAACCGATGCAATGTCAGTGCCATCACCTACTAGGATTCTTCCACTTGTTTTAGCATCAAGTGCAGAAGGCGCATTTGCGACACCACCAATAATGAGTGAACCTCTGGTAATATCCGCCATCTTAGCAAGTGAAACAGCATCTGCCGCGATAGTTACGGTACCATCATTTGCCATAGTTGCATCGCCGCCCATAGTAACTTTTGCATTTCCAGCAGTGGTATTGTTAGTACCTATTATAAATTGCCCGGATGTGAGGGCTTCAATTTTTGCAGTTGTAACATCACCGTCACTTAAACCTGCTGCAGCTCCCCAGCCAATAGCATTTGCTCCTGTCATGGTTAATATTTGCCCTGAAGTACCTTTTGCTAATCTGGCCCAATCAGTGCCGTCAAAATACATCATATCTCTATCAGCTTCAGAAGCAAGAGATATATCAGTCCCATCTACCGCATCAGTTGCAATGGTAACTGCTCCAGTACTTGCCATAGTTACATCTCCCGAGACAGCAACCGATGCAATGTCAGTGCCATCACCTACTAGGATTCTTCCACTTGTTTTAGCATCAAGTGCAGAAGGCGC
>JAOPTX010000024.1:0-56052 GCA_051532055.1 Fibrobacterales bacterium | reverse complement strand
CCACCATCTTCTTTATCTTGTTCACGGCCTGAACGCTCTGCTATATTCTTTAAATTTCCACTTCTGAGTTCTTCAACAATTTCATCTACATTTTTTGCAGGGGAATCAATAGGTGAAGTACATGGAAAACATCCAAGAGACCGGTATCGTTTCCCCTCTTTATTAGAGAAATAGAGATCGATAATCGGTATATTTTCACGTTGAATATACTCCCAAATATTGAGTTCCGTCCAATCAAGCAATGGGTGAATACGTACATGAGTTCCAGCCGCAAAGTCTGTCTTAAAGTGACTCCACAGTTCTGGAGGCTGATCACCAACATCCCAGTCATTATTTTTATCACGAGGAGAAAAATATCGTTCTTTTGAACGAGAACCCTCTTCATCTGCACGAGCCCCAACAATAAGACCAGTATATGGTTCTTTATTTGGATCAATATCGTACTCTTTTGTTTCATGATTTAACTTGTAGCGATCCCATGTCCCTTGAAGAGTCGCTTTAAGAGCATCACTCTTAAGGTTTTTACAACAAGACAATCGGTCAATATTTCCATCAGGATAGGTCTGCTTTTTTTTAAGCGCCTTAGTATTCTGACCGTACACCATATTAAGGCCCCAATCGAGAGCAATTTTATCACGATACTCAATCATTGCAGGAATCTTATAAGCAGTATCAATGTGCACCAACGGAAATGGTACGTGGCCAAAAAATGCTTTTCGTGCAAGCCATAAAAGCACCGTACTATCTTTACCAATAGACCATGCCATGGCCATGTTATCAAAATTACGGTAGGTCTCCCGTAGTATTCTTACACTTAATGCTTCTAACTTTTCTATTTGATCCATAATTCCTCTTCGTGAGTTCAGAATGTTTAATTCTTTATTCTCAATCCTTAATTCTTATTTCTTTATATGTAATCCACACTCTTTATTTTCGGGAGTTTCCCACCACCAACGTCCAGCACGTGCTTCTTCACCGGTAGCAATTGCCCGAGTACATGGCGCACATCCTATTGAGGGATACCCCATGTCGTGGAGTTTATTATACGGTACATTATTTTCTTTTATATAATCCCACACTTCCTGCTCCAACCAATCAACAAGGGGGTTCACTTTTTCGATACCACCATTACCTTCATCCACTTCAATTGATTTGGTAAGATACCGCGTAATACTCTGTTCAGCACGAATCCCTGTAAACCAAGCCTTGAGTTCACCAATAGCTCGGTTGAGTGGTTCAATTTTTCGAACAGCACAACACTCTTTCCGAAGTTCTAAACTTTGACGAAAAGAGAACATTCCTTTTTCACGCTCAAGCGCTTCAACAGGCTCATGCTTCGGAAAATACCATTCAATAGAGACACCATATTTTTGAACAAGCGCATCAGCACATTCCAATGTCTCTTCAGGAAGACGACCGGTATCAATTGAAAAAAGACGAAATGGAAGGCCACTCTCATGAAGCAGATCAACCATAAGCACATCTTCAGCACCAAAACTACATGCAAACGATATCGTATCGCCATGCTCTTGGAGCTTATTTTTGATTAATTCTAATGATTCTTTTTTCTTACTCATCTTTAAAGTCACAATGTTTATAATGTTTGTGAACATTAATATACAAATTTATTGAAATTGTTCCAATCTTTTCTAGAATTGCTCCTGATAATAGCTTTCTATTTCAGATTTGTAATCGAAATGCAGTATAATTAATGGATACGATGATGTTATTTACATCAAAACACTCTTTTTAATAATGAGGCCTTTATGAGTACCACCGGACATGTAATACTTGTTGGCGCAGGACCAGGCGACCCCGACCTTCTCACCATCAAAGCACTCAAAGCAATAGAGTCCGCAGACGTCATTGCCTACGATAAACTCATTACACCTGAAGTGATGGCGCTCATCCCAGAGTCTACCGTAAAAATATGTGTCGGCAGAAGAGCACTTACCCAATCCCCCGCCTCACCTAAGCTAGATCCACGTGTCATCGAAGAGGCACTCAAAGGCAAAACAGTCGTCCGTCTTAAATGTGGAGACCCCTTTATCTTTGGTAGAGGTGGCGAAGAGATAGAAGTCCTGAAAGAACACCAGATACCTCACTCGGTCATACCAGGCATTAGCGCTGCATTTGGCGCAGCAGCCCAGTTTTCAATTCCACTCACCCTCAGAGAAGTCTCATCCGATATCACCTTTGCTACTGCACACAAATCTGCAGGGCCCACACCTAACCTTGTCGACTGGGCATCACTCCCCAAACGAGGCACCCTTGCCCTGTATATGGTATGTCACAACTTGAAGGCCAACATGGACCTTTTACTGGACAGTGGTAGAGATCCAAGTACTCCTTGTGCCCTCATCTTTAACGCCACCCACCCTGATGCGGAACTGGTAGAATCAACAATCTCAGAGATATGTGACAGACTCCCTACAGGAAGGCTCACTCACGCCGCCCTTCTTGTCGTTGGCGAAGTACTAAAATATAGAGGCTAGTTCTTCTTCGAATGAAAACATTGAAAACCATAATAACAGACTGAGAACTGGGAAAGTGACCTTTTGCAGATATACGTATCAAGATCAATCATTGAATTCGCTACAAGTATGACCTACCCAAAATAGTCACTTGACAACAAATCACAGAAATTATAGATTGTTCACTATGTTTATCAACATTGGGTAGTATGAAGCTTTCAACGAAAACGAGATATGGGACCCGAGCAATTATTGAGATTGCTAAAAATTTCAATGTCAAACCCACGAAAAGAAAAGACATTGTGGCTACTCAGGGCATCCCTGATTCCTACTTAGAAAATATACTAATCTCTTTAAAGAACAGCGGAATTATAAATACAATCCGCGGTGCCAAAGGTGGCTTTATAATGCGTCGCGAGCCCGAAGACGTAACCCTCCTTGATATTTTTAATGCACTCGAAGGGAGCCAAGCCCCCGTACCCTGCACTACCAACGATGACTGCGCTCAGACAAATGAATGCATTACCCGCCCTATTTGGATTGAACTTCACCAAGCACAACAGGCTGTCCTCTCAAAACACACCATACAAAGTTTAGTAGATAAAGAAAAAACAGTGCAACACAACGATTACAGTATCTAGGAGGTACTATGAACTATGCACATAATATAACCGAACTCATCGGGAATACACCACTTGTAAAATTAAATGATATTAGCGACAAATCAGGAGCAATAGTTCTTGGTAAACTCGAAAGCTTTAATCCGCTTTCAAGTGTAAAAGATCGTATTGCCTACAATATGATTGCGACCGCTGAAAAAAACGGCACACTCACCGCAGGTGGTACCATTATAGAGCCTACCAGTGGTAACACCGGTATTGGCCTTGCCTATATCGCCGCAGCAAAAGGGTATAAACTTATACTGACCATGCCCGAATCTATGAGTATTGAACGCCGCAAAATATTAAAAGCTTTTGGCGCTGAACTTATCCTGACACCCGCAGAGAAAGGAATGACTGGAGCAATTCAAAAAGCGGAAGAGCTCTTTGATCAAACTCCAGGAAGCTTTATGCCACAACAGTTTAACAATGAAGCAAATCCTGAGATACATAGAAAAACCACTGCTGAAGAGATCTGGAGAGATACAGAAGGCAAAGTAGATTATTTTATTTCTGGCATCGGAACCGGTGGCACCATTACTGGTGTTGGGGAAGTTCTTAAAGCACGTAACCCTGACGTTAAAATCATTGCCGTAGAACCCAAGGAGTCTTCAATACTCTCAGGCAATAAGCCTGGACCACACAAAATACAAGGTATTGGTGCCGGTTTTGTTCCTGGTGTACTTAAGACAGATCTCTATGACGAAATAATTCAAGTGCATTCACAAGATGCCGGCGCAATGACCCGCAAACTCGCAAAAAATGAAGGAATCTTAGTAGGAATATCCTGCGGTGCTGCAGCTCTTGCAGCCGAACAACTCGCAATGCGCCCAGAGAATAAAGGCAAAGTAATTGTCACGCTACTCCCAGACACAGGCGAACGCTATTTATCAACATGGGTATTCGATGAAGGAGATAAATAATGGCTTATAAAATAGAAACTCAAGGACTCCACTCTGGAGCGGTTATCGACAGCACAATGTCTCGTGGTGTTCCATTACATAGAACGAGTTCATACGTATTTCGCGATAGTGAACATGCGGCAAATCTTTTTGCACTCAAAGAACTCGGCAATATTTATACCCGACTCATGAACCCAACCCAAGATGTTTTGGAAAAACGAGTCGCAGAAATGGAGGGTGGTGCAGCCGCTCTTGCAGTGGCATCAGGCATGTCAGCTATTTTTTACACCGCAATAAATATTTGTAAAGCGGGTGATGAAATCGTATCAGGGAACAACCTCTACGGCGGTACTTATAGCCTCCTCGCTAACGTACTTCCCGATTTTGGTATTACCACAAACATGGTTAAAATCACTGATCTTGAAGCTGTAGAAAAAGCTATTACTCCAAAAACAAAAATGCTCTACACAGAAATCATCGGGAACCCGGTGCTCGACTGTGCTGACATCCGTGGTCTTTCTGCTATTGCTAAAAAGCACCATATTCCATTAGTTGTGGACTCTACCTTCACACCACCATACATATGCAAACCTATAGAACTCGGTGCGAACATTGTGATCCATTCATTAACCAAATGGATTGGTGGTCATGGTACGGGTATTGGTGGCATTGTGGTTGATGCAGCTAATTTTGATTGGACCCATGAGAAATTTGATCTCTACAACAAGCCATCAAAGTCATATCACGGTATGAAATTTGCAACTGAGCTTCCTGAGCCGCTACTCCCTTTAGCGTTTATTTTACGCATGAGACTCGTGCCCCTGAGAACTCTTGGCGCAGCAATAGCCCCTGATAATGCATGGCTCTTTCTTCAAGGCCTTGAAACATTACATGTACGTATGCAACGCCACTGTGAAAATGCAACTGCCGTTGCCGAACACCTCAAAAACCATCCAAAAGTTGAATGGGTACGCCACCCCGGCCTTAAAGATGATCCATCATACAAACTTGCTTCTGAGCAATTGAAAAATGGATACACTGCCATGGTGGTATTTGGAATTAAAGGCGGACGCGCTGCTGGTGAGAAGTTTATCAATAGCCTAGGACTTATCTCCCACCTTGCTAATGTTGGTGATGCTAAATCACTGGCACTCCACCCCGCAAGCACTTCTCATTCACAACTCAGCGAAGATGAGCAGATTGCGAGTGGACTCACTCCGGATCTCGTTCGTCTCTCTATTGGTATAGAAAATATAGAAGATATTTTAACTGACATTGACCAAGCTCTTGATGCAGAATAGACACCTCTTCTTTACATAATCCTTTAGGCCTGAAGCGACAATACATTCGTTTCAGGCCTTTTTCATTCATCCTCGGAATACCAGAATAAAGGAGTGGGCTCGTATAACCATCAAATAACTCAATACATTGGACCTTATTGATTATAAACGAAAATTACATACCCGGATCCCAACTTGTAACTTTCGCCTGAGAGTTTAATCTTCAGCCTTCGCCCTTTCTAACTTTTTGCTATATTTGCCACTGTAATCACTTTAACCTCATTAGAGCTTTGCAATGGTACCTAAAAACAAGACAGTCGCTGTAGGACTCAGCGGTGGAGTTGACTCTTCACTTGTAGCAGCCCTCCTTAAACACCAAGGCTACAACGTCATTGGCCTCACTATGGAAATATATGATGGTGCCATTAAAATTCAAGAAACGGAAAAACACGCTTGTTATGGCCCCGGTGAGGAAGAAGATATTGAGCTTTCAACAGAGCTTTGTAAAAATTTAGATATCCCGTATCATGTATTTGATTTGGCCAAAGAATACGAAGCTACAGTACTTGATTATTTTAAAGCAGAATACCTTGTTGGACGGACTCCCAATCCATGTGTGGTTTGTAATCACGCCCTTAAATTTGGTTTTCTCGTTGATCGTGCCAAAGAAGCAGGCATTGAATTTGACTATTTTGCAACAGGTCACTACGCTCAACTTGAAGAAAAAGATGGAGAAGTCTTCCTAAAAAAAGCAAAAGATTCTACAAAAGACCAGACTTATTTTCTCTCTGGCCTCCCCAAAAAACAACTGAAACAAGTCATGTTCCCCCTTGGTGAATTTACTAAACATGAAGTACGAGAAATGGCTCGTGATTTTAAGCTCAATACTGCTGAAAGAGCTGAAAGTCAAGATTTTGTATCTGGTGGCGATTACTCTCCTATTTTTGAAAAAGAGACTATTGAGCCAGGTAACATTGTTGATGCCGATGGAAACATACTCGGGCAACACAAAGGCATCATCCACTACACTATTGGCCAAAGAAAAGGCCTCGGCATTTCAGCTAAAGTACCGATGTATGTTGCTAAAATTGATGCCACAACTAATGAAATTATCGTGACTCCCAATGAAGGTCTTTTCAGTGATGGCCTCATAGCCTCTGAAATCAATTACCTTGCCGTGGACTCACTTACTGAACCTTATGAGGTTGGTGTTAAAATACGCCTCTCAATAACTGAAAGCTCTGCAACTATCTCCCCACTCGAAAATGGAGATATACAGTGCGAATTCGATGTAGCTCAACGCTCGGTAACCCCGGGCCAAGTTGTTGTTTTTTACGACGGCGACATTGTATTTGCGAGCGGAGTGATAAAAGAAGCATATTCAAAAGCTGAAGTATAATAACTCTTAGCATAATTGATTACACCATATAAATGATGGGATCAAGTGTTGATGAAAGGTGGATTTTTTCCACTTTTGGCGCAGACCCTCAGAAGGATTACCTATGATCCAGGAATTAAAGAACAAAGTTCTTAATGAAGAAAAAATTACTAATGAAGAAGTAATGAACATTCTCAAAAGTGGATTCGACATTCAAGAATTGTTTGACGCCGCAAATGAGATCCGTGAAATAAAAAGCGGAACCAATTTTGAGATGTGTAGTATTATGAATGCGAAATCAGGGAGTTGTTCCGAAGATTGTAAATTCTGTACACAATCTGCACACTTTACTACAAACTCTCCTGAGTATAACCTTGTTGATGAAGAAGAAGCTCTTGCTCTTGCAAAAAAGAATGAAGCAAATGGTGTGCATCGCTTCTCTCTCGTAACTTCGGGCAAAGGTATCCGCGACAAAGACTTTAAAAGTATCACTAAAATCTATGATCGCCTGCAAGAAGAGACAAATATCAATCTTTGTGCATCACTAGGCCTACTCTCCAAAGAGAAAGCTGACGAACTCGTTAAGCGTGGCGTTAAAATGTATCACCACAATGTAGAGACTAGCCGTAACTTCTTTCCTAATATCGTAACAACACACACCTATGATCAACGTGTTGAAACAATTAAAAACATTCAAGCGGCAGGTATGGACCTGTGCTGTGGCGGTATTATCGGCATGGGTGAATCTTGGCAGGATAGAGTCGATATGGCTTTTGAGATTTCAGAACTCAATATCCAATCTATACCAATCAATGTTCTTAACCCTATGCCAGGCACCCCCCTTCAAGATGCTCCCCCTATCGAACCAGAAGAAGCACTTGTCACAATGGCTATTTTCAGATTCGTAAACCCTAGAGCTTCGATACGATTTGCTGGTGGACGCCAAACACTTAACCAAGAGATGCAAAAGTTGGGTCTCAAAGCTGGAATCAATGGAGCACTCGTTGGCGACCATCTAACAACTATTGGCTCAGATGTTAATCAAGATAAAGAGATGATTACCACTAATGGCTTTGACCTCGGAATCAATATAGAAGAGAAAGTGTAATACTCGAATTTGCATTTTTTTTAAAACATTGTACAAGCCACCTCAAGATCAATTCTTAGGTGGCTTTTTTATTGCCCGAATACGATACACTCTACAATTACTCAATAATAGCATCGTAAAACATAAAGGTAGACCCCTAACAATTCCCCAATATCAACTTTATTTCAGACTACATTCCTGTCAACTTTCCCATCAAGTTAAGCAAATCAGATCAAAATTGTATAAATAGCAACTTTCCAGTTTTATTATTTTACGTATCTCGCCTATTTTTTATATTTTAGACACCATAAATAATAATAACCTAATATACTGAGATTTATATGGCTGCTAAAGATGAACTAAATGGAATAGTTACCCAAGTAACTCAAGTATCACCGATCATGAAAGTAATTCGTATTGCTCCTGATGGGTGGGAACTTCCAGACTTTGTAGCAGGCCAGTTCTGCGCACTTTTTCTCCCGCCTGATGCAACACGATGTCCTGAAGCGACTGAAGAGCCATACCCAAACAAACCCGATAAAATGATCAAAAGAGCCTACTCTATTGCATCAGGATCAAAAACAAAAGAATACCTTGAGTTCTATATTACTCTTATTCACTCAGGTAATCTTACTCCAAGAATGTTTTCGCTCAATGTCGGAGACAGAATTGGTGTTGGTAAAAAATTCACCGGTATGTTTACCCTTGATCAGTTAGAAGGTGATAAAAATATTGTTCTCGTTGCTACTGGTACTGGTGTTGCACCATACATGAGTATGCTGCGTTCTGACGCTCTTAAAAAGAACCACAAGATTTGTGTTGTTCATGGCGCATCGAACTCATGGGACCTTGGCTACTCGTCTGAACTCAGACTTCTTGAGTCACTACACGACCAATTTTCTTATATCCCAACAATTCTCTTTCCAGACAAAGAGCCTGTGCCTTGGGGTGGTATGGCAAAATTTGTGCAAGACATCTATAAAGATGGTGATGTTCAAAAAGCTATGGGTCAAGAAATCACTCCTGACAACACCCACGTCTTCCTTTGTGGCAACCCGAGTATGATTAATGACATGATTGAAATCCTTGAAGGTGAAGGCTTTAATGAGCATAAGAAGCGCGCTCCAGGCAATATTCACTCTGAAAAATTTTAATATAAGCATTCATTTGCTTCGTTGACTTTGACCTGGCATACCCATGTAAGCCGGCGCAAAATTCGCTTCACATTTAAACACTTATATTAAAATTTACAAATTTTTAGGCACTCTCAAGGGAGTGCTTTTTTTGTGATGTGAGATTCGCACTTACTGCGCTGGGAGGAGTTACTTCTCTTTAGTTTTGACGAATTTAGATCATCGATTAAATAGTTATTTATGTTATTCAATGTTATCGACGAATTAAAAATACGCTCTATGATAAATATAAGGGCATCATGTTTTTGATGCCCTTATATATTTTTGTGTTCTTATTACTCAGCTAGTGCTGACCCTAGTGCGAACGGCACCCAACCAGTTGTCTGAGCTTGATCTGGAGCTGCATAGCTCAGGCAGATGTAGGCATTAGTGTTTGTATACCAACGCCCCGCTCCCTCAATAACCATAGTTCCGAGTGTTGACCATGTACATTCAGGCTTTGGAAGGCCTTTAGCAATATAGTCAGAGTAAACATTTTTTAACGTTATCGTTTTGGCTTGATAATGGAGATCAAGATCTTGAAATACTTCTATTTCAAAGAGTGAAAAGCCATAATCAGTAGCCCGCTCAATTAGCTCTAGCTTGATGTAACGGTGTGCACCAAAATCTTGAACAAATTCTTGAGCACCATTTAGGCCTGCTCTTTCATATACTCCACGATAATCAGCGCCCCAGTTTTCACCATCATTTGAGAGAGAAATTTTAAATTTACTCGCAAACGCTGCCTCCCAGTTTAAAGTAATCTTATCGATAAACTGAGTAGACCCAAGATCGATAACTACTTCTTGATTATCTGCAAATTCAGATGCCCAACGAGTCTGTTGGTCACCATCTATTAATTTATCTGCAGAATATTCATATGATTCAACAGTTGATGCTGTTACAAGAGCATTACCTGTTACTGATTGATAGTTTGCTGCAGTCGCAACTGTTGTTACTACTGTTACGGCACAAAGTGCCATTTTCATGATGTGTCCCAAATTCATCCTGAACTCCTTCTGTGTGTGTTATGTGTTTTATGCATTGTGTGTGGAGTAAAGATAATTTCCATCACTTAAGAGACTCCTTTAGAATTACAAACTTGTAATATAGCGTACTAAAAGCGTACTCATTTATATGACTGTGTTTATAAGTCAAGGCACTCTTTTAACACTGAGGATTGAAGAAATTAGCCTATAATCTTTGATATATCAGACACTACAAGCTACCTATTCAAATTATTCTACGATAATGATAGATTAACGTACCGACAAATTAAAAAGTCAACATCTTATTTAGCATCTAAAGAGTTCACGCTTTAGTTAACCATACTGAAATTAAAAAGGCATCAAATCCAATTGATGCCTTTTTAATTTGAAAAAGATTGAGTCACCTCTTTTTATACGCTAGAGGTAACGTAATCTACTATTTATTTTTAAAGAAACGATTTAACAAACCTTCAAACTGCTGTCCGTGGCGTGCTTCATCTTTACACATTTCGTGAACCGTATCATGAATTGCATCAAGGTTAAGCTCTTTTGCCCGAGTAGCAAGCTTCTTTTTGCCATCACATGCGCCAAACTCAGCATCAACACGCGCTTGGAGGTTAGTTGCGGTATCTGCAACATATACTTCACCAAGAAGTTCTGCAAATTTTGCAGCATGCTCAGCTTCTTCCCATGCAATATTTTTATATGCTTCAGCAATCTCTGGATACCCTTCACGTGCAGCCTGACGACCCATTGCGAGGTACATACCTACTTCAGTACATTCACCAGTGAAGTTAGCGCGTAAGCCTTCGATAATCTCAGGATCAACACCTTTAGCTACACCAACAACATGCTCATCAGCCCACTGGCGTGCACCCTCTTGTTGTTTCGTGAATTTTTCTGGTCCTACACCACAGGTTGGACATTTTTCTGGTGGTTCTGACCCTACATGTACATATCCACATACTGAACATACGTATCTATCCATTAATTTCTCCTTGTCTCTGTTTACAGAATGGGTAGTTTTTAACTCCCCTCTATTACACATTTGTAATTAGTAATACCCAATATAATAGATACACAATCTTTGACAAGGATAATTGATAAGAAGCTATCCAAACTTGAACATAAAAAATGGACCTATTGTGCACTGCAATGGTTGAGATTATCTTTAGTGTACCATTTTCACACCGGACTATCATGCCTGAACTCCCAGAAGTCGAGACCGTTGTACAAGGGCTTAAAAAGCAATGCCTCTCACAACCCATTTGTAAAGCGTCTATACATCTCCCTCGCATTGTGAGTGGCACGGCCCCTGCTCTTAAAAAGGCCCTTGTTGGTCAAGAGATAGTAACAGTAACTCGCCATGGTAAATACATTTTTCTGCACATAAGTAACGACAAAACAGTAGTCGTCCATTTACGTATGACCGGGCAATTGTTCACGACCCACACATCTAGACCCAAAGATAAACACACCCATGTGGAACTCTATTTTACAAATAGTGACACAAAACTTATCTATCGAGACATTCGAACATTTGGGCGATTTACTTTGATTAATACGAGTGATAAAGAGTCTTACCTCGTCGATCATAAGCTGGGACCTGACGCGCTCACCATGAAGAAGAAAGTGCTCATAGGAGCCCTTAAAAATCGCAAGGTTTCCTTAAAGGCAGCACTTCTCAATCAGGAAGTAATTGCAGGAATAGGCAACATCTATGTAGATGAAATACTCTTTCGTGAAAAGCTGAACCCCCTTACGGCACCTTCTTCACTCAGTGATGATGCTGTTGGCTCGATTCTTAAAACCACCAAAGCAGTACTTAAAAAGGCGGTACTCAATAAAGGAACCACCTTTTCAGATTATGTAAATTCTTATGGTGAAAAGGGGAAATTTCAACTTTCATTAAAAGCCTACAATCGGGCGGGAGAACCGTGCAGTAATTGTAAGACTCCCATTGTAAAAGTTAAGGTTGCAGGAAGAGGCACCTATTTTTGTCCATCGTGTCAAAAACTATAGCATAGCCTTTACATCTCAACTATCTTATACCACGCACCAAGACCATGTCCCCCTGGAGCATTACCCAATGGAACCACATCATCCATTGATATTTTGTATGCAGCCTCCCTGCTCTGACCATCTGGATGGCCAAAAGTAGGATACAGCTTATAATCATGTACCTGAAACCAGGGTTCTTCTCGAATACCATCTGGGTGGCCATGCCCCGTATAGACCTTATCACTCTTTAAGGTATACCAAGGCGAGGTTGACTTACCGCGCGGATGATGTTCTGTAGGATAAAGCATCTTGGACATGAGGAACCTCCGATACTACTTTCTTTAATTATACCCATAGAACATGCTCTAATACAAGAGCAAGAGAGCTCTTAATGAATTTTTAGTTACTTGATTTATAGATGTATATTTCTGACAGGAGTCCTTAAAAGAACACTATTAATACAGAGGGATTACTGTTTTTTAATGAGGAGATCCCAGTAAAGAACACCATCAACTTCGTGTTTTTCACGACTCATAATCTCATGCCCATCACGACGGACACTCCGCGGAACATTTTCGATAGGCGCCCCATCATCAAGGTAGATTCTAAGAAGATCGCCCGATTCAATACGGTCGAGAAAAAGCTTTGTCTTTACAAAATTGAGGGGGCATTTTACCCTTCGAAAATCCTTAAAGAACTCTCCCTCACTGTTTTTTTCATCTGAAAGAGTCGTTGAGGCCGGAGCGTTCTTGTAGATCAGGATATCACTACAAAGCTGGATAATTGCCTCTTTGTGAGCCTTCAAGTCTGCATCATCTTGGGCAAGAAGTGTTGCAGTTACCAGGTGATGTTCTACAAACAGATGATTGTCAATAAACTGACTCTTAAAAAGAGCCAATGTGTCTTGAGTAAAAACATTCCCTGCACCCGGCAAAATACCGAGAATTGCATTACTTAAAATCCCACTCAACAGATTATTAATCTGGGGAGACTCGATACTCCGGTCGATAAGGTTTTTAAGATTGTCTGCAGGGTTTAATGACATAGATTACTCACATGGAGCTGCGGGAGCTCCTGCTTCTGCATATTCAAACATCTTTTCGATACATGCCTTAGCATCAACAATAACTGAAGCATCGAGCTCAACACGATCAGAGGGCTCTGGATTTTTAAGAACCCGGATTATATCTTCTAAGGTATTGGATTTCATATATTTACAGAAATTACAGGTTCCAATAAAATTCTTTTCAGGATTTTCAATCTGAAGACGCGAACTCAACCCGCACTCTGTGAGAAGAAGAAAATCATTTTCATCAGACTCTTTGATGTAATCCATCATTTGACCAGTTGAACCTACAAAATCAGATTTTGAGGTTACTTCGAGAGTACACTCAGGGTGAGATACCACAGTCAATCCATCATGCTTTGATTTAAGAAAATCGATCATATCAGTATCATACTCTTTATGAGCATAACAGTTACCATCATACAGCACGATCTCTTTGTTAACGCCCCGTTCTTTCATCTCAGCAATGATATTTTGACCCATAAGAAGATCGGGAACAAATACAATTTTATCATTCGGGTAGCACTCAACAATATCATAGACATTAGAGGAGGTTACAGAGACATCGCAAGCCGCTTTTACTTCTGCAGTAGTGTTAATATAACAGATGAACGCATAATCAGGGTACTCTGCTCTGAGGGCTCTCACCTGCTCACCAGTAATGGCATCTGCAAGAGTACACCCAGAATCTCTTCCTGGTATCAATACATTTTTTTCGGGGCTGAGTAACTTTGCTGTTTCACCCATAAATTTTACCGCTGCAAATACAATAGTATCTGCCTTGGTGTTCATTGCATCTTTACTGAGTCCATAAGAATCACCAGTATAGTCTGCAACTCCATAAACAATCTCGGGAGCCACATACGAGTGCGCTAAAATCACTGCGTTTTTCTCTTTTTTGAGAACGTTAATTTCGTTGATAAGCGGGAGGATCTCTTCACATTTCTGGAGATCAAAAGTACAGGTATGCGCCCCTACTTTAACATGTTTAAGACGGTTATAGAGTTCTTCAGCGGTCATGATTCAGCGTGTTAAATTGATGGCCCAAATATAGGAAAATAGGGCGCAATTCGAAGGTGATATTTGGGAGAGTTTACTGAAGAAGCCTGTATGCTCGATGTATATCAAGCTTCTTTTTGAGAAACATAAGAGTTCTTTTAAGCTTTTTTGGCCTCTAAGTTCTCGTAAATCTTAAAAAGGGTCGAGAAATGCTCTTTTTCCTCTTCAATAAGGCGGTCAACCGTTACCTGATCTTGCTCAGAAACCAATGTTTTGAGCTCTGTATAATACTGCACGGTGTCTTTTTCACGATTCATGGCATAAAGTACAACATCGAGAATATTGTCAGAGGTTTTGACATCCCGATTAAATTTATCATGTTTAAAGCCCATGTCTTTAACAAGCATTTTAATATACTGAAAATACTCTTCCCCGAATTGCCCTTCATCAGAAATACGACCCGCAACTTCATTGAGTATCTTTTTAAAGCCTTTCTTATGCTGAGCCTCATCTCGTGCGAGGCGCTCAAAAAGACTTTTCACTTCAGGATTAGTAGTTTTTTCTGCCTGGGCAACATAAAAGTCATAGCCAGTCTCTTCAATAGCAAGTGCAAATTCTAAAACTTCTGTAATACTGTACGACATTGTATCTCCTAATCCCTTTGGGGACCCTTCACATTTCTTCACTATAGATCCACTTCTCAATGGTATCTACGATTGGAATAAAAAATAGTTAAATAGCTACAACTTATGGAGGTTTTGATACAAAGTTGTATGAGCTCCCCAAAATGAAAGGCTATTTTGAATGAGGGGTGTGCTTTGTATTACAGAGTATGCGAGCTACTCGCAACACCACCAATACCTATTTTAATCCTCTTTCCCAAAAGCCGCTTCATCGACATACCAATCAAGAATACCATTTTGAGCAATTACGTGCCCCGCAGGATATAAGGTATCTCTTCCTTTAAGTATTTGACTAAGAATTTTGGTTTTGTTTGCACCTGTTACCAGGAAAACAATATGACGACTATTGTTAATGACGTTCATATTAATAGTGACTCGGCGTTGTTTTATCACCGGATGTTGTACTAGAGTTGTGAGGGCACATTCTTTTACAATGTTATTTTCGTTATTTTCAAAATGAGATGCAGTATGCCCATCATCCCCCAGGCCCAGAAAAAGGAGATCAAAACAGGGGAGGTCATTTGACTGAGGAACTTCAGTTGCAAGACGCTCGTTATACTCCTGTACTTCTAATATAGAGTCGTGACTCCCGTCAATAGCATGAATATTACTCGGAAAGAGCCCGATTTTATCAGCGAGAAACCGCTTGAATTGTCCAAAATTACTTTCTGAATCCATAGGATCAACACAACGCTCGTCGACCCACCAAAAGTGAAGATTACTCCACAGTACTTTATCATTAAAAGGGTTTTCCGCAAGTACTTCAAAAAACTGCAAAGGAGTTGCTCCTCCCGAAAGAGCTATGTGTTTTTCCTCACCCACTAATGAAAGCTTTAAAATATCTTCTGCTGCCGCATAAGCGAGGTCGTATGCTGTATCAAAAACATTTGTCGTACTCATATTATACTCGACAGACGGTACTGCCTGCTCCTTCTACTTTTTGCAGAGATCCATTCTCGAACTCACTGCGATTAATCATTTCATGAGCAGCATGCCCCCCCATGAAAAACACATACCCATTCATAGGTACTCATTCACTAACATTTTGAATAATGGGATCAATAATTTTCTCGTACACAATAAGAATATAGGTATTCTTTAATTCAGAATAGTGAAAATCCATACTGGCAGGAATTATCATCAGCTTATGGTCTTCTACTAAGCCGTGATCTACTGTTTCTTTATTAGATTTATCCGAGAAAATCGAAAGGCCACCACCAAAGAGGACAAAATTTTGGGGAAACTTTTGCTGCACAAAAAAAGAGTTGAGGACAGGGAATAGTTTTTTATGGGTAAGATCTCCCAACGTTCCCAACAGAACGAGGATACTATTCTCAATCATATTTTATCCTTTCTTTACAACAACAACTCTTTATATACGTTGAGAGGACGAACCCCTACGATACTATTTTTTAGTGTTCCGTTTTCAAATATCATTACCGTTGGTAGTGATGTTATGGAATATTTATCCACGAGTCCAGGATTTTCATCAGCATTCACTTTATAAAAAGTTCCGGTAACTGAATCATCATCTGACAGCTCGTTAAGGATTGTTCCAAGCATTCTACATGGACCACACCATGCTGCCCAAAAATCTATAAGCACCGGACCATCAGCCGAAGCTATTGCTTCATCAAATGCGGTTGCTGTTAATTCATTTACCATAGATGTTCCTCAATAAGTATTACTGTAGGGGGCTTCCCCCACAGCAATACCTTAGCTCAATTATCCAAAGTACTCAGTTAGTCCATCTTGAGTAGCTTTCATTGATTTATCACCTTTCTCCCAGTTTGCAGGACACACTTCGCCATGCTCTTCGGTGAATTGTAGTGCATCAATAAGACGAATAAGTTCGTCGATGTTACGACCAAGTGGTAAGTCATTAACTACTTGTGAACGAACAACACCATTTTTATCAATGACGAAAGCGCCACGGTATGCAATACCAGCACCTTCAACTTCAACATCATAATCACGAGTGATTGTTTTATTAAGGTCAGCTACGATAGGATATGTTACCCCTTCGATTCCACCTTTAGATTTTGGCGTAGTAAGCCAGTTAAAATGCGAAAATTGAGAATCAACTGATACTGCGATAATTTTTACGCCACGCTCTTCAAAAGCTGAGAGTTTTTCTTGAAATGCATGCATCTCTGTTGGACATACAAATGTAAAATCAAGTGGGTAAAAGAATACTACGGCATAGCTATCTTTAATCTCAGTTGAAAGTGTAAATGCATCTACAATTTCGTTTCCGTTAAGAACTGCTGCTGCGGTAAAATCTGGTGCTGGCTTTCCTACTAATACTGACATAATGAATCCTTTTTAAATTTATGTGTTTGTCATTCTGCCTAACACTAATGCAAAGCCCATGCCAACAGTCTTAATAACTGTAATGATACCAAAACAGCTCAATTTACACTATATTACATAGTTGAAAAAACTAAATCGCAACACAATGCAACACTCAAACATGTAATAACGCAACATTGCAACGTTGCAATGCAACGACAGGTATCGTAATTTTGTATATTATTAGTACAGCGATTAATTAGATATGATACCATGAGTTTAAAGAACTACATCACACAGCAAAGCTTCTATTACAATATTCTTCAAACCATTGCGGAAGGGGTCATTATCATTGACACCCAACACACCATTCAATACTGCAACAATGCGATGCTTGAATTAACCGGCTACACGAAACAAGAGCTCATGACCACACCGTGTCATCAATTGATGAACTGCAACTGTAAAAAAGGTGAGCGCTGTATGGCACAAAAACACGATACCCTCACCGCTCGCGAATGTACTTTGAAACATAAAAACGGCACAACACGCCCTATCCTTAAAAACACCAAAACCATTTACAACGAACAAGATGAAGCCATTGCGGTGGTCGAAACCATAACAGATATATCGCAATTGAAGCTTACAGAACATAGAGTTGCTGAACTTGAAGAAAGCCGAGACAAACAGAAGCAGTTTGGACCTGTCGTGGGAAAAAGCCACAGCATGCAACAAATATTTGAAGCGTCAAAGCATGCTGCTCAATCCAATGCAACTATTCTCATAACCGGTGAAACGGGCACGGGTAAAGAACAAGTAGTAAATGCCATCCATGGTGCAAGCCCCAGAAGCACTGAAGCCATTGTGAAAGTAAATTGTGCTGCGCTACCAGAAAACCTTCTCGAGTCTGAACTCTTTGGACATGTAAAAGGGGCTTTCACCGGCGCATCTAGTGACAAAATAGGTCGATTTGAATTAGCACACAACGGAACCCTCTTTCTCGATGAAATTGGAGAACTTTCTCCCCACCTTCAGGTAAAACTTCTTCGATTCATACAAGAAAAGGAATTTGAGCGTATAGGAGAAAATCGAACAAGACGATCTAATGTACGGATCCTCGTTGCGACCCATCGCGATCTTAAGCAATTAGTACACAGTGGCGAATTTCGAGAGGATCTCTACTACCGACTTAAAGTTTTCCCCATCCACATCCCAGCACTGAGAGAACGCAAAGAAGACATCCCCCTCCTCATAGAGCACTTTCTGAAAAAATATTCAGCATCTACCAACAAAACCATTACTGCCCTCAAACAAGATGCTATGGCAACCCTCCTGGATTATAATTGGCCTGGCAACATTCGAGAGCTTGAAAACGCCATAGAGCATGCCTTCATTATCTGCCCCAGTGACACCATAGAGCTGTTTGATCTCCCTGTAGAGATCCGGAAAACGGAGTATGTTAAAACAACATCAGCACCGTTTCAAAACCTCCCCTACTTTACGAGTGGCGCTAAAAACATTTCTAAAGAAGAGCTCACTGACCTTCTAAAATCGGTAGGATGGAATAAGAGTCAAGCAGCCAAAGTATTGGGGGTCGACCGAACAACACTCTGGCGGCGTATGAAAAAACTTGGGATTGACCTCAATGAAGAAGCGCACTAGACTCCCAGTGCGCTTTCTATATTTCCATTTTATGAATCAGTATCCGTATACATATGCTCTATTTTCTATTGAAAATCACACTTTAAATTGACCGACAATTTTACTCATATCGCCAGCCAAACGTTCAAGCATCGTAGCCCCTTCGCTCACCGTGACAATACCATTGGAAGCCTCTGTGATACCTTCATTGACTCCATTAATATTTGTCGCAACCTCTGCAAGTCCCTTCGCAGCATCTTGCACCGAATTAGCGATTTCGGTTGAAGATTGCCCTGCGTCACCAACGGTAGAAGAAATCTCACTTACCGTTGCAGACTGCTCTTCAACAGCAGCTACAATGGTTTGTGAAATTGAATTTACCTCTTCAATCACCTGATTAATTTTTTCAATATCTACCACCGCATCATTGGTGATTGACTGCATATTTTCGATCTGTTTACCTATCTCACCTGTCGCATCAGCAGTCTGTTTAGCAAGAGCCTTCACTTCACTGGCCACTACAGCAAACCCTTTACCTGCATCACCAGCAGAGGCAGCTTCAATAGTCGCATTCAGAGCCAGAAGATTTGTTTGCTCTGCAATATCATTAATTACTTCAATAACTTTGCCAATCTCTTGAGCGGCAACACCCAATTTACTCATCATCTCACGGGTTGATTTTGATTGTCTATTAGCCTCGTCTGCAATTTGTGATTCTTTTTGACAATTAGCCGCAACCTCAGTGAGTGATGAACTCATTTCGCCAATGGCCGCTGCAACGGTATTTACTGCAGATGATACCCCTTCAGCACTTTGTGACACAAGATTAATACGCGCAGTCACCTCTTCAGCATTTGTTGCAACAGTACCCGATTGCTGGGCGACACTTTCACTATTAATTGCAATTTTAGCCGAGATATCTACTTGTTCTTTAGACGCCCCAGTAACATGCTCTGCCGTTTCAGCAAGTTCTCTAATAATTGATTGAAGCTTATCGAGGAATTTATCAAAGTATCCTGCCATGACACCGATCTCATTCAGTGAATCAAAATTTAATCGGCTTCGTAAATCACCGTCACCCTCTGCAATATCTTTAATTTTACTCGTAACCGTATTTATAGGTTCAATCACAACTTTCTTGAGCGTGATAACAATAATAAGTGCGATTAGTACATTCATAATAACGACAAAGCCAATCATGAACACAAGTACATTTGATGACGCTTCATCAAGAATTAATTTATTTTGAGCTATTGTTTTTGAGAGCTTAGATTTATCAATTCCAATTTTAATCACCCCAACCTTTTTCTCAATACCCAGGCGCTCTTTGTCAGTAATAATATCAGCAGTGTACACTTTCATCTCAGGTACATCATTACCCAGTTTAAAAAGGTCATTATCAGACCCATCAAGATACTCAACCGTTGCAACTTCAGGGTCTTTAAGCAACTCTTCACCATAGACCTTGAGTACATAGAGATCTTGGGATAACATCGCATCGGGGGTCACTTTAGATATAAAATTTTTGAGGAACTCACCCTTCTGTTCGAGCGTAGTTTTGATTGCCTCTTCTTGCTTCTGACTTGTCGTTTCAATACGTTCTTTAGACTGCATTCCCACAATAATACCCGCTATAATAACCATAATGGACACAAGTGGTATGGATATAAAAATAAACCGTTTCGTAATAGACATGTTTTTCATGGGACGTTCCCTTATTTCTTCTCTTAATGATTATCTCAAAAATTCACTTATTTTGCCAACTTATTTCAAAAATCAACTTTCATTATCAAATTTACCAGCGAGACTCTTATACATACACACTCAATTAAAACAAAAAACGCCCTCAAAAGAGGGCGTTTTAAATCTTTTAGAAGAACGACTATTTTACATCAATCTTCTTGACGGTAGCATCAACATCAGCTGCAGGTATATACCCTACCGCACCAGGAATTTGCGATACAATCGCTTTTACCCCAGCTACGTTTGCTTTAATCATAGGGGCAGTACCTTTACCCTTAATCATCTGTTCAACCCAGAATTTTTTGTATTTACCAACATCTTTACCGGTAACCTCCGGTAAAAAGGCTGCCGCAGTTGGCGTGTCATAATTCATATTGACAGGTACAACTTTTTTGCCATCAATTTTTTTAACCTTGCCGGTAAAAATCCTTTTGAGTTCACCCTTATCTATTGAAGAAAGTCCATTTGCGGGATTAACAATTACTACATAATCACCTGCAAATAACATACCGATAGACAATGAACAGATAACTAATGATTTTTTAAGTATTGAAAATTTCATTGTAGGACCTCCTTAGAATGCCATTGAGAATTGAATTTGAAAAACTGAAAAATCCATATCGTCACTATCAAACACAGCCGCCTCTGCAACAGTGGCAACATCTGTTTCTTCAAGGCTACCTAATGCATATTCAATTTTTACATGATAATTAGTATGGAGTGCAAAATTAAGCCCCATGATGTATTGATCCCACCCTGCAATTGGAGTAGTATGTAAGCCTATAAATTCAGGAGTATTTTGTGGCTCCTCCCAACCAATATGTTCCCACATGGCATATGGTGTAACACTCAAATAATCCAGAAGTGCAACATCATAAGAGAGTAAGAAATAATACCCAAGAAAATCTGTCGATTTACCAGGGTTTGTACCTGTCTCAACTTCAACTTTTCTCATATTCACTTCAGATTGAAAATTAACATTCATGTGACTTGCTTTCAAATCAATACCGTAGCAAAATTCACGTAGTGCATAGTTAACATCATCATAGTAATATTGTCTAATCAATGGAGCCCCAGTAGGGTTCGTTGCATCTACAGTAACTACATTTTCCAAGATTCTTGTTTCATCTTGCAAAACACCGGTATATGCACTTGCCCCTACTTTTAATTGATCAATAATTTCTTCTGCAGCAAAAGCAACATGACCACCAAATGCGAGGTCTGATAGTTTTTCCATTTCTTGTATTTCTGCTTCGCCAACAATACTTTTGGTATCGTTCCTGCCTGCAGATGTATACACATTATATGACAATTCATGATCGCCTATATATTTTGCACCATACACCATAAGCCCTGCTTGCGCTTCTGGAAAAATGGCAAAAAAGCTTGTTTGATTTGGTTGAGAGACTGGGGTAATTATTGGTGACCCATGATCTACATTCCAAATACCTGCAGGTGTTATAAATTTACCAACTCTTAAATTAACTTGCTCCAGTAAAAAGAGGTCAAACCATGCCCGTTCTAACAGGATCCCACCTGTTGTTGATCCTCGTGTATCTGTCCCAGTGCCTTTTGTAAGGTCTTCTGGCGCTACAGGAGTTCCATCAGGAAGTTCAACTTTAACTCTTGTATCAACACGACCCGTTTCACCTTTGTTAAACACTGTTGTATTCATATTAACTTCAACAAATGCCCGAGTAAAATCGTTTGGTTTCATATCAAAATAAAGATTAACATTACCCAATGTTGCACTAGGTGCTTTTTCACCAAATGCATTCAGAAATGATGAATCTGATAAATCCATCCATTGACTAAAGGTAAAGTCCGCAAAACCATACACTTTAAATTTATCATCCTGTGCCCACGTTGTAGTCACACCGAGTATCAGCGCCCCCACAATTCCGGCTTTCCATAACATTTTCATACTTACCTCGCATTGAATATTTTTTATGTACACTCAGACTACCACACATTTTTGTAATAAAGCAAATAAAAAAACAAAAAAAACTGAAATACTTGTTTTTTTATCTCGAATTTGTATTTGAAACCTTTCAGAAACCGAAACAATAGGTGAATTAAGTATATTTTGACCAAATTCAAGGTTTTCCCTTACTATAGGAGATAGAATGTCTGAAATTAGAGATGGATTAAAATATTCCGAAGATCACGAATGGGTGCTCGTTGAAGGTGATGTTGTTACTATTGGAGTAACAGACCATGCACAGAGTGAACTGGGTGACATTATTTTTGTTGAGTTGCCAGAAGTTGATGACGAAGTAAGTAAGGGTGACAGCATTGGAACTATTGAAGCAGTTAAAACTGTTGCAGACATCTATTGCCCAGTAAACGGAACCGTTGTTGAAGCTAATGAAGCACTTGCTGACAGAGCTGAATCAATGAACACTGCTCCTTACGGAGATGGCTGGATTGTAAAAATTAAAATTTCTAACCCTGCAGAGCTAGAAGAGCTTATGTCTGCAGAGGATTATAAAAACCACATAAGCTAATCACACACAATAGAAAGGTTATACAGTGAGTAAAAATATCGCTATCATGGGCGCCAGTGGCGCAGTTGGGCAAGAGTTACTAAAACTAATTGAAGAACGGAACTTCCCCTTCAAGACGTTGAAGCTCCTCGTAAGTAAACGCAGTGCAGGAAAGAAGATAACCTTCATGGGCACGGAATACACGATGGAAGAACTCACCCACGACTCATTTGAAGGTATCGATATTGTGCTCTCATCTGCTGGTGGTTCAATCTCTAAAGAGTTTTGCCCCTCTGCAGTTAAAGCCGGTGCTGTTGTTGTAGACAATACTTCGTTTTACCGCATGGATCCTACGGTTCCACTTGTAGTACCTGAAGTAAACCCCGAAGCGATTGCAGACCATAATGGCATTATTGCCAATCCAAATTGTACCACTATTCTTATGCTTGTTGCTCTTGCACCACTCCATAGAAAATTTGGTGTCAAGCGCTGTGTAACCACAACGTATCAATCAGCATCTGGTGCTGGTGCCATCGCCATGGAAGAGCTCCGTGATGAAGCAAAAGCACTTGCCGAAGGTAATGAGTATGAGCGTTCAGTAATTCCTCATCAATACGCATTTAATCTTTTTCCTCATAACTCACCCATGCAAGAGAATGGCTATTGTGAAGAAGAATGGAAAATGGTTAAAGAGTCTAAGAAAATTTTAAATGACGAATCGTTTAATGTGACCTGTACCAGTGTTCGTGTACCAGTACTCAGAGCACATTCTGAAGCGCTCAATGTTCAATTTGATAAGCCAGTAACGGTTGAAGAAATATATGGCGTACTTAATGAAGCTGAAGGTGTTGAAGTATTTGAAAACCGTGCAGAAAATCGTTGGCCTATGCCTATCGACGTAACCGATAAAGACCCTGTCTTTGCTGGTCGCGTTCGTAAAGATGTTTCTCTTGAAAATACTTATGACATCTGGATTGTTGGCGATCAGGTCCGTAAAGGTGCTGCGCTCAATGCAATTCAAATCGCGGAGAAACTGTAGTGATTATATTTATCAGTATCGTTCTTCTCTTTGCATTCTCACTCTTTTTTATGGTGATCTTTTTCCAATTCAATAAATTGGAAAAACGTCTTGATAAAACAGTGAGCTTTGTTGAGTCATACCTTCTGAATAAGTTTGGCGAGGTAAAAGAAAGCATTAAAGAGGATAAGCTATAATACAGAACACCTGATAATATATTTGTTTTAAAAGAAAGACTTCAATGTATATTGAGGTCTTTCTTTGTATAGAGTTCTGTAGTGTCTCTTTTTAATACACCGTCATCAATCACAATTTGTGAGGACTTATTCAAGTAGCTCCATCCTTGACCATAGCCCCCTTCCTTTCCTAAAGTTATACTATAAGTATCCCTATAACTCAGGTTGAGAAATGAAATACACCTATTTAATCTTTGCTACAATTTTTACCACAATTACCACGGGTTGTTTACCAGAAACCACTCAAAGCTCCAACAACATATCTATTAACGATTCTTCATCGAGTGAGATAAGCTCTAACGAGATCTATAGCTCTGAAACTTCATTGAGTTCAGAAGAAAATATCGAAAGTAGTGAACTATTTGGCTCCTCAAATAAAGAAACCATACCCAGTCCTGAGGCTAATCTTGAAAATACCATAGACAAGTGCACCGACGGAATCGATAATGACAACAATGGGTTTGTTGACTGCGCAGAAAAAACGTGCAATGATTTCGTACAAATTGACTGTCGAGGCAGGGAGGACACAGAGAAGCAATGTCAAGATGGAATTGACAATGATGCGGATGGTTATATAGATTGTGCTGATAAACAATGTCAGCCATTTGATTCCTGTGGTGAGAGTACTGTTGAAACGTGTACTGATGGTGTAGATAATGATGGTGACGGTCTTACTGACTGTGAAGATGTAGAATGCTTGCAAGTACTCGCGGGGAAATGCGGTGAACTCACCAGGGCAATATGTGAAGATAACATAGATAATGACGGTGATGGTTATATAGATTGTAACGATAGTGACTGTGCCATGTTTGAAGATATATGCCCATACCAAGCTCCTTCCGCTGGCCCTGCTGGTGGTGGAAATGGAAGTGGAGTTGGCGATGGTAATGGTTCTGGTGGCGGAGCTGGGCTCACCTTAGGTTCAAGCGGAAATTTTTACCCCGGAAGCGAGACCTTTTCATCATTTCAACTTGGCGGGTTTGTTGCAACCGTAGACGATAATCAATCAACCTTTGGCCTTGATGTAGATGCCGCCTCCTATACTTTTGCACGGAGCCGTATACTTGATTATGCTATGGTACCCGACTCACAAGCAGTGCGAACAGAAGAGTTCATCAATTACTTCGAGTATGACTACCCAGAGCCAGAAGAGGGTGTATTCACTATACTTACAGATATCGCAGAATCTCCTTTTAGAGACTCTGTTTCTATACTCCGTGTTGGACTCAAGGCACACACTCCTTCTGTTGAACGTGTCCCATGGAATCTTACCTTTTTACTGGATATTTCTGGTTCAATGCGAGGTCGTATTGATCTTGTAAAAGAAAGCCTGTATGTGCTTATAGATAATATGCAAGAAGGGGATTACCTCTCTATAACAACCTATGCTGGCTCGGTATCGACTGTTCTCAACCCTATTTCACTCAAAGACTCTGACAGAGAAGCCATTAAAGGACTTCTTAAAGACCTTACTACTGGTGGGGGAACAGCTATGGGAGATGGTATGACTAATGCCTATACGGTTAATCGTTCTGCCTTTTTATCAGATGGCGTTAATAGAGTTATTGTTTGCTCAGATGGTGACGCTAATATTGGCTCAGTGCGAGGCGAGGAAATGCTCACCCAAATTCAAGAATATGTTGATGGAGGCATCATGATGTCGACCCTCGGCTTTGGCATCGGCAACTTCCAAGACGCTACAATGGAAAAGCTTGCCAATAAAGGCAATGGCAACTACTACTACATTGATGGTATTAAAGAAGCACAAAGAATCTTTGGTAAAAAAATTGCGGCAACGATCGAAGCGGTTGCAATAGACACAAAAATCCAACTAGAATTTGACACTCAAAAAGTGAAGCGCTACCGATTACTGGGGTACGAGAATAGAGATATCGCGGATGAGCTCTTTGAGGTTGATACCACTGATGCCGGGGAGATTGGTCCTGGCCATACGGTCACCGCCCTCTATGAATTGGTAATGAACGATGAAAACAATGGTACAATGCTTGGATCAGTACGTATACGCTACCAAAATACCAAAGGAACCAGCTATGAAGAAAGTTCCACGATAGTAGTTTCAGACAACACTACCTTTGAGTCACAAGATGACGATTTTAAATTTGCCGCTCTCGTTGGTGAGTATAGTGATGTCCTCCGTAAAACACCACACTCTCATTCAACGCTCGCCGGCGTTCTCAGTTATGCGCAACAGTGGCAGCTTGATGACAATGATGAGAGAAAAGAGTTTTATGAAATTTTAGAATCGGTAGCTGGACTAGAACTCAGTAGTGAGCAACCAGTACAGTATATAGATTAAAAGACCAAGACCAAACAATTCCTGTTGAAAAGAGCTGAGATTTACCACATCAAGTGAGATCTTGGCTCTTTTTGGTGTAAAGAACTACCCTTCGAAGTTGTAGTTTCTGTCATTACATCTCCTTCTCTCTATAAATCAGCCATTACCCATTTACTATTTTTGTATCTTAAAATATCACACGAGAGCACAAGGAGTAGATCATGAAGAAAAAAATTATTGGAGCAGTTCTTGCAACTATTATCATTGGAGGAGTAGTCTTCTACCTAACATGTGGACGCTGCCATAGTAAAGCAGAAGGTGCCTTTTGCCCTAAAGAAGCAAGTGCTACAGAAAGTACCGCACACAACCATGAGACACCTGGGCTGACTCTCAATGATGATCAAAAATGGGAAATGGATGTGCACACCCGTACGGTCTTAGAGAAAATGCAAACCACTTATAATGATGGCTATAAAAAAGCATCAGACCCGAGCGTATTTAAAGCACTAGGATTAGAACAGCAAGTGTATATTAAAGAACTTATTGCGGGCTGTACTATGAAAGGCTCATCTCATGATATGCTCCACACATACCTCATGAAGCTCATGCCTGCTATAGATGCTCTTGCAACAACAGGAACCAAAGAAAAAGCGAAAGAAGTACACCTTCATCTTTCGCTCTATTCTGCTTATTTTAAGTAATATTGGGCTATAGTGGTTGAGGACAATTAAACATCCAAGGGACCAGTTTAAACACGACATAGTACATAAGTGTCCCTTGGAAAACAAAGTATCCTACAACTACAGAAAGCGGCACCCCAAGAATACACGGCATATGTTTAAAGCCTAAATTCACCCCTTTAGCCTCCATATTATATTTCCAAAGTCCAAGTTTGAGGAATGTTGCTTCAAGAATATTTCCTACTACTCCAAGAGCAATGAAAAGACTCCAATAGAGATCAACATCGGCAAAATCCCGAAGTACCTTTGCAAATGACATTCCAAAGCTCAAGGTACCTATCCAACCAAGGCCAAAGATGAGACTCACATCTCTATCCCGCAGCATAAATGTAGCCTTATCCATTGCCTTGTTGTAGTTCCAACTTTCCTCAGTGAGGATTTCGAATGTCATCCCTACAAGGTAAAGAATCACTATCGTATGAAACGGTAAATGGATATAGGTGACGATGGGTATAATAGAGACCAAAAAGAGTATCAAAACTTCCCAGCCATATTTGGTGATTTTTATCGGTGTCATATTGATTCCTTATTCACTTGTTGATTGTTCAATGGTGTCTGACAGTGTTGTCGGTTTTAAATTTCGATCAAAAAAGATGTAGGTCACCAGTGTGAGTTCTAAAAACACTGCATAAAAGAAAAACTCTTCGAGATTAACTTTCCCCATGGGGAGTACTGAATAGTCATTATAAATATGCCAGAGGTCCAATGTGTAAATTGACATGAGCTCTACAATAATAGCTGAGGGAACCAAAATCATTGATGCAAACCAAAATGCTTTGAGATCATTACGATACCGAGTAATAATTGAATACACCACAATACAAAATGCAGGAGTCACCGGATAGACAAACAGAATATTCTCGACAGGGATACCCAGGACCCAACCCATAACAGTATGGTTATAACTCCACGCGTGCCCCCAATGAAGCATCACTGCTTCAAACCCTGTCAGTACAATCACCATAAGGAGCGTCGTAATGATCAGTGAGCGGGTATTAAAGAAATTATCACGTTTTCGAATGAAAAAATAAAAGAGTGATGAGGCAACAGCAAAAAAACCAAACCACAGCCCCATACGAACCCAACTTTTAATGGCTGTATGATCCTCAACTCCCGTTATGATCCACACCAAAATATTTACAAGCAATAAGACTGCAAAGGCGATTCCAAAAATCTTTCCTTTTTTCCCCGCAATGGTATCAAGTGAATGATCCACCGTTTCAAAAGGCTCTTTCCAGTGCATCCCCCTGAACGTTCCATTATAGATAAGTACGGTACAGAAAAGTAATACGAGTTCACCACAAAAGTACAGGTACCGAGTTTGCAATTGAAACAAGTCAAATGATATTCCGATAAGTAGTATGAACAATGCTAAAAACGACACATAGATGCTATTTGAAAATAGAGACTTCATACTCCCTCCTTTCGTGGTGCCGATACCAGGTTTCTATCAAACCAGATATAAATAAGTAAGGCAAGACCAAGCCATATTTCATAATAGACATATTCTTCAAAATTTGATCGCCCCATTGGGAGTACTGAGTAATCATTAAAGACTCTCCAGAGGTCCAGAAGATAAATTCCTGCAACTTCCGTAATGATCGTACTCGGCGTTAAAATTGCCATAGCTATCCAAAATGCTTTGAGGTCATTTTTCTTTCGAGTTATAACCGAATAGAGTATCAATCCTGTGACCGGTGTAACGGGATAGAGAAACAGAACTGACTCGACAGGAACTTTAAATATTGTCCCAAGAATACCATTACCATAGCCACCAAATGTTGTATGATTATATTCCCACGCTTTGCCCCAATAGAGCATAATGGCTTCGTACCCAGTGAGCATGGGTACCACAATACAGAGTGTCACCACCACTGCACGCATATTAACATATTCACGGTGTGATCGAATGATTAAAAATGAGAGTAAGGTGATTCCCACAAACGTCCCATACCAGAGCCCTGAATGGAGCCATTCCCCTTTTGATTCAGGTATCATGAATTGCAATATCGCCCATATTATCGCCATTGAGCCTACAAGAATAAGGTATCCAACGGTAATTTTTTTTGCCGTCGATCGGGCATTGGGCCTTGGTGCCACTTGATCCTTTTCATATGGCGCATTCCATTTTACTGAATGAAAGGTATTGAGATAGACAAACAGCGCTATAATCATTAGAATGAGTTCTGTTGTGAAGTAAAGATACCGTGATGCACATGCCAATACATCAAAATTCATAAGAACTATTATCCCCACAGTTAATAGCCCTAACATAATATTAGTATTACGCATACCCCTCTCTTATCAAAATGTAGTAATGGACTATTATGGTATAGTTTTTTGACTATTGCAAGTAATTAATTATAAATCATGTACCCAATCCATTAAGTAATCCATATATTCCATCCAAATAAAACATGCCCGTCTCATCTATAAATTTCTATTTTCTCCCTATGGACCCTCATGAAGCACAATAAAGAAGCCATGATTAAAACACCAAACTGGATCACCATAAACCTCGATAACCTTGCTCACAACTATCGCACAATCAAAGCGAAAGTTGGCAACGATGTTAAGGTGCTTTTTCCCGTTAAAGCACATGCCTATGGTCACGGAAGCCTCTGTTGCTCATTTGCTGCCCAAAAAATTGGAGTCGATTATTTAGGAGTTGCTCATGTCTTTGAGGGTGTGGTACTTCGAAAGTACGGCATTACGATACCCATTATTGCACTGAGCCCCATTAAAGAGAAAGATTTCGAAGATATCGCTCTCTTTAATATTATACCAACCATCAATTCACTGACTGCTGCAAAAGCATTAAATGATTTTTTAGAGAGTAAACAGGATCCTTATCCGATTCATATTAAAGTTGACACCGGTATGCATCGCTATGGTATTGACCATACAGCAACAGAGCAGATTAAAGATATTTTTAAACTCCCCAACCTTAGGGTACAGGGACTATTTACCCATTTTGCAACAGCTGATGAACCATCTGAATCTCACATGGCACACCAACTGGCTCAATTTGATCAATTGCGAACGATACTTGATGCTGACGGCTATCAAGTTGATTTTGTACATGCAGCAAACTCAGCGGCCATTTTCAACTATCCAGAAAGTCACTACGACATGGTACGCCCTGGTCTCGCTCTCTATGGCTACAATCCTCTTGACCTGCACAACCCAGAGAATCGAGGCTTAGACCTCCTCCCTATACTTAAAGTAAAAGCTCGAATACAACAGATCTCTACAATAAAACAAGGTGAAGCGGTCTCCTATGGCGCCATGTGGCATGCAAGTCGTGAAACCCGTATTGCAGCGGTAGCCATTGGCTATGGTGATGGTTATTTTAGAGGGCGTCCCAATGAAGGACATCTCTTTATTAATGGAAAAGCATGTCCTATTCTAGGGCGTGTCTGCATGGATACAACAATGATCGACATCACCCACCTACCCCATGTGAAAGTTGGTGATGCAGTGTCAATTATTGATCACGATGTCCATCAAGACCTTTCAGTAGAATCACTCGCAGAACGCTTTGATACAATCCCGTATGAAATCACCTGCAAATTAGCACGACGCCTCTATCGTCATTATATTTGGAAAGAGAAAGAGTGGCGATGGGATGATTTAAAAATTGAATTGGGTGTAAAAAAGTAAAACGTACATTTATAGTATCGGAAGACTTGAATGAATTACCAAAGTAGATGATTACATTTTAAAATAGTCTTTCAGTGGAATCACCTCAGCATGGAAACTAGTACTCTTCCAGCCTTTGGGTATGGGGAGCAGTCTATCTTTCAGATAGCGTGATCCAAACCGCACTTCCCCAAGATCAAGTTCATGTCTGTTGAGCAATTGGCGAAGGGTACGTGGACAAAGCCAACAGGTGTGTTCCGGGTTATTATTCACCTCTGTATGGAGCGCTGCTTTGATCATATTTCGATAGTACCAAGGGTTTGGAGTTGATACAATCATTTTACTCCCGCTATGCATATGTTTTTTACAACTCTCTATAAACCCTGAAAAGTCTTCGAGGTGCTCCATTATATCACCTGCAAAAATGAGATCAAAGGTTTCACCAAGATTAAAATTTTGAGCATCTGCATATTGAATAGTATACCCACGTTCATTGAGGTATTCGACGCCTGGCTTAAACAAGTCTAATCCCACAAGAGATGACGCGACATCTTTTAGTGCTTTATGCACCCAATATTTACTTTTATAGTTTTCTGGATTGTGATGGACACAGCCTATATCAAGAACTTTTTTACCCCGAGCTCGCTCTACAGCAAATGATATTTTGTGATCATCAAAAGCTATAGTGTCAGAGAAATCTTTGCTAAATGCAACGAACTCATCACCTTTTAATTTATCCGGGTCGGTACGATTTTCCATAATAGTGCTATCCAAAATGCTCTTTGCACCATTATACCATTAAAAAACAGTATAACCATTATAAATCAAATTTTTCTGGTTACCTCGTTATCTCATTCAGATCATCAATACTGTATTTAAAGGTGTAGTCCTTTTTGAATACCTTATTTTGAGCAACATTATTAAATATGACCCCTTTAATCTCGACCCCGGCATGTTCGAGCTGTTGTTTACTCTTCGCAATTTCATCCATTGAGTGGGCGGCGTGTTTGAGAAGAAGAAAGTTGGTTCCGGTGTGCTGACCAATAATCAAGCTATCAGTCACTGAGAGGATGGGTGGTGCATCAAGAATGACATAATCATATCGTTCTATAACATATAACAGTACTTCTGAAAATTCAGCGCGCATTAAAAGTTCAGATGACCCCGCAAACAGGGTTCCCGATGATACACAATCAAGATTAGTAATGCCCGTCTCTATAATGACGTCTTGGATTTCCACTTTCCCCATAAGGACCTCCGACATACCACGCCCCCGTGCCATCCCAAAATAATGATGGAGGTGACCACGGCGCATATCAAGATCCATCACAAGTACCCGCGAGTTTACTTCGGCTAGGCTCGCTGCAAAATTTGATGAGACAAATGATTTCCCGATACCTGATGTAGGTCCTGTAAACATAATACTGTTATTCTTAGCCCCTTTCATCCCATAGTGAAGCATGGTTCTCAGACTACGCAAACTTTCGACAACCATTTCATCTGTCTTCCCCACCATTTGTAAAAAGCCAGTCGATTCATCGGCGGTGAGCTCTGACCGCAACAGCTCTTGCTGAGGACAATACGGTACTGTAGCATAGACAGGAAGACCAAACTTTTTAGTAACCAGTGCAGGATCATCAACCCCCGCCACCCAAAACTTTCGAATGAACGCCCAAATTATTCCCAATACGATACCAAACACAGTAAATAGTACGACCAACAGCGTCTTTTGAGGTTTAATTGGATCGTAGGTTGGTTGAGCTCTATCGACAATCCGAACATTTCCAATTTTACCCGCTTTTACTACTTGTAATTTTTGCACATTGTTGAGCATAGTAGTATAGAGTTTATTATTTACCTCTACGTCTCGACTCAAACGTAGCACCTCTTGTTGATCATGAGGGAGTTGCCGCACTTCTGAATTGAGACCTTTTATCTGCTTACGTACATCATTTATTTGGTCATCAAGGGCTTGCACTGCCGGGTGTCTTTTTTCATACAGCCGAAGGAGGTCACTTTTCTTTTGTTTCAGTTGCAACAAATTACTTTCGAGTTTAACGGTCTGTTGCAGAACCATACTTGCCTCTTGGCTCAAATCGATAGATCCAATTTTCAAGCGATACTGATTGAGTCTATTCTCTGACGCTTCAAGAGTAACTCTGAGGCCCGGAAGTTGATTTTTTAAAAAACGAAGGGTTTTACCCGCCTCTTCTGATTTGTGTTCAACATTTTGCCGTACATAGTTGTCGGCAATTTTATTTAAAATCTGAGCTGCCAAGTCTGGGTTCGTATTGGTCAATGAAAGTCCCAGCATTCCACTCTGCTTGCCAAGCTCAGCAGCACTAAAATTATTGCGAATTCTCTTAATTGCTTTAAGCATGCGCTTTTTAGTCACTTTAAAGCGCGCTCCGGGATTTGCCTCAAGTTGGGGCACATAAATTGAGAGTGTGTCCCGCCCTATTTTAAGCCCACACCGTTTGCCAACACGACACTTAAATGGATATCTGCCTGCTGGATCACTCAAAACGAACTCACTTCGATCTCCTACAGTTAAGATAAAAGCTTGTTCCTGCATTTTACTGGGCACTCGAAACCCCGTTACCCTAAGAATTTCTCCACCCCACGAATATCCGTCCACATCAAAAGGAGCATCCACAGGTTCGAGGGCCTGATGATTTCTATTCGCATAGGCTTGGCCAATAAGGGGGAAATATATAGGCTGCACCAGCACATCAAGCTTAAGTCCTTTCACCACTTCTTCGAGTACCATGCGCGATCGGAGTAGTTCTATTTCTGCCTGAGAGGGAGAAGTGATATCAAACATACTCCCCATATCTCCGAGAGCACTCAAACTACTATTACTTTTTTCAGAAACTTGGATAAGGGCATCTACTTTGTAGATGGGGACCGACCGCCAGATATACAGCATACCGACTAAGATTGCTATAGTAGTGATAATGATGATTGATTTCCAGGCAACAAGAACGATTAAGAGGAGCTCTTGAATGCTCATCTCTCCACCGGATTCGTCTCCTGTCTCTTGTTCTCTCACTTCATTCATTGTTCAACCACTGGCACAATTACACTTAAAAAAACCTATTCACTCCTACGGCGAATAAATTGATTCAGTTTTGACGCGATTTTATATAACAGAGTATACACTCCGCCCACATTATGTTTTCGGAGGATTTTAAGGTCTTCTTTAGACTTTTTCAATAAATTACCGAATGAATTACTCGCTCCTCCAACCCTCATTTTGACAAGTACCATAGGAATATAGGCAAACGAAAGGGCTTGTTTAGTGAGAATACGAAGCATAAATTCATAATCAGCTGATATTCTGAGGTTAGTATCAAAAACCCCATATTCTTTATAGACACTCGGAGTAAGATAGAGGGTTGGATGGGGGATCATCCATCCCTTTTTTAGTGCCGCCCGCTCAAAAGGGTTACTCTTCCAATAACGAATAACCTGACTCGTATCATTTTTTTGGACATATTCCAAGTCTCCATACACGCCATCAGCACCATTACTCTCATAGGCCGCCACAACCTGTGAAATGACCGTTGTATCTCCGAAAAGATCATCTGAATGCATAAACCCAATAAGATCACCTGTTGCATAGTGCACCCCTTTATTGAGTGCATCGTATATTCCGCTATCAGGTTCACTCACATAGATCGCAATATCCTCCTGATACTCATCAATAATCGAACGTGTTGCATCAGTGGATGCTCCATCAATGAGAATATATTCAATAGTTGAATAGTCCTGACTCAAAACTGAACAAATAGCATCCCGTATAGAATCTTCATTATTATAGACCGCTGTAATTATCGACACTTTTATAGCACTCATATCAACTCCAACTCACCTTTTCTTTTATTACCCGTGCTGGGTTTCCTGCAATAAGGGTATTCTTTTGAGTAAACACTCCGCGAACCACTGAATCAGCTGCAACGACAGTCCCTTCTGGTAGTATGGTCCCCTTATATATTTTAACACCACATCCAATCCACACTTGGTCCCCAATAGCAATGACGGGGTCTCTTGATACTTTACTTTCGTATGAAAGTTCATGAAGGTCATCGTCAAGTATCGTACAGTGCCACCCTATGGCACAGCCATCCCCAATAGTCAGAGCATGCTGAATAGTAATAAGAGAATAACAATTGATATAGCTCCCCAAACCGAGAGTCATTGTGCCGCCTTTTGCTACATCAATTCTACACCCTCTCCCCACCGATGCATCATTTTTGGTATCAAGGCTACCTTCAATATTTAGAAGGGTTCTATCCTGTTTTAACTGAAATCCCCGATATCGAACCGCAACCTCGAACCGCCCTTCAGTAGTAATATTTTGAGCACCACGCAGAGTCACCTTTTGGTGGAGAAGCACTGTTATACCATAAAACAATTTATAGTACAGAGTTCGCATGAGTAAAAGACTGAGCGATGTTTGAGATCGCCTGCAGGTTTTAATGAGAAGCCCCATCATTGATTGTACACCATTCATTCCGCAAGCTCCTTTTTAAGTCTCGCAACATGTGCCGTCCCTTTGTACTCTTTAGATGCAATGGTTCGATTATAGAGTTTGAGCTCTTCACAGTAATCAGGATGATTGATAAGATATCCCATCGCTTTAACCAGTTCACTCACAGACCCTGGTTGCACAACGATCCCCCGCTTCGCATCAACCATCTCTGGCAGGTAATTATGTCGTGTTGTTAAAATAGCGGTACCACAGGCCATAGCCTCGATAATTGAGATTGGCTGTGCTTCTGTAGGGTAATAGGTTGGGAGGACAAAAACATCAGCCCGATTTATTGCATTACGCTTTTTTCTTCCCGACACACTTCCAAGATACGTTACCTCAGAGAGGCTCCCAATTTTATCAAAAAACTCTTTTTCTACTGCATCATTTTCGAAACCACCTGCGATAGTAACCGAAAAGTCTGTGACTCCCTCCGACTTTAAAACTGCAATTGCACCAAGTAAAATGAAAATACCTTTATCACGCATTATAGAAGAGAGATACAAAAAATTAAATGCTCTCTCATGTTCTTCAGGACTCTCTTCATAATAGATAGAGTCGGGAACAGCATTGGGTATTACTACCCGGCGCATATGAGGAAAACGAGAATACTGGTTCTTCAACCCATCAAACAATACAATAGAAGTATCAATTGCATTATACGCTTTATGGAGGAGTACTCGTTCAATTTTAAAGAGAGATTTATAAAACGTGAGAAAATCAGCCCCGTGGAGATGATTTACAACCCGTGTTTTTAGGAGTCGTGCGATAGTCAGAGGAAAGAAATCTTTCATTAATCCATAGCGGGTTCGTGCCGTAGAAATATAGAGCACATCGGGTCTTTTAATTATGAGATGCACGACTATAGAACTACAGTACCACAGTGTTGCTAAAAAATTGCAGACAAAAGAGTGATTTGTGCGAAAGACATTTGAATATCGAAAAGTCGCCTCGGGAAAGGCATCAACCACCATTTGAAAGGCTATTGATTGTCCGGTAATGGGCTGCTGTGAAGGTCCTATAGCAAAGAGCCCTTCTCCGGCCTGAGAACAGCGCCCCCTCCTTGGTGGCGGATTCTGTGACAGACAATAGTTAATTGCTGTATGAAAGCGTTCTGCCATGGTATCTGTGGTATACCCACTTGTAATCACTTCTGTTGCCGCATCACCCATCGTTCGACACTGTTCATTATTAAGAAGCAGTTGTTCGAGAGCATCAGCGGCACTCTCGGGGCTTCTAAAGCTGTATGCAAGTCCTGTTTTTTCGTGAGTAAAGGCAGCAATTTCGGGCATATGTTTTTTACGTACATTATGTACAACAGCCGGGACTCCATAGGCCATCGCATGCATTAAGCTCAAGCCCACAGCTCCTGGATAAAAGAAAATTTGAGCATCCATATAGTAATGAGCTAACTGTTTTTCTTCATAAACCGCCCCTTCCCATCGACAGTATTCTGCAATACCTAATACTCGGGCACGTTCTTCTCCATGGCTTTTGAGTGGTCCCTCACCCACAATAGTAAAACGAAAGGCTATCCCTTTTTTGTGTAATAGTGCACAGGCATCAAGTCCCTCCATAATATTACTTTTGGGTGTAAGTCTTCCACAAAAAAGAATGGTGTGACTCTCTTGAGAACGAACTATAGAACGTTTGGCTTCTTCAATAGGTGTCAGGTCAAGACCATTATTGGTTGCAAAGATCTGATCTTCTCGACTCCGGAGCAGCATACTTTTCACAAGGTCTTCAACCTCTTCATCGGTGTATAGTATTATCGCCTGAGCAACAAGGCGCATCATAATTTTTCTTAGTAAGTATGTGAGGGATGAGGTTCCTGAAGACCACCCTTGACCATACCATATGAGCGAAGCGCCTGCAATCCGCGCTTTTATAATAAGGGGAATGTTAGAGAGTATACGCGGGTTGCCATTAATAACAACCACATCACCTTTTTTAAACGATACTACACTACTGGTGCGATACCAACTCACACGGTTAAAATACAGTTTCGGTGGCGGTACCATAATGACATTAAGGTCTGGAGCGTCAACCGAAGCAAGTCCTCCTTCATCAGTTTCCCCGACTATTAAGGTGAAGGGTATACGGTCGGCCAGTGCCGTAAAAAAAGGAAGTCGATATCGTGGTAAACAGGGTTGATAGATATAAATCATACCGCACTCCCTTCGACGGCTGACAGAGTATCACTATCTTTGAGAAACACCATATACCATCCAGCAAAGAGTACTAATCCACCGATATACGCAATAGGAAGGGACCATGCAAGGGCGCGACTCCCAGTCAGCAAAAACATTTCAACACCACCATAGAACAACACTAAGACGAAAGCATCTCTTACAACCCTGATTCCCAGTGCAATCCAGTTTTTATGCACTGACATATACACCTGAGTAAAGAGGTTATTAAATCCTGCAGGGATAACCATCAACAAAAGAATTTGAAGAACCGTTGCCAATCCCTGAAAGTTCCCTCCATAAAAAGATTCAATATAGGGGGCAATCCCCAGTAGAGCAAGAGTTGGAATTCCAATTGCTACAGCATTAATGATCAACGCTTGTTTTATTATTCGATTTCTATCCCGCGCAGTAATCGTTGCCGAAAGATGAGACAGAGAGACATTACGGAGCATAGTGGGTATAAATAGAATTAACGCGATCCATTGAAAGGCAGCATTGTATAAACCGACCTCCGAAAAAGTAGAGAGATGCACCATCAGAAGCGTAACGCACCAACTTAACAAGGCATACAATGATTCTTGAAGAGCAACAGGCACCGTAAATTGTTTTAATTTCTGTACCACACCCTTCTCAGCTTGTGGAGTACAACCAACGAAGGCACGTTGAATCAGGATCTGTTGTAACAGTGCTAAGATAAATTGAGCCGCTATAAGGCCCCACAAAGTCCCTTGAAGCCCCCACCAATAGGTACCACCAATAATAGTCCCCAAGGATAAAGCTCCCTGTATTGTCAATACTTTTGATAAGGGTCTAAACAGTCCAAGACCAGAGACCACCCCTGTTTGAATAGTTACCATAGTGAGAAAAGCAATCAACAGTCCAACCCATCCAAAATGTGATGTGAGATGAGGGGCATTTAATAAATTCGTTGCTATAGGCTTCGCTGCACTATAGACCCCCAACCCAGTAATAATTGCAAGAGCCAGGCCTATACCTAATACCCATCGAGTAATATGATATGCATTTTCTCTCTGTTGCTGTTTCATAAACTGTGCAACAAATGAATTCGCCGTGTATCCCAGTCCAAGCGATGCAAGAACAGCCACCATTAAAGCAGTATTACGTAGCACACCCAATTCTCCAAAAAGCTGAGTATCGAGCATTTTTGCAGCGACCATTAATGCAATGACAACGGCACCTTTTCCCAACCCATTTCCGAGCACAGCCCAAAAAGAGTCTGCAACCAGTGGTGGTATTACCTGTTTAGTTAAGCGTCCCATAATATCCCATTAGTAGTCCACTACCGTAAGTCGTTTATTATGCACAACCCTTCGCCGTTCAGTCATCATATCCATGATGCAAAAAGATGCGAGTATTGATCCAATATTACCTACACCAATAAAATTGATTTCTGCCATACTCTCAATAGTCATTGCAATTATAACTGGAAAATATGGGTGAGCGAGTCCTTGGTAAAAAAGGTTTGAAAAGAGTATGGTTAAACCAATAAGCGGTAAAAGCCCTAAGTCAAATAGGAGTACTAGCCATGCATTATGAGCTGAGGAGTATCCATGCCCCTCACCGAGCATAGAGTTTGCACCAACCCCTTTTCCAAAAAGAAGTTGCCATACATCACCCTCTTCGTAACTTTGAATAAACATTTCCCACGCTTCAAATCGACCAGTCCCCCCTTCGAGTCCCCGATGGCTATCAAGCTGATAAGACTTTACAATCAAATCATAATATTGTGAAAGAAAAAGTACTGCTACCACAGGAATCATAGCCAATACAACTCGGACTGGCCTCGTAACAACAATATGTTTTCTAAAGAGAAGTATCTGTCCGAGATAGACCACAAGACCCATAAAAAAAACTCCAAGCCCAGTCTTTGACTTTGTTGCCGCTATGATCAGGAGTCCAGCCATCACAAAAGCAGTTTTTATTTTCCCTTTATTAAAAGAGACCAGCGCTGAAATTGCAACCATCCCGCCCACATAGGCTACTGCATTGGGATTTTGTTCACCACCCAATCGGTAGATACCACTGAGCAATTGCCCATATTCTATTTCGGCCAGGAGTACTAAAAAATAGATTCCTCCTCCAAGCAGCAGTCCTAATTTTGCGTGCTGTTTCTGAATTTCTGTTTTTGAATTATAGGCAATCAGTACAAAAAAGAGTAACCCATAAGCCGAGAGCTTCCCGGTTAATTGTTCATTATACAGCCCCGTAGTAATACCTACAAAACTAAAGAGGCCAATAAGAATTATGTACGGGTGCTTCAAAGATGCAAAGCGCACCATCCCTCGTTGTTCAAAGATCGTTAAGCCTACGAAAAGGGCTACTCCCAGTACTTTAATGGCAATTGAGGCATGAATGATTGAACCACTCACTGCCCAGATACAGGCACTGACACAACTATAGTTCAAATAGGTTTTCATACTATCCCTACCACTGACCATTTCGTTTAAAGGGCGATGACTGACCATCAAACCCACCACGCATAAGATTCATCGTTGGGAGGAGCAAGTTAATAACCCGATTCCATCGTGCGAGTCCATGAGTATCAATATAGACGATATCACGAGGGTGCAGCTTAAATTGCTCGCCCACCACAAGGGCTAAAGGGTTTTCTGCATTCAAATGAAAGAGGTCAATTTTTTTATCACCCATACGTAGTACATATATTTCTTCGGCATCAGCATTCATTTTATCAAGCCCACCAACTTCAGCAATTACTTCGGCAAGAGTCAGTCTCCGATTGAGCATTTCAATCGCCTTTGGGGATTCTACTTCGCCGAGCACGAATACCTTGGTTTCATTTTTAGTTGCCACATGAATTTTATCCCCATCGCTCAAAAGTATTTTTTCAAGATGACTTTTCTCGCGATACATACTCACCAAATCAACCTTATAGACTGAATCTCCACGGGTGAGATAAATGAGGCTCCCATCTGCGTCTAAATTTAAACCTCCCGATTGATCTATGGCCCACGGAATAGTCATGGGTACATCCGAAATAAATTTCATCCCCGGTTTTTTTACCGCACCACCGACATAAATCGTTTTGTTGCGATAACGGAGTATTTTAACATCTACTTGTGGATCTTTAAGGAACCGTGCGAGTCTTTTTTGAATCATCACTCGCAATGCACTTGTCGTAAGGTTTGCCGCTTGAATAGTCCCAATATAGGGATAATACATATATCCATCTTTATCAATGACTTGCCCTGTAGCCTGATCAGCTCGAAACTGTCCTAGAGGTTGAGAGAGTTCTGGATGCTCCCATACAGTCACAACGACAATATCAAACGGCCCCAAATGATAATTCTCAACGGTTCTCTCAAGAAGATTTATGGGGACATCTAGAGCGAGTGGACGGGTAAGCTCTGGATACTTCATCAATATTTCTGGATGAATTTCTCGCAAATGAACAGGGGTCCCTTCAAATTCACTTTCCGTTTCATGGCCCACTACCAATATCGGTTCATCCATATCCATACCGGGTGCAAAAGCACAGTATTGAGTCCCCATCAGGACTACCCCTGATAGTATCATCAATCGTACAAACCTTATAATTATTCGAATCGATTCTCTCATCTTAATCCAATCCTTCTAAATCTGCGGTCATCAATTTCATTCTGAATACATGTACTTTTAGCCCGAGGGTCTGATTATACTCGAGAAGTAATTTCTTCGTTTCTCTATTTATCAGTGGTGTCGAAAGAAAAAGTCGTTTCACTTTATGAGTGAGCATTAAATGAGGTAGATCTTCTACTGACCCCAGTACAGGGTATCGATCGATACTTTTATCTAACTTAGCGGAGTTATCATCTATGAATCCTACAATCTTAAAGGGGATCCCTTCGGAATGGGTAATAAAATGCTGGAGTAAATCACCCGTGTCTCCCGCTCCAAAAATGAAAATATTTTCACCTTTTTTACGCCCCGACACTACTCGTTTCACGAAACTATAATAATAGCGATGTAACAATCGTGTTGCGGATATTGAGGGAATAATGAGGAGTAAAAAGAGCATGTAGAACTGTTCACCCAGTTCAAACTCGGGAACGATAAAACCATCAAGAAAATAGACAACACCCAGTACCAATATCAATGTTCTAAAGAGACGGTTGAGGTCTGACAATTTAATGTACCGCCAAATAATATTGTATGACTTCCGTGTATACATAAAAAGAAAATAGACTGCTGCAATAAAACCAAAATGGATGACACTCTCTATATCACTTTCAAAAATGAGTTTACCGTCAGCTTGGATCCACCGAGCAAATATATAGGCCGTTAATAAAAAAGTAACATCGAGAAGCATGAGCATCGGAGTGCCTTTAATAAATCTAATCACTGTACTTTGGAAACTATTTACAACTACCCCTTCACCAGCTTCATGTCGGTACGTGGAACGTCGTGCTCTCTTTGCCTGATAGTGACGAGTAGAAACAATTTTACGGATATATCCAAGTTTACTGATGAGCAAATAAATAGTCATCATAAGAAGAAGTAATATTGCTGCCGTCCCCTTCCTATCTGCAGTAACAAGAAGTACTGACACCACACTAAAGATAAAACTCATGCCATAGAGAACCATCACGGTCTGGGGGTGTGAGAGGCCTTGACGGAGGAGTACATGATGCAGGTGTTCGGCGTCAGCCTCCATTACCTTTTTCTTTACCGCTTTTCTTCTCACTATTGCAAGAGTCGTATCGAGTAAGGGAATCCCTAAGATAGTAATAGGAATAAGTAAAGTCACCGCAGCACTATCAAGCATGGTTCCTTGTATGGTTGCAACGGCAATCATATACCCGAGGAAGAGACTTCCACTGTCTCCCATAAAGGTCTTTGCAGGATGAAAATTAAATTTCAAGAATCCAACAAGCGCCCCTGAAAGTGCTACAGTGATAGGGAGAAGGTCACCACCCTGATACATAAAGACAAAGAATGAAATCGTAGCCAGAATAATAATTGAAAGCCCTGCGACGAGTCCATCAAGTCCATCTATTAGATTAATCGCATTACACACACCAATTATCCAGATAAACGTTATGCCATATCCCAAGTAGCCTAAGTGAAGCGTCACATTAAAAAAGGGGATTTTGACCCACTCGATGGTTGTTCCTTGTGATATTACAAAGCCTGCAACAAGGGCCTGTACCAATAGTTTAATTTTGGGTGAGAGTGAACGAATATCATCAACAAGACCAAGAAGCCATATAACAATACCCCCTAATAAAATAGGCCAGTAGGCGTGCCAATCAATAGTATTAAAGAGCACATCAATGATAACGAGGGTAAGATAAAAAGCGGTTACAATACCAGCACCGCCCATTCGAGGAACAATGCGCACATGAATCCTACGCCCCCCTGGCGTATCAATCACTCCAAAGCGATGAGCAAGTCTCATGGAATACCACGTCGTAACCAATGCAATAGCAATTGCAATGATACCTACCCAAATTAATGAGTTATCAAAAACCATCCGACGTTACCTTCTCTTACGCAAAACGATCCTATGAGCGCATGCCTAGTGGTATAAATATTCGACCCTTTTTACCTTTTTGATTATACCATAGATAGGTGCTGGTCGTCCGTAAAAAGAGGAGGATTTTGAGTTTTTTTCGTGATTTCCTGCTCAATTAGCCATTAATGGGAATCCCCCATAATAGACTTATAACAGCACGGCCCTAATGTGACCTCACTACACCCTAAATAACTAAAAAAACCTAATTACCTAAGGGAAATACTAAATCAATGGGTGCTTTTGAAGAGATGGAGCTACTCGCATCTTTGGAGCGCTGAACTGTAAAACTGATAGGTACCGTATCACTTACTATCGTATCGAGCGTAATACCGTACCATTCACCCCACTCATCTACCACTTTTTTCATTGGCCGTAGAGAGTCGGTTTTTAAGAATACCCTATCAACAGGTGTTTTTGAATCAAAGGTAATTCGAACGGAGCCACTATCTTGAGTAGCAGTTGTTCTATATATCAACGAGTCACTCACTGAAGCCGTATGGCTCACAATAGTATCTGAGACGTCCCAATCATAGAGCGGCGTAAAGTGGACATGTACCCCTCCCCCCCGTTCCAATTCTAACCACGTAGAGCTTTGAGTAGTATCGCCCATTGTAAGTTTCCATCCCTTAGGTTGCCAATGACTAAACTGATGCCAGCGGCCCGGTGTCGCTGAAAGCATTACTCGCTGTGACAAGGCAACCTTTATAAATTTTCCATCAGGAGTTATTGACCCATCTCCAAAAATGGTAATACGTGAAACCCGTTCAGCAAATGAGTGTACCCAATGCCCCTTGTCTATACTATGGATCATACGACCATCATACTTCTGTATCCCAACATCGGGCACTAAAGTTCCTAGTGTTCTATTGAAGGAATACCATGAGATTAATCCCGTATGAGTAGAGTCTGGCTTTACAAATTGCATTGCACGAATCAGTGAATCAGAGAGAGGTCTATCCCACATTTTTATTTCATCAATGCTCCCCTCTATAAAATGGCTCACACTATCAACACTCTCTGTACGAGCTCCAATAAGGCCCCCATCGAATTGCTGATTTGCAAAGTAACACGATGCCGTCACTGATGTATCAGGCAAACCGTTACGATAGAGTGCAACAGTACTGCCATCCATACGAACGGTATAGTGTACCCACTTATTAGGGACCACCATACTATCAAGTGAAACTAATACAACCCGTTCATTACAGCTAGAGTCATTTAAGAGAAGAGTAATATGACCACTTGAATCGCTTTTAAGTTCTAAGCTACTGGTACCCTCATTTTGAAACAGATGAATAATTGTTCCAGTGTCAACCTGATTTGTATCTACCTTGATCCAGCCTGAAAGGGTAAATCCGTTCGGTGCAGTGATCCGTATTGGAGGGAGCTGCACATACTGACTATCACTTGCGGATAACTTTAATGCTTTTTGTGGTTCACGGGTGAAGCGTGCATAAATTGTTCCTTCTCCTGCAAAAACAGCCGTGGTTTTCTCTTCACTGCTGTCTTGAATAGTAATATCCTCTTTTTGACCCCCTGCATACCATCCATTAAAAATAAAACGTCTGTCGGCAACAGCACTTATTGCTACCTGATGTGTATCACCACGAACCATACTTATAACAGTATCAGGAAAAACATCACCATAATTGCGACTCGTAATTGCATAATTCACTACCTGGGCCGCATCACCTTTTACATAGAGGTTTCCGTGGAGCCCATCAAAAAGAGCAACATGGGTTCCCTTACCATTTTTAATGACAAAATCTGTTGCGGTAGCTTGGGGTATCTTACTATCCGTATATATTGCACCAGATATCATGCTTTTTTCACGATTGGCTAGGAAGTAATCGGTGGTATCATTTTGCAAAATATAACTGGGGAGGGAGTCACGTTTTGGAGAGTGATAAAGAAAGATATTTCCTGAATCGGCCCCTAAGTAGAGATCACCGTCTTTATCAATCAGAAGAATCGTTTTACTACTATCAGGAGCCTCTATTGCATACCACGGTTTTGAAAATATCACCCCATTAATGGTGTCACCGTCAGAAATCAAATCAGCAAATAAAGGAGCGAAAAACATGCTCAGAAAGCAAAATACACGAATAAATAGAGAATGGTTCATTTAATCCAGAATAAGCAGGTATTGTGAGATAATATAGCAAAAATTGACGGGCCGTGACTCATGCCACGTCCTTGATTTTGTTAATATTAGTGCTTTTTGGGGCGAGCCTTACTTTTTGAGATACGCTCTTCTTGAGAGTACAGCTCAATTTTGATCTCTGACTCTTTGTATTTGAGTACATGACCCACAATAATTTTCTTGCGTTTTTGAGTCTCTTTTTCACCATTGAGCGTCACTGCACCTGTTGTAACAAGCTCTTGAGCCGCAGGACCACTTTCTGCCCATTTATTAAGCTTTACTAGTTTCCAGAGTTCCATTGGTACTTTGTTCACTTTAAATACGTTCATCTTACTGCCTCTGTGGTAATGGAAAATTGGGGACTGGACAGAAAATCCAGAGTGAGACAAATGTAGTTTTCTTTAGAGGAATATGCAAGGAGCACCTGGCAAGCGTCTATGGCCGTACAAATTTAAACTCCTGATTATCAGCAGTGTTACAATCCCACATGTGTATCGTTGCGCCATTTGAAGTACTATAGCCCGATACATCAGCACATTTGCCATCATTACGGCTCACAATTCTATAGTAGCCTTCATCTGCAGCCGCCGTGCCTACGGGAACAAATTTCCATTGTCTATTCGTAGCCCCTATGGTAAAGTCCCATAAGTTGATATTACTTCCATTTCCTCCAACAACCCGGTCCCACACACGCCATGTAGTAATAGTTTTAATGCCGTGCCACCCTGTTACGGCTTCTTCTACTGCAAATGTTTGAGCATTAGAACCATTACAATCATATTGCTGGATATCATCTCCCTGATTACCAACACCACCTGAAACATCTGCACATTTATTAGTTGAATGACGTGGCTTCATAAGATAGTTACCCACAATAGTTTTATAGTTAGCTCGCACTGTCGCATCACCACCATTAACATTTACCGTTGTAGAAAATGCATTTGCATCAGCAATTGTTGCTGAACCACTCGTAACTGTCCAGTTATTAAATTCCATATTATCCACAGTGAGCGATGCCCTAATTGATAAGTTTTGAAGGTCATTTACCGTCTGTCCACCTGTAGGAACATTTGATCCATTGCCATCATTAGTAACGGTTATGGTTCGAATTGTCGAAGTAAAATTAGCTTGAAGAGTAACGTCACCACCCGTAATTCTAACGGTAGTACTTGCTGCATCTGCATCTATTATTGTCGCAATACCAGCACCCGCAGTTTTTGTCCAGTTAGTAAATACATAATTTGCAGCTGGTGTAGCACTCAAGGTAAATACCGCATCATCATAGACCACATTACCGCCAGAGTTGGCAACTGAACCACCCGTACCAGCACCAAGAGTGAGGGTTCGTGAAGTACGAGGATTAATCAAATAGTTTTCGGCACGCTGATTTTCAAAAGCGAGTTTCACATATTGGGCTCCACGTGTGGCATTTGCAATGTGTACTTCATCAATAACCCCATTCGTATAGTTAGTCGGACTACTGGAACTACGCCGTCCAATTGCAACTCGATCAATTGCTGGCACCGTCACACTTGTGCTTTCTGTATTTTCTAACACACCATCTACATAGATCTTACGAGTCGTTGCATTGGAAAATACCGCAACAAGATGATGCCAGTTTCCATCATCCACAGTCCTTGATGATGTTGCACCATATGCAGTAGTATTTCTCGCACGGGCATCTGCATACCCCGCACTATTTACAACAAGCTGACAATATTCATTCGTCACATCAATATCACCTAAGAATACAAGCCCTGAACCATCAGTAGAATTTGAAGACTTAACCCACCCAGAAAAGGTAAACGGATAGGCCGAGACCGGAACATGGTTTCTTTGAATATATTCATCAACACCATCAAATGAAATCCCCTTACCTACAACCCCTTCAACATCATCAGTTGCTTCAAGATTACTCCCCGAGAGATCATAATTATTTGATGTGGCATCTTTAAACCCATCCACTCCTGCATCGCCCTCTTCGCCTAAGTGCCAAACACCTTGATAGGAACCGGCTGTAAGATACACCGCTTCACCATCACTTTCACTGACAGGCTCTGCGCGCCCCCAAAACATTTTAATATCAGTGGTACTATTTGCCGCAATTGATGGAACATTCACCCAAATTTCTGCGAGTGCATTAGTGCTATCCCACCGTTCAATTTCATAGTCTATCGGTACATCTGCTGCAGTAGTAAATCTGACATCTTCTCCATTCCCTCGCGCATTGGCAAAGGTAAAATCTCCCGTAGTGAGCCTGATGAGCACAGGAAAATCAGTTTTTGTTGAGGTTACATTTGCGTATTGCTCGGTGGTGTTCAATGTTATGGTTGAGTTGTTTGCCCAAGTAGTGTAATCAAAATAGGCTGTTACGGTAGCATCACCACCGGTAACCGTTATTGTTGTTGATGCAGCAGTCGTATCACCTATTACAACAGTACCCGATCCTGCCGTTTTGGCCCAGTATTGAAAATTATATCCTGCATCCGCAGTTGCAATAACCGATTTTGACCATCCATCACCCAGTTGTTTTGCCCCACTTGGCGAAACCGATCCATTTGTTGATGACGCTATGGTAAGAATGTTAGTAGAATAAGAACTCACCCAATCATCATTTGCCATATCAGTGAGTACGCCATCATAAGTACCAGTACTTTCAAATAGTGTATCCCCACTGACACTATTAAAATCCCAATAAGCCAACAAGTTATCACTCGCTTCGAGGTCACTATACTCATTAAACATATCCGCTTTAATTTCTGCTTGCGTACGAATATCAGTCCAGATGCGCACCTGATCAATTTGTCCATCAAACGATTCATCATTTGCCTGCATTGTTCCTGAGGCAATACGATTAAACACCGTTGCTCCATCACCCACAAATGCAGTGGTTGTTGCCGAATCCATTTTTGCACCATTTTTGTAGGCAATAATTTTGCCACTACTTATGGCCGAAAGTGCTACATGTGTCCATGTACCTGTAGTAATATAACTTCCTATATCAAGCTGAGCCCCCGCACCACTTTGCTCATAGACCCCAAAACGTACCGTTGTTCCCGAACCGACACCCTGAATAACAAAACCATCAGAACTACCATTTTCATTTACCGAATCAACACTCCCCCTAAAGAGTAATGGACGAGCATTATTCTGTAGTGCATCCCATTTAATCCACGCTTCAACAGTGTATGAACCCGTAGATTGAAAGTTGAGATCAGGAATATCGACATATTGATTGGGATTACCAGAATAGGTTCCCGCAGTATTTGTAGCTCCAAGAAAATCGAGACAGTTATTTGGTGTTGGAATAAAGTTAGCTTGTACCTCACCATCTCCGGTCAGTACCACAGTAGTTGATGCAGAAGCATCATCGGCAATTGTGCAATTTCCCGGATTCGTTGGCTTAGTCCAACTGTCAAATACATAGCCTGCATCAGGGGTTGCCGTTATAGGATATGTTTGAGTTTCAGCAACGGTCGTAGCGCCTGATGGTGAAATTGAACCATTACCTCCATTTGACACGGTTAAGGTGTGCATGCCAAATGTCGATTGCCATGCATCAGAATTCATATCCTGAAGGGTACCGTGAAAGCTCCCACTATGCGCATCAATAAGCTGTGACCCCAGAACATCATTAAAATCCCAATAGGCTGCAAGATTCGTGTTATCTACCAATGTTCCGTAGGTGGTAAACATATCTGCTTGTATTTCTGACTGACTACGCACATCATTCCACAATCTGAATTCATCAAGTTTGCCATCAAAGGACATATTGCCATCAGTTCCAGACCCCCACGCTAACATTCCTGTGGTCCAGGTAGTATTGGGAAAGGACCGTTGCCCTGCATCAGTATCAATAAGTAGACCATTTTTATAGAGCCGGCCCGTTGCAACACCTCCACCTGTCGGTGTTACCGTATAGGCAATATGAATCCAGCTATTGAGATCTATAATTCCCGTTGCTTCAATCCACTCTGAGCTCGTTGAATTTACCGTATTAAATCTCAGTGTTGCATTCGTACTATGATGCAGTATTTGAAAACTATTGGTACCATCACTCATACTCACAGGATGCGCCCAATTTTGCAGTGCATCAAAATAGAACCACCCTTCAAAGGTAATTCCCGCTGAAAAATCAATGGCCATACTGGGGAGCACTACATGTTCGTGAGTACCCGCCGGATAGGAACCAGCTGCACGTGTCGCCCCTGCAAATGCAAGAGCGTTACGTGGTTCTACTGTTACCGCATCATGCGTTGCATTTCCCGAAAGATAGAGCGAATTATCTCCGCCATCAAAAATAGCAACAGGAGTACCTGCAACATTTTGAATGACCATGTCGTCGCCATCCATAGTAGGAAGCGTTGCAAAATTAGGATAGACCTTACCACTGAAATAAGCATTGGCCGCATTGATCACAAAGATCTCATCGCCTGCATCCTCAATAATTAAGCTATTTGCAAAGGGACCGGTAATAGCCGAAGATACCGCAATGGCATCTGCATCGAGATACATATCACCATCTTTATCGATGAGAAAGATGGTGGCATCACCCGCAACATTTTTGATTTCGTACCAGGGCATATCATAAGTAACCCCATTGATAGATTGACCATCGGTCATGGGCGCAGCATAGAGCACATGAATCAGTACAATACTGAATACAATACAAGCTCTCTGTATCAATTTAAACGGCGTCCCTAACAAACTTTACCCCACTTCCTGAACAAATTGCCCATAAGGCAATTAGGAATGTAAACTTTTGTTTTACTCAATATATGTTATTGTAATACTTCTATGGGTATTCTGCACTAAAATTATAGTATATAGTCTATTAGTTTGACTTATTTGACCTTAGCCTTCCCCCTTTTTTTTATTCACTGCTCCCTTACTACAATAAACTCAAGTATGATTTTTGATACCTAAACGACCTAAACGACCTAAAAACCGACAATCAAAAAACCTTATAGCATGGTCTGATATATCTAATATGTTTTTGCACTTTTTATTTTGCCATTCGGGATTTTGCGGCCTTTACTTTATAGCACCGTAACTACAAAGCGAACTTTTATGAGTACTATTTTGGACAACCAACCTTCTAGGGACGAGGGCACGTAACAATTAAAGGTGGTTATCCAAAATAGAATGTTAATTTTTAAAGACAATAAGCATACTATTTTGCGAAACTGATTGTGGAATTGATACATATAGATTACTTGAAACATCACCTAAATGCAGTAACACCCCTGTAAGGCTATACACAAAATATTTTTTCGCCTGCACCGGAACCTTAATAGTGTTTCCTTGAAAATTATTTAAAAACACAATCGAAGAATTTAATATTCCCTCAACATTATTGATATTGATTCCAGCTGTCTGTTCAGAGGATGAAACTGATTCAAATGCGGTACTGCTTACTTCCATAATAGAACTACTCAGCACAGTACTCACACTACTTAATTCAACTTCATCGCCACTTAATTCAATTACTTCGCTACTTGTCTCAATACTCTCGCTACTCCCATTAACTATTTCATTTTTGGCAGAGGAGCCCTCTTCAGAACTAGAACTATATTCTCCCTGAGTATTTAACATTTGATCCCATGTCGCTTGACCATTTTGAGTAGGCAAGTCATCATAGTTTAATGCGTGTTCATTATTATAGTGCTCTTTGAAATCCCCATCACCAAGAGCACTAAATATTTCATTATTCCAACCCGTTGAAAAAAGATAAGGATATGATTCATTCCATGGGGGGAATCTCTTATTTTCAGTCATGGCAGCCATGCGTGCACCTTTATCACTAAGACTCCATAATCCATCCCAATAGGTTTGCCATTTCTCACCATATCCATCAACACCAATTATATCGACATATTCATTGCCAGGATACCAATTATTGTCATTATATCCTGAGTTGTCCGCACCTGAGTAGACCCAAATAAGGTTATTTAAACCACGCTCTTCTACTAAATACTTATACATGTGCTTCCAGAGGCGAACATATCTATCACTTCCAGCCGTATGCCACCAAAACCAGTCCCCTGGTGGTTCATGAATTGGACGCCACAACACAGGAATATTAGCATCACTGAACTTTTGCAATTCATCACCCAATTTTTTTAAGTCATCATTAATCGTTGCATTATTCTCAGGATCCCCATCGGGAAATGTTTGATTACCATTATGAGCTGGTGAATAAAAATCTCCACCTCCAAGTCTCCAATGCCAGCACATATGTACAATGCCACCAGACTCTCCCCATTCTAATGCTTTGTCTCCATGAGGGGCCCCCCAGCCATTTATAACATCCATATAATCAAAGCCACGCATCGCTGGGGTTTCTCCAGTCCAATTCTGAATCGTGGATAACTCATCTTCTGCTGTCGCCCAAGTGTATGAAGCCTGATGCCCTGTAATCACATGATTCCCATAAATAGCACTTAAATAACGCATAAGCCCACGAGCCTCGTCAGTTGCATTTGGGTTTACGAGTGAATAATGCGAACCTGCTTCTGAATCACTTATTCCACCATTACCTGGAGCATTTTGAAATGGAGCCGCCCAAATTGTACCGATACTAATTATTATAAAAATAAGAATACGCATATTACCCTCGATATTCATTGTGTGATAATAAACTAATTTTTCACACTTCATGTCACAACGAGTAATTTTTGCAGGTAAGGACATGAATGTCCACACACGGGAAACTAATACTGTAACGTTGCATCCAAAGAAGGATGATCAGATGGCCACCCACTAAAACGTTCTGATGTCCCCGAAACACCTCTTACTAAAATACAGTCAATTCCTGCATCACCTAATAAGGTCATACCCGCATTAGATACGAGACCTTGAACCTCTGACCCGGTACATCCAGAATTAAAATCGCCCAGAACAATTGTCGGTATGTCTGGAGTGAGATTGGCTTCTGCAGCAGTCTCCTCGGAGTTTTTCATTTTGGTAGTGTTCGATTGATGATCCCAATGGATATCTATAAAGGCATAGCGCTGCCCATTTTTACTAATAATTGCTGTTTCTCCTGTTCGTGTTGCCTTAGGCCCATCTGTTAAGTCAAATCGATGAGTGTCCACAAAAGAATTACCTTTACAGGTATTGATAAAGATCTGATATTTTTGATCCCAACACCCATCAAGAGCATTCCCAATATCATTAGCTGCGCCATAATTCCAAGGCATCTCCCCTGGTCCTATACCAAGCTCCCAGTCGTCCACCCCTTCTTGCACACCAACCACATCAACATCCCGTGAATTAATGAGGTCTGCATAATCACCCGCATGTTGCGGTAGTGTTTTATGAGCATACAGGTTCAACGACATAACCTTAATGATGCCAGAACTTTCTCCTTGGTCCGTAGTTGCACTTTCACTGATAGGATCACCCACAAGGGTATTATATGCACTTACCCACACCGTATATTGCGTACTATGAAAGAGGCCCTCTATCTCATACGTTGTACTCTTTTCATCCACTTGAGCATTGGGTTGACTCGGACGCGTATCACCTGTTGACCAATAAATATTAAAGCCTTCTGTATCATCTGATAGGCCATCCCAATTTACTGTAATGGTCGTTTGACCTGTTACGGTAAGAGTGAGACTTGAAGGTTTGGGAGGGGCTGTGGGAAGTGCGCCAGTAGAGAGTTGAAACCAATCAATGTCTCCAGCCCCCGTTGCATGTATCGCTTCCAGGTAGAGCGTATGAGTACCAGACGTGGGCGTAATTCCAATAATCTGGTTTTGAAAATCACTCCAATTTTCTGTTTCTGCAACATCTAACGTTCCAATAGGGGCACTTTCTAAATCATCAACATATACCTTGATCTTTGCGGTACCATCAGACTCACCCCAGCTTTGGGCAAGATTAACTATGAAACTTCGTGCCCCAGGACCAAAATCGATATCTTCATATATCGCAACATCTCCTGTTCCGAAATATCTAATTATAGTAGAGCTGTTATCTATCTCACCTTGTTGATCAGTAAAATCTTCAGCTTCGATTCTATCAAAATCATACTCAACATATGCACTTGATGATGAGCTACTCACTATAGATGACGATTCTTGAAGGCTCGATACTGAACTTCCTTGAAGAAAGGAAGAGCCCATAGTATCATCCTTAGATGATCGGTCTTCGGTTGCACTTGATTCTGAAATGTGAGTACCTTCTGAGGAAAGGTATTGAGATTGGTCATCTGAACTATTGTATTCAGGACTATCAGGAGTAGTTCCATCCGAAGAACTCATTTCTATTTGTGATGATTCATTAGATGAGCCGTTAGATTCCATTGGAAATTGATCATTAGAACAAGAAAATAGAAAGAGAAAAAAAAATAAAAATGGCAAAATATTCATAACAGTGTCCCCTTGACCTTCACCAGCGTAATACCCCACACATTAATCTATTCTAAATACAGGCCTAAATGTAATATAAACATAAACTATCCCAACAAACTTTCATTTTAGAGTAATTAGAGGTCCTCTAAAGACTATCCGCGTTTAGAACACGTCGAGCCACGACTATACAATAGCAGGCTCAACAAATTATTACAGTATTTCATATAGGTATTAAGGAATGTTGTTTATGCAGGTTAGATGAGCCCTTTTGCACTTATCTTCACATTGAGCCAGTGTAAACCAGTGTAAACTTACTTGATCACACAATATATTAGTGTCTTTAGGACACTATGTGATGTATATTATAGCAACACTAACACATACTCATAATAAATACCATTCGATAATCTGGGGGGATTTGATGAAACAGGATTTTATAACCACTTTATTACTTTTACTTACCTTAATACTCAGTAACTGCATATCAAGTACTGATGATTATATAGCGTTAGAACAAAAGTCTGACATTACCTTAAAAATTGAATTTGAACCTGAGACTTCAATTGAAGCCTGCCGCGACTCATTGGACAATGACAATGATGACGCTATTGATTGTGCTGACAGCGATTGTTCACTCATGGAATTTTGTCTCCCCGAAACCAATTGTACCGACACTATTGATAATGATAACGATGGATTAATTGATTGCGCTGATTCTGATTGTCATGATGGATGTATTACCTCTGAAGTTGTTGAAAGTACCCTTGCTCTGTGTAGTGACTTCATTGACAATGACGGCGATAACTTAGTAGATTGTGATGATAGCGATTGTGAAGGCTTTGTCCACTGCGTTATTCCTGAAGGCACTGAAAATACATCTGCACTCTGTAGTGATGGTATCGACAATGATACCGATTCAGATATTGACTGTGCAGACAAGGATTGTGAAGGCATAGCCCATTGTCTACCAACAATTGAAAATACTGCCCAACTCTGCCAAGATAATTATGACAATGATTACGACGATTTAACAGACTGTGAAGACCCAAACTGTGGCGCAATGGAATTTTGCAAACCAGAAGGGGAAAATACTTTTGCTACCTGTACCGATGGGATAGATAATGATAATGATGAAGCAATAGATTGTGAAGACATGGATTGCAGTGGAATCTCTGCATGCCTCCCCGATGGAGAAAATACCTACCTCACCTGTACAGACGGAATAGACAATGATGATGACAATGCTGTTGACTGTGACGACATGGACTGTAGTGGTATATCTGTTTGTCTCCCTACGGCTGAAAACACCAATGCTCTCTGTACTGATGATATTGACAATGATAATGATGGTTCTGCTGACTGCCTCGACACCGAATGTGCTGCTATTGCTGCATGCCTCCCTCAACAAGAGAACACTGCAACACTCTGCCAGGATAACTATGATAATGACAACGATGGCTTAACCGATTGCGCCGACCCACACTGTAGCGCAATGGAGTTTTGCAAACCAAAGGGCGAAAATACTTTTGCTACCTGTACCGACGGGATAGATAATGATAATGATGATGCTATAGATTGTGAAGACATGGATTGCAGTGGCATTTCGGCGTGCCTCCCCGATGGTGAGAACACCTACCTCACCTGTACAGACGGTATAGACAATGATGATGACAATGCTATTGACTGTGACGACATGGACTGTAGTGGTATTTCTGTATGTCTCCCTACGGCTGAAAACACCAATGCCCTCTGTACTGATGATATTGACAATGATAATGATGGTTCTACTGACTGCCTCGACACCGAATGTGCTGCTATTGCTGCATGTCTCCCTCAACAAGAGAACACTGCAACACTCTGCCAGGATAACTATGATAATGACAACGATGGCTTAACCGATTGCGCCGACCCACACTGTAGCGCAATGGAATTTTGTCTTCCTGAAGGTGAGAATACCTACGCCCGTTGTACTGATGGCCTCGACAACGATAATGATTCAGATATCGATTGTGACGACCTTGATTGCAGTGGCATCTCAGCATGTCTTCCCGATGGAGAAAATACCTATGCAGCATGTTCCGATGGATTTGATAATGACAACGATGGTGCAATAGATTGTGACGACATGGATTGTAGTGGTATTTCTATCTGCATGCCAGAAGCTGAAAACACAATCACACTTTGTACTGATGGCATTGACAATGATAACGATTCTTATAGTGATTGTGAAGACTCAGAGTGTTTTGGTATGGCCGTGTGTCTCCCTCAGCAAGAAAATACTCAAGCACTTTGTATGGATGGTGCAGACAATGATTCAGATGGACTTATTGACTGTGAAGATCCCGATTGCGGTGGAATTATTGAATGTAGCACCTCTGATTTTTCTTGTCTTGCCGATGACTTTGTCCCGCCCTCAACGGTTGCAATGGAAATGGACTTTTATGATTATGATGGTAATACCGCAGGTAATAGATGGGATGGAGACCCAACAAACTGTGATGGTATC